>DAIPYG010000030.1:10260-13917 GCA_036782875.1 Bacteroidota bacterium | reverse complement strand
AAGATATATGGCACCTAACGGTCCATGGGTTAAGAAAACATATTTAGCTCCTACCGCAGGTGCTAATGCAAGATTTGCCATTAGATATAATGTTGTAAACGGCGGACCTAGTGGTGTAAACAGTGATTTTGCAGGAATTGACGCGCTTAATGTTTCAGCTGGTGGCGCTCCTACACCTTGTGACTACACATGGTCAACACAAACATCCGGTACAACAGCTTTAATCCATAGTGTGAAAACAGTTTCAAATCTTATCGGCTGGGCCGGTGGTGTTGGAGCTGTTGTAAGAAAAACTACCAATGGCGGAGTTACCTGGGAAAATGGAAATCCAAATCCCGGTGTAATTACAGGCGATATTTATAATATCTATGCATGGAGTGCAAACGATGCTATCTGCACAACTTCACCTGGAGCAACATTCATTTACAAAACCTCAAACGGCGGAACAACCTGGACACAGGTTTATACACTGGCCGGTGGTTTTATTAATGGACTCCAAATGATTTCAGCAACAGAAGGTTACGGAGAAGGTGATCCGGTTGGCGGGAAATGGACAATCGTAAAAACTACAGACGGTGGAAATACCTGGAACAGAATGGCAACAGAACCTACACAGGTTGGCTCAGAAGCAGGATGGAATAATTCATTTTACATTACAGGTTCCAATATATGGTTCGGCACAAGTGCAACAAAAGTATACCATTCAACTGACTTAGGAGTAACATGGACAAGCGGTGTTACTACAGGTTCAGCCAGTACATTTGCTGTTCATTTTAATGATGCAAATAATGGACTAACAGGCGGTACAGCAATGCTAAAAACTGTTGACGGTGGAACAACATGGACTGCCACAACTATTCCGGGAGCTTCAGGAAGCTTAGACGGAATTTCAGGAATTGGAACTGACTACTGGGCAATCAGAACCGGAACAGATGTTTACCGCACAACAAATCAGGGCGGAACATGGACAACAGCTTATACCGTAACAGGTGCAGCATTCAATGATATAGATATCATCAGCGGAACAGGCGGATGTCCTACAGGATGGGCTGTCGGTACCGGAACAATAGTAAGATTAGGAACAACTGTTGGAATTACTTCTTATTCCAGCGAAATTCCTGAATCTTATTTACTGAAACAAAACTTCCCGAATCCTTTCAATCCAACCACAAACATTAACTTTACAATTCCTTCATCAGGATTTGTAACTTTAAAAGTTTATAATATGGCAGGAATGGAAGTTGCTTCACTTATTAATGAAACAAAGACCGCAGGAAGCTATGTAGTCGGATTTAATGCAGCAAATCTTCCAAGTGGTGCATACTTCTACAGATTAGAAACAAACAACTTTACTGATACAAAGAAAATGCTTCTGATCAAATAAGATCATCAGTTATTTTTTTAAACCCCCTGGTTTTTTAAATCAGGGGGTTTTTTATTTATATAAAATATTTTTCTAAAAATGTATTTTACAATCTAAATTAAATACAAAAAAATATGTCAAAATTATCTTTACAAAGATTAATAGATGAAAATAAAATAAAAGGTCAAAGAGTATTAGTCAGGGTAGATTTTAATGTGCCTCTTGATGCCGAAGGAGTTATCACAGATGATAAAAGAATAATGGAATCATTACCAACCATAAAAGCAATTACCTCAAACGGCGGGAAATGTATTCTGATGAGTCATCTCGGCAGACCAAAAGGTGAAAAGAATTCTAAGTATTCATTATCAGTAGTAGCTGAATTTCTGTCCAATGTGCTTAATAAACCGGTTCTGTTTTCGGATGACTGTATAGGTGCAGATAATTTAAATGTTACAAATGAAATGAAAGAAGGTGATGTATTACTTCTTGAAAATCTCCGTTTCTATAAAGAGGAAGAAAATAATGACCCGGTTTTTGCAGAGAAACTTTCCAAATACGGAGACATTTATGTTAATGATGCATTCGGTACTGCTCACAGAGCGCATGCTTCCACCGAAGGAGTGACAAAATTCATTAAGACCTGTGCTGCAGGTTTCCTTATGGAAAAAGAACTTAAATATCTCAGCAGCGCCATTGCAGATCCCAAAAGACCGCTATGCGCTATACTCGGAGGTTCTAAAATTTCAGGCAAGATAGATGTGCTTGATAATCTTCTTAATATTGCAGATACAATTCTGATAGGCGGAGGTATGATGTTTACATTTTATAAAGCTCTTGGTTATAATATCGGTAAATCTATCCTTGAGGAAGATAAGGTTTCGCTGGCAAAGGAAATACTGGAAAAGGTAAAGACCTCAAAAACAAAATTTGAACTTCCTGAAGATGTTCTGATGGCTGATAAATTTGATAAAGATGCGCATACTAAAGAAATGTTTTCTGACAGAATTACTTCAGATTTCAATGACTGGATAGGAGTAGATATCGGACCGAAGACAATTCATAAATACAGGGAAGAAATCCTTCGTTCTAATACTGTTATATGGAACGGGCCAATGGGTGTTTTTGAAGTTGATATTTTCGCTACAGGAACAATTGAAATTGCCAAAGCTCTTGCCGAAGCTACTCAAAAAGGCGCGGTTACTATTGTCGGCGGCGGTGATTCAGCAAGCGCAATTGCTAAAGCCGGTCTGGAAGATAAAGTTACTCATGTTTCTACCGGCGGAGGCGCATCCCTGGAATTCCTTGAAGGGAAAAAATTACCGGGAATAGAAGCGTTGAGTGAAAACAGTTAATAGTTAATAGTAAAATGGAATGATGAAGGTTGTGATTGGATTCTAAACAATCAGCAATTTCAGTTACTTGTAATTTTTAATGAATTATTTATCAATGATCGCAGCCATAAATTCTCCTTCGCAGGCGAGTTCGCCTCCGATATAGTTCTTATATGCTTTTCCGGCTATTTTGCAAATGCCTCTTTTGTATGACAGAAGAAACATTTCGAAAACCAGCTGATCACCGGGTGTAACAGGTTTTCTGAATTTTACTTTCTCTATGGATGCAAAATATGCCATCTTTGACTGAGGATCATCCAGTGCATTCAGTAATAAAATAAATCCGCACTGAGCCATTGCTTCAACGATCAGAACGCCCGGCATCACTCTCCTGTTAGGGAAATGTCCGTTAAAAAATGGTTCATTATATGTGACGTTCTTTATACCTACTATCCGCTTATTACCTTCCATTTCTATTATTCTGTCTACAAGTAGAAAAGGATATCTGTGAGGCATTATTTCCAGAATTGCTTCAATATCGAATACACAATCTTTTGATTTCATTACCTGAAATTGCTTTTCAATCTTCTTCTGAAGATATAGCTTTCTGAGCATCTTAGTAAATTCTACATTAGACTTATGACCCGGTCTGGCTGCTAAGATCTGACCTTTTATCGGTGCTCCGATCAAAGCCAGATCGCCAATCAGGTCCAGGAGTTTATGTCTTGCCGGTTCATTTTTAAATCTGAGTGTTTTATTATTTATGATTCCATTTGAACCCAGAATAATACTCTCCTCTATGCCCAATTTTTTTTCTATGTTCGAAAGTTCTTCTTCCGATGCATCTTTATCCACTATTACTATTGCATTATTCAGATCACCGCCTTTTATAAGACCCTGTTCTCTTAAATATTCCACTTCACTTAAAAAACAAAATGTACGGGAAGGAGCAAACTCTTT
>DAIPYG010000030.1:9802-10250 GCA_036782875.1 Bacteroidota bacterium | reverse complement strand
TTTTCAAATTCATTTTCAAGATTGAATAATCCTGTGTGCTGGACACCGAGCGCCGGATTATTGTAATCTATCATAACTGATATTCTGAAATCGTCTTTAAGCGGAAGGGCTACAATGTCAACATTATTTTTTTCATCCTGATAATGCACGGTATCTTCAATCACAAGATAATCCCTCTTTGCTTCCTGTGCAATTATTCCCGCTTTCTTTAAAGTCTCTACATAATCTTTTGCGCTTCCGTCCATGATCGGAGGTTCGTTCGAATCAAGCTCTACTATTATGTTATCTATTTCACAACCCATAATGCTTGCAAGAACATGCTCTACTGTATGAACTTCAGCGCCGTCCAGCGCAATTGTAGTCCCACGGGATATATCAATTACGTGATCTATATCAGCAGGAATCTCTGGAGAATTAGGCATGTCAATTCTTTTGAATTTCACTCCGT
>DAIPYG010000030.1:0-9792 GCA_036782875.1 Bacteroidota bacterium | reverse complement strand
AGTTACTTCTGTTTTAATGGTCTGCTGTTTTGCTAACATAATAAAATTATTTTATTTGGATAATTTTTTTTCCAGTTCTTTTAAACGGTCTTCGAGTTTCCTGAGGTTCTGCATCCCAACTTCCATTCTTAATGTCTCTTTCATAGGTCTTGCCCTGTAACCGGTATATAAACCCGGTTTATCTATAGATTTTGGTACTCCTACTGCTGCACCTATCATTACATCATCACAGATTGTGATATGACCTACTATGCCTGATTGGCCGCCTATCATGCATCTCTTTCCTATTTTTGCGGACCCTGCTATTCCTACCTGTGATGCTATTACCGTATTCTCATCAATTATTACATTATGCGCAATCTGTATCATATTGTCCAGCTTTACTCCTCTGCATAATTTCGTATCTCCCAATGTAGCTCTGTCAATGCTGCAATTTGACCCAATCTCCACATCATCTTCAATAACAACTCTGCCGGTTTGTGGAATTTTATTGTAAGAACCGTCATCCTGTTTTGCAAATCCAAATCCGTCCGAACCTATGACCGTACCTGAATGAATAATTACATTATTTCCGATCAATGTATCTTTATACAATGATACATTGGAATAAATTATACAGTTATTTCCTATTTCTGTATTATTTTCAATTGAGCAGTTCGAAAATATCTTTGTATCAGCTCCGATTTTACAGTTTCTCCCTATCGAAACGAAATTTCCAATAAACACATTTTCCCCTATTACAGAATCTTTTCCGACAATGCTGAATTCAGAAATTCCTGTATGAGAAATTGTTTTTGAGTCTTCGAACTTATGAAGCAGTTTAAGAAAAGACTGGTAAGGATCAGCAACCCTGACAAGAGCAATGTCATTTCTTGTATCACTTATATCAAAATCTTCTGAAACTATTACAGCACCTGCTTTTGTGGTTTTGAAAAATTTCAGATATAGGGGATTTGAAATAAAGGTGATCTCATTCTCTGCAGCGGTTTCTATTTTTCCAACACCGGAGATTTCCTTATCATCATCGCCGTCGGTCTTACCGTTTAACAGTAGTGCTATATCCCTTAACTTCATTATTTTCCTTCTATTTGTTTGATCACTTTTGCCGTAAGATCATAATTCTCATTTACATACAGCAGCATAATGTCACTGTTCCTGTCAAAAACATAATCAAACCCTCCGTCTTTAGCAACGAATTCGATTGCTTTGAACACTCTGTCCTGAACGGGTTTCATATATTCAGTCTGCTTCTGAAAGTACTCTCCGTTTTCTCCGAATTTCTGAACCTTAAAATTTGTAACCGAATTTTCCAAACCCGTAATCTGCAACTCTGTCTGGGTTTTCAACTGATCGGTAAGTATAAGCTTTTTCTTTTCATAATCATCTTTCAAAAATTTCAGACTGTCCTGCAAAACTTTTAATTCTGTCTGCCATTCAGTAACTAAGTTATCTAAACGAAGTTTGGCATCCTTTGAATCCTGCATTGCATCCAGAATTCTTTTTGAATCTATGTATCCTACTTTTGTCTGTGCCGATGCTTCAGTATTCAGATTGCAAAATGCAATTATCAAACTGAATAACAGAAATGATTTTTTTATTATGCTCATGATCGCAAAGTTTTAATAATAAAATGCCTGCAATGCAGCAGCAGGCAGGCAAAATAATAATCAGTTCATTTTAAAATGAAAATATTTTATTTCAGTTTATCCAGAACCTTAAAAGTTATATCATACTCTTTATCACCATACAGAAGAGTTCCGTCAGCTTTATCAAATACAAAATTAATCTTCATTGATTTTGCCACCTCTTCAATGGTTTTTGTGATCTTTTCCTTTACCGGTTTAAATAATTCTGACTGTCTCTGAAGAAGCACATTCTGAATGCTCTGCTTATATGCATCCAGTCCTTCCCCAAGCGTTTGTATCTCCTGCTGCATGCCTCCGATCTGAGCCTGAAGCTCTTTCATTTCGGCATCTGATTTGATGGCTCCTGATTCAACTTTTTTCTGTGCATCATCATACTGAGTCTTGAAGTTCTCAGCTTTTGCCTTCAGATCAGTTTCCCTGGTTTGTATTGTATCAAGATACAGTTTCTGAAGTCCTTCAAGTTCTGACTGAACTTTCTGTGCTTCAGGCAGCTGTTTTAAGATTGTTTCGCTGTCAACATATCCTAATTTTACTTGTGATTTTGCTTCACCGCAAAAGGCAATACTTATGACGGCAAATAATACTAAGAAATATTTTTCATAACTGGTTTTCAAGAATGTGCTCCTTCTTATTTTTTATTAATTGTTTTTTATTGGTTAATTAAAATCCTTTTCCGAATTGAAAATGAAATAAAAATTTTGGATCCTGTCCGTCCACAGCTTTTCTGTCAAAACCATATCCGAAATCAAATCCGACAAGCCCTACTGCCGGTAATATAAGTCTTGTTCCGAATCCTGCCGCTCTGTAAAGATCAAACGGATCAGTCTTGGTAATATCTGCCCAGACATTTCCGGCTTCAGCAAAAGCTAATATAAAAATAGGGAGCGGGTCCTGTGAAAGTGAATATCTGAGCTCTACTCCGAATTTTGTCAGTACTGATCCGCCTATCGGGCTTCCGAACTGATTCTTCGGTCCGATACTTCTGTCATCATATCCACGCAGTGCAATTGTGTTATATGTAAGTCCATTACCACCCATATAAAATACTTCAGTCGGCGGCAGATATCCGTCATCTGTAAATGCATTCACAAATGAAAAATTAAAATTTGTCATCAATACAAGTTTCCTGTTGAATGTAAGCGGTGTATATGCTTCTGTTAAGAATATATTTTTTATGAATCCGACAGAACCCGGTAAAAGAAGTCCGCCTGACATTTCAGTTGAATTGGAAACCCTTGTTCCCTGAGTAGGAAATACAGGTTCAAATACAGAAGATCTGGAAATTATCTGCCTTATGCTGAACTGACTCGTAACTCCTTCCCGGTAATAATCATCTCCGTTTAATACATCAGTCTTCTGAAACTTAACTGTCCAGTCACCTCTGAAATAATCATCAGGCCACTTAAATCTTCTACCTAAATTTAATGATATGCCGGTCTCTTTCAGATCTATGTTTGAATTTTGTCTTGTGTCAAAGATATTGAAACCGAACAACGTCGGTGTATTAAATAACCATGGCTCCTGAAAACCAATATCAAAAGTCCTGTATGTTCCACCGGTTCCGAATGTCCAGTTAAATGATAAAATCTGTCCTGCTCCTCCCTGAAATGGCTGGGCAATGTCAAAATTATTGAAAGTAAGTCCTAATGAACCCGTCACACCATAGCTCCCGCTGTATCCCACTGATGCATTGAACTGATCAGAAGATTTTTCTTCTACAAGGTATTTTATATTAACAGTGCTGTCATCTGCAAGTGATATATCCTGTGACAGTTTTTCAGGGTTGAAGTAGTTAAGTCCCGAAAGCTGCTGCATGCTTCTTTTTATGCTGCTTTTACTGAAATAATCACCGGGAAATGAATAAAGCTCCCTTCTTAAAACTTTATCTTTAGTCTTGTCATTACCTTCGAAACCAACCATTCCAAACTTGAATTGTTTTCCTTCATTGATAACTATTTTCAGATCAACCTTTCCGCTGCCTGCAGGTACTTCCTCAACATCTGCATTAAATGATAAATAACCTTTATCCAGATAAAGAGAACTTATATCGGATTCTTTCTCATTTCCAAAAATATTCTCCTGAATAATTTTTGAATTATATACATCCCCGTTATTCAGCTCTATCTTTGACATTAATGTATTGTCATCAAAAAGAGTATTCCCTTCAAAATATATTTTATTTATATAATATTTCTGACCTTCATCTATGACAATTTTAATATTAACATCTTCCTTTGACGGCAGGATATCGAGCTTGTCCTCCACTATTGCAGCATCTTTAAATCCTTTTTCCCTGTAAAGCTTCAGTATAAGCTCTTTGTCTTCTTCATATTTTTTTTTATCAAAAGTTGCACCGTCAAAAATATTCCACCATGCTTTCTCAGAAGTCTCATCCATTGCTCCTTTCAGATCGCTCTTAGTAAGATTCTTATTGCCGGAAAAATCTATTTTCCTTACTGTGAGCTTATTACCTTCATTTACTTTTACTCTTATTCTTGCTTCGTTATTTGCAGAGATCAGCTTATCCACCTTTACTTTTGCAAGACCATAGCCTTCTTCGGAATAATATTTTTCAAGATTATATTTAATGTCCTGAAGCTTCTGATCAGAAACGACTTCACCATTTACAATATTGATGTAATCTTTCAGATCTTCAGCAGAATATTCGTCATTACCTGTGATCTCGATTTTTTCAACTCTCGGAAGCTCTTCTACTTCAATTACCAGATAAACATCATTACCGAATTTCTTATCTATATATATTTTTGCATCTGAAAAAATCCCGATATTCCATAGTCTCTTGAGCGCTTCACGTGTTTCATCTGAAGGAATAATTATTTCCTGTCCGATATTTAATCCTGAATATGAAATGATCGTGCCTGATTCGTAACTTTTATTTCCCTTTGTACTGATACTTGCAATTTTATAAGTGGATGGTCCTGCATCCTGGGAGAATGAATTGTTTACAGCTGAGACAAAATATATTAATACAAAAAGGGCTGTGATCTTAAGAATAGATTTACTCTGCATATTTTAGTTTGACTTTTTCTTGTTTAATTGTTCACTGGTTAATCCGAATCTTCTTTCTCTTTTCTGATATTCTGAAATTGCTTTATAATATTGATTCCTCTTGAAGTCAGGCCAGTAATTGCTGTCTATAAATATTTCACTGTATGCCAGCTGCCATAATAAAAAATTGCTTATCCTGAATTCACCGCCGGTCCTGATAAGAAGATCAGGATCGGGTATGTCTTTCATTGCAAGATATTTTGCGAAATCCTTTTCACTAAATGCATTTAAATCAATTTCATTTTTAAATTGTTCCTTCAGGATCTTCTTAACAGCATTCAATATGTCCCATCTTCCGCTGTAGCTTAATGCAAGATTGAGTGTCATCAGCTTATTATCCTTTGTCTTGTCCATTGCATCTTCTAGCTCCTTTAAAACCTTATCCGGAAGACTTGTAAGATCTCCTGTCGCAATAAGCCTAACATCGTTCTGATGCAGCCTGTCTGTCTCATCACGTATTGACCTTATCAGAAGTTTCATAAGCAACGTAACTTCTGTCCTCGGTCTCTTCCAGTTCTCGGTTGAAAATGTATAGAGTGTCAGATACTTTACTCCTATTTGTCCTGACGCTTCGACTATATCCCGTGCTGAATTCACACCTTCATTGTGTCCGAAAACTCTCGACAAACCTTTTGACTGCGCCCATCTCCCATTGCCATCCATGATTATAGCAACATGAACAGGTATTTCGCCGGATGATTTTAATTCATCCTGCTTTATTTTATCTTTTGGTGAAGGAGCTATCAATTTTTTATCTGCTTAATTAATTTGTCCATAATCTGCTTTAATCCGCATATTCTCAATGGTCATACCAAACCTAAAATTTCTTTAACGATACTTAACTTCTCATTTGCTATTGTTGCTGCTTTTGAGTTTCCTTCTGAAATTATATTATTGAGCCTTGTAACATCATTTCTGATTTCATTAAATGTCTTCTGCAGCAGATTGAGCTTTTCAGAAACCATTTCTCCCAGATCACTTTTAAACTGTCCGTAACCTTTTCCTTCATAATCTTTTTCGATTTCTTCGACCGGCTTTTCTGCAAACTCTGAGTATATAGTAAGTAAATTACTTAATTCAGGTTTATCTTTTCCATATTTTATCTTATTATCAGAATCAGTTACTGCTCTTTTGAATTTTTTGATAATAATTTCAGGCTCTTCTTCCATTCCAATATAGCTGTCAGCTGATTCGCTTTTGCTCATTTTTTTAGATGCATCATTCAATGACATTATCTTTGCTGATGTCTTTGACAATGTTGCTTTAGGAACCCTGAATACTTCCCCGTGCATATTATTGAATCTCTGTGCAATGGTTCTTGCCAGCTCTATATGCTGTGTCTGATCCATTCCAACCGGAACTTCATCTGCATCATAAAGCAGTACATCACCTGCCATTAGAACAGGATATTCGTAAAGTCCCACAAGCTGACCTTCTTTTCCTGACTTTGACGATTTGTCCTTATACTGAGTCATTTTTCCAAGCTCACCCATGGTCACATAGTTATTTAATATCCAGCAAATCTCACTGTGAGCCGGTATCATTGACTGAATAAAAATAACGGACCTGTTTGGATCCACACCGACAGTCAGCAGCCACGCTACTATATCCAAAGTTCTTTTCTTCAGCTGACCTGCATCCTGCTTTACCGTGATAGCATGAAGATTCGCTACAAAGAAAAAATTCTCGTAACCGTCAAGATGCTGATTCTCAGCCCACCTTTTCATTGCACCGAGATAATTTCCTATTGTAAGATCACCTGAAGGTTTAATTCCGGATACCACTCTTTTCAATGATTTCTGATCCTTATATAAATTTTATGAATAATATAATTTTTTTGTGAACACATATCAGTCCAATACAAATTTCCGCACTTCAGCAAGTATCATGCAGCAATGAGTAAATCTTAATAATCTGTGATCAAAAAGTATTAGAAATTTTCTATGTATGCTTTGGTTAAATTGTAAGTTTCTTTTAATGCATTCTGATGAGTTCTTTCTACTCCATGCGATGCAGATACACCGGGACCTATCAGTCCTACCCTTACGTCATATCCGGCTGTCAATGCCGCACTTCCGTCCGAACCATAATGCGGATATATATCAATTTCAAAATCTATTTTATTCTTTAATGCAAGTTCCCGAAGCTTATTTGTCATATAGAAATCATAAGGTCCGGATGAATCTTTTGCGCAAACAGAAACTGCATCTTCCCTTCCTGCACAGCCTTCGCCAATTACTGCCATATCCAGTACAAGGAGCTCTTCAGCTGAATCCGGAATTCCAACACATGAGCCGTGTCCAACTTCTTCATAATTTGAAAAATAAAAACCAACGCTTTTCCGGTTTTTACTTTTGCTCAATTCCCTGATAAGCTCGATCATTATTGCCGCACATGCTTTATCATCCAGAAATCTGGATTTCACAAAACCGCTTTTTGTATATTCAAACCTGTTATCATAAAAAATAAAATCCCCGACACTTATTCCTAATTTTTTTACATCACCTGCAGAAGCAACCATTTCATCAAGACGTATTGACATTGTTTTTGTTTCCCTTTTATCAGTTCCGACATTTCTGTTGACATGACTGGCAGGATTGTTCAGAAGAAAAGTGCCTCTGAATATATTTCCTTTTGAGTTTCTGACCGATACATATTCGCCTTCAAATGAGTTCAGAGGATAACTTCCCAGAGTTGTTATTTCAAGTGTCCCGTTCGGTTTTATTTCTTTTACCATTGCACCGAGCGTGTCTATATGCCCGGTTATCACAAGTTTCGGATCCTTTACTAAAGATACAAGTAATGAACCTTTGTTGGTTTTACTTATGAATATTTTATCATTCCCTTTGAAAATCCCTGCAATATAACTGATAACCTCTATAGTATATCCTGTTGGTGAATTTATCTTCAGAATTGATTCCAAAGTCGAAATTATTTCTTTTGTCATTTTGTGCTGTCTATGATAACTTTCTGAATTGTCTCGCCTTCTTTAGTCATCCCGTATTTTTCTCTGGCAACTTTTTCCATCTTTTCATCCGAAGTTCTTAATTCTTCGATCTCTTTACGCAGCACCTCGGCTTTTTTATATTCATCGTCAAGCTGTTTTTCCAGCTCTTTCCTCTCGGCTTCAAGTTTGTATCTCTGCAATATTCCCTTATTTCCGAAAACAGCAAGAGAAAGCAGTCCTGCAAAAAATATAATAACTAAAACAATTCTTGTATTATATTTCATGAATCTTGCAATACTATTAAAAAGTCCGTCTCTTTCTGTTTCCATAACACTATTTTTGTTTTTGTAAAGATAACTCTATTATTCTTTCAATAAGCTTGTCAAAACTCATTCCTACTGCTGCTGCGGATTTAGGAACCAGAGAAGTTTCTGTCATCCCGGGAAGTGTATTTACTTCCAGACAATAAAGATCATTTTTTTCATCCAGTATAAAATCTATTCTCGAATAAACCGAACAGCCGAGTATCCTGTGCGCTTTCAGTGCATTTTCCCTCGCCAGTTTTTCTGTTTCTTCAGGAATCTCAGCAGGACAAAAATACTCAGTCATTCCTTTGGTATATTTATGCTCATAATCATAGAATCCGTCCTTAGGTCTGATCTCAATTACGGGAAATGTTTCATTTCCAATTACAGGAACTGTCAGTTCCCTTCCTCTGATATATTTTTCTATTAAAACTTTATCAGAATAATTAAATGCCAGTTCTAAAGACTTTCCCAGCTGAATATCCTCTACATCCGGCTGAACTATAGAAAGCCCTACTGTACTGCCTTCATCATTTGGTTTAACAACACAGGGATAGCCGATCGAATTAAGAATATTGTCACTTATTTTTATTAGATTAAGTTCACCGGAACTCTCTCTTAAAACTATCCAGTCCGGAGTTTTTATACCGGCCGAATTCAGAATTATCTTTGAAACATCCTTGTCCATTGCAAGCGCAGATGAAAAGACATCCGAGCCTGTGTATCTGATACCTCTGAGTTCGAGAAGACTCTGTATCTTACCGTCTTCTCCGAATTTACCATGCACTCCGAGAAATGCCAGGTCTATATTATCAAAAATACTGCTGTTTATACAGTCAAGAATTTTCCTGTCAGATTTTCTGTGAATCTCATTTAAAAGTTCAAAAGAAGGTGAATCCTTTTTTACTCCGCTCCTGAAAATTTCATCTTCCGGAACCATTGTTTCACCATTTATCGGATCCACAACTTTTACATTATGTCCAAGTTCTCTTAAAGCTTTTACGATACTTTTACTGGAAGCATTCGAAACTTCTCTTTCGGCAGATGGTCCGCCGGTAATTAAAATAATATTCAATAAATGGAAATTTTAATAATATACTGATTTCAGGGAAGTATAAAAATGTTAAAGATGGGTTGATTCAGATTGTACAGGATATTCAACTTCGTCGTCCCGTAGCGTAATTCGCTGTTTATACCTGAAGTTAGAATAATTATTCCTAAAGAGCAGAACGTTGCATGCAACGTCTCCATTTTACATATAAAAAAACCGGGAAATAAAATAAATTATCCCCCGGTGTGATATTCGATTCCCGATGTCATTCATTTGATATCTGAAATTTGTAATTTGAAATTACTGTATCAGCAGCATGCGTTTCGTCTGTGTAAAATTACCTGTTTCGAGTTTATAGAAATATACTCCGCTGACTAAATTACTTGCGTCAAACTTAAATTCATATATTCCCTGCGTAAGCTTTTCATTAACAAGCACTGCAACTTCTTTTCCAAGAGCATCATAAACTCTCAAAGAAACAAATCCCAGTTTCGAAATTCCAAATTCCAGATTCGTAACAGGATTAAAAGGATTCGGATAATTCTGCGACAAATAATATCCTTCCGGAATACTTGTACCATTTTCTGAAATAAAAACAGAACCTCCGTTGGTAGTTTTAAGAATTGTACCCTCAAATCCGGCAATGTAGCCGTGCATTGCATCAGTAAAGCAGACTGAGTTGAGTAAATTTGTAGTATTGCTTATCTGTGAATTCCAGGTTGTACCGCCGTTTGTTGTGTTTAGGATAGTACCGGAATTCCCGGCAGCCCATCC
>DAIPYG010000029.1:0-34559 GCA_036782875.1 Bacteroidota bacterium | reverse complement strand
TACTTTAGAAGTATAAGCCTGCTGTTCAAGAACAAATCGTTTTGGACGGATGTGATAATAAGCCGGGAAAGAAAAATTATTTCCCTAAATGGTTCTTATATCATAATTCCATTTGATATATCTTGCAAATATTATTTTTCACTAAGGAATTACAATGCTCACAAAACTCGCCGAATTATTATAACAGATCGTAATATCCTCCAGATCGACTATCCCGTCCGCTGTCAGATCTGCAGGCAGATAATTTCCTGCAGTAAAATTCGAAGCGTCATTATTGATCAGGATCAGATCATCAAGATCTATAAATCCATTCTGATCAACATCACCGCTGAACATGCAGTATTCTGTTCCTTTTAATTTTAAATTGTTTCCATAAGCCTGCTCAGCAGAATATGTGAAATCATAATTATTTATTGTACCGTTATTAATAATTGTATCACCGCCTGACCTGCTCCACGTCTCAATGCAGTTTAAATGTTTCACATCTAAATAATATCTGCCTGAAGGAGCATTCGTGAAATTAAATACTGCTGAAAAACTAACCGAATCAATGACCTTTCTTGCGCTGTCTACCGCAGAATATGGTGATGTTACATTTCTTAAATAAACTGTCACTGTATCCCTGCGTTTCATTTCACTGAACATTGGATCATACATTCCTTCCATCAGTACCGTAAGATTTATTTTTAAAGGAACAGCAAAATCCACTAATGCCGTATAAATGCTCATTGCAGTATTATCTGCGCGAGCCCATATTGGTCTTACTTTGCCGTTGGCTGCAGTTATATTCGTATAATCTCCGAAAAATACTGATGATGATGGTGTAAAAGGTGTGGCACTGACTTTAAAGTTTTCAAAAGTCTCACCGCCGTCAGTCGATCTCGCCATATAAACATCAGTCTGGGTATTTGAATAATTTCTTCTGTCATAGAATACAAAATATAAATAGCCTGTTGACTGATCTATCGTCATCCAGGTGAAGAACTGCTGCTTACCCTGAGGATCGTCATTAACTCTTTTCACCGCACTCCATGTATTTCCGCCATCAGTAGATTTGATCAGCCAGACGTCTGTATCTGTTGCTCCGTTTCTCTGATCGGTCCAGTTAATATAAAGATTTCCTCTGTGAGGTCCGTCTGAAATATCACAGGCAGTTACAGGAAGACCGTTCGCTCTGTATATTCCCGGAACGGCATAATCCCAACCACCGGGATGCGGAGTAACAAACATGTCTCCTGCCAGCCAGGTCTGTCCTGCATCTGTTGATTTGTCCATTACAATTCCCAGCGGTCCGGACCATGAGACATATATTTCTCCGTTTGGTCCTGTGCAGGGAACCGCTCCTTCCACCGTATTGTCTTCATCAATACAATCACCGGATTTTTTATTTATTCTGAGAGCGCTGCTCCAGCTTGCTCCGGCATCAGTTGATTTTGAAAATAAAATAATGGAACTGTCGGCAGAGCTGCTGCTGCCGTAACTGTCAAACTGTGTCCATGTCATATAAATATTATTATTACGCGGATCCACGCATAGCCATTCTTTATCCTGCTGCTTGGGAGGAATGTATCCTGTAAAAGTGCCGTTACTCCAGTTAGCTCCGCCGTTAGTAGATTTCTGCACTACAATTCTGTCTATGAAATATCCGCCCGAAGGATTTGTCAGATGTCCGTAATAAAAATTTCCTGATGTATCTACAGTAATTGCCGGATCTCCCCATACGCTGTATGTTGAAGTCAGAGTTCTCTTGGTCCAGTTAAGCCCCGCATTTGTGGAATAATAGTATAAGTTCAGATTTGTACCTGCGACTAACTGATTCGTGTTTTTGGGATTAATACAGATCGCAGGTTCATTCGGCGAACTTGTATTTGTAATAAGTATATTTGTGAATTGTGCGGCTGAAGTTCTGAATGTAAAGAACACTAATGCAATTAACAGAAGTATTTTATTCATCTTAGTAGATTTACATTTTTGAATAATTATTTTATGTAATTTAAGTAATCAGTTCTTTGGGGTAAGGATTACATGAGGTTAACCGGGTGTAAAAAAATTTCAGATTATGAAGCTGAGTGAAATTTTATCTGCTGCAAATTACTATAAGTGATTGAATTAAAAAATGTTAATTGTATTCATAAAAAATTATATGGTTGCATATAAAAGAATCTGTTAAAGCAGCTCAGGTCTGAACTCAAAATGCATAGTGTCATAATGATACCACTTCCCTCCCCAGATGAATCCATGCTTCTCGAATATTTCGACTATCTCAATAGGAATCTGATTCTGATAAGTAAGATTCTTATTCCATTTCCAGTATGCAGAATATTTCGTGTTAATGTCTATGGCAGTTGCGAATGAATGATTGCTCAGCCTGTCTGTGCCGGCGATATTTCTCCAGACAAATGTTCCGCCGGGATTTACTAAATATTTTTTGAACTCCTGCGGTAATTGATTTAACTCTTCTATAACTTTTTTCAGGCTGTCGGAAGCTCCGTTTACTTTACTGAACATCAATTGAGAACCGTCGACCCATGTAACACTTTCAATATTATTACTGACTTCCTCAGCACTTCCGCCGTACATTTTTAAAAAGAAAGGTTCATATCTTATTCTTCCCGGTTCAAAGTTTTCAGCAGGAGGATTATCCCATTGTTCACCTTTTACATAATCCTGGGAAAGCATGTCTTCTATATCGGGATTGTCGAGCATTTCATCGTGAGATTTATTGCTTATTCCGTCATCGTAGATCATCACCGTCCCGTCTTTCCAGTAAAGATTATTTTCATCAGCCGATTCAAGAAATTCAGGGTATGATCTTACAAGATTAAGAAGTTTTGATGGAATGTTTTTTATAGTAATACTGTCATCTGAATTTCCGGCGGGAATTTTTCTGTTTGTTTCTTTTTGAAAATTATTACCGCATGCGGTGATCAAAACTGATATTAACAATAATACTAATGTAAATCTTTTCGTAAATGATTTTATGTCAATAAATAAGTTCAATTGGTAATTATATGTTGTTTTAAAAATATAGTTTTTTTTAAATATCTTAACTTTTCTGATTCAAGTTCAACTGCATTCATCTGGAATACTTACTGTATCTGCTACCGATATACTCTTCATATCTTTTTATCAGTTCAATATTTTCCTTTTCAATAAGTGAAAGTGAGTTTGTAACATCTTCGTTTACCGGCTCATACCAGCTCTGCTTCATAAAATACTCCCTGAGTTCAGGCAGCTTGAATATATAACCGTGACGCGCATAAATTTCATTTCTCATGATCCTTAATTCCCATGCATCTTTATTCTCAAGGTAGGATCTGTCCAGTAAAACTGAAGACATATCCGGGATACTGCCTTCTCCCCCGGATGAGTTTAAATTCCCTTCGGCTTTAGCAGAATTTCTGTTATCAAGTTCTTTTTCCTTAAGCTCCAGCTCTTTCTCTTTCAGAGAAAGCTCTTTTTCCTTTAACTCCAGATCTTTTCTGCTCTGCTCCTGTGTAACTTTGCTTTCTTTGCAGGAAACAAAAACGAACTGAAGTAAAAATAATGCAAGAAATAATTTTTTCATATTTTTTTTGGATTTAATAATGTAGAAAATAAAATTATCAGCGTCCGTATTCATCATAATAATTTTCAGCGTGCTCTTCAAATCTTTTAATAAGCTCGATATTTTTCTTTTCAATATCCGTAAGCTCGTTTCTTACGTCAGTCGATACAGGCATGTACCAGTCTATTTCATTATCAAAAAAGTATCTCATCTTACGGGACTTAAACGAATAACCGTGTCTTGCATAAATTGAATTTCTAATAACTTCCAGATCGCCTTTGTATAAATTATCAATATCGGTTTTCTTAAGCAGTGTATTTGACGGGTTTATTTTTGAGATCTCGCCTGATATCTGTTCTATCTTATCGGGAAATTTAGGATTCTTTTCATACAGAGTGTTCCAGTCTTTATAATCGGGGATGTTGCTATTTTTATCATAAATAAATTCCCTCTTCTTAAGATCATACCCGCGCTCTGTAACAAGAATATCATTTTTATATGAATTCCAGACTCCGGATATTTTCTGAGAATCAGGATAAATTGTAAAAGTAAATTTTCCGTCATACTTATCATCACCTGGTTCAGATACAACAGCTGAATATGTTTTGTTAATGAATTCGAATTTACCTTTGAAAGGTCTTTCATTTCCCGCGACAATACTGTGACCGTGTAAAATGTCTCCTGCCATTGAGTCAATTGAAACGGTTATTTTATTATTGTATGTAAAATCACTCTGTTCATTATACTTTACAGCTACAAAATCTCCGGTATAAAATCCCAACAATTTATTTTTTTCTTCAGAAGATTCTGTCTTCTGAATTTCATCAGCTATAACTTTTGATTCCTGTCCGGATGACTTTGTATCCTTTGCAGTTTCAGTTTTGTCATTGGTGCTTTTATTGCAGGATACAAACGCAAGAATTAAAAAAATCAATATTACTTTTTTCATATCTCTGTTTTTGGTTTAGGATAAAGTTTGTAAATAATAATTTCCGCTATTATTAAATTCGGGATCCAGCCGAGCCATGCTACAAGCTGGTAAACATCCATCGGTCTTGGTTCAAACAGAAAGACTAAAACATATTTCCACGCTCTTAAAGTTATGGCTGATAAGGTCAGAGCAAAACTTCTTATCATAAATTTCCTGTGTGATCTGAAATCCCTTTTCACAGCACTCTTTATTGCCATGGCAGTAAAGCAGATCCACAGAACAGCAAGCAGACAAAAAGCTGTTTGAGAAATTACACCGCCATTTGCATAGATGCCCATATAGAATCCCGAAGGACCCGCAAGAAGCAAAACAGTAAAAGAGTACAACCAGCCTGAATATCTGTGAAGCTCTCTGAAATGTTTTCTGATGTATGCTGAAAATTGCGTAAGTCCGGCGATCAAAACAAACAACGTAGTATAAACGTGTGTAAAAAAAGCTAACTTATAAAACGGGACTTCGATCACATCCTGCTTTATCCTTAGAAATGCGACATCAGTGTTGTACGGAATATACTGTATAGTAATCCGCAGCATCAGCCAGCAGAAGAAAAGATAGATCAATACAAATCCTGTAAAAAAGTAATCTGACTTTTTTATTCCGGATAGTTTTATGATAAAATCTGATATTGACATATAATAAAATTAATTCCGAGCATTAGTATAATATTTATGTGAATTTTTATAATATATTAATGCCATCCTTTAAAAGCCAAAGTGAGAAACAATCCTGCCGCAACCAGTAGTCCCGCTCCATATAAAATAAACAATAGATTCTTTTCCGCCGATTTCTTATCACTGTGCTTTTCTTTTTGCTGAGATGAAAAATCAGCGCATTCTTTGTCCTTCAAATTATAATATTCCCTCTCGCTTCCAGTCATCTCGCTTACTTTCATTTTCTTTAACTTCTGATACAATACATCCTGGCACGGATTCTCTGTGTATTCTTTTTGATCGGCATTCGAACCCGTGCATGATGATAATCCAACCAAAAATATAATTAATAAAAATATTTTCATGAAAATTATTAATGCGGTCTGAAGAGTAAAAAAAACATTGTTGCAACAGCCAGAGATCCTAATAATACTGATACTAGGACAAGATCACTCTTTGATTTTTTTTGTTCAACTTCCTTACTAAATTCTCTGCACTCCTTATCTTTTTGCTTAAAATATTCCGACTCTGCTCCAGTCATTTCGGAATATTTAATTTGTTTTAATCTCAAATATTCAGGATCCTGACATGGATTTTTTAAGTATTCATTCGAAATATCGGAAGTTGTCCGGCAGGAAGAAAGTAAAAAAATCACAGATAAGATCAATAAAAATTTCATGCTCTTATTTTAATTAATAATTACCAACCATAGAATTTTTCGAATCTTACAAATCTTATAAATCTTATGAATCTTACGAATCTTACGAATCTTACGAATCTTACGAATCTTAAAAATCCATACTTATTTCATCACCGTTCTTTACATCAGTTATAAGATAGTAAATTCCGCTTATTTCTTTCAGTTCGTATTTATTATTTGCCGAAATGTTGTTTGGTCTGGATCTTAACTTAAAAGACAGACCCTGAATGTTAATTTGTTCGGGAAGATTTATTTTCAGTTTTATTTCATTTCCGGATTCTGAAATATTAACCGAGAGGGATTTAAATTTATTTCTGAATGCTGCAACTTCTTCTAGCGTTGTCATCCAGCAGTTCTTTGTCTTTAAATTATCGATAAGTTTCTTCAGCGGCTGCATTGTGATTTCACTGAAACCCGTATACTGCGGGCTTCCTTCATATACCATCAGACCGTTATTTTTTACCACTGCATATTCATAAAAATCCTGAAGATATTTCTCAAAAAGCTGCGCATCGTTTCTCTGAATATCATCTGTATATTCTTCCCTCTTTTCTGACTTCTGGAAATAAATAATATCATCGTTCTTTACAGGACATATCTCAAGCATGTTAAGAGTCTTATAATATGAGTCGTGAGATACCGGAATATTATACGGGATCACAGAGCCGGTATAGCTTGTAAGATGATCAACGCCAATGCTGGAGTCATAAATATAACCATTCTCGTTAGCAAAGAGCAGACCCCAGTAATTTGTACTGTAAAAGGGAAACCGGATACCCGTGAACTTCTTCCCGAACTTCTGTTCGTTCATTATTATCTCTTTCGTAATATCTGAATAACCTGATTCACTGTAATCTTTTTTTGAATAGAGCTGAGACTGAAGTCTGACATTCTTAACACTTTCAAGTATTTTCAGCTGTTCTTCACTCAGAGAAGAATCAATAAAAAATGTTGCGGGGAGATTCTCGGTCTTTAATAAATTTAAAATGCTGTTGTAATTTACTGTTTCGCCTTCTGTGTTAAAACTAATGCAGAATGCAGAAGTCCTGCCATCCGGCCATGGATTAAGTTCAGGTTTTATTTTACTTTCTGCAGAGAAATTGTTTAATACATTATTGTAAAAACTTTCAATCTGTTCGACTCCGGATACACCTCCGTCATTTGAGGGATGCAGTATATAAGTGGATGTAAAAAGTATGGCTTTACCTTTTCCGAAGTCATTACTTAAAATTGCCGGATATTTATCATTCCCGCTTACCCATTCCGCAAGAACTTTTACTTTGTCAGAAAGTAATTCAGTAGGTATCAGTACCCATTCATCTTCAGTGTTCGGCTGCTTTATTCTGCCGTTCCAGATATTCGCATCTTTTTCTTCAATTGAAAATCCGTTCAGATCCTGTTCCTTCATTTTAATTCCGAACATTTCTGATAATTTCCAGGTCTGTGGATTGAGTTCGCCGTTCTTATCAGCCCTGTCTGATCCGTCGGGAAAATTCCTCCCGATGTTTTCTTCAGTAATAAGCGTTCCTCCGTTCTTTACCCAGTTTACAATATTCTCCATTTCATAATCAGAAAGAAATGTAAGCGAATATTTTCTGTCTCCGTCGTGATATCCCATTGATGTCGGGAGTATCATGACCGAATAATCCGAAAGTATTTCCGGCTGCAGCAGAACTTCCCTTGTATCAAGCCATACAAATGCTCCTTTCTTGCTGAAGCTCTGAATTGCCAGAACTACTCCCTCAGATACTTCTCCGTTACCTTCTGATAAACCTGTTGTAAGATACAGTACTTTAGGAAGGATTTCTGATTCTTGTTTTTCGGTATTTTTCTTTTCCGGTCTTTTTAATTCCGGGATAATTGCATAAGCCAGAGCACCGAGTAAAAGTACCGCAGCTAATATTATGAATTTTCTCAATTTTATTCTTTGTCTGTTTTTCTTTCCGACAGATCTTCTAGTATTACTTCCCGGTTCGGATAAAGATTTATTAAAATAGTATTGTTTCTCGGATTGTAAATTCCGTCCTCAGCGCTGTTGACAACTCTTACTATCTTCCAGTCAGTAGTAAATACTATTGTCAGCGGAATGTTATAAATTGAAGTATCCAGATCATTACCTGCTTTTAATATTATTTTATTGTCATGATTTGTAAACTCCAGTTTCGAAACTTCTCTTTCCAGTACATATCTGCCTACTACATTTATAGGAGCTATCCAGTATTCAGAGTTTCTCACAAGACGCACCTGTTTTTTAAATGTCTCCGGCGTAACTGAATATGTTGCGGTTACATCATGATATTTTAAAAGATTCATCTCCTTTGAATCAGAAGGAAAAATATTGTGGTAATTTAAGATAAGCCATTTGCCATTTGCATCGCTGATGTACTTATTTATCTCCTTCAGATTCGGAACTTCCTCACTATATATAGCCAGAGTAGTTAACTTTTCCAGATTAACATTATCCGACTGATTGACACTTTCTTCCCCTGTCCTGGCAAATATATATCCTGCTTTGGCGGGAAGCGTAAAGATATTGCTTCTGGTTGCCGAATAAGGAAAAACAAATGTGTAAACTTTTGAATTTAAATTCTTCTCAGCAATAATTCTTGACTCTGTCATCTGCATGAGCATTTCTGAATCGGAAAGCGTATCCATTTTTATATGGAACTGATTATGTGATGCGATCTCATTTCCTTTTGCCAAAAGTTCCTTCGCCTGTTTCCAGCCGAACTTTTCCACAGAAAAATTTCCTTTCTCAGCCGATGAACTGGGAAAATCTTTTGTCCATTCCGTAACAAGCGCAAACGTAGCTTTTATACCGTATTTTTCCATCACAGGCACTGCATATTCGTATTGTGTTATGGTTCCGTCATCGAATGAAAGTGTAAGCGCGCCGTCTTTATTATTGTACCATTTTGAAATTTCAAAATTCTGTATCACTTCCTTTTCTTCTGTTGTATCTTTTACAGTAAAAGTCGGAAAGAGATTTTGAAACATATAATATGATTTTTTAAAGCGTGATGTATATGGAGGTACCTCCCATTTATCCCATTTATAAAAATCAGAGCTGCTGCCGGGAATCTGTCTGACATTCTCATCTTTCTTGTCAGTTATATATGAGTAAATATGAAAACCATCTGTCTCACTGCTTTCTATATCTCCCGTTCCTTCTTTGTCATCAAGAACGTTTCTTGAAGATGGATCACTGACATTCAGAAGATGCCATGGAATTCTGATCTCAATCACTTTCTCATTCTCATTCCAGAACCAGTTGGAATTTGAAAATCTGCTGTCACTGCTGTTACCGTATGTAAGTGAACTTCTGTCATATACCTTTCTGTCTGTCTTTTCTCCGAGAAGCGACTCTCTTTCCCTGTTGGATAATAATATCTGTCTCACAAATTTTCCGTCACTGTTTTCCTTTGAAGAATAAACCGGAACATAATCATTGTAAATATCCGAATACACTGAATACTTATCATCTGCTAAGATCTCTGCGCTGTCCTTATTTATAAAGTTAACTAAGAACTCTGCGCCTCTGTCAAGATTCTCTTTCAGAAACGGAAGCTTATGGTCCCCTTTTGCTTTATCATAAGTGTCTAAAGCAATGTGAAGATTATTCTTTGAAAAATCAAAATCATCCAGTTTATATTTCATATAAAAATATTCAGCATCAGAACCGGCATAGAAGGAATGATTGCTTTCTTCTGAGATTTTTTCTTTTTCTGACCAGTCGTTTCCAGAACCGTCAACTGTTTTAGTTCTTTGTTCAATCGCCTCTATCCCAAAATTTTGTTCAGGATTTTCCATATTGTGCCAGAGTTTTCTTCTTGAAGCAGGAACTTCAAAATCCAGAACCAGCCATTTAAATTTAACCCATTCATCTATCCATTCAAAATAAATTGCACCGCCGCATCCCGAATTAAAAATATCCTCGGTCAGCATTTTATTTTTTACTGCCTGATCATCTTCACTGTGTCCGCCCTGGCTTAAACCAAACGGAGTATCGTGACTGTTACCCCTGCTGGAAGGGAGCCCGTATTCAGCAATTACAAGCGGCATATCCGGGCAGTGATCTTTAAGGTCTTCAAGATATCCATAATAATTATCTTTCAGTCCATCTTTATTGACAGCATTTTTATATTTATCATCAAGATAAATATAATCCGGATAATAAGGATACGCGTGATATGCGGCATAAATGCCTGCCTTAAAAAGATTCGTAATATAAAATTTTTTGAAATCTATGCTTTCAATGTCATTGTCGTATTCTCTTACTTTTTTATTTTCTATGAATTCAGAATTATGATACATAGGATCAGTCGGCAGCCAGTTTACAAATGATACAGGACGCTGTTCCGAATAAAGCTGTGTTTCATAATGAACAGTAAAATCCATCATCTGCGCAAGCCAGGATTCCATCGGAGTTCCGGCAGGCAGTGAAATAAAGTTTCCCTGATAGCTGTTGATATTTTTATTTTTCTGGTTAGTGGTTGTGACAGTAATGGGCTCCCATTCTCTCCCGAGTAAAATTCCTATGACATATTTTGAAATATCCCGTGCATATGTTCCTGATGCATGACCGGGTCTTTCCTGAATGACAGTATTACCGTGAATGACATCTATCACATCTTTTATTTCTTTCTGAAATTTTTCAACATAATTTTTGTCAAAGTAATCATTGCTGTCAGTTTCATCTGCCCACACTCCCTGAAGTATATACAAAGGTTTATTGCTGTGATTGATATTATATTGAGCAAACGCCTCATAAAATTCAGGAGGAAGCACGGTGTATATTCTGATGGTATTTGAATTCATCTCAGCAATTTTATTAAACCAGTTCAGATAAATATCATAGGTTGCAGAAAATTCCGATGGATAATTTCCGGGCAGCGCAACGCCCATATTCACACCTTTGAGGAAATACCTGTTCCATTCGCTTATACCTTCTCCTTCCCTGATCTTCGTCTCAAGTACAGAGAAATATTTTTCGCCTGTTTTAAATCTTAACTTAGCAGCAGATGATATTTTCTGAAGCTCCGCTGCAGAGATCTCAGGTATAAGTTTTTTCTTTTCACCTCCGAGATTAATTCTAACAATTCTTTTTTCCCGGATAGAATCTTCAAACTGCATCATCTTAAATACTGTAAAACCAAGAATGAATATAAAAACCAGAATTATCAGATATTTGAATTTTGATGGTGTTAAAACTGATGCTGCTGTATTTGACATAATGTTTTTAAGGAAATACTTAAAAGCGTTTGTATAAATTTAAAAAAGTATTGTAATTTGAATAGTAAGGATCATTGTATCTGCCAAGACCTAAAGATAGTGAAATGTCATCGTTATCATATCCAAACTCAAAATCGCCGTTCCAGAAAAATACATCATTATTATCGACATTTGCTCCGGCTCCCATATATAAATAATATTTTCCGAACATGTTATAAAAGCTAGCATCGGCTCCTTTTATATTTCTGTCCTGCGGTGAATAATACAGAGGTGAACGGTATTTAAAATTTCTAGTGTTATAATGAACTCCTATGTTTATGTTCGGTTCCACATATACCTGATATTGCAGTTCCAGATTCACGGATGAATTGGGATTTCTTGCCTGAGCTGTATAATTCTCTATATAATCAAAATCCACAACACCGAAAAAATATCCTGCAGTCAGACTGAAGTTGTTGAATTTTATATTCAGATTATCATTAACAAAATTCTGCGCAACCTGCGTCCAGTAATAAAAATATTCATACGAAGCAATAAAAGTATTCCGTAACTGAACATCATTTAATTCAATGATCGATCTCAGCGAAGTACCGTATGCTGTCCAGGTAGAATCACTTATGCTTCCTGAAATGAAGAAAGAAAGAGTATTGTAAGGATTAAAATCAATGTCTGCTTTCAGAGCCGTATTATCATACCATTTGTTCACATCCGGAAGACCGGTTTCCTTTCTTGTTGCATAATCAAGTGAAGGGCTCAGTGTAAGCTGAAATACATCGCTGAATCTTTTAATGAATTTTAAATTCTGATAAAAAGAATTCGTACTGTAAAGCTCTTCTATTTCTCTGAGATATCCGATCTTGTAATT
Source organism: Bacteroidota bacterium (assembly GCA_036782875.1). Lineage (GTDB taxonomy): Bacteria > Bacteroidota > Ignavibacteria > Tepidaquicellales > Tepidaquicellaceae > JAGPCH01. The sequence continues at coordinate 22,574 of DAIPYG010000029.1, read as the reverse complement.
AATGTCAATAATATTTTTATATTCTGAATTATTTTTTTTACCGAAAGAGCTTTCTGATTTATTAAATAACAGTTTGCCAATACCTCTGAAAAAATTATTCCCGTATTTCATTGAAAGTTCAGAATACTTTTTATTCCTGAAATTCCTGTCAATATTTAATTTTACAGGATTCCTTAATAAAAAATTAGAATCGAATTTATACTGACAATATCCTGTACTTAATATTCCTGTAAAAAAAAGAACTAAAGGAAATAAGAAAATATTTGTTGTTTTGATATTATACTTAATTTGATTTTGCAGCCGGTGACACAACTCTTTGAATCCCCTTTCTTTCGAATTTATTCCATTCGCTCTTCTGTCTGGTAAAATCTAAAAGACCTTTGAACTGTGCGAATATTTTGAAAAATGAATAGCTGAAGTCTCCGATTATACTTATTGATAACAGCTTAAGCCAGTCTGTAAAAGATTTATATCTCAGTGCATCCCTGTTCCTGACAGCTTGTTTTTCGCTCCACCTCTCTATTATAACTGTTGTGATACTGGTGATCAGTCCTGATGTAAGGGTTATAAACAAAACCATCAGCAAAACCCAGCTAAGATTTAAAAGTCCCTGCAATGATACATATATTATAAAAGCAAACGCTGTGAGTTTTATTAAAGGCGAAAATAATTCAAAGAAAAAATAGTAAGGAAATGCCAAAAGTCCGGTCGAATAATATTCAGGCGCGAAAAGCATTTTGGAATGCATATACAGACATTCAGCAAGACCGAGATGCCATCTGGATCTTTGCTTATAAAGATTTTTAAGATTATCCGGCGCTTCTGTCCAGCATAGAGGTTTGGCAAGATAAACAACGCGGCCGGGCAGATTATTTTCATGATAGTATCTCCACAGCCTTACCACAATCTCCATATCTTCACATACTGTTTCTTTCTTTGTTTTAAAAATTTGTCTCAGATAATCGTGATTGTTCCTTAATGTTAAAAAACCTCCGATATTTATCAGATCCTTTCTTCTGTATACCGAGAATGCACCTGACATTATTAAAAGTGAATTCAGTTTGCTCAATCCGATCCTCGAGACTAAAAAAGACTTTATGTATTCTGTTATCTGCCATAAAACCAGTATATTATGAGGCATTTTAAAATTAACGATCTTATTGTTCTCTATTACAGTATCATTGGAGATTGCTATTTGTCCTCCCGTTACAAATACTCTTCTGTCAATCAGCATCGGCAATATGACTTTCTTAAGCGAACCTTCATCCAGAATGGAATCGGCATCTACGGTGCAGATAAAATCTCCTGTGGAATAATTAATTCCCGCATTGATAGAATCTGCTTTCCCGCCGTTCACTTTATCTATTAATATGATCTTTCCGTTATCACAATTATAAACCGAACGAACGTCAGCAGTATTTATATTCTTAACTGTTTGATTTCCGGAAATTTCAAAACTGAACATTCGCAGTAATGTCATTAAAGTATTATCCGATGATCCGTCATTAACTATAATTATTTCAAAATCAGGATAATCCAGTTTATAAAGCATATCTATGCAATGTATTATCGAAACTTCTTCGTTATATGCCGGGACAATAATTGAGGCTTTTTTGTAAAATTCATTTAACTCAATCCCAACCTCATATTTTTTCTTATCTGAATTGAAAAAATAAAGAAAAATAAAGAACAGTATCAGATCTATGAAAAAATATCCCACAAAATAAACAATGAAAAGCTTTTCAATTATTCTTATTAGTAAATTTTCCAAATCGGGGTTGAAATTAAGTAAATGTAGAAATAAATTTAGCTGTATGATTTAAAATACAATGATTATCTTACTGCGGAATAATCATGTAAAATAACATTTAAATAATACGGGGTAAAAAATAGCTATAACAGTTCATATTTTTAAAAATATGTAACTGGTTATTTATTCCGTTAGGGATTCGTTTTTATCAAAATAGATTTAATAAATAATAAATACAATTTTCAATTTTCCCCAAAAACCATCAATATATTTCAATGTATAGCAGGTTCTTTTTTTATGCAGTAATTACTGTAATTTTCACTTCTTTAAATGTTCAATCACAGGTTACCACTCAATGGAGATCAGTTTATAATGGATCAGCAAATGATACTGACATTGTTACTTCAATGACAGTTGATAATCAGGGAAATGTTTATGTCACAGGTTTCAGCAAAGGAAATCTTACCGGAAAGGATATTGCCACAATTAAATATAGTTCTTCCGGACAGCAGATCTGGGCTGCAAGATATGACAATGCCGGTAAAGATGATGCTGCCAATGCAATAACTGTTGATGCTACCGGTAATATATATATAACGGGATACACTACGGGACTGACTTCATTTAAAGATTATATTACTATTAAATATTCTTCTTCGGGAAATCTTCTCTGGAGTTCAATGTATAACGGAAAAGGAAATGATGATGACCTTTCATCGGCTATTGCTGTCGACGGACTGGGAAATGTCTTTGTAACAGGTTACAGTGTAGGACTGACTTCGAGTGAAGATTATTTAACGATAAAATATAATTCTGCGGGCAATGAACAATGGATAAACTCCTATGACAATCCGGATATGGATGATATTGATATAGCAAATTCAATGATTCTTGACGGGACAGGTAATATATATGTCACAGGTTATAGTATAGGAAACGGTTCAGCTGAAGACTATGCAACTGTCAAATATAATTCAGCTGGAAATGAACAATGGGTAAGAAGATACAGCGGTACCGGAAATGATTATGATATTACCACGGGAATAGCCGTTGATGGTTCAGGAAATATAATTGTAACAGGATACAGTGTAGGCAACAGCTCAGCCGAAGATTATGCAACTGTAAAATATGATCCGCAGGGAAACAGCTTATGGGTGAACAGATACAACGGCGCTTCAAACAGCTATGATATTGCAACTTCCATCGCTGCAGATAGTCAGGGAAATGCATATGTAACAGGATATAGTTATGGCGATCTTACTTCTGAAGATTATGCAACCATAAAATATTCACCTGAAGGTCAGGAGGAATGGGTCAGTAAATATAACGGAACAGGTGGTGATTTCGATATTGCCACATCCGTAAAATCAGACTTCAAGGGTGATGTCTATGTCACCGGTTACAGCTATGATCCTGATACAAAGGAAAATTATGCAACAGTAAAATATAATTCTGCCGGCGTGGAACAATGGACGGAAATTTATAATGGAGCATCAAACGGAAGTGATATTGCTTCATCAATATTTTCCGATATTAATGATAATATTTACGTTACGGGATACAGCTATGACGGACCTAACAGCGTTGATTACGTAACTTTCAAATATTCTCAGACTGTTGGAATTAATCAAATCTCAAATTCAATCGCAGGTGCATTTGAGCTTAAACAGAATTATCCTAATCCGTTCAATCCGGTCACGAAGATCAATTACGAATTACCAATTTCGAATTACGTTTCTCTTAAAATATTTGATATCTCAGGTAAAGAAGTTTCTAATTTGGTAAATCAGGTTCAAACGCGGGGAAGTTATGAGGTTTCCTTCGATGCATCCAAACTCACAAGTGGCATTTATTTTTATAAACTTGAAACTAATAGTTTTTCGGCTACAAAGAAAATGCTTCTCATAAAATAAGGACATTTGTCCTATCAAAATGTTCTATATTAAAAATTGTGCTTAGATACATTATTTTAAAAGTATCCCGTAGGGATTCAATATTGGTAGATATATATAATAGATTTAATCGTCCCGTAGGGACGAAATGTAACGTGGAACATTAGGACTTTCAATCACTACGTAATTGTTTATCCTTGCCTATAATTTTCTGCTAATATTAAATCCCTACGGGATTTAAACAATTGATTCTGTCAGTTTGGGGTAAGTATGTTGTCGAACAAATTGATTAAAATGCATGACAGCCACAGAACGAATGTCCGTATAGTAATATGAAATATCCGAATAATTAAAGTTTCAAGACTTTAATAATACAAAGACACAAAGCAATAATTAATTTAAATAATTCTTTTGCTTCGTGTCTTTGCGGCTTAGAGATTTTTACCGGAAGCTGAATCTGGTTTTAAGGAATTATTTCGGTGAATGTAATCCTACCCTGTTACCTTCGGAATCAATTATAATTCCCATATATCCTATTTCAGGTGTGATCTGTGTTTTAGGATATGTAATTTTTCCGCCGGCAGATTCCACTCTGTCAAGTATTTTCTGCAGATCCTCTCCTCCGTTAAGATAAAGCAAAGGTCCGTTCTCCGAAGGTTTGAAAGTATCACTCTTTGAGATGTGTCCTCCGATGCCTCCGTCTTCTACAGGAAAGAAAGCAATAACAGAACCTCCCATTTGAGATACGTGTAAACTGAAATCAAATACCGCATTGTAGAATTTAACTGCCCTGTTAAAATCAGCAGCAGGAATGGCAAACCAGTTGACCGCGTTTTTCATTTTTCATTTAATGTTTGATTTAGAAAAAATAATTTATTCAAAATTACAAATTTATATATTCAGTTACTTCTTGGATATTGCTAAATAACATTCACATAAAAATGAAAACTCTTTTTACAAATGCAAAGGTCTGGACAGGAAAGAATACCTTTGCCGATTCCATAGGATTCGATTCGGAAACAGGAAAAATTATTTTTACCGGAATAAAAGCACGGTTAACTGATCTGAAAAATGATTTTAATGAGATCATTGATCTGAAAGGTAAGCTTATTCTGCCGGCATTTACTGACGGACATATTCATTTTATAAAAGGCTCGTTTGAAAATTCACAGCTTGATCTCAGAAATGCCAGGACAAAAAGTGATTTCGAAAGTATCATAAGTAATTACAGAAAAAGCAACGGAGCAAAATGGATAAGTGGTGGATTTTTTTCAGAACAGAATTTCCTTGAAGAAATTAGAATGCATAAAAATTTTCTTGATGATATATGCAGTAATGTGCCAATTGTAATATCCAGGTTTGATGCTCATTCGGCTTTTGCTAATTCCAAAGCTCTGGAAATGTCAGGTATTTTAGAATCAGCAGGAAATTTTACGCCGGATGAGATCATAAAGGATTCAGAAGGTAATTTTACCGGTGAGCTAAAAGAAAGAGCCCGTGACTTTGTACTGGATAAAATACCTCCGGCTTCCGTAAATGAAAGGACAGGAGTTGTCATAGATCAGATAAGAAATCTGCATTCACTTGGGATAACTGCTATCTCGGACATTACTTTGACAGATGATCTTGAAATTTATAAGAACCTGATCAGACAAAACAAGCTTTCCCTCAGAGTTGATGCAAGACTTCCCTTTAAGGAATTTTATAAATTAACGAAATACCGGGATGAATTTTCTGAGATCACGGATAAAATAAAATTTCAATCGCTTAAAGCATTTTATGACGGATCTCTTTCCAGCAAAACCGCGCTTATGCACTCGAATTATAAAAATTCAAATCATAACGGGATCAAAACTGAATTTGTAAACAGCGGTGAGTTTGAAAAGCTGGCTTTTGAAATTGATAAAGCAGGAATACAAATGTCCGTGCATGCAATAGGTGATAAGGCAGTTACAGAACTTCTTGACCTGAATGAAGAGCTGATCCGGGAAAACGGTAAACGGGACAGAAGATTCCGTATTGAACATGCGCAGCATATAAGAGAAAATGATTTCATAAGATTTAAAGATCTTGAAGTAATTGCTTCTGTTCAGCCGGCGCATTTATTCAGCGATGCAAAGACTGCTTATGAAATTCTTGATGATTTCCGTTCGGAGCACAACTATAAAAAGCTGATTGACATCGGTGCGGTGATTTGCCTGGGAACGGACTTTCCGATTGTTGGAATCAGTCCGTTTGAAAATATTTATTATGCAATGACAAGAAATGCACTCGGGTTTGAAAATGGTTTTCTGGCTGAAAATAATTTTTCATTGATTGAATGTCTCGAGGCATATACAATAAACAATGCTTATGCAACATATGATGAAAAAGAAAGAGGCAGTCTCGAACCGGGAAAATATGCTGATATTATTGTGATGGAAAATGATCTGTTTGAAATGACGGGAGATGAGATCAGAGATGCAAAGGTTTATGAAACGTATTTCGCCGGAGTGAAAGTATTTTAAATTAAAAATTGCAAATTACCCTCTGCAATATTCGATATTAAGCTCTAATTTTGAAGACTTTGGATTTCCTGAGCTTTCTTAAATGCATTCATCATATCGATCACACCTCCGGATCTTGACATATTTGAAAATGATTCTTTTGCAGATCTATCTTTTACTTTCACCATCAATCCCGGATATTGCCTGGCAGTTGAAACTATTACTTCCTTTAACTGCTGAGCTGTAAGATCCGGAAAATACGCTTTTAAAATAGCCGCAATACCTGTGACTTCAGGTGAAGCCATACTTGTACCGTCAATTTTTTTATACTTGTTGTTCGGAACAGTAGAATTTATCTGAACTCCCGGAGCAAAGATGTCCACAGTTTCTTTAGAGAAATTACTGAACGGAGCAGAGAGATCAAACTTAACATTTTTATTTTCAGGGTCTTTTTCCAGAGACCATTTTTTCATCCAGGAGTTTGCGCCGACAACGATCATATTCGAAAAAAATATTTTCTCACCATTCACCATATGGAATTTCATTGGAAAGTTTGGAATGTCAGTTACGTTCTTTCCTTCATTCCCGGCAGATATAACAAACAGTACACCTTTTTCTTCAGCATACTTAATTGCATCCACAACAAAATCAGGATCTTTTGAAAAGTATTTTCCAGCGGACATATTTATGATACTCGCGCCGTTATCGACAGCATACCTTATGGCATTACCGACATCTTTATCTCTTTCATCTCCTTCATTTGGAACGGCTCTAAGAAGCATTAATTTTGCAAATGGCGCCTGACCTGTTTTTTCAGATGCGATTATTCCCGCAACGTGAGTTCCGTGAATCTCTGATTTTTCGGTTACATCATTATTACCGTAATTAGTTTCAAGAAGTATATCAGGATTATCACCTACAAGAATATAAGTATCGGTTGTATCAAACAGACATTTCGCTTTGTTCTCATATTCTGTATTCAGCTCTTCCAGTTCTTTTTTATCCATTCCGAAAAGCATATAAACACCCAGTATTATGGAGGCGGCATCACTTACCTTTCCTTCCGGAAGGCTGAAAGAAATTTCCTGAAGTCTTTTCGGATCGGTGGTTATTTTATTTTTGATCAGAACTTTTTCTGCATCCAGTAATTCATCCAGTGTCTGTTTTACTCCAACGTTCGTAGACATTATCTCATCTTTTTTTTCTTCGTATTCTTCCTGTACTTTTATAAAATACCCGTCTGACTCAGGAGTATTTTCTTTCTTTAATCTTTTGTACTCTCTGGTTACTTCCAGTGACAGTAGTTTTGCTTTACCCAGAAAATTCCATCCGTGAAAATCATCTACATAACCGTTATTATCATCATCTACTCCGGCTGTTCCGTTTACTTCAGCTTCATTGCTCCATATATTATTTTTCAGATCCGGATGATCAATATCAAATCCGGAGTCAATAACAGCAACAATAACATTCTTCTTTTCCGGAACAGAATTTAAGGTCTTAAGATAATTATAAAATGTATTTGTGCGAGTACCTTCATATCCGTCTTTATCCGGATCCATTTTTGCCCAGTCCGGAAGATCACCGCCGGATACTTTATTCTGAGATACTTTTTTTATTGAAGAATAGATCTTCTCCTTGGTAAGTTCGGTCGGTTTGAAGCTGAAAAAAGACATTGCTGCAATAAAAACAATAACTGTAAAAAATATATCTCCGGTTTTCTTTTGTAATTTCATATAACTAAAATCTTTAATTTTATATATTGGTGAATAATTTAGAAAATACACCTAACAGAATTAAGTCCCAAAAAATGACCGCTGATTAAATGATTTATTTGAATGCACTTATATTCCTGATGGCAAGGTTTGATAATTGTTAAATAGTTTTTTAAATTTCTTTATAGTGTTCTGTAATGTTAAAAGTAAACGTTTTTTTTTATGAATCGTTTCATCAGACTTTCAGAAAGTTTAATTTAAAAAGATTATGACAAATCATTTCAATAAATATCTGCAGTATAAAAAAAGTGTTGATGAGATACTTTCAAACTCAGTTAAAAAGCAGATACCCGAAACTCTTTATGATCCTTTAAAATATGTTTTAAACAGCGGCGGTAAAAGGATCCGTCCGATATTGATTATGATTTCGTGCGAGGCTGCGGGAGGCAAACCCGGAGATGCATTGAATGCAGGCGTCGCCATTGAGATGCTTCATAACTTCACCCTTGTCCATGATGACATTATGGATAATGCTGATACAAGAAGAGGTAATCCGGCTGTTCATAAAAAATGGAATGACAATGTTGCAATACTTACAGGCGATCATCTTATCGGAATGGCTTATTCTTATCTGTTGAAAACAAAATCGGACAGACTTGATGAGATCGTAAAAACATTCACTGAAGGAATCATAGAAGTATGTGAAGGGCAAAGCTTTGATAAGGAATATGAAGACAGAAAGGATGTGACTCTGGATGAATATATGATGATGATAAGCAAGAAGACAGCCAAGATGCTTGAGACATCCGCGGTTGTAGGAGCTCTGATCGGAAACGGAAGCAATGAACTTGTTGAGAATGTCAGAAATTATGCAGCTAATATCGGGCTTGCGTTTCAGATACAGGACGACCTGCTAGACATAACTGCCGATGAAACTGAATTCGGAAAAAAGACAGGCGGGGATCTTGTAGAAGGGAAAAAAACATATTTGCTAATCAAAGCATTGGAAGCTGTGACGGATGAAAAAGATAAAATCAAAATATTGAACATTGTGAATAAGACCGGATTAAGTCCCGATGATACAGCCGCGATCTCTGAGATAAAAAATATATACATTAAATACGGAGTTATTGATTCTGCTCTGAAGGAGATAAAAAAATATACAGAGCTTGCATACAGGAATCTGAACAACCTGCCTGACGGGGAAAATAAGGAGAGTCTGAGATGGTTTGCGGAGATGCTGATGGGACGGAGCTTTTAAGAAAAGAAATAAATCATTAAGAAAGAGAAATCATAATTTCATTTAATCATATTCATTGATAGAGACCGAAGTAACAATTGTAAACAAAGCAGGAATGCATACAAGACCCGCATCCATGATAGTAAGGATCGCTGCAAAATTCAAAGCGGATTTTTATATTTCTAAAGACGGATTTGAAGTCAACGGCAAAAGCATAATAGGAGTGATGACACTTGCTGCCGAACAGGGTTCTACTCTCACGCTTAGATTCGAGGGAGATGATGAGAAAGAACTTTCAGAAGAAATGATAAAATTTTTTGCAGAAGGATTCGGGGAAATGTAATGGCAGATTCAATTAAGCAAATAAGGACAGAGATATTCGCTTCCGGAAAATTTTCTCTTCTTAAAAACGCATTGGGTGAAAACAACCGGAGTATAGTTCTCAGCGGTGTCAGCGGCTCTCTCGCATCCTTTTTTGTAAATTATATTTATAGTAATTCCTCTAAAAAAATATTTTATATTTCACACGATAATGACAGGATCGTTAAGCTTAAAGATGATCTTGAACTTCTCGAATCGGGTGAGAACATCTCTGCTTATTCTTCAGGGCTTTCGGACAGTGAATCAACATCGAGAATCCTGATCGATCTGTCCGAAGGAAATGAATTTATTGTTATTGCAAATGCTTCAGAGCTGGGAAACAAACTCATATCAAAAGATAAATTCAAAGCTTCCATAATTGAATTAAGGAAAAATGAAAATAATAGCTTTGATGATCTGATAGTTACTCTTGAAAAATATAACTTCAACAGAAAAGACTTTGTAGAGGAAGCAGGAGATTATTCAGTAAGAGGAGGGATCATTGATCTATTTGCCGAGAACCTTGAAAGCCCCGTCAGGATTGAATTCTTCGGAGACACCATTGAATCCATAAGAGAATTCGACCTGAATTCTCAGAGATCAGTCAGAGAAATTGACTCTGCAAAGATCGGGATAAACTTAAACAGTGATGAAAACAAAGAGGAAAGTGACAACGAGTCAGAAGAGATAATTATGGATTACATTCCGGAAGATGCTTTAATCATAATCGATGAGCCGGAGATAACATTAAATGAAATTAAGGAAAAGGATATTTCAGAAAGTCTCGATAAATTCAGAAAAATTTATTTATCCTCATTTACAAATGTCATTGCTGAAATTGGTGACAGTTCTCAATCATCTGAATTTACTGAAATCAACTTTGACTCAAAACCTCAGCCTGAGTTTCATTCCAATTTAAAATCCCTTTATCAGAATCTCTGTGAGAATATTAAGAAAGGATTCACTGCATACATACTTGCATCGGATGAACTTCAGGCAGGCAGGATAAAAGAACTGATTGAAGATTTTGAAGATGAAAATATTATTGAACAGGATGAGAAGATACATAACGAAACCGAAGAGCATAATTTAAATGATATTAGCAGCAGTCGGGAATTCAGTATTAAAAATAAATTTTATGTAGTTGCTGAATCTCTTCATAACGGTTTTTTATTTAATGATGAGAAGATACTTCTTTATACAGAGCATCAGATATTCGGAAGATACTTTAAGCAGATAAAGAAACGCAAGGTCAAGTTCAAAGGTCTGACTTTCAGCGAACTGAAAGAAATGCAGTACGGCGATTATGTAGTTCACAGGGATTTCGGGATTGGAAAATATTCCGGATTGAAAAAAATTACAGTTGGAAATAACAATCAGGAAGTTGTTGTGCTTACATATCACGGAACGGACAAGTTGTTTTTAAATCTTAACAACATAAACTACATTAAGAAATATTCCGGAGCTGAAGGTCACGCTCCTGCTCTTACACGTCTTGGAGGCGGCGAATGGGACAAGCTTAAAGCTAAGGCAAAGAAACAGGTAAAGGATATTGCTAGAGATCTGATCGTTCTTTACGCAAAAAGAAAATCCGAGATTGGATTTAAGTTTTCAGCTGACACACACTGGCAGAAAGAGCTTGAAGCAAATTTTATGTATGAAGATACACCGGATCAGTTCAGAGCTACTGAAGAGACAAAAGAAGATATGGAAACTATAAATCCCATGGATCGGCTTGTTTGCGGTGATGTAGGATTTGGCAAAACAGAAGTTGCGGTAAGAGCTGCTTTCAAATCAGTAATGGATAATAAACAGGTAGCCGTACTTGTTCCGACTACTATACTTGCAGTGCAGCATTACAATACATTCCGTGACAGACTGTCTCCGTTTGCAGTGGAAGTTGAGAACATTACAAGATTAAAAAGTACTAAAGAGCAGAAAAAGATTCTGGAAAGACTGGCTGAAGGGAAATTAAATATACTGATCGGCACTCACCGCATTCTTTCAAAAGATATTAAATTCAAAGATCTTGGATTGCTGATAATAGATGAAGAGCAGAGGTTCGGAGTAAAAGCAAAGGAGAAACTCAGAAGCATAAAGCCGAATGTTGATACGCTAACACTGACTGCGACACCGATTCCCCGGACATTGAACTTTTCACTGCTCGGAGCGAGAGATCTATCAATTATAAATACACCTCCAAAAAACAGAAAAACTATTTTAACAGAAATATTAAAATTAGACTGGCATCAGATAGGATCAATAATCAGGCATGAGATAAACAGAGGCGGTCAGGTTTATTTTGTGAACGATAAAATTAAAAATCTTCATACACTCGGTGACACGATCAAAACATACGTTCCCGAAGCTAAGATTGGAATTGCTCACGGGCAGATGGACGGAAAAGAGCTTGAGAATATTGTAATAAATTTCATAGAAAAAAAACTGAACGTTCTTCTTTGCACAAAAATAATCGAATCAGGACTTGACATACCTAATGTAAATACAATCATTATAAACAATGCTGACAGATACGGACTTGCCGAACTGTATCAGCTGCGGGGGAGAGTCGGCAGGAGTGAAGTACAGGCATTCGCTTATCTTATAGCACCGCCGGACGGTAAGCTTACGAAGACAGCGGTCAGGAGACTTCAGGCAATAGAAGAATTCACTGATCTTGGTTCAGGTTTTCATCTTGCGATGCGTGATATGGAAATTCGCGGAGTGGGAAATTTACTCGGACAGCAGCAAAGCGGGTTTGTGCAGGAGATCGGCTTTGATATGTTCATAAGCATTATAGAAGAAGCAGTGCTGGAGTTAAAGGAAAATGAATTCAAAGATCTCTTTGCAAATGAATCCTCTCTGCAAAAAATCAACGAGAGCATAAAGAAAAAAATTGAAGAAAAGAGCACCGTAATAGAGAATGATCTGAATGCGCTTATTCCTAAAGATTATATCCAGAATGACACTGAGAGACTAAACATATACAGAAGACTTTTCGAACTCAACAATGAAGATGAACTGAAAATAACTTCTGACGAACTCAGAGACCGGTTCGGTGAATATCTTGATGATGTATCCAATCTTCTGAGAATAATAAGAATCAAAATCAAAGCAACACATCTTGGTCTGGAAAAAGTAACAATCCGTAACAGAGATCTTAATCTGTACTTTCCCAATGACAAAGAGCATAAGATCTTTGAAAGTGAGTTTTATAAAAATCTGATAGAGACAATTTCAAATGACAGGAAAGGAAAATATAATATTGCTCCGGATAAAGAAAGACTTGTAATCGAGCTTGAACTTGAAAGTAAAGAAGATGAGAAGAGATTATCAGAGACGGAATATTTATTCCGACTGAATTGAGTCAGATCATATATGTTTTGAAGAACTGTATCTTTGATTATTATCAGGATGTATAATTGATATAGATTTTTATTCATAAACATATTTATTATTTTTGCTGAACATAAAATTAAATCAGAAGGGAAATACAATGAAAAACTTACAAAAGCGAATTTCATTATTAGTAATAACAATAATATTAATTTCCACCTCAGCATTTGCTCAGAATCATGAAAAGTCTGCATCAACGGAACCTGTAGGAACTGCCACTGCGGATGGTATGCTCTATGGAAAGGATTTTGATCCCGGAATGACAGCAATGGATTACGGAGACCTTCTTAAAAGCGCAGATGAAAATAATGAAAGAGTAATACTTGTTAAAGGGACTGTAGCGGAAGTTTGTCAGGGAATGGGATGCTGGATGGTGATGACGGACGGATCCAAGTCAGTCAGAGCTACAACTTCCCATGAATTTTTTCTTCCGAAAGACATAGCAGGAAGAGAAGCCGTAATATACGGTAAATTTAAGATTACTGAGATATCTGAAGATGATGCAAGGCATTATAATGAAGAATCGAAAAATCCCGTAAGTAATGAATCAATAGTAGGACCGCAGAAAGTAATGGAGATAGATGCAATTGGAATCAAAATTTTAAATACATCATCCGATAAAAACTAAGTCAAATTATTTTTTAAGAAATATTTACAGCCCGCAGTTCAATGCGGGTTTTTTATTTTTAAAATATGGAAGAAAATAAATTCTGGAATATAAGATCAACAATAAAAGGCTTTGAAGGGAAATGGATCCACATAAATCTTGATCAGGTGGAATTGCCGGACGGATCAATGATTGAGTTTGAGGCAATTGAATTTCAGAGACACGGTACAGGGATCGTTGCAGAAAATACTGACGGGAAAATAATTCTTGTAAAGAATTACCGTTACATAAATGATTATGAAAGCTGGGAAGTCCCTGCAGGAACTATTCCTCCCGGATGCGATCCCGCAGATGTAGTTCTGGAGGAACTAAAGGAAGAGGCAGGTTGCACAGCTGACAGGAAAGATCTCGTTCATATTGGAAATTATTATCCCTCCATAGGTTCAAGCAGCCAGATATTTCATTGTTATTATGCAAAGAATGTAAAACAGATCACATCAGAAATTGATCCAAATGAAATCCTTGAAGCAAAATGGTTTTCAACAGATGAAATAAAGAAAATGATCATTGACGGAAAAATTAAAGACGGGTTCACACTTGTGCTTTTGATGAGATTTCTGTTTCTTTTAAAATAGAATATGATAGTATATAAAAACACTGCTGACAATATTTCACCAGAGATGGTAAACGGATTCTTCCGTCCGAGCGGGTGGAAAGAGTATCCAGCTCCGGAAAAATTTTTTGCAATATTAGAAAACAGTCAGCACAAAATTCTGGCGATTGATGATGAAAAGAATATTGTAGTTGGATTTATAAATGCGTTAAGTGACAAAGTATTATCTGCTTACATTCCATTGCTTGAAGTGCTGCCTGAATATCAGAATAAGGGAATTGGAAGTGAGCTTGTAAAAAGAATGATGATCGAACTTAAAGATTATTATATGGTCGATCTGGTATGTGATGATAAACTTGAAAATTTTTACAGTCGTTTCGGATTGAAAAAGTATTCAGCAATGATTAAACGAAATTTCGCCGGTCAAAAAGGAAAGCAATAATATTTCCGTAAAGTATATCTGAAATTGATGAATCATTCTTATGAACTGCAATAAAAAAAGAATACTTGTCATTGGTAACAGCGGATCCGGTAAGAGCACTTTTTCAAAGTTTCTTGGAGAGAATCTTAATATTCCGGTGACTCATCTGGATAAGATTTTCTGGAAGCCCGGTTGGGAAACCCGGAATAGGGAAGAATTTGATTCGATTATCAAAGAAATAATTCTGAAGGACAACTGGATCATTGACGGTAATTATACAAGAACCCTTGGACTCAGAGCAAGCCGGGCTGAACTCATCTATTTCTTTGACTACCCTGTCAATTTTTGTGTTTACAGAATTTATAAAAGAATTTTCAGATCAAAATTTAGAATTGAAAGACGATATGATATATCTGAAGGTTGTCATGAACGATGGTATGACAGAGAGTTCGTGGATTTCGTAAGAAACTTTAACAAGAATTCACGCCCGAGAATTTATTCAGATCTTGAAGAGATAAGTTTCAATAAAAATAATCTGGTTATATTTAAGAACAGAAAAGAGTTTGATAAATATAAAAACAGTATGAAGGAAAGTAAATTATCAGATCAGGATCCCCATCCAGTAATGAAAAGCGGAAGAAATGACCGGTAAAAATAATTAAGCAGATATTGTTACCGGATGTCACAACAATCAGGCTGACAAGCATTTTTTCCGAAAATATCTTTTATTTTTAAAAAGAGACTGAGAATATTAATCACTCTCTTTTTTAATACAGTTTTCAGAATCTATCACATATACTCTATCTTTACATTATCCGTAAGCGGATGTGACTGGCAGGTAAGAATATAACCTTCTTCAATTTCAGCATCAGACAATCCTTCACGCTCATCCATCTTTATCTTTCCGGAATATATTTTAGCGCGACAGGTTGTACAGATCCCGGCTTTACAAGAATAAGGCGGATCAAGATCAGATTTAATTGCGGCATCGAGAATATTAAAAGAAGGAGGTACAACAATATCATACTCACTGCCTTCTAAAATAATTTTAACTTTTCTTTCCTTAATGACATCACTTTCCTCACCTTCAGGAATGTATTCTTCATGATGTACAGGCGCTGTAAAATATTCTATATGGATTTTTTCAGATGAGATTTTTTCGTTTACTAAAGTTTGTTTTACTATCTCCATCATTTCGCCGGGTCCGCAGATAAAATACTCCTGCTCTGTTTTCGTTACTTCAGGATTATCATTAAGAATATTCATCAGATCTGTTTTGTTTATTCTGCCTTTAAGTCCGCTCCAGTTGCTGTCGGAAGTTTCAACTGTATAATAAATCTTAAACCTCTCATTGTGTTTTTCGCGCAATTCGTCAAGTTCCTTTCTGAACATTATACTTTCCTCCGAAGTATTTCCGTAATAAAGAATTACTTTGCTTTCAGGTTCTGCATAGAGCACTGATTTTAATATAGAGAGCAAAGGAGTAATACCGCTACCTCCTCCTATGAGAATATAATATTTTTGATTTTCCGGTTTCAGTTCAGTAAAGAATTTTCCCTGAGGGGGATATGACTGAATGATATCACCTTCTTTCAGATCATAATACAGGTAACTTGAAACCGTTCCGTTCGATATTATTTTTGATGCAATGTTATGATCTTTGTCTGTATAAGGGCTGCTGCATAAGGAATATTCCCTTCTGAATTCCTGTCCATTTATATTTACTTGTAAGGAAAGAAACTGACCCTGAGTATATTTAAATATTTCTTTCAGTTCATCAGGAACTTCAAGTGAAATTGAAACAGCATCTTTTGTTAATTTATAAATTTTCTTAACTTTCAGAGGATAATGTTTGATGGACATTTGTTATTAACAAGATTTAATGATGAAATGATTTATATGAGGAAAATTTTTTCGGGATTTTTATATGTTAGTTTGCATTAATTTTACTGATTTGCTTGTCAAAGAATCATAGTTAAAGATCTTACATATTCATCAAATCAATTCCAACCTATTTAAGTCTACAGAAAACCAAGTTCAAGCTTTGCAACTTCGGACATATTATACTGACTCCATGGTGGATCAAAAGTCAGCTGAACTTTACAGTCATTGACCATCGGATGTTCCTTAACTTTCTGTTCGATTTCGTTCGGGAGTATTCCTGCAACAGGACAGGATGGGGATGTAAGAGTCATCACAATTAAAACATCTCCGTTTGTGGCGACATTTATTTCATATATCAATCCCAGCTCCCAGACATCGACAGGTATCTCCGGATCATAACAGGTCTTTAAGACTTTAATTACTTCATCTTTTATCTCTTCCTGTGAATGCGCTGATTTTTCTGTGACAGAAACAGTATTTACTTCTGATTCTTTCTCAGGAATTATCTTATCTATAAATTCTGCAGGCGGGTTCTTTTCAATCCCTGACTGCTCAGAAGTACTTTGAATATTTCCGTTAGTTTGATTTACGGTATTTGATAATTCTTTTTCAGTAGTTTTATCTTCGTTCATAGGTTTTGATTCAGACTCATTGTCAGTATCAATTTTTGTCTCTTTTGTAAAAAAATTTTTTATTCTAGTTAACATTTTTCCCTGAATAAGTTAATGCATATTTTTTCATGTAACTGATCATTGACATTAAGCCATTCGAACGGTTTGGTGATAAATGCTCTTTCATTCCTATCTTATTTATAAAATCAAGTTTCGCATCGGTTATTTCTTCCGGCTTATGCCCGGATAAAACCCTTATCAGCAGCGCGATCAGACCTTTTGTAATGATTGCATCACTATCTGCCTTATAAAATACTTTTCCGTCTTTAAGTTCTGCATTCAGCCAAACCTGCGACTGGCATCCTTTGACTTTATATTCCTCTGTTTTATATTTTTCATCTATCAGAGGAAGATCTTTTCCAAGCTCAATTATATACTCATACTTCCCCATCCAGTCGTCAAATAAACTGAATTCTTCTTCAATTTCCTTTTCAGTTTTATCTATAGAATCAATACTCATTATAAATCTGTACCTCTATTAATTATTTTGATTTGTGAATATATCATATCTATCAATTATTCTTTCAGATAAAATTAAAGAAACATCTTCTTTACTTTCTGTAAACCTTCAGCCAGTTTATCTATTTCTTCCTTTGTATTGTAAACTGCAAAGGAAGCTCTGACTGTTCCGGGAAGATTATATTTTTGTTCAATAAGCGGCTGAGTGCAGTGAAAACCTGTCCTGACTGCAATTCCCATCTGATCCAGTATTGTACCTGTATCATAAGGATGAACACCGTCAATTAAAAATGATATCACACTTGCTTTCTTTTTTGCAGTTCCTATGAATCTTATTCCGCCTAATGCTTCTAATTTCTTGTTCCCGTAATCAAGGAGCTCTGTTTCGTATCCGAGAATATTTTTTTGACCAAGACCGTTTACAAAATCAACAGCTGCTCCAAGTCCGATCGCTCCTTCTATATTTGGTGTCCCAGCTTCAAATTTATATGGCAGCTCATTAAACACTGTTTTATTATAAGTGACTGTCTTTATCATTTCACCACCGCTCTGATAAGGAAGCATATTCTCAAGAAATTTTTCTTTTCCATACAAAATGCCAATCCCCGTAGGACCATAAACCTTGTGACCGGAAAATGCCAGAAAATCACAGTCAAGATATTTCACATCTATTTTCAGATGAGGAGCTGCCTGCGCCGCATCAAGCATTACAGGAATATTATGTCTGTGAGCAATGTCAATTATTTCTTTGACCGGATTTATTGTTCCGAGTGAATTTGAGACATAAACAACAGAGATCATCTTAACTTTTTCATTTAACATCTTTACAAATTCATCCATCATCAGTTCGCCCGCCTCATTGACAGGAATATATTTAAGAACTGCTTTTTTCTTTTCACAAAGTATCTGCCACGGAATCATATTTGAATGGTGTTCCATCTGTGATATTATAACTTCATCTCCTTCTTTCAGGATTACTTCACCGAAAGATGAAGCTACAAGGTTTACACCTTCTGTAGTTCCTTTTGTAAAAATAATTTCCTTAACGGAATCTGCATTGATAAACTCTTTTACTTTCAGTCTTGCTTCTTCATAAGCTGCTGTAGCTTTCTCACTTAATGAATGCACTCCTCTGTGCACATTGCTGTTGATTGTTTTGTAATAATCTGAAATTGAATTTATTACTGACAATGGTTTTTGGTTTGTTGCTGCATTATCAAAGTAGACTAACGGATTACCATTTATCTTCTGATTTAATATCGGGAATTCTTTTCTGAGTTCATACACATCGAAAGGAATCTCTGGTTTTTCTTTCACAATATTTTCAAGCAAAATATACTGTTCCATTATTTCCTTGCTAACTTTTCTGACAAAGTCCTTTCTAATTTTTCCCTCAGGCTGTCTATCTTCACCGAATCAATCACATCTCCAGCAAATGCATTCAGCAGCAATACTCTTGCTTCTTCTTTACCAATCCCTCTTGCCTGAAGATAGAACATTTCATCTTCATTAAGCTGACCTGTTGTAGCACCGTGGCTGCATTTTACGTCATCTGCAAATATTTCAAGCTGAGGTTTGGAATATACTGTTGCATCTGCTGATAAAAGTATATTTCCGTTTGACTGATAAGCATTTGTCTTCTGCGCATCTTCCCTCACCATTATCTTTCCGTTAAATACTCCGGTTGCCTTATCATCAATGATACCTTTATACAACTCATTGCTGTAACAATTCGGCATAGCGTGATCTGCCAGTGTATGATTGTCAACATGCTGCTTTCCATTTAAAAGATACAATCCGTAAAAATGACATTCCGTATTCGTTCCGTTGAACAAAGCACAGAGATTGTTTCTTGTAATTGCGCCTCCCCATGAAACTGTTGTATCCGAAAACCTGCTGTCCTTTTCCTGCATCACGTTTGCAGTGTTAATGTTGTAAGCATTATCTCCTTCGTTCTGGATTTTATATCTCTCAAGATTTGAATTCGCCCCGCAGTATATTTCAGTCACAACATTCGTAAAGCTGTGCTTCTCTCCTATAGAATAATATTCTTCAGCAATTTTTAAATTTGCATTCTCTTCTGCCACAAATAAATTTCTCGGCTGACATAAATAACTATCCTCTCTTGAATCTGATATATAAAGTATGTGAACCGGCTCTTTCACTTCTTCTCCTTTTCCCGCGAAAATAAAAGCTCCGTCCTTTGCAAATGCAGTATTCAAAGCTGTCAGGCTTTGATTTCTGTAATCCGCATATTTTGAAAAGTGCTTGTCAATAACTTCACCAAACTTAACTCTCCCCTCAATAAAATTTCCAATATAGACATTATCGTTTTTTGTCACGATATGTGAAAGAATATTGCTGAATTGCCCGTTCACAAATACAAGTATGTTTGTGTTTTTTTCCTCAACCAAAAATTCTTTAATATCTTCTTTGCTGATATTAGTAACTGAAAATGGTACAGTCGTTTTGAATTCATGCTTAAGGATAGGATTGATATTAGTGTATTTCCACTCTTCTAGCTTTTTAACAGGAAACCCAAGCTTTTCGAAAGTTACAATAGCATCCTGCCTTATTTTGTGAAAACTGCTTTTAGATTCTCCGTTCAATGAAGTTTCAATTTCCATGAAATCCTGAAGCAGCTTGATTTTCAGATCGATATTTTCTTTAGATATATTATCCATTAAATTTTAGTATTAATTTTATCCGCGGCAGCCCGCATAAACTTTGTTTCTTAAGAAGACTTAAACAGCTGCTTCTTCTTTCATATCAGTAATCCAGTCATATCCGTGCTCTTCAAGATGAAGCGCAAGATCCTTTCCGCCTGATTTAACAATTTTTCCGTCATGCATTACGTGTACGAAATCCGGAACAATGTAATCTAGTAGTCTCTGATAGTGTGTGATGACAACAAATGCATTATCTTTTGATCTTAGTTTGTTCACTCCTTCTGCAACAGTTCTCAAGGCGTCTATATCAAGTCCCGAATCAGTTTCGTCAAGTATTGAAAGTTTCGGATTAAGCATAGCAAGCTGAAATATCTCATTTCGCTTTTTTTCTCCTCCGGAAAATCCGACATTGACATAACGGCTTAACATCTCAGGTTCGATGTCAACAAGTTTAGCTTTTTCTTTTATCATCTTCAAAAAATCCACCGAGCTCATCGGCTCTTGCCCTTTTGATTTTCTTATTTCATTAACCGCAGTTTTCAGAAAGTTAGTATTTGACACTCCGGGAATTTCTACAGGATACTGAAATGCAAGAAAAATTCCTTCGCGCGCCCTGTCTTCGGGTGAAAGTTCAAGAAGATCTTTTCCTTCAAATAATACTTCACCGCTTTGAACTTCATATCCTTCACGCCCGGTAATAACTGATGCGAGAGTACTTTTACCCGAACCATTCGGTCCCATGATAGCATGAACTTCGCCTGCATTTACTTTAAGGTTAAGTCCTTTAAGTATATCTTTTCCGCCTTCGTCTGTTTCTACTTTTGCTTTTAAATTTTTTATCTCTAACATGTTTTATTTATATTTTTTCTCAAAGTCTTTAAGACTATAAGAATTTATTATTTAATTTTTTAAAAAAAATCTTAATACTGTTTTATCGAAAGAACTTTACCCGACACTTCCTTCAAGAGAAATTGCCAGAAGCTTTTGCGCTTCCACTGCAAACTCCATCGGCAGCTGATTAAGAACTTCCTTTGCATATCCATTGACAATCAGAGCAACGGCATCTTCCTGTGATATGCCTCTCTGATTACAGTAAAACATTATGTCTTCACCTATCTTGGAAGTAGTAGCTTCATGCTCCACGTGCGCTGAAGTATTTTTAATTTCAAAATACGGAAAAGTATGCGCACCGCATCTGTCTCCCATAAGCAGAGAATCACACTGCGAAAAGTTTCGTGCATTGTCTGCCCGCTTACTCACTGAGACAAGACCTCTGTAACTGTTATTACTCTTGCCGGCTGAAATTCCTTTTGAAACGATCCTGCTTTTTGTATTCTTTCCGAGATGAGTCATCTTTGTTCCCGTATCAGCCTGCTGATAATTATTTGTAAGGGCAACGGAATAAAACTCACCTATTGAATTATCACCTTTTAAAATCACACTCGGATATTTCCATGTGATCGAAGAACCTGTTTCTACCTGCGTCCAGGATATTTTTGAATGATCACCAAAACAAATACCTCTTTTTGTCACAAAATTATATATTCCGCCTTTTCCTTCTTTATCTCCCGGATACCAGTTCTGAACCGTTGAGTATTTTATTTCTGCATCTTTCAAAGCAATAAGTTCTACAACAGCAGCATGCAGCTGATTTTCATCGCGCATAGGTGCAGTACATCCTTCAAGATAACTTACGTAACTTCCTTCATCTGCAATGATCAGAGTTCTCTCAAACTGTCCCGTGTTCTCTGCATTTATCCTGAAATAAGTCGAAAGCTCCATTGGACATCTTACTCCTTTGGGAATGTAAACGAACGAACCGTCAGTAAAGACGGCAGAGTTCAAAGCCGCAAAAAAATTATCCGACTGCGGAACCACTGAACCAAGATATTTCTGTACAAGCTCCGGGTGTAGTTCAATTGCTTCACTCATCGAACAAAATATTATGCCAAGCTCTGCAAGTTTGTCTTTATAAGTTGTTGCAACAGACACACTGTCCATAACGGCATCAACAGCTACACCGGCAAGAAACATCTGTTCAACCAAAGGAATACCCAGTTTTTCATAAGTTCTTTTTATTTCCGGGTCAAGGTCATCAAGACTCTTCAATTCATTCTTTTTCTTCGGAGCTGCATAATAAATAATATCCTGATAATTAATTTCCGGATAATGAATGTTAGCCCATTTCGGCTCTTTCATTTCAAGCCATAATTTATAAGCTTTCAGCCTCCATTCGAGCATTGATTCCGGTTCATTCTTCTTCTTCGAGATCATTCTGATGATGTCTTCATTAAGTCCCTTCGGTGCGAGCTCCATTTCGACATCTGTTGTAAAACCGTATTTATAGTCACCGGAAGTTACTTTTTCGAGAATATCAACTTCATTTCCCATTTGATTATACTTTTATTAAG
>DAIPYG010000028.1:6000-34673 GCA_036782875.1 Bacteroidota bacterium | reverse complement strand
TAAAGGATTGAAATTCAATGAACCTGCAAGAGACAAAGCTGTTACTATTTCCGGAGAGGCAACAAACGAATGCGTAGCAGAATTACCGTCATTTCTTTTTGAAAAATTTCTGTTGTAAGATGTCAATATGGAATTCCTTTCCCCGTCTTTTACATCGTGACGCTTCCATTGTCCGATACACGGACCACAGGCATTAGCAAGAACCATTCCTCCGACCTTTTCAAATGTTTCAAGCTGACCGTCTCTCTGAATTGTAGCGTGTATCTGTTCCGAACCCGGAGTGATAGTGAATTCTGATTTAACCCTCAAACCTTTTGACAATGCCTGCGCTGCAACTGAAGCAGCCCTTTCCATATCTTCATATGATGAATTAGTGCAGCTTCCTATCAATCCGACTTTAAGCTCTGAAGGATAATTATTTTCTTTTACAGCATCTTTGAATTTAGAAATCGGCCAGGCAAGGTCCGGTGTGTAAGGACCGTTAATGTGCGGCTCGAGTGAACTCAGATCTAATTCTATAATTTCATCATAATATTTTTCACTGCCTTCATCAGCTTTCAGATGTTCTTTTATTCCGTCTGCAAGATCAGCTACTTCTTTTCGTTCAGTGGCTTTCAGATAAGCAGACATTCTGTCATCATAAGGGAAGAGGGAAGTCGTGGCTCCGATTTCCGCTCCCATGTTACAGATCGTTCCTTTACCCGTGCAGGAGATTGTTTTCGTACCTTCCCCGAAATATTCTATGATCGCTCCTGTTCCGCCTTTAACAGTAAGTATTCCGGCGACCTTGAGGATCACATCTTTTGGAGAGGTCCAGCCGGATAATTTCCCTGTTAACTTAATGCCGATGATCTTAGGAAACTTCAGTTCCCACGGCATGCCTGCCATCACGTCAACAGCATCAGCTCCGCCGACACCAATGGCTATCATTCCAAGTCCGCCTGCATTTGGAGTGTGTGAATCAGTTCCGATCATCATACCTCCCGGAAAAGCATAATTTTCAAGAACAACCTGATGAATAATTCCTGCGCCGGGTTTCCAGAATCCAAGTCCGTATTTGTTTGAGACACTTGCAAGAAATTCATATACTTCTTTATTGTCACCGTAAGCTCTTAATAAATCATTTTTCGCGCCGACCTCTGCTTCGATCAAATGATCACAATGTACTGTGGATGGTACAGCGACCTTCGGAATTCCTGCAGACATAAACTGCAGCAATGCCATCTGTGCAGTTGCATCCTGCATAGCTACCCTGTCCGGTCTGAAATCGGCAAATACTTTTCCTCTTTCATATGGCATTTCAGGTTTTTCCCAGAGATGCGCATAAAGTATTTTTTCCGTGTAGGTCATTGGTCTGCCGAGAAGTTTCTTAGCATCATCTACCCTTGATTTAAAATTAGCATAAACGTTTTTGATAAGATCCAGATCGAATATCATTTGTTTAGTTACTCCCTGATTTAATATTTAAAAAATTTCTTTAATTTTAATTTGTATGTATAATATTTTCTTCCTTCATCAGCTCCATACCCTTGAATTTTAGAAGAAGCTGGGCAACAGTTACTACATCTTTCTGACAATATATCTTTATCCTTTCAAGATTTTTTTCCTGCCAGTAAATACTCCCGACCTGGCTTCCGTCGATATCGTCTTTAGGGGAGGGGATTCCGAATAAAGCTGCAAGCAGTTTGAGTGAAGTATAGCTTTTATAATCACCGAACTTCCACATCTCCATTGTATCCAGCAATTTCACTTCCCAGGGCTTTTTCCCTCCATTATCCAGTATAGCCGGAATAGGAATTCCGTTTATGAGGCATCTTCTAGCTATGAATGGAAAATCAAATTCCTTAGAATTATGACCGCAGACAGTATGTTCATCTTTGTAATAATTTTTATTCAGCAATTCAGAAAATTCCAAAAGCAGAGCTTTTTCATCATCGCCGTAAAATGACTTCAGACGGAATTTCATATCGTCATTGTCTCCATAAAATGCGCCAACGCTGATACAAATTATTTTCCCGAACTCTGCATATATGCCTGCACGTTCGTATGTATCTGCGGCAGTTACATTGTCTTTTATAAGATGTTTCATCTTATGAGCCCACAGGTCTTTCCAGTTTTCATTCAGATGTTCAAATGTGGAAAACTGCGGAACAGTTTCTATATCCAGTACTAATACATTCTTTAAATCAATGTTGTTAAGCATAGCGTCTCCTTTTATTTAATATTAATAGTAATTGAAAAAATCTTCTTTCAATTAACTCGAATATGTCATTTATCTATTTTTACCTTAATTTAAAATATAGTTTCCCAAATAGCCTGGAAAATTAAGTTAATAATTTATTTAATTCATGTATATCATCCGTAGGCAGATTACATTTATAATTTTCACAAACATAAACCGCCGGCTCTGTATCATTATTTACAACGTTAGAAATAAATTTTGAAATATTCATAAGTCCTTTGGTTGCATGCATCTCAACTTTATTCGGAATAAATTTTTCATTAATACATTTTACCAAAGCTCCGGTTTTTTCATTTTTTAAATCCCCGGATATAATAATTTCTTTTGGCGAATGTAAAAGAAAGCTCAAAGCGCAAAGCATCTGCGGACTTGAAAAAGGAAGTCTGTTCAGATCATTTGAAAATAATTTTAAACTGCTTTCAGCATTCTCAATGTGACTTTTATTGTCAGTAATATATCCAAGGCGGAGTAAATTCATAACCTGAATGGAATTTCCGGCAGGTTCCGCTCCGTCATATACATCCTTTGTTCTTAAAATTACATCTTTTACTTCATTCCCGACATCATAAAATCCTGCATTCTCAAAATCATAAAATTTATTTATTGTAATTTCATTCAGCTCAATAGCAAATTCCAGATATTGAAACTCAAATGTCGCTTCATATAAATCAATCAATCCGCAAATTAAATATGCATAGTCCTCCAAAGCTCCGTCATATTTTGCCTCGCCGTCTCTGTAACGGTGCAAAAGATTTTTATTAATGAACAGATACTTCTTTATAAATTCAACAGCCATCTTTGCGGCATCAATATACTCTTCATTTTCAGTTACTTTAAAAATATCCGCAAGAGCAGAAATCATTAATCCATTCCATGAAGTAAGTATCTTGTCATCAAGTCCGGGCTTTGGTCTTTTGGTTCTTCCCTGCAGGAGTTTTGTTCTGCTGTCATCTATGATCTTTGCAATTTCTTCAGGTGTCATATCAAAATGTTTAGCAGTATCAAAAATATCATTAGCTATAAACAAAACATTCTTTGTTCCGAAAACCTCATGGGGATCGTTTAAAGTATTACCATGCTGCTCTACTCCGTAATAAAAATTAAAGATCTTAGAATTTTCCTTTCCCAGTATCTTTTCGATCTCATCTTTCTCCCACAGATAATTAGCTCCTTCTTCTTTTACTTTCGGTTCGGCTGCATCCAAAGCGCTTTCAGCGTCTTCTGCTGAAAAGAAACCACCATCATAATTCTGAAGATTATCAAGAACGTAATGGGCAGTATCTTCAGCAACAAAAAGAAAAAACTTATTCTTTGTAACAAGATAAGTATTCACGTACGTAGTAATGAGCTGAGCCTGATCATAAAGCATTTTTTCGAAATGTGGAACTCTCCATATATTATCAACCGAATATCTGTGAAAACCTCCGGCAAGATGATCATACATTCCGCCTTCATACATTTTTTTCAATGTAAATGTCACGATATCAAGAGACTTGAAGTCCCCTGTATGGTAATAATAATCCAGAAGAAAATTAAATACAACAGGTCTGGGAAATTTATTTCCGCTTCCGAACCCGCCGTATTCTTCATCATAAATTTTCTGAATGGTAGCAAATGCATTATCTAAAATATCTTTGTTTAAATCACTGTCGTTCTCTTTAATGATTCTCGATTCAATGGCATTTTGCAGATTATCAGTGATCTTATTCCCGCTTTCAATTACTTCAGATTCCTTTTTGGTCCAGACCTCATGGATCTGCCCGATCACATCTTCAAAACCGGCTCTGCCGTATTTTGCTCTTGGCGGAACGTAAGTTGCTCCGTAAAACGGTTTGAGATCAGGAGTAAGAAACATACTCATAGGCCATCCGCCTGAACCTGTCATTGCCTGAAGGGCTGTCATATATACCCTGTCCACATCAGGTCTTTCCTCCCTGTCAACTTTCACATTCACAAAATATTCATTCATCAGTTTTGCTATTTCTTCATTTTCAAATACCTCGCGTTCCATTACGTGACACCAGTAACATGCAGAATATCCGACAGAAAGGAAAATCGGCTTGTTAAGTTTCTTCGCAAGTTCAAAAGTTTCTTCGTTCCAGGGATGCCAGTCAACGGGATTGTATGCGTGCTGAATTAGGTAAGGACTTTTTTCATTTATTAATTTATTTGCAGTGCCGTTGCTTTGAGTCATCTGAGAGTTTAGAGGTTAGTAAAAATCTGTTTTAATTTACGAAATTTCAAAATCTTTTGAAGTGGATTTATTTGACCGTAAATAATTTTACCTAACACATAATAAATACTGAAATGAAGGCATATTTAAAGCGGAAAATTGCCGAATAAAATTATTAGAATTTAAATCCGATCCGAATGTATAACAATAGAAATAATTTATGAATACAGAAATGAAATTAATTTGCTTAAGTTGAATGCGGTTTCATTTTTCCATACAATAATACTTTGGATATAATTTTTTATTTGTTTTAAATAAACTTCTGTAATTCAGTAAATATTATCAAGTTTAAGTATTTTTAAACGTAAATTGAATTTGTTGAAATGAACTTAAGAAGAATTTTCTTTATAAAATCTGTTTAAATGAGTTTAAAAAATTTCAAATCAAAAACAAAAATAATATTTCAAAAAAGTAAAATAATTCAAAAAATAAAATACTTATGATCACAATAGCCAAACCCGGAAAGACCAAGCAGGAGCTTTTAAAATCCCTCGAAAATCTGAAATCAGATTTTGCAAAAGAGATTGCTGAATATGATATAAAGCTGTCTCAGATCACTGACGGATATAATCTTAAAGGAAGCAAGAAAATTGTTTTTATTGAATTTTCAGTAGATGTAGATATAAAAGCAGAAGACGGGAAATTTGTAATAGATTATCAGGCAAAAAATGTTCCTCAGGCGAAAATTGACGAAGCTATAGGAGAAGTAACAAAAGTTCTGGAGAAATGCTGAATATAAAAGACCTTACTGAATCAATACAGTAAGGTCCTTTTTAAATATAAAATTTAAGTTACATTTTTTTAATTTTACCTACACCATTTGATTCTGACTTCTTTAATTCGGCGTTGCCGGAATATAGAACATTTCCCACTCCGTTAGACTCAATATACAGTTCCCGGCTTGCACTGACTGTAGAATTTCCAACGGAATTATTCTCAATTAATAAGACTTCTGCTGTCATATCTCCAGCCTTAAGATTACCAACTCCATTATTCTGAATATTTGCATTATTTGCATTGCCCCGAAATGTAACGTCACCGACTGAATTCAGTTCAGCATTAAGACTATTACAGCTGAGGTCAAGTTCAAGATTGCCGACTGAATTATTCATAATATTGAGAGATGAAAGATTAAGACGGTTTTCGGATTTTACATTTCCAACAGAATTGTTAATCAGGTTTGTCAGATTTTTCAGAGACACATAGACATTGAGCTTTGTGGAGCTCTTCAGCTTAAATTTATCCTTTACATCAATAATTAGTCTGCCGTCTTTAACGTAAGTTTTGATATAAGGAATAAGATTTTTATCTGATTCAACAGTCACTGATTCATTATCTGACTGTTTAAGAAATACGTTAAGCACGGAGTTGATTTCAATTTCATTAAATGAAGAAAGGCTTCTTGTTTCCTTTTCAACAATGCCGTTACCTTTTAAATCCTGAGCCAGGGAGATTTCTGATGAAGTCATGATAATTGATAATGTTAAAATTAGAGAAAACAGTTTTAATTTTTTCATGGCAAAATAATTAATTTTTAAAAAATATTAATTTAAAAAACTAATTAATAAACGGCAGGATGAAAAATTTGTTTCAAAGATATGTAAACAAGTTATTGAAAAGGTTTAAATACTAAATATGAAATAATTAACAGAACTGATCAGGTCAGTTGCTGGAATAATTAGCCAGCCGCATTTCAAGAAAGGATTCGAAATCAAAATCATTATATTCAAATATTTTTTCAAACATTTCCTCTGATCTGTTTTTATCTCCTTTCCTGCTGTAAATCTTTCCGAGTTCGAAGTATGAATGAGGAACAAGCCATTTTTCTGAAACAGGTTTAAGCTTTATGCATTTGTTAAAAGCAGTTACGGCATTATCAAAATCTTTATTGTAGGAATAGGCAATTCCAAGGTCGAAATAAACTCTTATTATGTCATCATCTGAATTATATTTATCAAGCATTTTCGAATCTATGATCTCATTATAAATTAAAATCGCATCGTTCATTTTACCGGATTCCCGGTAATTAAGCGCTTTGATAAGTTTAACGTCAATATCTCTTAATGGTGTTTTGATTTTTTCCTGCGCAAGACGGTAGAATAATTTATCAAGTTCTCCGTCACGCTCATCAACAAAATTAACTCTAACATTTTTATATTTTTCAACGGCTTTTGTTCTGTCTCCCGTAAGTTCGTATGAAACGCCGAGTGTGAACAGATATACATTAAATCTGTCTTCAGGATTTACAAGCCTCATATATTCTTCAAGGCTGGGAATAGCTTTATCGTATTGGTTAAGACGGAAATAAGAAGACCCTATGACAGCACTGGCTGACTTTTTAATTTCATCCTGAAATGAATTGTTATTAATGGATAAAGCATCATTTGCGGTATTCAGAGATAATTCAGGAAAACCATACTGCAGTAGCAGGCTTGAATAAAACACTTTGAAAACAGCACTGTTCTGATACTGTTCTGTCAGTTCTTTTGCGTAAGTAAGCGCCTGAACGTCCCCGTCTTCTTTTTCTTTCAGAGAAAAAATTGAAAGAAAAACTTTCGAATCAGTTTTTGTATAAATTCCTTTTTGAAGTGAAGTATTCAGAAGTTTCATTCCTTCTTTAATATTACCTTCAAAACCGATCAGAGAAAGAAGCCACTGATATTTCTCAGGAACGAAACCGATAGCAATTTTGTAAAGTCCGAGTCCCATATATGCATCATAGTAGTCGGGCTTTTTTTCTATAAGAGTAGATAAAATTCTGTATCCGTCGTTACCGTTTGATGCGGCTTTAAGGAGGCTTTTATTCAGGCTCAGCATCAGAAGAGAGCGGTAACTGTGAGAAAGTCCTTTATAATACAGCGCATCAAAATCATTTTCATTCCTGTCAAGAGCATCTTCAGCTTTTTCTATGACTGCGTCTGTTAACTCTATATATTTATTGAAGAGCTTTTCATTTCTGGAAGGAAGAGCTTTATAAAAATACAGGAGTGATTCATAGAAATATCCTTTCAGATCATCCGGGTTTGTTCTTTGAAGCTGTTTGAATTTTGATTCCGCGTCATCAAATCTAAGATTGTAAACGTCATTAAGTCCCTCCATAACGGTTTTCTCGGCAGGGGAGTTTGACTGTGCAAAATTAATATTTAAAAAAAATGTAAATAGGGTAAGAGTAAAATATAAATATTTCATTAAATGGTTTATAATTTAGTGGACATAACTGAAATATGTTAACTGTTGTTCCCGGAACAGATCAGATTAAATATAAAAGAATTCAGTAATCCGAAAATTCTTAATAAAAGATTAAACTTTATCTTTTTTTTGGATCAGTATGTCTTTATATTTGCATATTACAGAAAATAAAACACAATATGCCTAAAATAATTTTTGAAATAAATTACAACATTTATCCTGAAAAGAGAGATCAGTATCTGAGCACTATCAGTGATTTGAAAAAAAACATCAACGGCACTTCGACCGGCAATTATTCGGTATTTGAAAATAAAAAAATAAAAAATAATTTTACCGAGATGTATATTTGCGAAAATGAAGATGAGTTTGATGCACTGGAAGATAATCAGAGTGAAGAGACGATCGAACTGACACAGAAGCTTTTCAATGATTTCATATTGGATAATAAAGTAAATTATACTACAAAGTACGAGGTTTAGAGTAATTCTGAATTTTCAATTTTAGGAATTTTAATACACCCGGTATAAATTTATTATGAGAAAGAGTAGATCTATCATTCAGACTACTCTTTTTCTTTTAAGATATTACAGATGAAGGAATCACTAAAGATAAAAATAAGAGATACCGTCAGTAGCTTAAAGAATATTGATTTTAAGACAAGCAATATTATCAAGCTTCTTATATCCGTGATTACCGTTTTGATACTTTTTTTAATGCTGCCCAGCTATAAAAGTATTGAGACTAATTATGAAGTAGGAGCTATATGGTCTTCAGAAGATCTGATAGCTCCTTTTTCATTTCCCGTGTATAAAGATGAAAAGGAATATGAACAGGAAAAGCAGGATGTTATGAAGAATATTGCAATCGTTTTTGATATGACAGCAAATGATAATTATTCAAAAGATTCATTGAACAGCTTTTTCCTTTCGGTGCAGAATGTTTTGAACAGGGCAGCAAATCTGGAGAAGAATAAAGAGGGTTATATAAATTCAGAAGACATAGATCAGTACAAAAATGAACTAGGTGTTAAATTTACATTTCCTGAGTGGGAAAAGCTTTATCTGATGTATAAAAATGAACAGACCACCGATAACAGTATTAAGTTCAGGGATTTTCAGAACATAATAGAACAGGAAGTTTCACAGGTCTCAAAAAATGAAATAATAAATTTCTCTAAATCCAAAATAGTCTCAAAGAAAATTACAGTAAAGAAGGACAGTAAGAAAGTTCAGGAAGTAATAGATGCAGATAATGTATTCGATAAAACTGAGATCAATCAGCTTCTTAGCATAAAGTACGGGGAGCTACTTGGAGATTCCCTCCTTAGATCCGCAGCGGAAAAGATCTCAGATTATTACATCAGGGAAAATCTGATTTATAACAGCGAATTTACTAATCTTGAAACTCAGAGCAGGATAGAGCAGATTCCAAAAACCATAGGTATTGTAAAAGAAAATGAACGCATAATCAGCAAACACGATCCTGTAAACCGTTTTACTAAAATGAAGCTCGACTCTTACAAAAAAGTTCGGCTCGAACGTATAGGTGTTCAGGATCTGATTTTGCAGCAAGTTGGAAAGTTATTTACCATATTGATATTGCTTCTGGTTCTTGCACTTTTTCTGTTTTATATCAGACCTGAAGTTTACAGGGATAATTTCAAACTGATAATTATTTCTTCACTGATTCTTTTCGAAGGGTTCTTTGCATATTTCAGTCTGAAGCTGGATGTTCCTGCGCCTGTTGAACTTCTGATATTTGTTCCTGTGGCATCCATTTTACTGACAATAATCTTTGATTCAAGGCTTTCATTCTATACTGTAACAATTACCTGCTTTTTGGTAGCAGCTATAAGAGGAGGAGATTATACAATTGCAGTTGTATCTTTCTGCGGATCAGTACTTGCCATATTCAGCGAAAGAGATATAAAGAACAGATCTCAGATATTCCGCTCATTTTTCTTTATACTTATAGGCTATACATTTTCAATTCTGGCTATAAACCTTGTCAGGATTGAAGATACTCAGAAGTTATGGATGAAGCTTATATTCGGAGGCATAAATGCCATAATGTCTCCTGTGATTGCTTACGGACTTTTAATATTCTATGAAAGGGTTTTTAAAATTACGACTGATCTGACCCTCCTTGAACTTTCTGATTTCAATCATCCGCTTCTGAAAGAATTATCATCCAAAGCTCCCGGAACTTTCCATCACAGTATCATTATGGGAAATCTTTCCGAATCTGCTGCCGAATCTATAGGAGCGAATCAGATACTTGCAAGAGTAGGATGTTATTATCACGATATTGGCAAGATCTCCAAACCTCAGTTTTTCATAGAGAATCAGCTCGATCAGAACAACAAGCATAATGAACTGAATCCGAGCATAAGCACGAAAATAATCATTTCACATGTAAAAGACGGAATTGAAATGGCAAAGAAATACAAGCTTCCAGAGAAGATCATTAATTTTATACCAATGCATCACGGCACTACGCTTGTTTCATATTTCTATGATAAAGCAAGGAATGCTTCCAAAGAAGAAGTTATAGATTATATATACCGTTATCCCGGTCCGAAACCTCAGACAAAGGAAACGGGAATAGTGATGCTTGCTGATGCGATCGAAGCAAGCACCCGGACAATTGAGGATCCTTCTCCGCAGAAACTGGAGCAAAAGATTCGGGATGTTATTAAGAACCGTTTTATGGAAGGGGAGCTGGATGAGTGTGATCTTACATTTAAAGACCTGACAAAGATCAAAGAGAGCTTTCTGAAAATCCTACTGGGAATTCATCATCACAGGATAAAGTATCCCGATAAAAACCAGCTCGAGCTTGTATCATCATCTCAGGAAAAATCTGCCTGAGATATGATTGACGAATATATTCTATATAAAAAATTATTTACTGATTATTTAAGAGTTGAAAAATCACTTTCAGAGAATACAATTTCTGCCTACAGTTCTGATCTGGATAAATTTTTCAAATTCGCCGAAGATGAAGAGCACGTGACTTTAATTAGAGATGTGACAGAAGAAACAGTAATTCATTTTTTAAACTACATCAGCGGCTCATTAAACAAATCACAGCAAAAATTTTCCGGAAAATCCATTTCAAGATTTATCTCTTCACTTAAATCGTTTTTCAAATTCCTTGAAGCAGAAAATATTACAGTAATAAATCCTCTTGAGAACATAGAGTCTCCAAGAAGTCCGAGGCTGCTTCCGGAAGTGCTGTCTGTGGAAGAAATTGATAAACTGCTTTCGGTACAGGATCTCGGTAACAAACTGGAGCTTAGAGACAAAGCGCTTCTTGAAACATTGTATGCAAGCGGATTAAGAGTCAGCGAAGCGATCAGCCTTAAAATTTCAGATATTTATTTCGAGGAAGGATTTCTGAAGGTTTTAGGTAAAGGTTCAAAAGAAAGAATTGTTCCGGTTGGAAATACAGCTTTGAAATTCATAACTAAATATATAAATGAAAGCAGGATGCTGTTAAGGAAAAAGCTTTCTCATGATTATTTGTTTCTGAATTTTCGAGGCAGCAGGTTATCAAGAATGGGAATTCTTGATATTATAAAAAAGCACTGCATCAGGGCAGGAATTAAGAAAAGCGCTCATCCGCATACATTAAGGCATTCATTTGCCACTCATCTGCTTCAGGGAGGAGCGGATATCAGAATTATCCAGGAGATGCTTGGTCACGCAGATATTTCGACAACGCAGATATATACTCATATTGATAAGGAATATCTTATTGAAGTTCACAAATCATTTCACCCGAGAGCATAAACTATAAAATTGTTAAATTGAATAAATCTCTTAAAATGCTTATATTTAATGCAATTAATAAATTATTTAATCTAGGAGAATTATAAAATGAGTTTGCAGAAAAGAGTTAACTTTTTAATATTTGCATTTCTAATTATTACTAACACTGTTTATTATCTCGGATGCTCATCAGCAGAATCAACAACCGGAAAACTTGCATTTCAGCAGCAGGATTATGCAAAAGCAGAAACTGAACTGCTTAAAGGTCTGAAAATAGATCAGAAAGATGACGAAGGCTGGTATATGCTGGGATATTCACAGATTGAACTCGGGAAATTTGCCGAAGCACAGCAGTCTTTTCAGACATGTCTTTCAATTTCCAATCTGTATGCAGATAAGATAACATATTACTGGGTAGAAAAATATAATTCAGGAGCAAAAGATTTTCAAAACGGACTTGATCTTGAAAACAAGAAAGATGTTGCAGGAGCAAAATCTTATTATGAAAATGCACTGAAGTCTTTCCAGGCATCAGCTGCTATCATACCGGATAGTTTAAAATCATTCAGTGCCATTGGTGAAACTTATCTTGCATTAGGAGATAAGGAAAATGCTCTTGTAGTTTTAAATGAAATAGTTTTAAAATCAAAGAATCCTGAAGATGCGATCAGAGTGGCTAAGGTGCTTTTTAATTCCGGACTTTCCATGATGCAGTCAAATGAATATATGCCTGCAGTAACTACTTTTAAAAAGATTCTCACATTGCCGAATATTCCAAAAGACAACGCTTACTTTGAAACATCCGAATATAACATTGGTCTGGCGCTGGCTAAAATAGCGGAAGATATGAGAACTAAAGATGAAACGAGCAATTATAAGGATAAATTTGCCGAGTCTCTGACATATCTTGAACCGCTTACTCAGAATCTCAAAAAGAAAGATCTTGAACCTCAGCTTTATGAAATACTTGTTTCAGTTTATGCAAATTTAGGCATGACTCAAAAAGCTCAGGATGCTTTGGATAAAAAGAATTCATTACAAAAATAATATTAACAATTTAAATAATGGAACAAAATACCCCGCGGTCTGAAAAATCTAATTCAGGAAGATGGTTCTGGGGAATTTTCATTTCATTATTAGCCGTTGCTGTTATTTTTCTGGGTATCAGTTTTTTATACCTTGCAAAGATAACTTCAAAAGGGGACAGATATTATGAACAGACCGGCAGCGGAAGCGGAAAAGTAGCTGTAGTAAATCTTGATTTTACTATTCTGTCTTCCGAATCAATAGTCAGGCAGTTCATAAAATTCGGTGATGATAAATCAATTAAGGCAATAATATTAAAGGTTAATACTCCCGGTGGCGGCGTGGCAGCTTCGCAGGAAATGTACGAAATTATAAAAAGGACACGTGATAAAGGAAAGCCGGTAATTGTTTCCATAAGTTCTCTGGGAGCCAGCGGAGGCTATTATGCAGCCTGCGGTGGAAGTATCATCGTTGCTGATCCGGGTTCTCTTGTAGGCAGTATCGGAGTGATCATGAATCTTATGAACTTCAAAGACCTCGCGGAGAAAATTGGAATAACGGAAAATATAATTAAAAGCGGTGAACTCAAGGATGCAGGAAATCCTTTCAGGGAATTGAATGAAAAAGATAAAGAATATTTTCAGGATATTGTAAATGATTCTTATGATCAGTTTCTGGATGTTGTATCAATGGAAAGAAAAATGGATAAGGAAAAGCTTAAGGAATATGCAAACGGAAGAGTATTTACAGGCAGGCAGGCAAAAGATATCGGGCTGATTGATTCTCTCGGAACATTTGAGGATGCTGTAAGAATTGCTGGAAGAATGGCAGGAATAGAAGGAGAGCCGTCGCTTGTAAGGGAAAAAGAAAGATTATCACTCGCCGAAAGAATACTTGACGGATTTACAAATAATGAGATCAAATCCATAAAGGAAGAGATCAAAGACGAATTCATGAATCAACCACTTTTGCAGTATAAATTTGTTTATTAACAAAACTAATATTTAAATGACAAGAGCGCAGATTGCAGCTGTTATTTCAGGAGCTACAGGATTAAGTAAGAAAGAAACTGAAATAGTAGTGGAAGGATTTATGACATGCATCATAGATTCGCTTAAGAGAAACGAGACTGTTGAAATCAGGGGATTTGGTACTTTTAAAAATAATATAAAACATCCACGGATAGCACGTAATCCGAAAACGGGTGAGAAAATTGCGCTTGGTAAAAGATTTATTCCGATGTTTAAGGTCTCTAAAGAATTCAAGAAAGCAGTTCAGGAAGAACTTTCAAAAAGCTAAAACTATAAAAAAAAATAATATAAATTAATTTACGAAAGGAATCATATTTAAATGCCGTGTGGTAAAAAAAGAAAAAGAGCAAAGATGTCAACTCACAAAAGGAAGAAAAGATTAAGAAAGAACAGGCATAAAAAGAAAATCAGGTAGATATTGAAGTGCCGCCGGTATTAATTCAATCCGGCGGTTTACTTTTTTTTATTCAGATCCATCTTTTTAAGAACTTTATTACTTTATCCTTTCCAAGTATCTCTGCAATTGCAGGCAGCTCAGGTCCGTTCTCACTTCCGGTCAGGGCAATTCTTAAAGGTTTAAAAAGCAGCTTTCCTTTTATTCCTGTTTCTGACTGAACTTCTGCAAGTGTGCTTTTGTAATCAGCAGGATTTATTTCTTTAAGAGCTGAAAATTTTTCCGCCAGAGATGTAAAAACTTTTCTGCAGGATTCAGTTACCAATAACTCTTTAAGATTTTCATTATCAAGAATTATTTCATCCCTTGTGAATATTTTTATCTGTTCAGGGATCTCGTCGAGTTTGTTAAGATATACCCTTATTGCCGAAAGTATTTTTTTGGTTATTTCAGTGTCTGATGTGTCTATTCCTGTATCTTTAAAATAGGGAATTGAAAGCTCTGTTAATTTTTCAATGTCATAATTCTTTATATATGAATTATTCATCCAGTTAAGCTTGTCAATATTAAATACTGCTCCGGATGCCTGTACTTTCTCAAGCGTAAATCTTTTTATCAGTTCATTCATATCAAAAAATTCCTCTTCTTCTCCTTCTCCGGGATTCCATCCGAGAAGAGCTATGAAATTAATCAGCGCTTCTTTAAGGTATCCTTTGCTTAAATAGTCTTCCACAGCAACATCACCTTGTCTTTTACTAAGTTTGGATTTATCCCTGTTAAGGATAAGCGGCACATGAGCCATCTTTGGTACATCCCAGCCGAGCGCTCTGTATATGAGTATATGTTTCGGAACTGATGTAACCCATTCTTCACCTCTGATGATATGAGTAATGTTCATCAGATGATCATCAACAACATTGGCAAGATGATAGGTCGGAAATCCGTCAGACTTCAGCAATATCTGATCATCAATATTGTTTGTATCGATCTTTATTGTTCCTTTTATCAGATCATCAAAACGGATCTCTTCATTCAGAGGAACTTTCAGCCTGATCACAAAAGGCTTTCCGCTTTTCAGATTTTCATTTACTTCATCTTCACTATGGTCCCGCGCACGCCTGTCATACATTGTCTGTCTGCCTTCAAGCTGCTGAAGCTTTCTCATTTCATCAAGCTCTTCCGGAGTATCAAACGCATAATATGCAGCTCCTTTATTTATAAGTTCGTCACAGTATTTTTTATAAATGCTGAGTCTCTCTGACTGATAGTAAGGACCTTTATCTCCGCCCTGAACCGGACCTTCATCGAACTCAATGCCGAGTAGTCCCAGATTTTTGATAAGGTTATCAACTGCACCTTCGACTTTTCTTGTCTGATCAGTGTCTTCGATCCTGAGAATGTTTTTGCCATTATGATGCCGGGCAAACAAATAATTGAAAAGAGCTGTCCTTAAAGATCCGATATGAACAAAACCGGTAGGAGACGGCGCAAATCTTACTCTTACGTCATTGCTTAAGTTTTCCATTAAATTATTATGTGTTATTTATGATTATTACGAATTCGCCTTTTGCTTTAATATTCTGTTTCATTAAAGATTTCAGTTTACCTCTTATTATCTGTTCAAATTTTTTTGTAAGTTCACGTGAAACTGAGATCTCCTTATTACCGAAATATTCCGACAGATCTTTAAGTGTTTTATAGATCCTGAAAGGGGATTCATAAATTATGATCGGCATTTTTATTTCTGCAAGTTCTTTAAATAATGTCTGCCTGCCTTTTTTCTGAGGGAGAAATCCCTGAAAGTAAAATTTCTTTGTTGTGAATCCGGACAATACCAGCGAATGTATCAATGCGCTGCAGCCGGGTATTGAAATTACATCAATGTTATTCTCAATGCATTTTGAAACGAATATGTTGCCCGGATCGGAAATGCAGGGGGTTCCGGCATCTGAGACCAGCGCAATGGTCTTCCCGCTTTTTATCTCATCAATAAAAAATTCAACCTTGCTTGCCTCAACATATGAATAATAACTTACCGTCCTGTTCTTAATCCCGTATTGCTGAAGAAGGAAATTAGTATTCCTCGTATCCTCTGATGCAATAAGGTCAACATTTTTCAGAATGTTGACTGCTCTGAATGAAATATCTTCAATGTTTCCTATTGGTGTGGCGACTATGTACAGGGAGTTTTTTTTTATTTCCGGAATTTCAAACCTGCCGGCATATTTCTCATATATGTTTATAATGCGTTCATTCAAATATTATACTTTTGTTTTTACTAATAAATTGAAAATTAGATTCTTTATATTAAAATACTCAATTTGATAACCATAATAAATTTACAATTCAATGCTTGTACTTGGAAAAAATCCTGTCCTGGAATTTCTTAAATCCAATCCGAAAGAATTAAATAAAATAATTCTGCTTAAGAAAGTTAAACCTGATAATAAGCTTAAAGAAATAGTCAAGCGTGCCGAAGAACACGGGATTAACCTTATATATCTGAATTACTTTGACTTCAAACAATATTTCGACAATAAGTCAAAAGATGAAGGTATTGATCAGGGAGTGCTTGGCTTCATTAAGGATTTTGAATATAAACCTTTAAGGGAAATTGTTGAAGACAATAAAAAAACTGTTAATCCGCTTATACTGATCCTTGATCAGATCACAGACCCGCATAATCTCGGGGCTATTATACGTTCTGCGGTTTGTCTCGGTGCAGACGGTATAGTCATTCCCAGACATAACTCCGCTGAAGTAAATCATACAGTTATAAAAACTTCATCCGGCGCTGTTAATTATATCAGTATTGCAAAAGAAACCAATCTTACAAATTCAATTATTTTTCTAAAGAATAACGGTTACTGGATAGCAGGGACAGATCTTCAGACAAATAAAACCATTTTTGAAGCAGACTTTAAGCTTCCGCTTGCTTTAATTATAGGAAGCGAAGGAAGCGGAATGCGAAATAATCTTAAGCAGCAGTGTGACCTGCTTGTAAGAATTCCAATGGCAGGAAAGCTGGGATCACTGAATGCATCCGTTTCAGCCGGAGTCTTTCTATATGAAATATTCAGACAGAAAAATATAAAGTGATCATTTGATCTTAACTTTTTTCGGAATGTTGTATTTGGTCATCAGCTTATATATATGACTTCTTTGTATCTGAAGAGCATCAGCTGTCTGAGATATATTGAACTTGTAATCATTCAGCATTTTTAAAATGAATATCTTTTCGGACTCATTTTGAAATTCATTCAGAGGCATATTCTTATTAAACAGTTCGCTGAATTCCCTTAAGTGTTTCGAGCCGGGAAGCTCAATGTCTTCATATTCTATGTTGTTCTTGTTAACAGTAATTATTACTCTTTCAATCAGGTTTTTTAATTCTCTTACATTGCCAGGCCAGCGGAAAGACAACAGCAGATCCTTTGCTTCCGGACTGAAAGATTTTAAAGGAATTCTGTTTTCGAAGCAGAGTTTTTCTGTGAAATATTCAAGCAGCTCAATTATATCTTCCGGTCTTTCTCTTAATGGTGGAAGGTCGATCTGAAGAACATTTATCCTGTGATAAAAATCCTCTCTGAGTCTTTTCTCCTTCACTTCTTCACTCAGATTTTCTTTTGTTCCGAAAATAAACCTAAGGTCAAGAAGCTTGTCAGCATTACTGCCGATCCTTGAAATGGAATTGGATTCGATGACATTGAGCAACTTAGTCTGTACTTCGTTTGACAGATTTGAAATCTCATCAAAGAATATTGTTCCTCCGTCTGCAATCTCAAATTTTCCGGGAATGAATATTTCGTTTTCAATAATACCGAATATTTCCCTGTCAATTTTATCTTCGGTCAGATTAGCGCTGTTGATCTCAAAAAAATGCTTATCAGCCCTATCAGAATCAATGTGTATCTGCCTTGCTATAAGTTCTTTGCCGGTTCCGCTTTCTCCTGTTATAAGAACATTTGAATTCAGCTTTGAAAATTTTCTTACCAGCTCAAGCACATTTTTCATTTTTTCACTTCTGCCTATAATTCTGTTCGACTCCCTGAATTCAGTTTTTACTCTTTTAATCTCATCCTTTGATTTCTTATAATTTATCGCATTCTTTATGGTAAGCTTTAATTCATACAGATCGGGCAATGGCTTTTGAAGGAAATTATAAGCGCCTTTTTTAGTTGCTTCCACTGCTGTTTCTATAGTTCCGTGTCCGGAAATCATTATCACTACAAGATCCTTATTGATCTCCATCAGTTTTTCAAGAACTTCAATACCGTCCATCCGGGGCATTTTAATATCAAGTAAAATGAGGTCATATTCTGTATTCATTACTTTCTGCAATGCAGATGGACCGTTAAGGCAGCTGTCTGTTTCATATCCCTCTGAAATCAGAACCATAGATATACTGTCAAGTATACTCTGCTCGTCATCTACAATTAATATTCTGTTCATTTATAATTTATTAAAGATTAAAGATTAAAGATTAAAGATTAAAGATTAAAGATTAAAGATTAAAGTAAACTCAGCCAATCAGCTTTGAAACAATCCTGCCTGACAAAAAACATAAAGGGACACCTCCGCCCGGATGAGTATTTCCACCTGTAAAATACAGATTATCAAATCTGTCAGATTTATTCTTAGGTCTTTTCATTACTGTATAAAGCGTGTTTGAAGATAATCCGTAAATAGATCCGTGCTCAGAATTGTATGACTTCTTAAAGTCTTCAGGAGTGATTATCTCACAGAATTCTATGTAACCGGATAATCCGCCTTCCGATACTTCTGTAAAACTTTCTATCTTTCTGATTATCTTATTTTTGTAATTTTCTTTATTCTCTGCCGTCCATTCAAAATTACTGCTTAGAAAAGGAGCGTTTACAAGAACGAACCAGTTCTCACAGCTTCGCGGAGCATCATCTTCCCGGTCTTTTTTGGAAATTGAAATATATATTGTCATATCTTCGGCAGGAATTTTCTTTTCAAATACTTCAATGAACTCTTTTTCATAATCTTCCGAGAATAATATATTGTGATGGGATAAATTTCTAAATTCTTTTTTCATACCTAAGAGCAGAATGAATCCCGAACAAGACCAGTCATCATTATCAAAATACTCTTTTCCCATTAACTTTTCATTCCCGGTGAAATTTGAAATTAAAATATCAAAATTCTTTTCTTCTATTAATTCATTTTCACTTGTATTAAAAATAAGCTTTGAAATTTTATTCACTGCGCTGTCAGTGTCAGTTAGCTCAAATCCGTAATTGATCTTGACATTAAATTCTGCACAAAGCTTTTCAAGCGCTTTTGCTATTTCAAAAATTCCTCCTTTTACAAACCATGCTCCGAATTTAAATTCCACATAAGGAATGATTGAAAAAAACTGCGGTGCAAGATAAGGCGTGGAGCCGTTATATGTAGCAAACCTGTCCAAAAGCTGTTTCAGTTTTTTGTTTTTAAAGAATTTATTAGAAAGGTCATTTATGGATCTTCCGGAGATAAACTTTGATAAGTTCAGCAATCCTTTTTTGGACAGGTAATTACGGATCTTAAATTCATCTTTCAAAAAACTTTCTTCCGATAGTTCAAAGAATATTTTACCATAATCAAGATATCTGAAAAAATTATCAGCTTCTGTGTCACCGAATACCCTGATAAGTTCAGTATACAGCTTCTTCTCATCAGAATAAGAATTGAACACGGTTCCGTCTTTCCAGAAATATCTGCAGGCATTCTCCAGCTCTTCCAGTTCAACATAATCCCGCATATCTTTTCCTATCTCTTTAAAAAAATCACTGAATACATAAGGCATCGTAATCAGGCTCGGACCGGTATCGAATCTGTACTCGTCTTTCCGGAATTCGTTCATCTTTCCCCCGGGCTT
Organism: Bacteroidota bacterium; assembly: GCA_036782875.1. Classification (GTDB taxonomy): domain Bacteria; phylum Bacteroidota; class Ignavibacteria; order Tepidaquicellales; family Tepidaquicellaceae; genus JAGPCH01. The sequence goes on along the minus strand of DAIPYG010000028.1, from coordinate 14,901 downwards.
GAGATTCTTCTCGAATATTTCAACTTCATAACCTTTTTGAGCAAGATAAATTGCGCTTACCAATCCGCCTACTCCTGCTCCGCAGATAATTATTTTTTTCATAACTCCGCTATTGTCACACCGGAATCTCCTTCATTCCAGCTGCCGAGTCGAAATGATTTTACATGCTTATTTCCTTTTAGCTGTTTCTTCACTTCTTCCCTCAGTTTTCCGCTTCCTTTTCCGTGAATGATGCTGACTTCTTTCAGACCGTTATTCACTGATTCGTAAATGAATTTCTCCAGAGCATCACCTATTTCGTGTGAGTACTTTCCTCTGAAATCAATTGATAACTCTATCTTACCTTCATTTATCTCAACTGTTGAAAGTCCGGAGATTTCCTTTGATGCATCCTTTCTGCTGATCTTTTCAAGATCCGATATGTCTGCCTTAATGATCAGCCCATTCATATTAACTGAAATGACCGAACCGGAAATATCCAGAACTTCTCCGGTGGAATGTGAATTCTTGATTCTTACAATATCTCCTGTTTTGATCTTTTCAATTACAACCGTATCCTCCTGCTTCACGCTTTCCAGCTCTGTGATCTTCTCAGCTTCTTTTGTAAATTCCTTTTTGATCTCTTTAGGAGTATGCTTATCTTCACGAATCTCTTTTATTGTTTTTTCAATGAGCCTGTTCGCATCTTTGATTATCTTTTCCGCATCCAGCTTTGCCTTATATTTCAGCTCCTTCTCATTTTTTGTGATCTCTTTTATCTTGCTTTCATAAAGATTCGTAAGAGCAGTCAGTCTTGTATTTTCAATATCGGATTTATTCTTCAGTATATTATAATTCTGTTTTGTCTCATTCAGGTCTTTAAGAAGATCTTCGAGGCGGCTTTCATTCTCGTCAAGATATTTATGTGATTCTGAAAGTATGGATTCGGGAAAATTGAATTTTCTGGCAATTTCAAAAGTAAAGCTCTGTCCCGGCACACCGGTTATAAAGTTAAAATTAGGCGAAAGATTTTCTATGTTAAACTCAAGCGATGCATTTTCTATTCTTTCGGTATTATAGGCAAATTCCTTCAGCTCGCTGTTGTGAGTTGTAACAATTGTAGTGGAATTTCTATGACTAAAACTCTTAAGTATGGAAGCTGACAAAGCGCTTCCGAGCACAGGATCGGTTCCGCTTGCAATTTCATCGATCAGGATCAGTGAATTCTCATCAGCATTATCCACTATCTCTTTAATGGATTTCAAATGAGAGCTGAATGTGCTGAGATCGTTTTCCAGCGACTGTTCATCTCCGATACTTATGAATATTTTATCAAATAATCTGTACTCGCTTTCAGGATTTACGGGAATAAGAATTCCTGACTGAAGCATCAGCTGATTTAATCCGACAGTTTTAAGTACAACCGTCTTTCCTCCTGCATTAGGACCGGAAATTACAAGTGTATTGAATTCTTTGCCTATTGTTAAATTGAGCGGAACAACTTCGCTTCTCTTATGTGTCTGAAGAAGAACCGGATGATAAACATTAATAAGATTCAGTATTCCTTTGTTAAGAACCGGCTTTACAGAAATAGTTTCAATGGCAAATTTTGCTTTTGCCTGAATGAAATCTATTTCAGAAAGTATATCTATGTTTGCCTTTAACTCATCTGTATGACCGGAAAGCTGCAGCGCCAGCTCGCGGAGTATCTTTTCGATTTCTCTTTTCTCTTCAAAGTGAAGCTCCGTTAATTCATTGTTTAAGTTAATGGATTCCGTAGGCTCAATGAAAACTGTTGCGCCTGTAGAAGATGAACTGTGAATTATACCGGCAACATTTCTTTTATTCTCTACTTTCACAGGAATTACAAATCTTCCGTCTCTCTGCGTAACAATGTCCTCGCGCGCATATTCTTTTTCGGATACTTTTTTCAGAATACCGGCAAGAGTCTTTCTTAATCTTTCAGAATGAGAGTTGATCTGCTTTCTTATCTTGTTTAATGCTGATGATGCTGAGTCCTTTACTTCACCGTTCTCATCTATTGTGATTTCAATGTTATGTTCAAGCACTTTGTCAAAGTACAGATTATCAGTAATATGTGAGATCAGATTAAAGTCCTGTTCATTTTTAGAAATATCACTTATCATTTTTTTCAGCCTTCGTGATACTCTGAGAAACTCCAGTATGTGAAGGAATTCCGGAGGTGAAATGAAATATCCGTCGATCTTCATTTTGCTCAAAGACTTTCTGATGTCTTTAAGACCGTCAAGCGGAAGTTCACCGGCAACATTAAGAATCTCTTTCATCTCCGCAACCTTATCAAGTTCTGTCTCAAGAGAAATGATATCAGTATAGAATTCCATATCAGCGCATTTTTCCTCAGCGGGTTCGGAATATGTGAAGTGTTTTATTCTGTTTATGATCCTGTCGAATTCCAGTTTACTCTTTATTTCTTCTTTATTCATTATATGGCAGATGTTGTAAAAATTATTTTATTGAGTTCATCATAAAAGCCTTTTGCATCCGGGAAGAATTTCATTAAATAGTCATACACATCGGGAGCAATATTAAATACGCTGAGATAAAACTTAGAATTGCTGATTGTATCTTTGGCGAACAGATTAAATGTATTAGTTGTAAAAATCAGAAACAGGCTGGCTATAATAAGACCTTTGGCAGTTCCGAATATCGCGCCGAATATTTTGTCAAATGTTTTTGTAACGGCATTCAGCTTAGATATTTTACCTGCAATATAAACTGAAATAAAATAACATAAGATAATTACTCCTATAAATGAGATCAGGCTTAACAGTTTCGGATCCATTTTAACAAAGCTGAGTGATGAAATCAGCTTATCATTGAACCGCGTTGCAAGAAAAAGACCTGTGATTATTCCTGCCAGGGAAAAAACACTTCTGAGCAAACCGCTTTTCAATCCAAGACCTGCCGGGATCAATACCAGAATTATGACAATAAGATCAATACTGTTCGAAACCATTGAAATCAGAAACATAATTACTTCCGGGTAAAATATTTATTTCTATCTAATAAAAATGTCAATTTCAGCTCCCTAAATATTTTCCGCAGTGAAAAAAGACGTGATGTAAAATATCTTTAATGCTTATCTGCAGACTGTATAATAGAAAAAAATTTATTAAACTAGATTAAGAGATTTCCGGAAAGATGAAGAAGGAGTTGATTTCGGAGCTTTGTAAATGCTGATACAGTTTTTATTTCATTCAGGAAAGTTTGCTTTTTAATATTTCCTGTATGATCTTTCCGTCAACCTTACCTTTTAATTGTTTCATAACTTCACCCATTGCTTTGCCGAAATCTTTCTGTGAAGAAATTCCGGAATCAGTTAAAATTTTAATGATAATGCTTTCGGCTTCTTCAGGTGACATCTGCACGGGCAGATATTCATTTATAATTGTTAGCTGTGAATTTTCTTTATCAACAAGGTCCTGTCTTCCGGCATTCTGAAACATTTCTATAGATTCTCTTCTCATCTTTGCCTGTTTGCTGAGAAGCTGTATCTCTTCCTCTTCAGTCATTTCACGGTTCATTCCTGACTTATCCATCTTCAGAATCTCAGCCCTGATCGACCTAAGAGTATCAACCCTCGTATTATCTTTCGACTTTAGCGCTGAATTAAGATCCTCGTTTATTTTATTTTTTAAGCTCATTTCGAAAGTTAAATAAGTTCATAGAGTTCGTTGAGTTTGTAGATTTAGTAGAGTTTCTTGAGTTCTTTAAATTCGTTAAATTCATTTTCATTTTAAAATTTTTATAGTTTGTAAACTCGTAACTCGTAATTCGTAACTCGTAACTAATTCATAGTTGACTTATACTTCTCAGATTCAGCATTGAACTTTGATTTAGGAAAATCTTCTTTTAGTTTAGTAAACATCTTCTTTGCTTCAGCTAAATTATCCGCACGGAAGTAGTCTTTTGCCGCATAAAATAAATACTGGTCAACGAAGGGGTTATCTTTATCCATGTTAGCCGCTTTTTCAAACTGTTTGGCTGCTTCAGAGAATTGATTTTTGGCTTCATAAACTGCTGCCAAACCTGCAACTGCCGAAACTTTAAGAATCGCATTGCTTCCGGAATAATCTTTATAGTATTTTTCAGCTTTATCAAAATCTCTTAAGGAGTAATAAGAATTTGCGAGCATAATCTTAGCCATTTCACCGTTCTCGGTCGAACCGTATTCGTCCACGATATACTGCAGACCTTTGGACTGTCCGAGAGAGTCGCCGTTGACTGCCTGCTGAAAATTATCGGCATTATAAACGGCTTTTATCTTGCTCAGCTCTACACCTGCTAATTCATTATTTGCTTTTTTCTTTTGCACAAGTAAAACTATACCTGCAATTGCGATTACAATGATGGTTAAAGCAGTATATACGTGTTTTTTATTTTTGTCAAAAAAATCCACTACCTTATACCAGGTAGTCATTAATTTCTCTTCTGTTTGATGAGTTTGTTTAGACATTAAGAATATTTTACGTTATTGATTAAATTACAATTTTCAATATAAGTATATTGATAATTGAATTAAAGGGAATTTTGAGATTAATTTTCAAAGTTATTGCACAACTGTCCAAAACGATTTAAATGTATCAAATATTGTTGAGAATATTTCCAAACGATAAAATCCAGCAGAAAGCGGATAACACCGGTTAAGCTGAAAATAAAACGGATTTTCAATCTGATATGAAAATCAACTTATGATATTAAAACTAAACTATACTGCTTTAAAATATTATTCGAGAAATTTTAAAAATAATTATGAAAATTCCTAATACCGGTGTTATCTGCGCTCAAATTCGCAGTTCGTATATTCAAAGTTTATTTTAAGACCGGGTTTTTCAATTCATCTATTCGCTGATAGAAATAAACGGAATCCGGTGATTTTGATTTCAGCGCTTTTTTATAAATTTCAATTGCAGCTTCATTCTTCTTATCTTCTTCGAGATTCAAACCCAGCTTTCTGTAAGATTCCGGTGAATATGAATCAAGTTCAATAGCTTTTTTATATAACTGATTAGCTTCCTCTGTTTTCTTCTGTTCACTAAGAATATCAGCTGCTCCCAGTATGGCTTTAAGATATTCCGGAGTAAGCTCGATTGCTTTATTATATGCATCCAGTGCTTTATCATATTCTTTCCGCTCAAAATAATAATCAGCAAGATCAGTAAATGCCGCGGAGGATTTTGGAACCAGTACTGTCTGCTTATCAAACATCTGCTCGGCTTCATCAAATTTATTCAGCTTCGCAAGAATTCTACCGTAATCAGGATAAACGTCAGGATAAGAGGGGTCAGTCAGAATTGTCTTTTTATACATTTCCACAGCGCTGTCTGTTTTTCCCTGCGCTTCAAGATTCAGACCCATATAATGGAATGTATATTTATTTTTAGGATCAATGGTAAGTGACTTCCTGTAAATATCAGCTGCTTCATCGAATTTTTTTTCATCATAAAGTGAATAGCCCCAGCCATTGTACGCATCAACATATTTCGGATTCAGTTCAATTGCCTTTTTATAAAGTTTTATGGATTCGTCGAAATTTTTCTCATCCCATTTAATATATCCGTCAAGAGTATATGCCATCGGATCATCGTCTCTCGGTTCGTGAGTGAGAGTATACTGAATCATTTCCAGAGCTTCGTCTTTGTGTCCCTGATAATTATAATAAAGGTCATAAGCCAGTACATACGGTTGAGTATATTTTAGAACATATCTTGAAGCATTTTTCAGTATTTCGTCAAGGTCATCGAGTTCGCCCGAAAAAGATTTGGACGGCTCGCCGAAGACTCTTATAGTAAGATCAAGTTTCTTATTATTTAAAACAACTTCACCTGTAATTCGCGTTTGCTTCTTGCCGAGAAAGTTCTTTACATTCTGTAACAGAGATTTCAGTGAAATTCCTGAACCGGGGATCACGATCTCAAGCTGCGAATCAAAGAGTATTGGTTTAAAGTCCAGTCCCTGATAGCTTGTGTCAGCATTCTCCTTTATAACTTCGATGTGATCAATAAGTTTGTTGACGATCGCCTGACCGGTGATATTCTGACGTTCGAGTTCGAGAGGAACCTGAAACGGCTCTATTATAACTGTCTCTTTATTCAATTCTTTATAGATAAGCAGTCCGATCACTAATATTACAAGTACGATGATAAGATCAAGCACAATGCTACGGATCGAACTCAGATTTTTGGAGGTCTTCTCAAGCCGGTCGGATTTAGCTTTAGATTCTCCGGATTCTTTAGATTTCTTAGTCCCTTTAGTCTCATCAGAAATTTTAGATTTACTAAAATTATCAGAATCTTCATTTTTCACCTTGGGTTCATTTGAAGATTTTGAATTTCCCGGATCTTTTGATTGCTTCTCTTTGATAATGTGAGATTGTTATTAAAAAATTTCCAAAAAACTAAACAAAATATAATCTTATTTCAAAGCATTATTATTTCGTTGACAGTTGGTAGTTTTTCTTCGATTCAATATTGAAATGTGTCTAAGATATGCTGCTCAACATAAAGGTTGAGTTACGCTGATGCAAAGGCAATGAATAATTTTTTTTTCGATTCAATTTTGAAATGTGTCAAAAATATGATGCTCAACATAAATGCTGTGTTACGATATACCAATTCCATATTAAGAAATTCCAAATTCAAATACATTTAATCTCACCTTAAGAATCTTTATATTTACAAAAATTTCAATGGAAGAGAATACAGAAAATAAAGAAATGTCTCACTTTCCGGAAGACAGGGATGCGCCGCATTCTTTGGAAAAGAGATCATTCTTCAAAAATTTATATTGGGAGCATAAGAAAGCATTTGATCTTATGATATTTCTTGTTATCTCTTTGATGACTCTGACAACTATTTCATTGAGCATTTATATTGTTTTCTCGAAATATTTATAACTTCATTTTAATTAACAGCATTTAATTGACAAATAAGTTTTTTGTAAAGAATACCGGATTTATTAATGCATCAGGAATTGATCTGATAGATTTTTTGAACAGAATGTCGACAAATGACCTTAGGAAATTTCCTGCAGATGAATACCGTAAAACCATTCTCACTACTGATAAAGGCAGGATCACAGATCTTATTATTGTTTTCAATTTAAAAGACCGGCAGTTTATTCTCACTTCAGATAACTTTCAGGATAAGGTGATCACGCATCTTGAAAAATATATTATTATGGATGACGTAAAGCTCGAAAGATCTCCGGAAAAATATTTCTATATTGTGATTACAGGTGATGATTTAAAGGCAGTTACGGAAAAACTGGCCGGCACTGAAGTTCAGCTTAACAGGATCTGTAAATTAAATGAAGATGTGTTTATGTTTGCAGATGATATCGGATACAGCACTCTGAACATTATTTGTAAAGAAGAAAACCTGAAGGAGATGAAGGAAAAATTAAAAGACTATACTGAGCAGTCGTGTGAAGAGTATGAATATATGAGGATCAATGCAGGAGTTCCGGAAGGGGAGAATGAATTTAATGATAATATTAATCCGATGGAATGCGGGCTTGATAAATATATTTCATTTAAGAAAGGATGCTATATCGGTCAGGAAGTTATAGCCAGACTTGATTCGCAGGGTAAAAGACCGAAACAGATGGTGAAGATAGATTCAGAAGAAAGATTAAATCCCGGTGATAAGATCTTTACTGATGAAAAAGAAGCGGGATTTGTTTCGAGTTCGGTTGCATTTAAAGGAAAAAATTCATCGCTGGGTTTTATCAGGAGCGTGGATCTGGATTATGAAAAGGAAAATAAATACTATGTGAAATCGGGAAGCGGTGAATCAATAAAAATAAACATCTCAAAAACAAACTAATATAATACACAATCATGATTGACAAAATAAAATCCATTTTAGGAAAAGACAACGAAGCACTATTAACTTATGAAAGTAAAACATTTCCGAAAGATCTTCTGCATCTGCCGGGAAAAGATTTCATTGACAGGGTCTGGGCGGGAAGCGACAGGACACCGAATGTTCTGAGAAATATGCAGACTATCTATAATACAGGCAGATTGGGAGGAACAGGTTATGTTTCAATACTTCCTGTAGATCAGGGAATTGAGCATTCTGCAGGAGCGTCATTTTCACCGAACCCAATATATTTTGATCCGGAGAATATTGTAAAGCTCGCCATTGAAGGCGGATGTAATGCGGTTGCATCTACTCTCGGAGTTCTCGGATCAGTTGCAAGAAAATATGCTCATAAGATTCCGTTTATTATGAAATTCAATCACAATGAATTTCTTTCATACCCTAACAAATATGATCAGATACTGTTCGGCAGTATTGATCAGGCGTTTGACATGGGGGCGGTTGCAGTCGGAGCTACGATCTATTTCGGATCGGATGAATCAGCCAGACAGTTACAGGAAGTTTCTGAAGCCTTCTCTTATGCGCACGATCTCGGGCTGGTGACAATACTCTGGTGTTACTTAAGAAATCCTGCGTTCAACGTAAAGGGAGATAAGGATTATCATACTTCAGCAGATCTTACCGGTCAGGCAAATCATCTTGGAGTCACGATCGAAGCTGATATTATCAAACAGAAATTACCTGAGAATAACGGCGGATACAATGCTCTGAAGTTCGGAAAAACCAGCAAGATTGTTTATGATAAATTAACAACCGACAATCCGATAGATCTTACAAGATATCAGGTTGCCAACTGTTATATGGGAAGATGCGGACTGATAAATTCCGGAGGTGCCTCAACAGGAAAGGATGAATCGGATATGCAGGAAGCAGTTAAGACAGCAGTAATTAATAAAAGAGCAGGCGGTATGGGTCTTATATCAGGAAGAAAAGCATTTCAGAAACCAATGAAAGACGGAGTGGAACTGCTTAATGCAATTCAGGATGTTTATCT
>DAIPYG010000028.1:0-5900 GCA_036782875.1 Bacteroidota bacterium | reverse complement strand
AGATATTTTATACAGGAAAACGGTTTAAAAGTGTATAAAAATAAAGATATCAGATTGAATTATTCACAAAGATATTTTCCGTGTCCATATAATAAAGCAGTGAACGAATGAGAAAATTTTTGCTAGTATTTTTTTTAACATTCACTGCAGCATTTACGCCGATAGCCGCCAAGTATGTAGTAGGCGCAATATCACCGTTATCACTTGCCTTCTTAAGATTCGGAGTTGCGACGTTATTATTGCTGATAGTTTTTAAGATACGAAATGAGAATTTCAGGATAGACAGGAAAGATCTCAGATTGTTTCTGGTTCTCGGAGCGCTGGTAATTCCGGTAAATCAGTTTTGCTTTCTTGAAGGAATAAAGCTGTCAGTCGCATCACATTCCGGTGTCATGTATGCACTCACTCCGCTGATAATTTATCTTATATCAATTAAGCTGAAGAATGAAGAATTTAATCTCCGTAAATTAATTACAATTTCGTTAACTGTCATAGGAATAATAATAATATTTTATGAAAACATTGTTGCCCCTAAGACGGCAGGAGTAAACTATATTCTCGGAGATACGCTGCTGTTCTTTGCTGTTGCCTCGTGGTCAGTTTATCTTGCATTAAGCCAGAACATGGTGATGAAATACGGAGCGCTTAAGACACAGACAGTTTCATTTGTAATTGGAATAATTATGTACATTCCCATATTCTTATTTGATGTGCATAATCTTACCTTTGATAAAGTAAACGGAATGGTAATACTCGGGTATCTGCATCTTACTGTATTAGTTGCATTCGGAAGTTATTTTTTATACAGCTATTCAACGAAAGTTATAAAGACGAGCACTCTTACAACTTTGACAAACACTTCACCTGTCGTCACTATCATTTTTTCGTGGTTATTATTAAAAGAAGAATTATCTTATTTTTTCATAGCGGGAGCTGCCATTACAATGCTGGGAGTGATACTTACACAGAGGATCAGGGATAATGCCGTTCCACGGACAAAAGCAGTTAAAGTCTGAAAATCAGTAAACTAATTTTAAAAAAAATTTTAAATAGAAAATATTTCTATCCCGGGATTTGACAAAAGAACAGGAAAATATCTCACAGTTAAAGATCAGAGTTGCACTGAATTCATTATATGCAGCTGTGATCATAACTGTCATAAAAATTCTTGCGGCGTATTTCAGCGGCAGTCTAGGTGTTTTGTCAGAGGTATTTAATTCCGGTATTGATATTTTTGTCTGTCTTGTTACAATCCTTTCGATAAAATATTCTTCAAGACCTCCTGATAAAGATCACAATTACGGACATGAAAAAGTCGAAAACTTCTCTGCATTATTCCAGGTCTTCATATTATTCATAACAGCATCATACATATTATATGAAGCAGCCTTAAGACTTTTTGCTCACAGAGAATATGAGGTCAAAGTAAACATCTGGATATTTCTTGCCTTGATAATATCAATGATAATAGACGTTTACAGAGCAAGGATTCTTAAGAAAGTTGCAAGAGATACAAAATCCAATGCGCTTGAAGCGGATGCCCTTCATTTTTCAAGCGATATTTTAAGCTCAGGAGTCGTAATCATCGGACTTATACTTGTATATTTTAACATCAGCAAGACAGCAGATACTATTGCGGCATTAATAGTTACCGGCGTTATAATTTATCTTGGATTTAAACTTTCAAAAAAGTCTATAGATTCGCTGATGGACAGGGTGCCTGAGGGAATGTATGAGAAGGTAAAATATGAGACGCTGCTTATTATAGGAGTCGAGGATATTAAGAGCATAAGGATCAGGAGTTCGGGTTCGAAAATTTACATTGATATGGTGATACTCATCAGCCGGCTTGTTCCTTTTTCAAAAGCGCATGATATTATGGACAGCGTTGAAAGAAAGATAACCGACCTTTTAGATAATGCTGATGTTGTCATTCATTCCGAACCGATAGAAACTAAAAGCGAAACGATTAATGATAAGATAAGAATGATCGTCAACGGCTTCGGATTAAAGTGCCATGATATCTTTTCACACAGAATTGATAACGAAATATATTCAGAGCTTCATATTGAAGTTGATAAAACAAATGATCTTACCAAAGCACACAGTCTCATTACTGAAATTGAAGAAAAGATTATAAGCGAGATAGATGTAATTTCACATCTGAAAATTCATATTGACGAGCCAAGCGACATAGTATTTGATACAAGAGACATTACAAAAAATTCAAATGAAATAATCCGAGAAGTCAATAATATTCTGGAAGAATGCAGTGATGTTATTTCAAGCAGTGATATACAGGTCATCAGCACGAACGGCAAGATAAGAATATCGCTGAACTGTGTTTTTAATTACATACATTCGTTTGATGAAGTTCATGATATAGTAACAGTTCTTGAAAGCAAGATATACCTTAATCTCAAAGAAAATCATCCTAAACTGGCGAACGTAATCATACACGCTGAGCCGTCAACTAAATAATAAATATGGAAAAGATCAAAGCCGGAATTTTCGGAATGGGACATCTCGGAAAGATCCATCTGAAAGTTCTGAAAGAAATATGCGCAGAAAGAAATGATGTTGAGATTGCAGGAGTATATGACAGTGATAAAGAGAAGAACGAATCGGTTTCAAAAGATAATAATTATGCTGTAAACTATACTCCGGAGGAACTCACAGGTAAAATAAATACTGCCATAATTGTCACGCCTACATCGTCTCATTTTGAAATTGCTGATAAGACCATTTCGAATGATATAAATACTTTTATAGAAAAGCCCGTAACCGATACAACAGCCGAAGCAGAAAAGCTACTTGAACTTTCACGTGCAAAGAAAATAAAGATACAGATCGGTCACATAGAAAGATTCAATGCGGCTATACTCGCGCTTGACAGTTATAATCTTGCTCCGATGTTTATAGAAACTCACAGGCTGGCGCAGTTTAATCCGAGGGGAACGGATGTTTCAGTAATACAGGACCTGATGATACACGACATAGACATAATTCTGAATCTTGTTAAGTCGAAAGTCAAAAGCATTGATGCCAACGGAGTTGCTATCATCACAGATAAGATAGACATTGCAAATGCGAGGATAAAATTCGAGAACGGGTGTGTGGCTAATATAACGGCTTCTAGAATATCACTCAATAAAATGAGAAAGATGAGACTCTTCCAGAAGTCAGCATATATTTCAATAGATTTTCTTCAGAACACTTCAGAGGTATTCCGGCTTGGGGACGGTATTACAGATACTAAGAACAGCATAGCACTCACTGAATTTATTCAGGGAGAAAAGAAAGTAAAAATATATTACGAAAAGCCGCCTGTAAAGGAAGTCAATTCTATGAAATATGAAATGAATAAATTTCTTGATTCAATAATAAAAGATGAAGAGCCGATAGTTACGCTTGAAGACGGGCTGCAGGCGCTGGAAGTTGCTAATGAGATAGTAAAACTGATAGAACGTGAGAATGATAAATAAATCCGGAAATGAAAAGTATGATAGTTTTATTAATAAGTATAAATTCTTATTTTGCATAAACAATAATTCAATTTTATGTACAAAATAGCTCATATATCTGATACTCACATTAGCTTTAATGATACAAACGGGCACGGGAAAAATTTAGTTGAACTGCTGAAGGATATTCAGTCAAGAGCCTGCAATCATATCGTCATAACGGGCGACCTTGTTGAGAATCCTGAAGAGAAGGAATTCCGGTATGTAAAGGAAATACTTTCACATTTTGATCTTCTTCATCCGGAAAAGCTCAGCGTCATACCCGGAAATCACGATGTATTCGGAGGAGCTCCTAACAGCATTATGTTTTTTACTTTTCAGCTTATATGCAAAAATACAAATACTTCTGAGAACGTTGAAAAATTCGCAGAGACGTTTGCGGATACAATGCCTGAGGATAAGACTTTTCCATATCTAAAAGTAATTGATAATATTGCATTCATAGGTATTAATTCAATGGATAAATGGTCAGTTAAGAATAATCCCGAAGGATCCAACGGAATGATTAACAAGGGAGATTTTAAGAAATTAAAAAAAATATTATCCCGGAAAGAAATAAAAGATAAGTATAAGATCGTTCTGATCCATCATCATTTCAACAAAGTTAATCTTAATGAAGAATATCCGGCTCATTCGCTCTGGCTTAAGACAGTTGATTATAAAATGAAACTTCACAATAAAAATAAGCTTGCTGAGCTTTTCAAAAACCTGAAAGTAAATTTAGTCCTTCACGGTCATACGCACATTAATCATATTTATAATATTAAGGGAGTGACTTATATTAACAGTTCGGCAGCGTGCGTTCCGCTGACGGATGATATGAACAGAATGTACAATATCATCAGCATACCCGGTGCAGATGAGACTGACAGAATACTGACAGTAGAAACGATCAGGATCTGAAATGAAATTAGATCTGAGTAATGATTATCTGAGGAAGATCGGGAAAATTGCCGATGACAACGGATATGAAGTCTATGTTGTAGGCGGATACGTAAGGGATCTTATTCTTGGCATTGAGGATAAGGACATTGATATCATGATAACAGGTGACGGCATTAAATTTGCTGAGATAACCGCAAAAGAATTCGGAACCGGACTCGATGCTGTTTATAAAAACTTTGAGACAGCACTGCTTGTAACAGATGAAGTAAAGATCGAATTTGCTTCAGCCCGCAAAGAAAGCTACAATAGAAATTCAAGAAAACCTAAAGTTGAGACTGCTTCACTCGAAGAAGACCTTTCACGAAGGGACTTTACTATCAATGCCCTTGCAGCGGGATTAAATAAAAATAATTTCGGTGAGGTTACGGATTTATTCGGTGGCTGCGCTGACATTAAAAACAGCATCATAAAAACTCCGCTGGATCCGGAGAAGACTTTTGAAGACGATCCTCTAAGAATCATGCGCGCCATCCGCTTTGCTTCAAAACTAAATTTCAGGATCGAGGAGAAAACTTTTGAAGCCATAAGAGGGATGAAGGAAAGGCTTAAAGATGAAGGCGTAGTTTCACAGGAAAGGATCACAAATGAATTTCTGCAGATACTAATGAGTGATAAGCCGTCAACCGGTCTTGATCTGCTGTTTAAATCCGGAGTAATGGATATTATGTTTCCCGAGATCTCACAGCTCGAGGGAGTTGACCAAAGAAAGGACTTTCATCATAAGAATGTATTCTATCATACGCTGATGGTTGTGGATAACATTTCAAAATATACAGATGATCTCTGGCTGAGATTCGCGGCTCTTGTTCATGATATTGCAAAGCCAAGGACAAAGAAGTTTGTGGAAGGAACAGGTTGGACATTTCACGGACACGAAGAACTCGGCGCAAGGATGATGAAGAAGATTTTCGTCAGAATGAAACTGCCGATGAATAAACTTCCTTATGTAGAAAAGCTTGTGAGAATGCATTTACGACCTATACCTCTGGCAAGTGATACAGTTACTGACTCTGCAATAAGAAGACTTGCTGCCGAGGCAGGGGAGGAACTTGAGGACCTGCTGAAATTATGCAGGGCGGATATCACATCTAAAAATCCGGAAAAGGTAAGTAAGTTTATGAATAATTATGAAATAGTTGAAAAGAAGATATTGGAAGTTCAGGAAAAAGATGAGCTCAGAAATTTCCAGTCACCGGTAAGAGGTGATGAAATAATGAGCATCTGCAGAATACCACCGGGAAGGGAAGTTGGAATAATTAAGAGAAAAATTGAAGAGGCGATACTTGAAGGAGAGATACCTAATGAATATGAGGCGGCGAAGGAGTATCTGTATAAGATCTTAAATAAATGAGTAATGAGTAATGAGTAATGAGTAATGAGCAAAGAGAAATAAACATTGAATTACTAACTCCTAACTCCTAACTCCTAACT
>DAIPYG010000027.1:0-35534 GCA_036782875.1 Bacteroidota bacterium | reverse complement strand
ACATCTTTTTTTTAAGTATTAAAAAACATACCAAAAAAATTCCTGTTACATAAAATTGTCATAGCTGTCCAAATTAAATTAATGCTAAATAAAATTCTTTAAAAAGAGTTACAAATCAAATAATATTTTTACTGGTTGAAATATAACCCTATACGATTGAGAAGGTCTCATATTATTACCACAAAGTCAGAAAGACAGAAAGTCACAGAGTAACATATTTTATATAAGTTTTTTTTTGTGTGTTTGTGTCTTCTTGGTTTAAAGAATTTTCTATAATAATGTTTTGGACGGAAGTGTAAAATTGTTCTGCCTTCTAATATTTTATACGGTAAGCGATCTTAAGTCCTGTATTAGTAGTAGTTTCGGAGCTTCCAAAAATTACGTTGTTTTCTTCTTCACGTGAGAATTCCATAAGTAGGGTTTCAGGAAGATTCAGATTTAAAAAATTATTGAGCGGGTAGTCTATGACAAATTCGAAGTTACGTATTTCCTTCAATAATTTTCCGCCAACTTTAATTGTCGCTTCACCGAGCTCGGAAGTAAATTCGACTTCGGTATCTGTAACATTTCCCTCGGAGTATTTGAACTGCGCATCGATCAGAAACGGAAGAATGTCTCTTACTGTCTGAGATACTATGGATGAAATATACAATGAGCCAAGACTTGTTCCGAGGCTGGATGCAACGGATGTTCTCTCTGTAGTTGACAGCTCGCTTTTATATTTTCCAAACAGAAGAAAAGTAATGGCATCAGCCTGAGCATCCGAACCGCTGACAGCAGTTCCGTCTTCAATAAGCTTAAGATCTATTTCCGGATTATCCAGTTCGCCTTTAAGAGTGAGCTTCACATTCACGGGAGTGCTTGATACTGTACCGAACTGCTGGATGTTTCTTACTCCTTCATAGACTGCCTGTATGTCAAGCAGGGGATTTGAAATATCACCGTTGAAAGATATTTTACTGTCTTTAAGCTTAAAGTCTTTGTAAAATCTGTAATAAGAGTTATTGACGATGTTTACATCTCCGTTAACTTTAAATTCACGGTCTTCATTCTTAAGATTCAGATCAGCGTTGATCTCTCCGAAAAGTCTGTCTTTAGTAATATTATCAAAATCAATTGATACATAGATGCTCTTTTGCGTCAGGACATTTATGTCCATATCGAGAAAATCCGCGGCTGTTCTTTCCTTACCTTCAATGGAATATTTATACCGGGCAAAGGGATTAATTTTATAATAGTCGTTAAGCTCTGTAATCTTCAGTGTATCATTTGAATAACTTTCTGATGTATCTGAGACAGTTATGTATGTAAAATTATCCGTCTTATTATCATACCCCGTTCCTTCCAGCGGCACAGATGAAATAGTTGCATCAATGACCAGAAGCTGTCCTGTAATGCTGAGCTTATCTAAGTTGCCATTGATCTTTATTGCAGGCGTGCCGCTGCCGGCTCTGAAATAACCGTAAACTCCGAGCTCATTCTGATCAACATCCTTATCAAGAAATACCATATCACCGGATGTATTCAGATCGATGTCATTGATCTTCATTCCGCTGAAATCAATGTTGCCGGAAACATCAAAATGTCTGGCTTCATCACCGGAGCTTGATAGAGAAAGTTTATTAATTACCAGCTTAGAATTATCAGCAGAGGTATTAAGTTTATATTTATAGTTCATTCCCGTTAAAGCAAAATATACCTCACCGTCATTTATATTGACAGAGCCTTTAAGGTCAGGAGAAAGCGCATCACCTGACGCGTTGATCTCTCCGTTCATTCTTCCGCTTATATCAGGCAGTGAAGGGATAAGCTTCAGGAAATATTTAAGCTGAAAATCTTCGGCGCTCAATTTCACATCGACAGACTTTCCGGCAAGATCAGATTCTATTAAACTGTCTTTACTGACCAGGGGGTTTCGGAAAGGAATATCTCCCCTGATCTTAAGATTACCTTTGTTCCCGGCATTGCTGAGAATGATATCAGCAGCTGCGGATTCATTTTTATAATCAACTTTTATTTTAATGTCACCGATATCCTGCTCTTCATCAATATTTGCATGTTTAAGCGGACCGGTAGTTACCTCAGCTTTTAGCTCCGGTTCCGTGATGGTACCTTTAAAATCAAGGAGCAGGCTGTTGATCATTCCTTTCACAGGATATTCTTTTTCCTCTATGATCTTAGAAGTATCTGTCTGAGAAAGCAGGGAATAAATTCCATCAAGAGGAAGGTTTTTTGCTTCAAGCTTCACATCACTGCTGCCGTAAAACAAATAATCCCCGAGTATATTAGCTATCATATCTCCGCTCTTTACACCAAACTGCCGCAAACTGATCTTCTCTCCGGGCAGATAATTTACTATCCAGTCCTTATCATTAGCAACGGTTATGTATCCGTAATTTACGCTGACACTGTCGAACGAAGCGGTCAACTCACTGCCTGTTAAATCTATCTTTCCTTTTATAAAAGCAGATGCTCCTGAATCCTGTATTCCCCGGACCATCAGGTCTGCAACGGAATTTGTCATATCTATATTTATCTTAACAGAATCAAAAACTGAATTTGACAGGATTATTTTTTCTCCGTGAGAGTTAAGTTTAATTTCAGGTGATGAAAGAGGATCATACTGACCAGTAGATTTAAGATCATTTGTAAACCGGATATCAGAAGAAAAATTATTCAGAACGATCAAAGTATCATTGTAGGAAAAGTTTTTTATATCCGCTAAAGTTGTAAGTGAGAACCTGCTGTTTTCATTCAAGACGTTACCGCTTATGTTTCCATTGAATGATATGCCGAATGGTTTGAGCACCGGATTGAGAACAGATGTATCTTTTGAGATGAGTGTGTACTGCACATCAAAATTATTCTGATCAAATTCTGCAATATTATATGCCAAAGCATCTGCGTTTATGAAGAAAGCGGAATCGGGAAATAATTTATCTTTAAACATATCAGAAATCATACCGATATTATTACTGACCACGTTGCTTAGAGATCCGATATCAAAATTTCCCTTAGCGGTGAAATCAACTATGTCAGAAGATAAAATATAAGAGCTGTATCCGCCAGTATTATTGATCTCTATATTCAGAGGAGTCTGAGGAATGTTATTTCCGGCAAAATAAGAATTCTCTATGTCTAAATCATATTTTCCGTTTATGTCTTTCAGATCAATGCCTCTGCCTTTTATATTAAATGAAAAATTCAGATCGCTTTTATCCTCACTGTTTTTTGTGAAAGCAGAAATATTCAGATGCTGAGCTTTTCCTTTCAGCGAATACACAGGATTTTTCACATTTGAGATATTCACTTTACCGCTGAGCCTGATATTACCTGCCGAAGAAGAATGGCTTATGTTGAGATCAATGTTATTATTTGCAAAGTATATTTTGCCGGCAGAATTTCTGATATCATAACCTGAGACAGAAGAATTCCTGATGGAATAATTTACGGATGAATGCATTTTGTTTAAGCCGAAACTTTTTCCTGAAAAGTCTGCATTCAGATTAAGATTGCTTGCAAGGTCTTTATTCTTAAGGAACTTTCCGATATTAATGTTTGCTGTATTTATTTTTCCCGAGTAAAGTTCTTCTTTCATATTCAGATCAATGAAACCATTTGCATTACCGGAGCCGGTATATATTTCATACCTCGAATAAAATTTATCAAATGTTCCTTTAAATGTCAGATTACCTGTGACACGACCGAGCGGAGTAAGATCAATGTCAGATGAAGTGAATAAATTCTTAATGTCGCCCGTGAGTACGTCAAGATCTTTTACTGTAAGGTCAAGATAGATGTTATCGGGTTCATCAAGATTCCGGAGTTTTCCTTTAATGTCAATTAAAGAATTAGGAAGTGTCAGCTTAAGTTCTGAAATATCGATATCTCCGTATTTCCCTTTTGCTTTAAGAATTAACCCTGCCGTGCTGTCCGGTAAATTTAAATCGGGAAGGAAAAAACTCACATCTCTGAAATTAATATTTTCAATGTAGATGTCAGCATCAAGTTCTTTTTCCCTGAAGTTTTCAAACGCAGTACTGTCGAACGGATTGAACTCACTCAATACAGCTGTATTGATAAACATTTTTGAACGCTCAGTCTCAAGCACCAGCCCGCTGACTGCAGTTTTAGAATCTTTAATATCTATATCTGCTTCCAGCGCGAATTTATTTATACTGAAGCCGGAATTTGATTTAAATGAAAGGTCCTTTAAATTTATTTTTTTACTGTCCCTGAAATACATTCCGTCAAGCTCCATATTCAGATCCGATGCAAGAAAATTTTCCGGATCGAAAACATCATTCACTGACTGAATATTCTCCTGTACAAAAAGAACCGTGTCATTAATTTTTCCCATAGTTCTTATAAATCCATTTTTAATTTTAAATTTATTTACGGCTATGTCCCAGTCGAACGCAGAAGTTGAAGTATCTGATTCTTCCGGAGAGCTGAACAGTCTGGAAAAATTCCATATCAGATTGTCAGTAGAATCTTTCACCTTTTTAAGGTTTATAACCGGAGAGCTGATAATAATATGATCAAGCAAGATCCGTTGATCTAGTAATCCCCATATATTGTATTTCAGATCAATGAAATTGAACTTCAATAAAGTATCCTGTTCAGTAACAATGCTACCACTGTCCATTCTCAGACCGGTGAAAATATTTCCCGTCAGTGATCTCACGTTTATACGGCTGTTTTTTTCTTTCAAACCTTCATTAAGATTTTCAACGGCATAATCCAATGCAATTTTATTGAAAATATCAGTCTGAATAAAAATGAATATGGCTGCAATCAGTATAAATACTGAAAGCAAAACATACATAAATATTTTAAATATTTTTTTTGGGATTCTGTTCATTGAATATTTAACAAACATTCAACAAACCTTATGCCACAAATTTCAATTACATTTACGTGAAATTATGGGCTTAACACTGATAATTTGTATCAGTAAATGAGTTATATGACAATTACTTATGACAGATCTGTCAGCAATTTTCAGATAAAAAATTAAAAAATATGCATAACTGACTGTAATCAACATATATTAATGGCACGGCAAATGTTCAATTTTCAATATTTATAATCAGATCTTAAAAAATTAATAACAAATAAAAGTCTTACACAAAGAATATTTTTGTTTATAAATCTTAAACCGAGACACAAATGATTTTCTCATTCAAAGGAAACAATCTTTTCAAAAGATACAAGAATAACCCGGTGCTTACATCATCTATGTGGCCGTATAAAGTCAATGCGGTATTCAATGCCGCTGCAACTGTTTATAAAAATAAAGCGCTTCTTCTTGTCCGTGTTGAAGATATGACCGGACATTCGCATTTATGCAAAGCAGTGAGCAATGACGGATTCACAAACTGGAAGATTGACAAACAGCCGACATTACTGCCAAAGCCGGATGAGTTTCCTGAAGAATTATACGGAATAGAAGACCCGAGAATTGTAAAGCTGGAGAAAGAAGACAGCTCATATTCAATTGCATATACATCATTTTCACAAAACGGTCCGTTAGTTTCACTTGCTACAACGACTGACTTTGAAACATTCAGAAGATATGGCGCAGTAATGCCTCCTGATGACAAGGATGCTTCGTTGTTTCCAAGGCAGTTCAACGGCAGATGGGTTCTGCTTCACCGTCCGTCACCTGCAAACAATATTTACGGATCACATATCTGGATATCTTTTTCACCGGATCTTAAGCACTGGGGAGACAGTGCTGTTCTTCTTCCTGCCAGGAAAGGAAGCTGGTGGGATGCATATAAAGTAGGATTAGGTCCGCAGCCTGTGGAGACATCGGATGGATGGCTCATAATTTATCACGGAGTAAAAACTACAGCGGCAGGTTCATTATACCGATTAGGACTTGCACTTCTTGATCTTGATTATCCGCAAAAAATAATAGCGCGAAGTGATGAATGGGTATTTGGTCCTGAAGAGACTTATGAGAGAATAGGCGACGTGCCTGATGTTACATTCCCGTGCGGTGTAATTACCAAGGGTGATGAACTCATAATGTATTACGGCGCGGCGGATACTTCCATTGCAATTGCAACTGCCTCGATAAAAGAAATACTGAATTATTTAAAAAATTATAAAAAGTAGAATTATATGGAAAAGACTCTTGGAATTTCCCTGGTATCTTCTTACGTGCCGCGCAGATGCGGGATAGCAACTTTTTCAAATGATCTTGCAAACTCTATGAAGAATCTGACCACAGGTGAATATCAGATAAATATTTCGGCTTTGAATGATAATCCTGAAGGTTATAAATATTCATCCGATGTAAATTTTGAGATCAAGGATAAAAGCATAAATGATTTTAAAGAAGCTGCGAACTATCTCAATCTTTCCGATTCGGATGTCATTAATATTCAGCATGAGTTCGGTCTTTACGGAGGTGAAGGCGGATCAAATATATTATATCTCATAAACAAGCTGAACAAACCTATTGTCACTACACTTCATACCGTTCTTGAAAATCCATCCGGAGAGGAGCTGCGTGTATTACAGGAAATAGGAAAGCGCTCTTCGTACCTTGTGGTTCAGTCACGGAGGTCATTTGAGATGCTCGAGAAAACTGTAAAGATACCAAAGCGTAAGATCCGGTTCATTCCGCACGGCGCACACGATGTACCGTTTCTTGATCCGGCATTTTACAAGGATAAATTTAAATTATCAGGAAAAAAAGTAATTTTAACATTCGGGCTCGTGGGTCCGGGAAAAGGATTTGAAGATGCAATAAAAGCATTACAATTTGTACTCGAAAAATACAACGATGCAGTGCTGGTAATACTGGGTGCAACCCATCCTAATGTAAAAAAAGAGTTCGGTGAATCATACCGCAATTCTCTTGAGAATCTTGTAAAGAATTCCGGTCTGGAAAACAATGTAATGTTCATAAACAGGTTTGTTGATACTAAAGAGCTTCTGGAATATATTTTAATGAGTGATGTTTATGTCAGTCCGTACAAAAATAAAGTACAGGCAGTATCCGGAACTCTAACTTATGCGCTTGCCTGCGGAAAGGCAATAGTATCAACACCTTACTGGTACGCCGAAGAACTTCTTCAGGATGAGAAAGGCGTACTCGTTCCGTTCAGTGATCCAGAAGCAATGGGCAATGCAATTGCAGGTCTGCTTCTTGATGAGAACAAGCGTAACCGTTTAAGGAAAAATGCATATGATGCCGGCAGGGAACTGACCTGGGAAAATGTAGGTAAGCAGTATACGGAAATATTTCTGAAAGCAGCGGAAGATTTTAAAACTCCGAAGTCATTTCCTGTTATTTCCACATTGAATAATATTCTGCCTTCCCTTCCTGATATCAATCTGACACATATGAAAAATATGACAGACGATACCGGTATCTTTCAGCACGCTACATATTCGATTCCAAATCCAAAGCACGGCTACTGTGTAGATGATAATGTAAGAGCGCTTCACGTTGCTGTAATGCATAAGATCAATTCAAATGACGATACAATAGATCCGTATATCAACAGGTATCTGCAGTTCGTTTATCATTCTTTCAATGAAGATAAAGGTCTGTTCAGAAATTTTATGTCATACGATCGCAAATGGCTCGAAGAAGAAGGTTCTGAAGACAGTAACGGGCGTGTAATATATGTTCTTGGCTATCTGATCAGACACATAAAATCACATTCGATACTCGGTCTCACTAAGAATCTCTTTGATAACAGCATTAAGAACATGGCAGAAGTAAAATCTCCTAGATCTATCGCTTACATTATTTTCGGATGCATATTTTATCTGCAAAAATTTTCCGGAGCAAGTGAAATTAAAAATATCCTCAACAAATTATCTCACCGTCTGTATGAATGTTATGTAAATACCAGAACTGACGACTGGCTCTGGTTTGAGAACAGTCTTACTTATGCCAATGCCCGTCTTTCGCAGGCTTTGATTATGTCAGGAAAAAGTCTCAACAGAAAGGAATATACTATTGCAGGACTGGAGTCTCTTAAATGGCTTTATGACAACTTATATGACAAAGAGAAAAAATATTTATCTCTGATAGGAAATGCTGGATGGTTTGTCAAAGGTCAGTCGAAATCCAAATATGATCAGCAGCCTGTTGAAATACCGGGACTTATAGATGCCTGCTATGAAGCGTATCTTGCTACAAATGACAATATGTGGATAAGCAATATAGGGACTGCATTCAGCTGGTTCCTGGGTAATAATGACCGTCAGGAACCAATGATAGACTTTACTTCAGGAGGTTGCTATGACGGACTGACATCCACAAAGCTCAATGATAATCAGGGAGCGGAATCAGTGCTCAGCTGGCTTTCATCGCTTTATAAAATGATTGACATAAGCCAAAAACTTCAGTTGAATAAAAAAGAAAATACTAAGAAGATTTTCAGGGAATATTTATCAAATGTAGTTTAAATATCTAAATAAAATTACCCGTTAAAATCAGTCACGGAAGACAGGATAGATTTTTTCTTGATATTTATGACTTTGAATGGCAATTATGACTTATAAACTTTAAATGTAAACTTAGATTACAGTGTTTTAATTAAAAAATTTTCCATTTAATTACGATAGAGTAGCTAAAAAATTTAAAATAATAAAAAAAATATATTAAGAAAGCAAATACACAATGAGCAAAAAAAGAATTTCTATTCCCGTTGCTGTATTAATTTTATTAACAGCAATTACAAATTGTTATTCACAGAATATATCTGAAGTTCAGGATTCCCTGTCTAAAAATTATCCTCAGATTAAATATGACAATTCTAAACTGTATTCTGAAGACAGCAGGAAGTTCGCAAATGAATTGTTTTCACATTACCTTTCAATCAAGAATGCGTTTGCAAATGATAATTCCGCAGACGCTCAGAAGCACGCATTAGAACTCATGGATGCTATTGATCTTGCTATGCCTAAGATGAGCGGTGTCAATTCTGACACCGGAGCAAGCGGAAATTCCGACTGCATAAATGTGAAAGAAAACTGGAACTACAAATAAATCCCGGATCAAAATACAAACATAAATGAAAGGTGAAATTTGTGAAAGAAAAAAATAATAATGGAATAGCCTGTGGGTTATTTCCGGGTAAAATATTTTTTGCGGAAATATTATTTGACAAAGTGATAAATTAGAATTATTATTTATATGTTCTGTTTTCGTTTTATATCCTTTTGTTCTCCGATGTCAATATCATTTGCTTCATCCAGGGAAATTTTAATCAGGTCCGAGATCTTTGGAATGATGATACCGTCAGTGTCAGGCTTCAGGTCTGTGCGGCTGAATCTTTTTCTGTAAACCTGAGTGAACTCTGCACCTAAAAATAAAATTATTCCGGAGTAATAAATCCAGATGAATAAGATTACAACAGAGGCAGCAGCGCCATAGGTTGAACTGTAAGAGCTGTTTCCCAGATAAAGTCCGATAAAATATTTTCCGACAGAGAAAAGAACTGACGTTATAACCGAACCAAACCAAACATATTTCCATGAGATGATCACATCCGGAAGATATTTGAAAATCATTGCAAACAGAAGAGTGATCACGACAAAGGATGTAACAATATTAATTACTTCGGAAGCAGGAAGAATAGTATTAAAATAACTTCCAAGTAAATTATAAAGCAGATTGATCACAGAATTTATAATAAGTGAAACCATCAGTAAAAATCCTGTTGCGACAACCATGGAAAATGATACCAGTCTGTTCTTGACGAATCCCCAGATTCCTCTTCCGGGTTTTGATTCAACACCCCATATTATATTTAAAGATTCCTGAAGTTCAACGAATACTCCTACAGATCCCAGAATAACAAACAATATGCTCAATGCACCGGCTATAATACCTGTGGTTTTATTGGAAGCACCTTTAATGATTGTTTCAATAATTTCAGCTCCTTCCTTTCCGGTGATATAAGAAATTTGACCTGATATCTCTCCTCTTGCTGCCTCTTCTCCGAAAAATATACCAACGACCGTAATTACGATGATAAGCAAGGGTCCAATAGAAAATGCGGCATAATAAGATAATGCTGCTGCCATTTTAAATCCTTTGTCATCAAGGAACTGCATATATGTCTCATACGCAATTGATTTTAAATCCCGTAATTTTATTTTGATTTTCATATAGAATTAATTCTTTTTCTAATTAGGGCATAATTATTCCAGTTAAATAAAAGTTACAATGCGTGTGCCGTAAAATGCTGCACGAGAATGCACAATTTAAAGATTTCTTAAGATCAGAATAAAGAAGTTATGACAGATCTGTCAAAGATATGACAAAGGTATTTCGGGGATTTAATAATTCTGTTTATCTATTCAGAGTTGAAAATATTTTATACGAAAGCATCCTTTCTGCTTTAATAATGCGTTGACATATTCTATTCACATAGTTTTTGAAATAAATATTTTTTAGTTTAACACAACTTTCAGACTAAATAAAAAATAAACTACACTGTTGTTAATAAGTATGCTGAGACTATTCCTCATCAACCGGATTAAAAATAAAAACAAATCAAATTTATAATTATAAGCGGCTTAATTTTTAAAGAAGTCAAAATCTATTAATAATAAAATGAAGATTACAAAAAAGGATTACAGCGCAGGTAAATACAAGTCAAAGATATTGAAGACCCTAAAGGATTTTGAAAGGTCTGATCTGGTCAAAAGGATATGGGATAAGGACGCTTCGGTATGGAAAGATGGGAAAGAATATGATGCATTAATAAAGAACCGGCTCGGCTGGCTCTCACTACCCGCGAGCATGAAGAGCAATTGCGGAGACATCGATGCATTTGTAAATCAGGTTACAGGGGAGGGATTTACTCATGCGGTAGTAATGGGAATGGGAGGCAGCAGTATGTGCCCCGAGGTATGCAGAGAGACATTCGGAATAAAGGAAGGTTTTCTGAAATTGTTTATTCTCGACAGTACTGATGTCAATACGATAAATAATATTGAAGAATCGATTGATATTGAGAAAACATTATTCGTAGTTTCTAGCAAGTCCGGCGGAACGATAGAAGTTGATTCTTTCATGAGATATTTTTTTAATAAAGTAAAAGGGCGAAAGGGATCAGAGGCAGGCAATCAATTCATTGCAATAACAGATCCTCAGACACAGCTGGAATCTCACGCACGGGAAAATAATTTCAGAAAAATTTTTATAAATCCACCCGATATAGGAGGAAGGTATTCTGCTCTGTCATATTTCGGACTGGTGCCTGCAGCGCTTATAGGGGTTGACATAAAGAGACTTTTAAAAAATGCCGGAAAGATGATGGACAGCTGTAAGCTTACTTTGTCAGAAAAAAATCCAGGGATAGTCATCGGAGTTTTCAGCGGGGAGCTCGCTTCTGTAGGTATAGATAAATTAACATTTATTCTTCCTTATGAAATAAATTCATTCGGATTCTGGGTGGAGCAGCTGATAGCTGAAAGCACGGGCAAAGAAGGTAAAGGTATTCTGCCGGTAGAGGGTGAAGGCATTGGCAAACCTTCATCTTACGGAAAGGACAGGGCAATGGTATGTTTTACATCAGGAAAGGAAAGTAAAGAAGAAAAGAAGGTGATGAAAAACTTTCTGAAGAATAATTTTCCTTATATTAATATTAAACTGGAGAATGAATATGATCTCGGAGGACAGTTTTATCTATGGGAATTTGCGACGGCGGTCATGGGTGCAGTATTGGAAATAAATCCATTCGATGAACCGAATGTAAAGGAAAGCAAGGATAATACGGGCAATGTGCTGAAATATTTTGAAGAAAATAAAAAGCTTCCTGAATCATTGCCGCAGGCAAGATATAAGGATGTGAAAATTTATCTTGATGAGAAATTACTAAGCAAAAAACTTCCGGATAAAAAGAAGCTGAAGAATCTGGATGCAGAAGATTATTTAAAATTTTTCTTTAAGCAAAGCAAACGGGGAGATTATGCTGCGATGATGGCATACATCATCAAGAATAAGAAGAATGAAAAACTCCTTCAGAAAATACGGGAGCTTATCAGAAATAAAAAGGAGTTTGCAACTACGCTCGGTTACGGACCTAGATTCCTGCATTCGACAGGTCAGCTTCATAAAGGCGGTGTAAATAACGGTATGTTCATTCAGATCATTTCCGATGAGTCAAAGGATCTTCAGATACCCGGAAAGCCATACAGTTTCGGGGTGCTTAAGCAGTCACAGGCGATTGGTGATTATGAATCATTATTGAAACATAAGAGAAGAGTTATTAAAATAAACATTGGAAGTGATGTTGAAAAAGGGCTGAAAGAGCTGTATAAGTTACTTAAGAAATCTATTTAATTTAGTTTGTGACAAAGAAAGCCGGAATGGTATTTTTAAAAGCATTGTCAGCATTATGGAGTTACTCTTTAATATAAATCAAAATTAAATCATCATTGAGTTTATTAAACATATATAAACTAACTGACCTTAGAACAAAAATTAAAAACACAAAGGAGAAGAAATGCAAATCGGATTTATTGGTCTTGGAAAAATGGGAGCATTTATGGTCGAAAGGCTGCTTAATGACGGACATGAAGTTGTAGTTTATAACAGGTCACCTGACAAGACAAAAGAGATAGAAAAGAAAGGTGCCATCGGTACATATTCACTGGAAGAACTCGCAGAAAAATTAAACAAACCAAAACTTGTGTGGATGATGATCCCGTCGGGAGAAACCGTTCAGCAGATGATAGGTTCACTGGTGCCACTGCTGTCTGAAGGTGATATAATTATTGACGGAGGAAATTCCTTTTACAAGGATTCAGTGAGAAGAGCGAACGAACTAAAGGATTTCGGGATAAATTATCTTGATGTCGGAACAAGCGGAGGAATATGGGGACTGAAAATTGGCTACTGTGTAATGATAGGCGGAGAGGAAAAAGTATTCGGGCATTGTGAACCTATATTTAAATCACTTGCGCCTCCGGACGGATACAAGCACATAGGAGCAAGCGGTTCGGGGCATTATGTAAAAATGATTCACAACGGAATTGAATACGGAATGATGCAGGCATATGCAGAAGGTTTTGAACTTATGCATGCATCGGATTATAATATCGATCTTGAAGGTATTGCAAATTTATGGGGAAAGGGCAGCGTAGTCCGTTCTTGGCTTCTGGAATTGCTGACTGATGCATTGAAAGATGACAAAGATCTCAAAGATATAAAAGATTATGTAGAGGATTCCGGTGAGGGAAGGTGGACAGTTCTGGATGGAATAGAAAAGAGCATTCCGCTTCCGGTAATTACTGAATCTTTGTTTATGAGATTCAGGTCCAGACAGGCAGAGTCATTTGGAGGAAAGATACTTGCCGCGTTAAGGAATGAATTCGGCGGACATAATATACACAGGAAATAATTCCGGAATCATTTAACTATTCAGGTAGCAGGTTAAAATATTAATCAATGACAGAAGATAAAACAATCGACATATCCGCAGCAGATACAGAAAAGCAGAAGATCCCCGAATCAAACATTATGGTGATCTTTGGAGCAAGCGGAGATCTTACGAAGAGAATGCTTGTACCTTCAATGTTCAGGCTGTATTGTGAAAAGCTGCTTCCCAGGAGTTTTGCACTGCTTGGTTTTTCAAGAAAAGAAATGAGTAATGAGAGCTTCAGAAGTTCAATGAAGCAGGCGATAGTTGATTTTGGTGAAGGAGAGATTATGCCTGAAGGTGCCTGGGAAAAATTTGAAAAGGATATATATTATATGCCGGGAGCATACGATGATCCCGATTCATATGAGAAACTGAAAGATCATCTTGATAAACTTGATGAAGAAAAAAATATTAAGGGTAATGTTTTGTTTTACATGGCAGTTCCTCCGGACACACTTCCTGTCATTTTAGAAAATCTGGGAAAAAGCGGATTAAACAAGAAAAGGGATGATAATTCCTGGACACGGATAATTCTGGAAAAACCTTTCGGGCATGATCTGGAGACTGCATTACTGCTGAATAAAAAGGTCAGCAGATATTTCTCTGAAAGTCAGATATACAGAATAGATCATTATCTCGGAAAAGAATCGGTACAGAATATACTGGTGACAAGATTTGCCAATGGGATCTTTGAGCCAGTCTGGAACAGGAATTTTATTGAGTATGTGGAAGTAACTTCTTCAGAAAGCATTGGAATAGAAAGCAGGGGAGGATATTATGATAATTCAGGAGCATTGCGTGACATGATACAGAATCATCTTCTTCAGCTTGTCGGCTATGCTGCTATGGAACCTCCGTCGGTGTTTGATTCTAAATCTATAAGAGATGAATCTCTGAAAGTATTTCAGGCGTTGAGACCTATTAAAGCAGAGGAAGTGGAGAAGCATGTTATAAGAGGTCAGTATATTTCATCAGTTATCCGGGGAAAGAATGTAACAGGTTACAGGGAAGAGGAAGGAGTAGCAGTTCATTCACGAACTGAAACATATGTTGCCATGAAATTTTTCATAGACAACTGGAGGTGGGGGGGAGTTCCATTTTATATCAGAACAGGAAAGAGATTACCGACGAGAGTAACAGAGCTTGTCATTCATTTCAAATCAACTCCTTACAGATTATTCAAAAGCAAAAACGATATAGCCGAGTCATACAATATGCTTGTAATAAGAATTCAGCCGGATGAAGGGATATTAATAAAGTTTGCAATGAAAGTACCGGGAACGGAATTCAAGGTCCAGAATGTCAACATGGATTTTCACTATTCAGATCTTCTGGATATAAAGCTCCCGAGCGGTTATCAGAAATTAATTCTTGACTGCATGCTCGGAGACTCAACACTTTTTATCAGGGCAGATGCAGTGGAAGCATGCTGGAAATTTATTCAGCCGATACTTGATGCCTGGAAGAAATATCCGGAGATAAAAGTTTATGGATATCCGGGCGGTACCTGGGGTCCTGAATGTGCTGATGATCTTATAGCAGGGAAAGATTTTGTATGGAGATATCCCTGCAAGAATCTATCTGATGACGGAAACTATTGTGAACTGTGATAATTTGGAATTGAGAATTTCGAAATTTGAATTTAAAATGCTTCTAATTTTGATTTCATTTCATTTAAATTAAATTGAATTAATGATATTTATTTCAGAGACAGCGGCACAACTTGCCCGATCCTTTGCACTGGAGTTTAAAAACATATGTGATGATGTCATAATTGAGAAAGGAAGAATAAACCTGGCAATTTCAGGAGGCAACACTCCGAAGCTTTTGTTTGAAATTCTTGCTACAGATTATAAAAATAAAATTGACTGGGAAAGGATATTTTTTTACTGGGCGGATGAAAGATGCGTTTCACCGGTGAGTATTGAAAGCAATTACGGTATGATACGGAAAATCCTTTTTGAAAAAATAAATATACCGGACAGCAATATTTACAGAATTCATGGTGAAAATGATCCGGCATCAGAAGCAGTTAGTTATTCGGAATTAATAAAAAATAATTTAAAGACAGAAAACGGATTTCCTAAGTTTGATCTGATCCTGTTAGGCATGGGAGATGACGGCCATACAGCTTCAATATTTCCTGACCGGCTGGATCTTCTGAATTCTGAGGATATCTGCGCTGTAGCAGCTCATCCTGAGAGCAAACAAAAGAGAATAACTTTAACAGGAAACACTATAAACAATGCTGATAAAATTTATTTTCTTGTTACAGGAAAGAGCAAATCAGAAGTAATCTTTGAAATACTTGAAAAAAAATATAACTATCTAAAATATCCTTCCTCATACATTCATCCAAACAAACATTATTCTGTATGGTATCTGGATAAAGAAGCTGCTTCTCTTTTAAAAATAAAATAATAACACCGTTTAAAAGTAAACTGATGCAGCAAGTCCAAATGAAAAGTCAAATATATCCGATTCATTATCATCTGTAATAAATGTATTTCTGAATTTAATGTAAGCATTTACACCAGCAAAATTATCAAGCGGAATTACAAGACCCAATGCAGCCTGCGGGAAGTATCCTTCCTTGCTGAAGTCTGTAAAATATCCTCCTCCAAGTGAAAGCATAAAAACTGCAAAGTCTGATGTTTCCAGAGGAATATCAAAGTTGTAAGAAAACCTTAGCTGATTCAGGTGAGTTTTCCGGAATATAAGGGAGTATTCCGAAGCTAATCTACCGAAAGGAAATTTTCCGATTGAAACTTCCTTTGTGATTCCTGCATAAAATTTTTTATTTTCAATCAGAAAAATAGGATTAAAAGGAAAAAGTAAAGCAAGAGTTTTAGCTGTATTAAAAGAAAATCCTGATTGAGATCTGTCGATTAAGCTGATAGGGTGATAAGTCAGGAGTGTATTTTGTTTCTCCTGTGAATAAAGAAAAATAGATTTTAAGAAAATTAAAAAAATAAATATAATTTTCAAAATAAATTAAATCCTGAACTCAGAATACTATGTTTCATTCTTAAATTATTTTATCAGAAGCATTCGTTTTGTCTCTTTGAAGCTGCCTGCATTAAGAGTATAAAAATAGATACCGCTTGGCATATTTGTGCCGTCAAAATTAACTACATAACTTCCCGGGCTTTGCTTTTCATTTATAAGTTCAGCAATATTATTACCAAGAATATCAAATACTTTTAATGAAACAAAGCTGCCAGCAGCTATCCGGTAGCTTATTACCGTAACCGGATTAAAAGGATTAGGAAAATTCTGAGATAATAAAAACTTTACCGGCTGATAATTATTATTAATAAAAACACCGGTATTGCCGAGCTGGCCGGAAAAGTTAATATTCTGTGCGTAGATATCAGCAGCACCATTTCTGCCGTCAGACCATACAATTTTAGTCATTCCCTGATTGTCCATAGCAGCAACTGTTTTAGATTTCTCGCTTATTATGCTGCTGATATTTTTAACCGTTGATCCCCATCCCATAACTCCGCTCTTTCCTGTGATAAAGGATTTCTGCAGATTATTAATACTTCCGAATATTCCTTCATTGAATGCAACCACTGTGTTTGTATCAAATGAATAGCATACCTGGTTTATGAAAGAATTGGAACCGTAAGGTATGAATTCCTTTGCATTATCTGTCCAGAGTCTGGCACCTGAAGGAGAAAATCTCTGGCCGTAAATTGCGAACTGACTTTGAAGACTGTTAGCTTGTTTCCATACTAAATAGGTTTCATTTCCTGAAATCATATAAGAAGCCCAGGCATCGAATTTATTATAGCCAGGTTCAGAAGATCCTTCTGATCCGTTTAAAGGAAATAATCTTGTTCCGGAAGACGAATAATGCTGAACATATGAGCTCTGCAGATTAACAGAATTCCTGTCGTCCTGCCATACATACAATGCACCATTATTTCCGTCGGGAAAAATTTTTGGAACAAAGAAACCGGTTACTCTTCCCAGATTATATACCGTATCTTTCCATACAGCCGTTCCCGCTGCTGAGAACTTCTGAGTATATAATCTGTAATTGCCCGGATTTATAAAAGAACCTGTATAGCCGGACCATAAAGAAATAACAGAACCATTATCAGATGTTACTATAGCAGGGTATGTAAAATTTTCCGTACCTGTTCCTGATAAATATACGGGATCGGATCCCCATAGCTTTTGTCCACCCGGAGATATTTTTTGAAATGCGATTTTATTCGGTGAAGAACTGTATATCCAGGTAACAACAATACTGTTATCTGATGTTTTTGCCAGTCTGGGATTAGCCTGAAAAGTACCGGCATCATTTGAGAGAGCTATTCCGTTTGCACCCCAAAGAAAATTTCCCTGAGAACTTATCTTATAAATAAATGGATTGATATCTGACCCGTTTCGTGTATCAGTAAATGCTATAATGGCATTGTTACTGTCATCGGTTATCATATCATAATCAACAAGAGATGAACTCTGCGGATTTCCGCTGATGAGCAATCCTTCTGCAGCAAACTGCTTTTCTCCCAATGAATTAAGTTGCTGAAGATAAACCGCATAATTTCCGTTTCTGCTATCAAACCAGCATATGTAAGTATACCCATTGCTTTGATTTGCAATTTTTGGAAGCACCTGCTCTCCTGAAGATCCGCTTATCAGAAGATTAATGTTTGGATCATTTGACCACTGAGAAAACAGATTTGTAGTATGAAGAAATAAAATTAAAATTACTATCAGAGTTGTTTTCATTTTAATAAGGATTATATTTAATACAGGATTATGCAAATATATTTATTAAGTATCAAATTAATTTCACATAGAAAATTTAAAAAATATTCAGACAGTTTTTTCCGGGTAAGTTTCTGTAAGAAATAGAATATAAATTTTCTTTGACCAGTCCAAGTAAATGAAACGCTAAATCTTTATTGCACAAAGTACCGTTTCTAAATCCAGTATAGTCACGAAAAGAACTGAACAGCCAGTCTTCCAAATTATATACATAGCCATTCTTCAAGGGAATCTGATGAATATATAAAAAGCAAATCAGTGCCTGAAATATCCCATCATCAACTTTTTTACATTTTGTATTTTGTCTGAAAAGTGATCCGGTACGGTTCTCTCTGACATTAACACCTTTAGTATATGAACTCAGCAGATTTTTAAATCCTTCACTTAGAAAGTTTTTGTTATTTTTGTCAAAAGAAACAGTCATTGAATTAGCACGGATCAGAAAATTAAATTGATTCGGGATCAGACAATATGCCAAAAGATCGCAGTTTGGAGAAATGTATTTTCTGACTTTACCTAAAAAATAAAAATAATTTTCATCATTGTAGAATATTGTTTGTCTGTTATTTCCTTCGTTATAAATGTGGAAAAGATTTCCTTCGTTGAAATTCATATTTTGTCATTGTTAAGTGTGGCACATTCGAAATCATGTTCATTATTCAAATAGTTTTCTGTGTGCCACACTTAATGCCTGTGGCACCTGCTCTGTAATTTACGAAAACGTGTGGCACATTTCCATACAATTCTTTATTCGGATTTATTCCTAATGTGCCACACGTAATTATATCACTTTCGAAACTTTCCCTCTCTTAATAAACTTACCATATCCTTTCTTTATCTTCTCTTTCCCCTTATCAACAGCTGTTTTACCTCTCAACAATACAGTCTCTACTTTTCC
Source organism: Bacteroidota bacterium (assembly GCA_036782875.1). Lineage (GTDB taxonomy): Bacteria > Bacteroidota > Ignavibacteria > Tepidaquicellales > Tepidaquicellaceae > JAGPCH01. The sequence goes on along the minus strand of DAIPYG010000027.1, from coordinate 16,439 downwards.
GGTTACTTCCCACCCTTCATATCCGGAATAATCTACATTCATATGATGTGTCTTTGCTGACAATATATGTTTCTTTTCCGGATCAAAAATTACAATATCTGCGTCAGATCCTATTCCGATTGTCCCCTTTTGCGGGAACATACCGAATATCTTTGCTGCGTTGGTTGATGTTACCTCTACATATTTATTCAGACTTATCTTACCCTTGTTCACTCCTTCAGAATAAAGCAACTCCATTCTGTGTTCAATTGCTGGGTGGCCGTTTGGTATTTTTGAGAAATCCTTTTCTCCCATTAATTTTTTTTCCCATTCGAACGGGCAGTGATCCGTACCTACAACCTGTACAAGTCCCTGGTTTAACCCGGCCCAAAGTGCTTCCTGATCTTTTTTCTCCCTGAGAGGTGGACTCATTACCCACTTTGCTCCTTCAAAATCTTTTTCATAAAGTGAAGCATCAAGTATCAGATATTGAATACAGGTTTCGACAAAAACTTTCTGATTCCTTCGTGTGGCATCACGAATCTGATTCAATGCTCCTTCACAGGTCATATGAACTATATACGATGGAACATCTGTATGGTAAGCCATATCTGCAAACCTTCCTGAAGCTTCTGATTCGGTAATCTCTGGCTGTGACAGATAATGATATAACGGTGAAAACTTTCCTTCATTCCTATGTCTGGCAACTAAAAAATCTATCATGTCTCCGTTTGTTGCATGAACAGTTACCAGACCACCTCTGTCTCGAACTTCATTCATTAGTCCAATCATCTGCCTGTCATCAATCATCAGTGCTCCTTTATAAGCCATGAATGTTTTAAATGAAGTGATACCTTCATTATCTATAAGGTCCCTGATCTCTTTCTTGCTCTCCTCATTAAAATCTGTAACAGCCATATGAAAAGAGTAATCTCCATACGCATTTTCGTCTGAGCGTCCTCTCCATTCATCAAGTGCCGAGTGCAGTGACTTTCCCTGAGTCTGAAGAATAAAATCAATGACCATTGTTGTACCGCCGTGAAGCGCTGCAAGTGTTCCGGTTTCATAATTATCGCTTGAGAATGTTCCCATGAAAGGCATATCAAGATGAACATGCGGATCAATTCCGCCCGGAAAGATCAGTTTTCCTTTTGCATCTATTTCTTCATCTGCCTTTACATTTAATTTTTTCCCAATGGAAGATATCTTTTCCCCTTCAATGAATATATCAGCCACATAATCCTCTGACGCTGTAATCACACGGCCGTTTTTAATTAATACTGACATGGTTTTTATAATTTAAATTATTCAATTCATTATTTTATATTGTTAAAATATCTTCTGAAAAATATAACTGATCACTTTTTTTGATTATTGGTGAATTGACTTCGGGTAAATCCTTTTCCTCATTAAAATATAATATACAACAAATGACACTCCAAAACCTACAAACCATGCATAATTATATAATTGTGAAAGCCATTCCGGAAACATATCTTTATTTACTAAACCAACAGTGGTTAAAAATCCCGGTCCATTTGGTAATATTCCAAGTATCAAAGCTAAGACAGCATTTCTGTTAAATCCATTAGTATATGAATATTCTCCGTTTGTATTATAAAGGTCATTAAGGTTCAAAGTCTGACGCCTGATATAGTAATAATCAGCTATCATGATTCCACCGACAGGACCAAGCAAACTTGAATATGCTATCAGCCAGGTAAAAATATATCCGCTTGGATCGGCGATTAGTTTCCATGGAAGTATTATAATACCAATCAATCCTGTAATGTAACCGCCTATTCGAAAGTCAATTTTTGATGGAGACAGATTTGCAAAATCATTTGCGGGACTGACAATGTTTGCAGCAATGTTTGTTGCAAGTGTTGAGATAGTTATTGCTATCATAGTGACACTCACTAATATTTTACTTTCAAATTTTCCTGCAAGTACTACCGGATCCCATATTGTATGTCCGTAAATTATAGTTGTTGCAGAGGTCACAACCACACCTATAAATGCAAACAATGTCATTGACGGAGGAAGTCCTATTATCTGTCCGTTTACCTGTGCTTTCTGACTCTTAGCATATCTTGTAAAATCGGGAATGTTCAGTGACAGTGTTGCCCAGAAACCAACCATTCCGGTAAGTGCGGGAAAGAAGTAATGCCAGAATTCAGCGCTTGAAGTAAACTTAGACGGCTGGGCAAGTATTGGACCTAAACCATCAGTTGCAGAGATCGCCCAGAATAAAAGTGCTAGCGCTGCTGCAGGAAGGAAATATGCCTTGAAGACAAGTAATTTTTTTATGCTGTCTACTCCTAGGTAAACTACATACATATTTATAAGCCAGAATATAAAAAAAGTAATTGCAGGTCCGGTGTGTAATCCGAATAATTCCGGAAATACTTCAGGCAGATTATCAATCGAAGGAAACCATACCCGAAGCATCTGGTAAACCGCAAAACCCCCGATCCAGGTCTGTATACCGAACCATCCGCATGCAACTATCGCACGAAGCATAGCAGGAATATTTGCTCCCTTTACACCGAAACTTGCTCTTGCAAATACAGGAAAAGGAATTCCGTACTTTGTTCCGGCTCTGCCGTTTAAAATCATTGGAATCAGAACAACAGTGTTGCCCAGGAAGATTGTAAAAATTGCCTGCCACCAGTTCATTCCGCCTTCTATAAGAGAACTTGCAAGCATATAGGTTGGAATACACAGGCTCATGCTGATCCATAATGCAGTATAGTTCCAGGTATCCCAGCTCCTTTTTGATTTTACTATTGGAGCCAGATCTTCACTGTATAAAGTCGAAGATTTATTATCAGAAAGAGACTCCGTTATTATTTCATCATTTTCAGACAATGAATATTTTTTAAAATTCTTTTTTGGGTTGATATAAAAATGATTTTATTCTTTCATCCCGTTAGTTATCCATGCATTGAGTTTAGTCAGATCACATCCCGGGAGCTTCGGAGCTTTTCTGGGCATTGATTTGTAACCGGGTAAATGATTTATCGCGACGGACAATTTACCAGCATCCCCCATTTCTTTCACCTGTGAATAAGTTTCAAGATTGAAAAGTTCGGATGGTGCATTTCCCGAATGACACTTGTAACAGTTCTTCTCTAATACCGGCTGTATGTCTTTATAAGTTAAGTCTAAAGTATCACAGCCGCTTTCTGTAATTTCTGATTTAATTATTGTGTCAGTGTTCATACTACGGTATTCATTTATCTTTCCTGTATCGTCACATTTTGAATTCAAAGCCCCTGATACTATTGTAAATGGCTTATGAATCCTTTTACCTGTTGTGTTACCGGATACTGTATCTATAGGCTGGTTTACTTCGTGTTCGGCTTCAAAAATCATTATTGTTTTCTCTCTGCCTTTTTGAATCACGGAATCGTCTATACTTCCTTGTATTTCACCTTTGATTTTTAGAAATGCGTTTAATGACATACAAAAATTTGATCTTAGTATTAATGATGATTTTAAAAAATGAAAAATTTTTAAAGTTTAAATATATCTTTTCGCTTGTTGGAATTATTTTGTTTTAAATCTGAAATTCTTAATTTGTTTCTTCATCTGCTATCTTCAGTGCTTCAGAAATAATATCCATTCCCTCATCTATCTGTTCTTTGGTTACACAAAGCGGCGGTGCGACAAAAATATAATTCCATCTTCCCATTGTGTACATACCAAGCTCAGATATCTTTGCCATGACTTTATTCATTATTCCCATTTCGCTGGGTGGTGCATTCCAGCCTGCCATCGGCTCTTTTGTCTTATGATTTTTTACAAGCTCCATGCACCCGAGCAAACCTGTATTTCTCCAGTCTCCGATAGATGGATGTTTTTCTTTCATATCTACCATTCTCAGGTCAATGTATTGTCCCATTATTTCCGCGTTCTCAATTAAATTTTCATCTTTATAAATATCTATGACAGCATTAGCAGCTGCAAGTGCAACCGGATGAGCCGAATATGTCAGTCCCAGCATCAGTGGTTTATCGTCAAACACTTTTGCAATTTCTTCTTTTACAATTATTCCTCCGAGAGGTAAATATGCAGAAGTAATTCCTTTTGCCATGCACATTATATCCGGAACTACACCGTGATGATCTATTCCGAACCATTTTCCGGTTCGTCCGAATCCGCTCATTACTTCATCGCAAATTATGAGTATTCCATACTTATCAGCAATTGTTTTTACTTTTTTCCAGTATCCTTCAGGATATTTAATGCATCCGGAAGATCCTGATTCGCCTTCCATCATAATTGCTGCAATACTGTTAGGACCTTCATATTGAATAATTCTTTCCATGTGATCAGCTGCCATTTCAGCGCATTCCAGGGGGGTTACGCTGTTCCAAGGACATCTGTAAAAATATGGATTTTCCACGTGGATAAAGTTCGGTGACTGCTGTGAATCAACAGGTAATTTTCTGGGATCGCCTCCTGCTGATGAAGAAGCATAAGTTGCGCCGTGATATGACTGATATAAAGTGACGATCTTATGACGTCCTGTATAAATTCGTGCAAGCTTGATTGCATTCTCCACAGCCTCTGCACCGCCAAGAGTAAAGAAAGTTCTGTTCAATGAGCCTGGGGTGATCTCTGAAAGCTTCTTACCAAGTTCTCCTCTTGTCTTTGTTACCATTCCCGGATATACATAGCTTACTTCACTCATCTGTCTTGCTACGGCTTCAGCAACTTTCGGATGACCGTGTCCGATGTTTACACATATTAGCTGTGACGAAAAATCGAGATATCTTTTTCCGTTCATATCAAAAATATAAACACCGTCTGCTTTATCTATTACTAAGGGGTTTGTTCCTCTCTGCTTTGACCAGGATGTCAGAGTATAATTCTGATTATTCAAAATAATCTCATCGCGGTCAGTATCTGTTATTGTTTCCATAATTTAAATTATTTGGTTTCTGAAATTTGCATAAAATAATAGAATATAAAAATTCTTAAATCAGGCTGAGTAAAAATAATAATGCACTTCTAATTGAACTATTGTACTGATTATCCAAAAGAATATTAAACTCCGTTGCTCCGTGAAGAAATTTCTATTTCTATCATTTAAATATTATCAGCATAATAATAATCTTTCTTTTATGATATAAAATTAGGAAATTAGTCCCAAAAATTTTCCTACTTAAAAAAGTATTCTATATTATGGAAGTGGCTCATAAGCATCATCATGATCTCCCGCCGGGTGAAAAACCGTGGAAACATTATTTTCTGGAATTCTTTATGCTCTTTCTTGCAGTTAGTCTGGGGTTTTTCGCGGATAATTACAGGGAACACGCCATCGAAAAAGAACGGGCTAAAGAAATGGCTGTCGGATTATTTAATGATCTGGAAAAAGATTCACTGCATTTACACAGTGTTATGGAAAGAAAAAATCTGTTTATAAACGAAATCAATTCAATGATCTCTACTCTTTGTGATAAAGATATTAAAAATAAAATTACACTCCTTACTTATTACCAGGCTAGCTTTTTATTGGAAACTGATATGCCTATACCATCAAGAGCTAATTTAGACCAGCTTACTAATTCCGGAAGCCTGCGCTATATTAAAGACAAAAAATTAGTGTCGGATATCAGCCAATGGGATAACATTATTACTGTTCAGTTTCAGGAAAGATTTCAAACGGACCAGTTAAGATTAGTGGAAGAGATCAAGGCTGTTTCCAGAATATTCTATTCGGTCATAATTGATTCTATGAGGTCATACTCTTATAAAAGGTTTTATGAAAATCAGATTGTCAGCGATGAGGTCATGAAGACATTTGAAAATACTCCTGCCGGACTTATTACATATAACGAAGCGGATCTGAATGAACTGATTGGCTGGGCTTCAGAAAGAAAAAGGAATGCTATTGTAAGATCTACTTCCTTTTTTCCGAAACAGTTAGAACATATCCGTAGTTTAATGAATGCTCTGAATAAAGAATTTCACATTAAAGAAGAAAAATGAAACTGAATTTATTTTAAACTTACTAAATTTTTCTTTTCTTTATTACATAATAAGCACAACCTGCGTTGAACTTATCTATTAAATTTCTGCTGAAATAATTTTTACGGTTTGGTATCATGCTCAAAATATTATCCATCCGGTATATCAGAGCAGGAAATTTCCAGAGGTACGGTGACTTTCTTACGAAATGCATTAATGGTTTATAATAAGAGTATTTTATTCTCAAAACATCAAAATTCAGATTTGCAAACTCCTCTATGAAAAATTCAACAGGTATTCCTCTTTCATTCGGACTGAGATCTTTTGGACGTACATCTCCTGAATACATCCAGCATATAGGTTCTCTGATAATTGCAATTCCGTCTTCCCTCAATACTCTGTGAAATTCCTTCAGCACAAACGAAACATTTGGTATGTGATGAAGTACACCGAAACAAAATATATAATCAAAAAAATCTGAGGGATAATCAATCTTTCCGACAGTATTTGCTTTAACAATTTCAGATTCAGGAAACCCCTTCTTAAATGCGCTGATCAGCTGTTCTGAAGGCTCAAGTCCGTATAATCTGAACCGGTGCTCTTTATAAAGCTTTGCAGTATCACTACCTTCTGCACAGCCAAATGACAATATCCGGGTTTCTTTGCCGAATTTTACATATTCATTGATTGCATATCTCCTGTTGAATTCTTCATAAATGGACCAGTATTCATCCGCATCATTTCTTCCCCCGGTAAATTGGTTATGATATTCTTCCTCTTCTTTATACCACTTTTTTATTTCTTCTTCATTAAAATCATTACCTAAGAGTTTGAACATAAATTTCTGCAAGGAATATATTTTGTCTTTTTAATATAAATTTATTTTGTTCATATCTATTAAATTTATTTCGTAAGTTTTATCTCTTTTAATATTTCATTATTATAAATTCAGAAACCTTAAGAATATGTTCTTGAATAAAATGAAAAATCATAGCTATCATTAAATTCTTCAATTTTTTTTAAAATAAATTTACACACTCACGACATCCAGTTCTTCTTCGCCTCAGGATTCCACTTTGTAGTTGTCTTTTTCAGCTGTGTCCAGAATTCTATTGAACTTTTACCGGTGATGTCGCACACTCCGAACTTGGATTCATTCCATCCTCCGAAAGAAAATGGCTCTCTCGGAACAGGTACACCTATATTGATCCCTATCATTCCCGCACTTGCATGATCCATAATATACCTTGCTGCTGCACCGCTTTGAGTAAAGACAGAAGCTGCATTTCCGTATTCAGAGCTGTTCTCTATTTTAACGGCTTCATTAATATCCTTAGCTCTGATAATCGCAATCACAGGTCCGAATACTTCTTCCTTTGCAATTGCCATATCTGGAGTTACATAATCAATAACTGTAGGTCCGACATAGAATCCATCTTCACTCCCTTTTACGGTCGCGTTTCTTCCGTCCACTAAAACTTTCGCTCCAAGCTTTTCCGCTTCAGTAATATATTTTTCAATTCTGTCTTTAGCTTCTTTTGTAATTACCGAACCGAGATTCTTACCCGGAATTATTTTCTTCGCTTCTTCGCATATCCTTTCTATAATGTCATCGATCTTTCCAACTCCCAACATTGCAGAAGCCGCCATGCATCTTTGACCGGCACACCCCGACATAGAGGCAGCTACATTGCTTGCGGTCATCTCAGGATGTGCATCCGGAAGCACGATCAGATGATTCTTTGCACCTCCAAGAGCAAGACATCTTTTGAGATTCGAAGCAGCCCGTTTGTAAACGACCTTTGCTACTTTGGTGGATCCGACAAATGATACAGCGGCAATTCCGGGATGGTCACATATAGCTTCGACTATTTCCCTGTCCCCGTTTATAACGTTAAATACTCCGTCAGGAAGCCCTGCTTCTTTAAGCATTTCTGCTATACGGTTAGACGTGATCGGAACATGTTCTGATGGCTTCAATATCATGCAGTTGCCGAGTGCAATAGCATTTGGGATTGTCCAGTGAGGAACCATATGAGGAAAATTAAAAGGAGCTATTGATGCAACTACACCTAATGATTTATGCTCAATCCTGCATTCGACTCCGGAACTCACTTCAAGAACTTCTCCTCCCATCAGCTGTGGAAGTGAACATGCAAATTCAGTCAGTTCAATGCTTTTTTCAACTTCAGCTGCAGCTTCATCAAGTGTCTTTCCGTTTTCAATATGAGTCAGCTCTGCTAGCTCCTTTAGGTTCTTTTCAAGGATTGTCTTGTATTTATAAAAGACCTGAACTCGCTCTTTTATTGGTACTGCTGACCATTTAATATAAGCATCAGCTGCAGATTTTACGGCTTCATCAAGATCTTTTTTACCGGATAACGGAACGGTAGAGATGATTTTTCCATTGAGAGGACAAAGCACATCAAGAGTTTTATGCCCATTCTTTGTAAATTGACCTGATATATAATTTTTTACTTCGGGATAATTTGTGTCCATTTGATTTTATTTTATTATAAAGAAAAGTATAGTTTTTAGTTTTTAAATTAAAGGAAAATTGCTTATTTGGAATTTGGAATACCGGATTTGCAATTGAAGTGATTTAGAAATTGGAAATTTTAATTACAATAATTTAATATTAAATATTTCTTGAAAACATCCGTCAGTACTAATTTACACATTTCATAAATCCCAACCCGGCATTCCCTTTCAATCCGGATTATCTGCTTTCCGTTCTTCTTGTGTACAATCCGGCGATCCAAATTCCAAATTAAGTCACTGAATTAAATCATTAAAATTTTTATCTTAAAGAAAAAGTAATTTATTGAATCAGGATAATGCATTAAATGAGTTTGACGAGTTTGTAAATATCGTCAGAAGATTAAGAAAAGACTGCCCCTGGGACAGGATTCAGACACATTTGTCGCTTAGAAGATGCCTGCTTGAAGAGACTTATGAAGTACTTGAATCAATTGACGATGGTAATATGTCTGAGCTTAAAAAGGAACTTGGTGACATTCTCCTGCAGGTTGTCTTCCATTCAAATATTGCCGAAGAAAATAAAGAATTCACATTGAGTGAAGTCATAAGTTCAGAGACAAAAAAATTGATTGACAGACATCCTCATGTCTTTGAAGACGTTAAAGTAACAGACAGTGAAGAAGTTAAAAAAAACTGGGAGAAACTTAAAAAGAAAGAAGGAAGAATTTCTGTAATTGACGGAATTCCTGCAGAGCTTCCTGCGTTACTGAAGGCTTACAGGATACAGGAAAAAGCTTCCAAAGTAGGGTTTGACTGGAAAGATGAAAAGCCTGTGTTCGAAAAGATAATTGAAGAGCTAAAAGAATTAAGGCATAATGTGGACTCCGGTAAGCCGGTCTCAGATATAGAAGATGAGATGGGCGATGTACTTTTTTCAATTGTTAACTATTCCAGATTTCTGAAAGTCAATCCGGAAGATGCATTAAGGAGAACAATAAAAAAATTCAGAGAGAGATTTCAAAAGATAGAAAAATATGCTCAAGAAAATAACAGAGTACTTGATGAAATGAGTCTGGAAGAGATGGACGAAATCTGGAACAAAGCAAAAGCAGATATTTAATTATGATTGCAAATAAATTCAGAGAGACTTGGCAGATATAAAAGATAAATCAATAGGTGTAATTCTATATTGTAAATTTCCGCGTTCATTAAAATTTCTGATACTAAAGCATAAGAAAGGACATTGGTCTTTTGCCAAAGGTCACAAGGATAAAGGTGAATCAGCCATTGAAACAGCAAAAAGAGAGCTGCACGAGGAGGCCGGTATTGACGAAGTTGAATTCATTTCAAAAAGGATTTTACTGACTGAGAACTATGCATTTATAAATAAAAGCAGAAATAAAATAAAAAAGGAAGTCAGGTATTTCATAGCAAAGTCAAAAACAAAGAAAGTGAAAATTGACAGGAAAGAGATTACCGGTTTTAAATGGTGCACAGCAGATGCTGCAGATAAAATAATAACTTATAAACAGTCAAAGAAAACATTAAGAAAAGCAAACAGACTGATTTTAAAAAAATTAATTTAAAGCTAAAAATATTATTATGTACATAAATAAATTTTTTAAAACGGCAGGTTTTATACTTTGCATTGTTTTTTTATCAGTTAATCTTTCCGGCGGTCAGCTTTATGCCCGGGATAAAGCCGAAGAGCTTGCGCACAGTATTGATTCAATACTGAATTATGTTAATTGTAAAGTATCTATACAGGTAACCAGTGCTGATAAATATGATCTTCTTTATGAACACAATCCGCGTGAAAAAATGATCCCAGCTTCTATTACCAAACTTGTTACCGCATCCACTGCAATAGACGTATTGGGAATAAATTATGATTTCAAAACAGTTGCATATACTGATGACAATGATATAAAAGACGGAGTCATTAACGGAAATTTATACCTTAAAGGTTACGGAGATCCTGATCTTAATTCATCGGATATAAACTATCTTGCAAAGCTTATTTCTGAAAAAAGCATTACTGAGATTACAGGAAATATTATTTATGACGAATCATATCTCGATGATCAGCATTACGGCATTGCTAACTATTACGCAGGTGATACAAAACAGGGTTACTGGCCATATGTGAGTGCATTGAATCTAAATAAAAACCCGGGTGGATTTGATCCTGCATCAACAGCTGCAAGCATACTTCTCGATAATCTGGTCTCATTGAATATCAAAGTGGACGGAATAGTCATAGCTGGTACAACCCCAACTGCATCAAAAGAAATAGCTGATGTTTCTCATACAATGTTTGATGTTTTGGCTCATATGAATAAGGAAAGTGATAATCATTCTGCTATTACTGTGTTTAAGGTAATAGGAGCAAAGTTTGCAACTCCTCCGGGGTCCATTGAAAAAGGCGAAGCGGCTGTTGTGGATTTTCTGACTTCAATAGGTAATCCGAGAAATATATTCGAAATACTCGAAGGCTCCGGACTTTCCAGATTTAACTCGGTTACTTCCGATCTGTATGTAAGACTATTGAAATATATGTATGATGATGTAAAAACTTTTGATTATTTTTACAGCTCTCTTTCTATTGCAGGTACTGACGGAACATTGAGGAACAGAATGATAGGAACAGAAGCTGAAAAAAATGTTCATGCTAAAACAGGCACTTTAAATTCTGTGAGCTCTCTTACAGGTTATGCAGTATCAAGAGATAATGAACTTCTTATTTTCTATATAGCTATGAACGGATTCGGTGGTGGTGCAAATCAGGAAAGATATAAGCAGGATCAGATCTGTAATCTTTTATGCCAGTTTACAAGAAAATAATTTTAATTTTATGCTAACTTCAACAATTCAAAAAAAATCCCATAATCTGACATCTGTATTATCGGCTAAATTGATTTTATTCAACTCAGGTCATATCTGGGATGAAGTAATTCTGCAGCTTCAGAAAGCAACGGGATATGATATTGTTCACTGCGAACAGATTGCGATGATCGCACATACAAAAGGGAAAGCGGTTGTGAAATCAGGTGATATAGAGGAGCTTGATGTTATTAATAATATTCTAAAGGAAATCGAACTGATCACAAGTATTGAATAACAATAATAATTTCTTTATCTACTTCTGTTAAGCATTCCGTAAAAGAAATATTTTAAAATTTTATTCCAGATATTTATAACACGGTTTATAACTACTGTCATTTTAGTCGGGAGTTAATTCAGAATTAATTCCTTTTCTGAATCAGATAAAATTAAACACTATGAAATTTAAATTAGAATCGAGTTACAAGCCGGCCGGAGATCAGCCTAAAGCCATTAAGGAACTTACAGAAGGCGTACAAAGAGGAGATAAGCATCAGACTTTCTTAGGTGTGACCGGATCCGGAAAAACATTTTCAATCTCAAATGTAATTCAGAACATTGGCAAACCCGTGCTTGTAATGTCTCATAATAAAACTCTTGCGGCACAGCTTTACGGAGAATTTAAAAGATTTTTTCCGAACAACCGTGTGGAATTCTTTATTTCTTATTATGACTATTATCAGCCGGAAGCTTATATACCTTCTTCAGATACTTATATTCAAAAAGATCTTTCTATAAATGAAGAAATAGACAGGTTAAGATTAAGAGCCACAGCATCAATACTGGAAGGAAGGGATGATGTGATAGTGATCTCTTCTGTAAGCTGCATTTACGGAATAGGAGCGCCTGATGAATATGCACAGCAGGTTCTGGTCGTGAAAGTCGGGGATAAGATCTCGAGAAAAAAGCTTTTGTCAAAATTAACAGATATACATTATGTCCGGAATGATGTTGATTTTAAAAGAGGTACATTCAGAGTCAGAGGAGATAACATTGAAGTGATAGCAGCTTATGAAGATGAGACCGGAATCCGGATAGAAATGTTTGATGATACTGTGGAAAAAATTTCTTACATAAACAGATCAGACGGCAAAGTTATTGGCAGTGATATAAGTGTTGTCCTTTACCCTGCTAAATATTTCGTTACAAATAAAGAAAGAACCGCGGCTGCTATTGAAAATATCAGAGCAGAACTGGAAGAGCGGATTGAATATTTTAAATCTCAGGGAAAGTTCATTGAAGCACAAAGAATCGAACAGAGAACCAACTTCGACATTGAAATGATACAGGAAGTCGGCTACTGCAGCGGAATAGAAAATTATTCGCGCTTCATGGACGGCAGAGCGCCCGGCTCAAGACCTTCCTGTCTTTTTGATTATTTTCCTAAAGATTTTCTGCTTGTTGTAGATGAATCACACGTGACGATACCTCAGATCGGCGGAATGTATAACGGAGACAGAATGAGAAAGAAAACTCTCTGCGAATACGGATTCAGACTGCCTTCCGCTCTTGATAACCGTCCTATGACATTTGAAGAATGGGAAGGAATGGTGAAGCAGGCGATATATGTGAGCGCCACACCGGGAAACTATGAACTTGAAAAAAGCGAAGGCGTTGTTGTAGAACAAATAATCAGACCGACCGGACTGCTTGATCCTGAAATTCAGGTGAGACCGGTAAAGAATCAGATCGATGATCTGATAAATGAGATAAAGGTCAGAAGGGAAAGAAAGGAAAGAATACTCGTTACTACGCTTACAAAAAGAATGAGTGAAGATCTTACTGATTATCTATTAGGAATTGGTGTAAGAGTTAAATATATGCACAGTGAAGTGGATGCTCTCGACAGAGTTGATATACTCCGTGGTCTGCGGCTCGGTGACTTCGATGTGCTTGTAGGTGTGAACCTGCTAAGAGAAGGGCTGGACCTTCCTGAGGTTTCTCTTGTAGCAATTCTCGACGCCGATAAGGAAGGTTTTCTGCGATCTGAAAAATCATTGATGCAGACAGCCGGAAGAACAGCAAGAAATGTAAACGGACTTGTTGTAATGTATGCCGATAAGATCACAGACTCTATGGACAAGGTAATTAAAGAAACTGCCAGACGCAGAGAGATCCAGACCGAATACAATAAAGAACATAACATTGAACCTGCAACAATATTCAAAACCTACGAGGAAATTATGTCTGCAACTGTAGTAGCGGACTCGAAAGCAAAAAATGAATACGGTAAAGAAAAGAAAAAGAAGAGTGAGAAAAAATCAACTCTCAGTATTTTAACAGATCCCGTTAAAAATAAAATTAATAAAGAGCAGAGAAAAGAACTCATTGATCAGCTGAGGAAAGAAATGATAAACGCTGCAAAAGATCTTGAATTTGAAAGAGCTGCCGAGCTGAGGGATGAAATTGAAAAACTGGATGCGTAAGGTGTTTCAGCCGCACACTTTTCTGAACACTCTCAGAAAATTTCCGCCCAGTACTTTTTTTATTTCTTCGGAAGTATATCCTTTCTCTACCAGCATTTTTGTGATCAATGGATAGGTGCTTGCATCATAAAGTTCATTTGGCGGAGTGATGCCTCCGTCAAAGTCTGAGCCGATCCCAACATAATCAATCCCGACAAGATTCTTTATGTAATCTATATGTTCAATGACCTTTTCAATTGAAGTTCCTCCTGATATTTTCTTATCAGACAGTAATTTATCACGCTCTTCATTATACTTAAGCAGATCATCTCCGTATTTTTCGTTAAGTTCATTTAGTTCAACAGAATATTTCTCATAAGCATTAAGCGTCCGGTTCAGGTCAGCATCTTTATCAAGAAACTTATCATAAAAATTAACTCCGATGTAACCTCCGTTCTTAGCAACTGCTTTTATCTGTTCATCTGTCAGATTTCTGAAATGAGGATTAAGCGAATAACAATTGGAATGTGACGCAATGACAGGCGAAGATGTATTTTCTATTACATCCCAGAATCCTGCTTCACTAAGGTGAGATACGTCCACGAGCATTCCTACTTCGTTCATTCTTTTAATAACCTGAATTCCGAAATCCGTGAGACCTCCCTTTTTTCCCCTTTCTGTTTCATCACGCGCGGATGTAGAGATTCCGTTGGAGTTATTCCACGTAAGACCGATGTAACGCACGCCGTTCTCGAAGAAAGTATTTATGTTGTCAAGATTCTTCTCAATGGCAGTTCCTCCTTCTATTCCTATAAGCCCGCAGATTTTTTTTGAATCTGTAATTCTGATTATGTCATCATAGTTTTTTGCAAACTCAATGTCAGATGAATTTTCGTTTTCTAAGTTTTTCAGTCTTTCTATCTGAGACATCACAAAACTGAATGATCTGCTTAATTTGTTCATAGGGATCCAGACTGCAAATACCTGAACGTCTAGTCCGCCTGCTTTAAACCTCGGGAGGTCTGATTGAGTGAAACTGTTACGCTGACCAAAGACAGCGCCTTTGTCAAAAACTTTCCAGATGAAATCATTATGAGAATCTACAAGCAGTGCATCATAATGAAGTGTGAGATAATTGATCTCTTTAATACTGTCTTTTTTTAATACGGAAGATTTATTCAAATTATTTTCTTCATTAACGTTGGCAGAAATATTGTTATTTGTATTTTCAAACCCTGCATAATTAACAATAAGTGCATTATTATTTTCTTCTTCTTTTAGAAAAATTCTGCTATTAAAAAGAAAAACCAAAAGAATAAGAATTATGCCAAGACTTAATATCCAGTACTTATTATCACACATCTCTCAATAATTTAATTCATAATTATATTTTAAACGTATCAGATAACCCGTCGAAATCACACACTGTTATATAACCTTAAGCTCTTTGCCGACTTTAGTAAATGCAGCTATACATTTGTCAAGATCTTCCCTGGAATGTGCAGCTGAGATCTGAACCCTGATCCTGGCTAGACCTTTTGCTACAACCGGATAAAAGAATCCTATGACATAAATCCCTTCTTCAAGTAATCTTGCTGCCATCTGCTGTGAAAGTTTTGCATCATAAAGCATAACAGGAACAATCGGATGAATGCCCTGCTTTATATCAAATCCCGGTTCAGATATTTTCATTCTGAAATATTTTGTATTTTCCTCAAGCTTGTCTCTGAGTTCAGTTGTTTCACTCAAGAGATCAAAGACTTTTATAGAAGCTCCTGCAATTGCCGGTGCAAGAGAGTTGGAGAATAGATAAGGTCTGCTTCTTTGCCTGAGCATTTCGATTATTTCCTTTCTTCCGCTTGTGAATCCGCCCATTGCTCCGCCTAGAGCTTTGCCGAGCGTTCCGGTTATGATATCAACTCTTCCGATCACATCATTAACCTCAATGGAACCTCTTCCTGTTTTTCCCAGAAATCCCGTGCAGTGACATTCATCAGTCATTACCATTGCCTGATATTTATCTGCAAGATCACATATTCCTTTTAGATTAGCTATTACTCCGTCCATAGAAAATGCGCCGTCGGTGCAAATCAGAATTTGCTCTGCGCCTTTTTCTTTTGCTTCTTTTAATCTTTCTTCAAGGTCATTCATATCATTATTCTTATATCTGAATCTCATGGCTTTACACAGACGAACTCCGTCTATGATGCTGGCGTGATTCAATTCGTCTGATATGATCGCATCTTTTTCTCCGAGCAAAGGTTCGAAGACACCGCCGTTTGCATCGAAGCATGCAGCATAGATAATTGTATCTTCTGTTCCGAGGAACTTACTTATTTTTTCCTCGAGAGTTTTATGAATAGTCTGTGTGCCGCAGATGAACCGCACTGAGGACATTCCGTAACCCCAGTGGTCAAGTGTGTCGTGGGCAGCTTTAATTACTTCAGGGTGAGAAGAAAGTCCGAGATAATTATTCGCACAGAAGTTCAGAACTTCTTTTCCGTTCACTTTTATTTTTGCATCCTGAGGAGTTTCTATTATTCTTTCTGTTTTAAAAAGACCCTGTTCCTTAATTGAGTCTAATTCATTCTGTAGTTTAGATTTGTATTGAGTAAACATATTTTAGTAATAGTTAATAGTTAATAGTTAATAGCTGAAGTTACGCAAGAGTAACTTTTTAATTCATTGACCACTTCCAAACCCCCTCCTTGG
>DAIPYG010000026.1:23798-37752 GCA_036782875.1 Bacteroidota bacterium | reverse complement strand
CCCCAGCTTGGCAAAGAAAAATCGCCCGCTGGTGAAAAATTGCCGGAAATTCTTCACAATGGCTGCAAAAATCACAACTCCTCACGAGCCCCGATTTCATCGGGACTCGCTCGTCAGACAAGTGATTTTTGCTTACGCCATTGTTCAGAATTTCTTAACGGCAATTTTTCACAGGCGGGGTTGTTTTTAAAAAAACAATAATAAGTTTAATTTTGAATCAGATAACATAATTAATTCATTTAAATATCGTTTTAGACAGCATTGCCGGATAATATAAATATCACTGAATTTATCAATTTACTTTCGTATTTTATTAGTTAACTCTAATATTGCCCTTGTAGCTCAGGTGGATAGAGCAGCAGTTTCCTAAACTGCGTGCCGGATGTTCGAGTCATCCCAAGGGCACGCTTTGCAATTATCAATTTACAATGTTCAAATTACAATTTCTTAATTATGATATTCATTAATAAATCAAAGTTGAGAACATATGAGTAATAAAGTAGCGGTGGTAACAGGCGGAGCGAGAAGATTAGGGAGAGATATATCCATAGAGCTTGGAAGAGCAGGATATGATGTGATAATAATATATAACAAAAGCAAAAAGTTTATTCTTAAAGATACAATTCTAAGGGTTAAAGAAACCGGAGTAAATGTCACAGCAATAAAATGTGATATTTCAAAGGTATCTGATATAAAGAAGATGTTCAGAAAAGTTTATGAGCAATACAAGAGATTAGATCTTCTGGTCAACAATGCTTCAGTATTTGAACATTCTGATTTTTTTAAAATAACTGAAAAGTTCTTTGATAAATTCGTAGATACAAATTTAAAGGGTGTATTTTTCTGCTCACAGGAAGCTGCAAGGATCATGTTGAAATCTAAAAAAACAGTCGGGAAGATTATAAACATTGCTTCTTTAGGAGGAATAGAAAACTGGACAGGATATATTCCTTATTCACTTTCAAGAGTAGGTGTAATTAAGCTCACAAAATTGCTGGGAAAGAGATTAGCTCCAGATATACTTGTAAACGCGATTGCACCAGGTACTATATTAATTGAGAATGATGCGAATGACACTGTTGATTTTGAAGAAGTAAAAAAATATCCCATGAAAAGATTTGCAAATTCCGGAGATATTGCATCTATGATTATTTACCTGGCAATGAAAAATAATTACATTACCGGACAGACGTTCATTGTCGATGGTGGAAGAAGCCTCTGATTCAGTTTCAAATTTCAATTTTTAAAAACTCAAAATGCAAACTTTCAATTATTAACTTTCAACTATTAACTTTTAACATTCAAATTATAACTATACAAAATGGCATTTCTTAACAAAGCACCGAAGGCATATCACAATTTAAAATTTCTGAATTCGCCTGTGGCGCGGGACATCAGGATACTGACTGAATATAAAGAGCCACTTGAAAGATTTAAAAGATATAAGATAAATCATACGATAGTTTTCTTTGGGTCAGCAAGGACACTTCCGAGGAAAGCAGCTGTTGCAAAACTCAATGAAGTAAAGAAAAAAATTAAAGAATCTTCGCGAAAGAATCCAAAGCTTGAAAAAGAACTTAAGAATGCGCTGGTAAATGTAGAAATGTCCAGATATTATGAAGAGACAGTAGAGCTTGCATATTTGATGACAAATTGGGCAAAGAGTTTGAAGAAGCCGAACAAGTTTGTAGTATGTTCAGGTGGCGGTCCGGGAATCATGGAAGCAGCAAACAAAGGAGCGGCAAAGGCTAAGGGATTTTCCATGGGACTTAATATTTCACTTCCGTTTGAGCAGTATCCGAATCCATACATTTCCCCGGAGCTGAATCTTGAATTTCATTACTTCTTCATGAGAAAATTCTGGTTTGCATATCTTGCAAAAGCTCTTATTATAATGCCGGGAGGATACGGAACTCTGGATGAACTGATGGAGATACTTACACTTATTCAGACAGAAAAGCTTCACAAAAAGATAACAGTAGTTGTTTACGGAAAAGAATACTGGGATAAGATAATTAATTTAGAAGAGATGGCGAGGATGAATATGATTTCTCCGGAAGATCTTTCTTTGTTTAAATTTGTAAATTCACCACAGGAAGCATTTGAATATCTTAAAAAAGAATTAATAAAACATTACGTAATCAAATAAGTGATACAATGATAGTTAGCATGACAGGCTTTGGAAGAGCTGAAGGAACATTTGATAAGAAAAAGTACAGCATAGAAATAAGGTCTGTAAACAACAGATTTTGTGAGATAGCATTTAAGTATCCAAGAAATCTCGCATCAAAGGATTTTGAATTAAAAGAAATAGTAAGAAAAAAAATATCGAGAGGGAAGATAAACATAAATTTATCGGCAGAGTCAGAAAATGAAGGACCTGTTAATCTGAATGCTGATGTGAATTTAATAAAGGAATATTATCTTTTATTAAAAAAAGTAAATGATGTTATTGGCTCCAAGGAAGAAATCAAGATCGAACATTTATTAAATTTTACTGATCTCTTTACCACGGATGCATCAGGAGAGATAAGCGAAAAAGAATTTGAATTTATCAGCAAACTTCTCAACAAAGCAATTGACGATCTGATAAGCATGAAAAACAAGGAAGGTGACAGTTTAAAAAAAGATATTCTTGAAAGAATAAAATTCATTGACAAAGAATCGACTGTCATTTCAAAAATGTCAAAGGACAGAATAAAGACTGAACGCGAAAGACTGCTAAAGAAAGTTGAGCTTTTACTTACAGATAAGAAAATACTTAATGAGAACAGGCTCGAGCTGGAAGTCATACTGCTTGCAGAGAAGATAGAAATTACAGAAGAGATCATAAGATTAAAAAGCCACACTAAATATTTTGCAGAGTATTCGAAGTCTCCTGAGCTTGCAGGCAGAAGACTGAATTTCCTGGTACAGGAGATTAACCGTGAGATAAATACTATTGCTTCAAAATCACTTGATGCTGAAATTTCACAAAGGGCAGCTGTAATGAAAGAAGAGCTGGAAAAGGTCCGCGAACAATTACAAAATGTTGAATAAATAAAAGTAATAAATCCAAAATGTTATTTGTAATAGCAGCGCCTTCAGGTGCGGGAAAAACGACGATAGTTAAGGAAATTTTAAGAAACAATCCTGACCTTGTGTTCTCTGTTTCGGCTACTACCCGATACAGAAGAGAAAATGAGATACACGGCAAGGATTATTTCTTTTTTTCTAAGGATGAATTCCGAAAGATGATCGAAGACAACGAACTGGTGGAATATGAAACATTGTTTAACGGGGATTATTACGGAACTTTAAGGTCGTTTGTAAATGATAATCTGGATAATAGCAGAAGTGTTATTTTCGATATTGATGTAAACGGTGCGCTGAATATTAAAAAGAAATACGGTGAAAAAGCCAGGTTGATTTTTATAATGCCTCCGGATATTGAAACATTAAAAGAAAGACTCAAGAAGAGGGCAACCGAAAGCCCTGAGCAGATAGCTGAAAGAATAAAAAGGGTAGATTTAGAAATCGGAAAGAAAGATGATTTTGACTATATTGTAGTAAATCAAAATCTCGAAAAAGCAATCACGGATGTACAAAACATAATCGATAATTAAAAATAAATTAAAATAAAACAATATGTCAATAGAAACATTAGACCTTGATAAGTTCGAATCAAAAACAGCAAATCTTTATGAATCAATTGTTGTAGCTTCGAAAAAAGCCAGGCAAATCAATGATTCAATGAAGATGGAACTTAATCAGAGACTTGAGCCGATCATTGCGAAAGAAACTGAAGATGATACCATTATGAATCAGGACAAGCTTAACATATCCCTTGAATTTGAAAAAAGGCAAAAACCAACCATAGAAGCCATTTCGGATCTGATGGAAGACAAGCTGGATTACAGATTTAAAAGCAAAGATGATGAAGTCAAATAAATATCATTAAATCAAAATTATCATTTCTATAAAGTATCCCTTTTTCACAGGGATATTTTTTTTAATATTAAATTTATGTTAAAAGGAAAAAAAATCCTTATTGGTATCAGCGGAGGTATAGCAGCTTACAAAGTCTGTTACCTGGTAAGAATGCTGGTAAAGCAGGGAGCAGAAGTCAGGATAATCATGACTCCTAACGCCGTGAGATTTGTTTCCCCTGTAACACTTTCAGCACTCTCGAAAAACGAGGTAACTATTAATATGTTTTCTGAATCCGGTGAGCAGTGGAAAACCGAAAAAGTTGAAACATCTACCTGGCATGTAAATCTTGGCTTATGGGCTGATTTGTTTCTAATAGCTCCGGCAACTGCTAATACGATAGCGAAGATAGTCTGCGGAATCAGCGATAATTTTCTGCTTACAACCGTTCTTGCTTCAAGATGCCCGGTAATTATTGCCCCTTCTATGGATGATGATATGTACAGGAATCCGGTTACAAAAAATAATCTTAAAAAAATAAAAGACATTGGATACAAAATAATTGATCCGGTTTTCGGGGAGCTGGCAAGCGGGATTACAGGGGAAGGTAGAATGGCTGAACCTGAATCTATTTTTGAAAGATTAAAGGAACAGCTTCTATTTAAAAAAGATTTGAACGGTATAAAAGTATTGATCACAGCCGGACCAACAATCGAATTTATTGACAGCGTCAGGTATATTACAAATTCCTCAACCGGAAAAATGGGATTCGAGATAGCACGGGCAGCAAATGACAGAGGTGCTGATGTTACACTGGTTACCGGACCTGTTTCATTGCCGGATATAGAAAATGTAAAAAGAATTAACGTCAATACTTCAGATGATATGTTCAGAAAAGTAAAAGGAAATTTAAAAGGAAAAGATCTGGTGATAATGACAGCAGCTGTTGAGGATTTCAAGCCTGTGAAAATAGTTAATTCAAAGATTAAAAAAGAAGGCAATGATAATTTTGTTTTTGAATTCACGAGAACCATAGATATCCTGGAAAACATCGGAAAGAATAAGAGCGGATTTAAGCTGATCGGATTTGCCTTAGAAACAGATAACGGACCGGAGAATGCAAAGAAGAAGCTTAAGAATAAAAATCTTGATATGATCGTTCTTAATGATCCCAATGTAAAAGGGGCAGGATTCGGCACTGATACGAATGTTGTGACACTTATAGATAAAAAAGGATCAGAAGAACTTCCATTGATGAGCAAATATGATGTCGGTAATGCAATACTAAATAAATATCTGAAAAATCTTAAGTTGAAATGAATAAAGATAAGATCAAAATAATTAATGACACTATAAATTATCTGAAGTTTCGTACTGATCATAATAATTATGATATCTATAAAAAAGAGATCAGGCATTCTGACACGACATTCCTAACTGATGATATCAAAACTAATAATTCCATTGAACCTGAAGCTGATATAGAAAAGAGAGAAAAAGAAGAATGCATTATGACTAAATTTACTGTGGAGAAAATGCCTGAGCCTGATAATGAAACTGAAGAAAGCATTATAGCTAAAATAAAACCAGTTCAGCAGAAGACTAAAATATTATCAAATGAAAACTGGATGAAAAGTATAACCCTGGATACATTTGAGAACGAAATCAGTGACTGCAGGAAATGCAATGTTTTAGCTGCCGGCAGGAAACAGATTGTTTTCGGAACCGGAAATCCGAATGCAGATATAGTTGTAGTCGGAGAAGCACCGGGAGCAGATGAAAATGAACAGGGGAAACCATTTGTCGGAAGAGCAGGAAAGCTGCTGACGGAGATCCTCAAAGCTATAAATTTTTCTAGGGAAGAAATATTTATCTGCAATATACTTAAATGCAGACCGCCAGATAACAGAAATCCGCTTCCGGATGAAATAGAAAACTGTGAGCCGTATTTATTTAAACAGCTTGAAATGATAAAACCGAAATTGATACTTGCAGTCGGAACATTTGCTTCGCAGACATTATTAAGAAGCAAAGAACCTCTCGGAAAACTGAGAGGAAAATTTCATACTTATAATGGAATTAAAATGATGGTGACATATCATCCTGCTGCCTTATTAAGAAATCCAAATTGGAAGAAACCGACCTGGGAGGATGTGCAGTTGTTCAGGAAAGAATATGATAAAATAGTTAATAGTTTTAACTGACATTTGAAAAATTGAAGATCCGGTTTCATTATAAAAAAATTTCATACTTAAAAAGAAAATATTCTTTAAACACTGAATGGCAAAAAAGAAGTACAATAAAATAAAAACTGAGGATCCTGTTGATGAAACTATGGAAGTAGGAGGAGGAAGAGTACCTCCGAATGCACTTGAGCTGGAGTCAAAAATTCTTGGCTCGGTTCTCATAGATAATCAGGTAATGAATGATATAGTTCAGCTTCTTGATCCTAAACATTTCTACAGACCTATACATGGTAAAATCTTTCAGGCAATGATAAATCTTGACGGGAAGAAAGAGCCCATAGATCCCAATACTCTTAAAGAGGAGCTAAAGCGAATGGGTAAACTTGAAGAAATTGGAGGAATTGAATATATCATAGAGCTTACCACTTCAATTTCTACTTCAGCGAATGTTGAGTTTTATACAAGAATAGTTTTTGAGAAATACATACTTAGAAATCTGATAAGCATTTCATCGAAGATAGTTGATAATTGTTTTGACCCTACATCAAATACATTTTCCATTCTGGATGACGCAGAGCAGAAGATACTTGATGTATCGGAATCACTATCCAAGAAAAAAGTTATTTCGGTAAAAGATGAACTTGACATTCTGATTGAGAACATAGCAACACAGAGAAATAATAAGAATGCGATTATAGGAGTGCCTACAGGATTTACGGAGCTTGATGAATATACAGCCGGATTTCAGAAGTCAGAGCTGATTGTAATTGCCGGAAGACCTTCTCACGGAAAGACCGCCTTTTCTATGAACATAGCCAGGAATGCAGCAGTTGACCACGGAAAATCCGTTGCGATCTTCAGTCTTGAAATGTCTTTCAGGGAATTGCTGCTCAGGCTGCTTGCCGGTGAAGCCCGGGTAGACGGGAAAAAATTAAAGACAGGAAAATCAAGGGTAGAAGAGTGGAACAGAGTATTGCAGACTTATCATAATCTTAAGACTAATCTTTATATTGATGATTCGAGTGAATTATCTATTCTTGAAATAAGGGCAAAAGCCAGAAGGATGAAAATGGATTACGGAATCGATATGATAGTAGTTGATTACCTGCAGCTGGTAAGAGGACCTGAAAATTCGGAAAGAAGGGATCTTGAAGTTGCTTATGTTTCGAGAGGTCTGAAAGCACTTGCAAAGGAACTTGATATTCCTGTTGTTGCCTGTGCTCAGCTTAACCGATCTATTGAAATGCGCGGAAAAGAAAAACGTCCTCAGCTTGCAGATCTCAGGGAATCAGGAGCGATCGAGCAGGATGCCGACGTTGTAATATTTGTGCACAGACCTATCATGGGAATGAAAGCAAATCAGGATGATCCTGATTATGAAGAGCTTAAGCGTAAGGCGGAGATCATAATAGGAAAGCAGAGAAACGGTCCGGTTGGTGATTTCGAGCTGGTCTTCCTTAATGAGTATGCTAAATTTGAAAATAAAGTCAGACATCCTGTAATTGACATACCAAGAAATGCTGAAACAGAGAGTCCATTTTAGAAAATAAAACATTTCAGCTTTCTTAATTGAAAAAAGTTAAATAAAAAAGCCCGGACGAATAAAACTGTCCAGGCTTTTACTTTTGGAAAAAGTATCTTTAAATTTTATAATTTCTTTTCTGTATCTTTTTTTCCTGTACATTTGCTTTCATCTCCGCATTTGCTCTTGTCACATGCAAGACCTTTTTCGCTGACTGAAGCTGCAATGATCTCAGGTGTTGTATCTGCTGAATTAAAATAAACTTTTACATTGGTCATTTTGGATACCTTGCAGGTTTCACCGTAGTTCACTTCTTTTACACCGGTAATTCCCATAAGATTACCTGAAACGGAGGTTTTGCAGGCATCACAGCTGATTTTATCTGTAACAAACTCATAAACTGCATAACCCTTATTATCATCAGTTGTGCTTGCGCTGCTCATGTTGTTTTCTGTGCACTGAGATTTGTTTTCAGTAGAACTGGTTTTCTGCGTGCATTGTGAAGAGCAGTCTTTTTTGCCGTCTTTATCATCGGCAATCAGGGTATTCTTTTGTGTGTAAAGGAAACCGAACACTAATAATACTACAAGTGATACAGTAAAGATAATTTTGTTTTTCATTGTGATTTATTTAATTTATTAAAAAAAAATATATTATTTGAAATTTACATTAAATCTTCATCAGAACTTTCTTCTGTGTTTATTTCCTGGAGATCAGTATCAATTTCTTCATCATTTATATTAATCTGTATCTTGGGAGCAATGATCATAACTTTCCTTTTCTTTTCAACTTTTTCCTCAGATCTTTTTTCAAAATTATAATTGTAATTGTATTCACTGCATTTCTTATTAATTCTGTCCGAACCTGAATTATCAATATTATTTCTACCGGTTTTTTTTACCGGTTCTTTTGCGACTCCGCTCACAACGTAATTATATTCAAAACCGTTTCCTTTGTAATTTTTATTGTAAGATTTCATCTGGAAGCTCTCATTATTTTTCCCGAGCTTTTTGTTAATATAAATTTTAATGTTTAAATCAGCGGTTTCATTATCTGTATTTCCAAAACTCTTGTTGATTCTGTTTTCTTTTCCGGGCTTGATTTCAATTTTTGATCTATCATTCTTTATCAGACGGTTCAACTCTGAAGTAAAGTCAACATTTTTGTCCGGTGCAGGCTTTTGAAATTTCGCCTGACTGTTCTTTACGTCAGCTGAAGATAATGTTTCAACGGGTAAAGTAACAATGGTTTCTTTAAACTGAAAAGTATGATTCTTTTTAAATGAAGATTTTTTCCCGGATAATTTATTGCCGGATATTTTAATATCAGAATTGAAAGAGAAACAGTCTGAAGGCATATACTCCTCCGAATGATCGGAGCTTAGAACAGCTTTTACAGAACTAACTACATTTTCACTTATATTCTGACCGAATAAATAATAAATGAAGCCCGCAAGAAGTGATACAATTACGGATGATAAAAAACGAGATTTATCTTTCATGGCAATTGCGGTTTATTTAAATGAATGAGTTTTCAGACGTTTCAATATACAACTTTTAATTAAAAATAGAAATTATTTTTTTCTATACTCCTGAATATATTTTTTTATTTCTTCGATCCTGTTTCCGGGGCTTGGATGAGTACTGAGAAATTCAGGTTGACGCTGATTACCGGATGCTTTTTCAAGAATCTGCATGACTTCAATCTGAGCTTCAGGCTTATACCCTGTTTCGAAAAGATATTTCACGCCGAACCTGTCAGCTTCGATCTCGTCTTCGCGTCCGTATTTCATATTTATAACGCTTCCGACATACTGGGCAATTGCAGTCTGCATTCCCGGACTGTTAGGGTCAGAGGTTGCGATTGCAGTTGCTGAAACAAGTCCCTGAGTGAGTTCGTCTTTAGCCATTTGTTCGGCAGAATGTCTTCCTATCACATGCCCGATCTCATGTCCTAAAACACCAGCCAGTTCATCTTCCGTTTTGAGAAGATTCAGAAGTCCCATTGTAATGAATATCTGACCTCCGGGCAAAGCAAAAGCATTTATTGTCTTCTGATCGGCAAGCACGTGAAAGTCGAATTTATATTTTGATTTACCAGCTTCAGTATTGCTTACTATTTTGTTACCAACTCTTTCGACCATAGCGGTGACTTTTGGATCATTATATTCTCCACCCATCTGCTTTATCATCTGAGGTGCGCTTTGAAGTCCTAAAGCAACTTCCTGTTCCTGGGTAAGACTGACCCGCTGCTTTTCACCTGTGATAGGGTTTATCTCTGTTTTGCTGTAATAAGAAACCAAAGCGATCAGCGCAATAATAATGGCAATGATGATTCGGGGGTTTGAGAAAATTCTTTTCAGCATATTTTAAAAATTTAATTTTTAAAAATAATAATTATATCAATTCAGATATTACAGACGTTATTTAGTTCTTTTAATCGCAACCAGGGTTCTGTCATCCGAATATACGCCGTTAGCCGAGAACTCCGCCACATCCTGAATTATTTTTTCACAGATCTCCTTAGTGTTCCTGTCTTTATGTCTCATAATAGATTCCTTCAGTCTGTCCTCACCGAAAAACTCAAACTTTTCATTAGTCGCTTCGACTATGCCGTCAGTATATAGTAAGAGTATATCATTCTTTCTGAAATTAATGCTGTCTGAATAATATTTCTGATAAGGAGCAGGACCTAATACAGGTCCTGTAGCTCCAAGAGAATCTACCTTATTAATTTCAGATTTATAAAACATGGGGGGATTCTGACCGGCATTTACATACTGGCAAAGTCCTTTTTTGTCGGTAATAAGTTCGCAGTAAAACAAAGTTACAAATCGTTCATAAGGAAATGTTTCGTAAACAAGATTGTTGATCTTTCCAACCATAGCCGTCATTTTTATCTGATATTCAACACCCATTCTCAAAGCTCCCGATACATAGAGTGCCTGAGCAGCAGCTGAAAAACCTTTTGAAGCAGCATCTCCGATTGCAATACCTACTCTTTCCTTGTCTTCACTTTCGAGATAATCAAAAAAATCACCTCCTACAATCTTATCGGGTAATGACAAGCCAAACATTTCATAATTTCCGAATTTCATCTCATGTTCAGGAAGAATGCTTCTCTGAATCTCACGCGCTTTTTCCAGTTCTTCAATATTTTCCTTTGCAGTTGATTCTATATACTTTGCCCTTAATATAGAGCTGAGAGTCATGCTTATAATGTTCAGCGTATTAAGCAGATCTCCCTCGAGAGATTTTGCATTCAGGGCAATAAGATACTGATACAAATAATAAGGCTCACTGTCAGCTGCCTCTTTTAGCTTATATCTGTATCCGGCTCCTGAAGCTGAATACTGATAAATTCCTTTTTCAATGAGATACTCATCTGTTTCGTCTGCAATTACAGATCTGTATAATCCGACCTTTTTAAACATCGGGTATTTATCTACTTTTACTTCGTAATCCTTTTCAATGAGTTCGACTTCTCCTTTCTGTTCGAGAAGTATATATGCATCTTTATCTTCATTGAGTTTCCAAAGTCTTCCTCCAATGATCTTTATTTCCTCATTATTAATAATCTGTTCGAGTACATATGCAAGAAGTTCATCGTCATTTTCGATCTTTGGTCCTTCTTTTATAATATTCTCAAGAGTTCTGAATAATTTTTTCTGTTCCATTTATATAGGTTTATTTTTCTAATCTTAAATTGTTTTCACCCGGATCTTTGAATCCAGCTTTTCTTTGTTCCTTTGATAATAAATTTCTCCGAGCTCGGCTCCTACCACGAATATAACCGACAGATAGTAAATGTAAAATATACTAATTACAATAGTTGCATATGTCCCGTAAATCTTTCCGTAGTTTGCGATCTTAAGAATATATACTGAAAAAAGATATTTCAAAGCTTCGAAAAAAACAGAAGACACAAATGTTGAATAAACAACAACTATTCTGTTAATCTTTCCATGCGGAACCAGTGCGTACAGTACATAAAAAAGACAGAATGAAATAATAAAACCGACAAGCATAGGAACGAATTTTTCAAATAAAGTCAAAGTGATCATTTCACCAAACAAACCCTGCGAATATTCTTCAAATATCTGAATTGAAGAAGTTACCGCCATCGAAAGAATGAACAGAACAACGCTAAGTATTACCAGTGCAAAATCACGAAGCTTTCCTATGAAATAATTTAATTCAGTATCGATTCTGTAAATCCTTCTTAAAACTTCCCGCATAGCACTGAACAGACCGCTTACAGTCCAGAATAATCCGCCAAGACCTATCATACCGGTAAGAAAAGCATTTGATGTTAACTCCCTTGTCCGGTCAGTTAATTCAAATATAAACCTGTCCTTATACTGTCCCGGAAGCGGAACCATGCTGTTAAGATAGCTTATGAGACGTTGCTGAACTGTTTCACTGTCAAGATAATATCCAAGAATAGTCAGAAGTATCAGTGTGAACGGAATTACACAAATCAGGATATTAAAGGAAATGCCTGAAGACATTATCCATATATGATCATTATCAAATTTATCAAGCAGGGCATTTATATAATAATATAGTGTCTTATAAATTTTAAGATCAGTTATTCGCGAAATTAATTTCTTCATCCTGTATTAATAATTTCCCGTATTATTTTTATAAAACCCGGTGAGAAAAATATTTATCAAGTAATTTTAATTTTATAGAATATTAGAAATGAAGTCTGATGATATATGGAAATTAAACATCCAGCTTTCCCGATTTTCTTTCGACACTTTCCATAAATTTTTCATTAAAAACTATCTCAGTCATTTTCAGGATAAGCTCGCTGGTTATAGTATCAGTTGATATATGTTTCATAAATTTCCTTATATAAAGATAAGCTTCTTCGGTTCCTTTTCCGCTTTTCAGAGGGCGCAGATAGTCCAGACCCTGTGCAGAGCATAGAAATTCAACCGCAATTATTTTTTTAACATTATTTATCACGTCAAAACATTTTCTCGCGCTTACAGAACCCATGGAATTGTGATCTTCCTGATTTGCGCTTGTAGGAATTGAATCAACAGAAGCAGGATGGCACAATACTTTATTTTCACTGACCAGTGACGCAGCAGTGTACTGAACGATCATTAGTCCGGAATTCAAACCGCCTTTATCCGAGTCAACAAGAAACCTCGGAAGTCCGCTGAGACTTCCATCCACAAGTCTTGCTACTCTTCTCTCGCTGATATTTCCAAGTTCACTTATCGCAATGGCAAGGAAATCTCCGATAAAAGCCAGAGGTTCTCCGTGAAAATTTCCACCTTCAATATGCATTCCTGTTTCGGGAAAGATAAGAGGATTGTCTGTAACGGAATTAATTTCTATTTCCAGTACTTTTTTGCAGTGTTCTATTGTATCCTTCACAGCGCCGTGTACCTGAGGCATGCATCTGAGTGAATAAGCATCCTGAACTTTCCCGCAGCTTTTGTGTGATACAATTATCTCACTTCCCTGCAGAAGTTTTCTCAGATTTCGGGCAGATGTTATCTGACCTTTGTGCGGTCTTTTTTTCTGTAATATATCCGAGAAAGCTTTGGCTGTACCTCTCAATGCATCAAGCGAAAGACTGCCCGAAACATCGGCAAGCTTTGAAAGATATTCCGCATCATAAATAGATTTACATAAATATGCAGACATCATCTGAGTACCGTTTATGAGTGCCAGTCCTTCCTTTGCTGAAAGATCAATAGGTGAAATTTTCTTCTTTCTTAATGCAGTTTTACTTTCCGTAATTTCTCCGTCAAGTTTACAATATCCTTCGCCTATTAATGCAAGAGCCAGATGGGAAAGAGGAGCAAGGTCACCTGAACTTCCGACAGATCCCTGAGACGGAACGAGCGGAACAATACCCGAATTAAATATTTTAATTAAATGGCTTACAAGCTCAAGCCTTACTCCGGAATATCCGGCAGCAAGAGAGTTGATCCTAAAAAGCAGCATCAGTCTGACAATAAAATCCGGTACATATTTCCCGACACCGGCAGCATGTGATAATATCAGATTTCTCTGCAATGTATGAAGATCTTTCTGAGAGATCTTTACATCCTTGAATTCACCGAAACCGGTTGTAATCCCGTATATTATTTCATCATCTTTTATCCATTTTTCCACAAGCTTACGTGAAGCATTGATCTTCTTAACCGAAGCGCCGCTTAATGAAATTGTCTGATTTGTAATTACAATCCTGACTGAATTTTCTACGGTGAGATTATTTCCTGTAATGAGAAAATTTCTATTCTGCATGCGGTAATATACAAATGAAGGAATGGAATATAAAGATAGAAAAGTAGTTAGGCAGTTAGCAGTTA
>DAIPYG010000026.1:0-23698 GCA_036782875.1 Bacteroidota bacterium | reverse complement strand
TTAGCAGTTAGGCAGTTAACAGTTCATTGTTCATTGCAAATTGTTTTTCACATACTCCAGAGCAAAGACTTCTGCATCTTTCTGATTAGTAAACCAGTATGTCTGCATTTTCTTTTTAAAGAACAATATTTTCTTGTAAACATAAAGAACCCACATTGACGGATCTGAAAGACGGTTTATTAGAACAACCTGTTTATTACCTTTATCGGAAAAGACTTTCTCGAAATTATTCATTGTTTATATTTTTGGTTGGCTTTAATGTAACCTTTTAAATGGTCAGGTGTAATTTAATTACAATTACTTTTTGAGTTACGAATTACAAATTACAAATTACAAATTACAAATTACGAATTACAAATTACAAATTACGAGTTACGAGTTACGAGTTACGAAGTTCAACTATTAACTATTAACTAATAACTATTACTTTTATGAGTATAAATAAAAATTTACTTTTCCTATTATAACAAAAAAAAATCCCTGACGTATATTTTGAAAGAAAAAAATAAAAAGTCATTGCCTAAGGAAACTATATTCAGAAAAGTTTACGATTTTTATTCAAAAGATCTCACATCACAGGAAGTCGAGAGAGTATTTTTTCAGGAGACCCAGACAAGGTATAAATATTATGTCAGAGGAATGGAAAAGCCGGATGAAAAAAAGAACACTCTCAGCCGTTATTATTTTTTTACAAAAAACTTCGCATTAGCATTCCTGAAAAAATTATCCCCCGTAATCAGAATCACTTTTTCACTAAACATAATAATCTTTATTTTCTCAATGTTTCAGGGCAGCTGGGATTATGTATTTTTTTCTTTCATAGTCGCTAATTTGATTCTGATCTTTGAAGTAGCCGAAAAGTTGACAGCCCGGGACGAACTGGATGTAGCAAGAGATGTTCAGATGAGCATGATACCACAGAAACCTCCGGACGATGAAAATTTTGAAATAGCCTGCCATTACGAAACTGCAAAAGAGGTAGGCGGTGATTTTATAGATTTTATAAGTAAGGATGATGGTTCTTATTATATCTCAATAGGAGATATTTCCGGCAAGGGAATGTCGGCTGCTTTATATATGCTGCAGGTCAGATTACTGCTAAGACATCTGGCGGATTTTTCTGATAATCCCAGATCGATTCTTTCTTCAGTTAATAAGAATGTGTTCAAGCATATTAAAAAAGGATTATATTTCAGTGCTATACTGGCTAATATAAAAGGTAAAAATATTAGCTTTTGCAGAGCCGGACATACGCCTGTATTATATTATAATTCCATGAATAGGACCTGCTGTGAGATCAAGCAGACCGGAATGGCACTTGGATTAAATAACACTGAACTTTTCGAGGGTTCTCTTGAAGATTTCAATATCACCTCAAACAAAGATGATGTGCTTCTTTTTTATTCAGACGGTCTGACGGAAACAATGAACACGACCAGAAGTGAATTCGGAGTCGATAAAGTTAAGGAGATGCTGATAACACATTCTCATAAAAGCGCCGATGAAATAAAGAATGAAATACTCACTGAAGTATCGAAGTTCAGGGGCTATGCTGAAGTTCATGATGATCTGACAATGATCATTATGAAAGCAAAATAAAACACTTTTTCAATATGATCATCTGATTTTCCTGAATTAGAAATTTCTCTTTTTACAATTCCATTTAAAAACCGAAAAGATATTCCTCTATTATGCCTTGAGACTAAAATTTAATATGTCAGGATTCCATTAGAATTTAATTCTAAGAATTTAACTATATGATTTGAATCATTAGGCATCAATAATTATTTTACTGCAAAAATAATTATGCACAACTGTAAGCTCATTACCGACATAACAATTTTATCAGGCGGAAAAACTCTTCTAGTTAAATATAAAGACGGAAATAAATATGATCATCAGAAGGGATGGTTTCTTCCGGATGACCAGCTTATTAATTACGAAGATCCGGATGAATCTGCAAAAAGAATTCTGAAGGAACAGCTTCGCATTACAAACTGCGATGTAAAGATTTCATTTGTTGAATCATTTCAGGGAAATGATAAATCCTGGCATATAATATTTCATTATAAAGCTGAATTTGAAAATGATCCTGAGATTATAATTTCCGGAGATCTTGAATCCTGCGAATGGTTTGATCTGAATGAACTTCCCGATAAAAAGGAAATTGCACATCACGGATGGGCATTTTATACTATACAGGAAATTACAGGAAATTAAAACCGCACTAAATCATTCATAAAAATAAGCAAAAATAACTTCTTTTAATTTTATCTGTCAAACAAGTATTTTTGTACAGATAAAATATGACACACGAATTACTTCTCTGGATACTTTTCAATATATTCATACTTCTGATGCTTGCTTTAGATCTTGGTGTATTTCAAAGAAAGACACATGCAGTCAGCGTAAAAGAAGCATTAATATGGAGCGCAGTATGGATTTTACTTTCGCTTCTGTTTAATCTTTTTATTTATCATGATCTCGGAAAGCAGAAAGCCATTGAATATTTCACCGGATATCTGATAGAAAGATCTCTCAGTATAGATAACATCTTCGTTTTTGTCCTTCTTTTTTCATATTTCAAAGTACCGCCTGAATATCAGCATAAGGTTTTATTCTGGGGAGTGATAGGAGCTTTGATCCTGCGTGCCGCACTGATCGGAGTGGGAGTAGTGCTCATACATCAGTTTGCCTGGATAATATATATATTCGGTGGATTCCTTGTATTTACGGGATTCAGAATGGCAATGCAGAATGACTCACACATAGATCCCGAAAAAAATATTGTAATAAGACTATATAAAAAATTTTTCCCGGTAACAACACAGTATGACAACGGCAATTTTTTTGTAACACAGAATAACAGGAGATTTGCCACACCTCTATTTGTTGTATTGATAGCAACGGAATTTACGGATCTTGTTTTTGCATTCGATTCCATTCCGGCGATTTTTGCAGTTACAGATGATCCTTTCATAATTTATACTTCAAATATATTTGCCATACTCGGTCTGAGAGCAATGTATTTTGCGCTTGCCGGTGTAATGGATAAATTTCATTATCTTAAAATCGGACTTTCAATGATCCTGATATTCATCGGGTTTAAGATGCTTATTGTTGATATATATAAGATCCCGATAGGGTATTCGCTTGGCGTAATTGCAATTGTGCTTATAGCATCTGTAGTACTTTCACTTGTAAGACCACTTAAAAAGAATAATGAATAATGAATATTTTATTGATAATCATTTAACTGCAAATTAAAAAATTCAGTAATACAAATCAAAAGTTAATTCCAAATTCCACATCCGAAATACCAATTCCCAAATTCTAAATTCCATTAAATATTAATCTAATTTTGAGTAAATTACTTAAAATAAAAATTCAGCAAATAATAAAAATAATTTATTATGGATACACTACAAACTTCAGCGGAAACACAAATCGATGATAATAAAACAACGGAAGATTTTCTTCCTTTAAAGAGAATTGACTATCTTGAATTCTATTCAGGAAATGCAAAACAATCAGCGTTCTTTTATCAGTATGTTATGGGATTTAAACTAACGGGATATTCGGGACTTGAAACAGGAAACAGGGAGAAGGCATCTTATTTGCTGGAACAGGGCAAGATAAGATTCGTTCTTTCGTCACCGCTTACAGATGATAATTTTATTGCAGAACATCATAAAAGACATGGTGATGGTGTGAGGGACATTGCTATGGAAGTTGATGACGCAACAAGATCTTATGTCGAGACAACAAACCGCGGCGCTAAGGGAGTCTTAAAGCCGACGGAGTACAAAGATGATAACGGTGTGATAATAAAATCCGCTATACAAACATACGGAGATACCATACATACTTTTGTCGAAAGAAAGAATTACAAAGGGTTGTTTATGCCCGGATTTATCAGTGCAGAAAATAAAGCGGTAAAAGGGATTAAAGATACCGGACTCAAAGCAGTAGATCATATTGTAGGAAACGTTGAACTAGGAAGAATGAATGAATGGGTTAAGTTTTATGCGCACACAATGGGATTCAATCAGCTTATCTCTTTTGATGATAAGGATATTTCAACTGATTATACAGCGCTGATGAGCAAGGTAATGCAAAACGGAAACGGCAGAATAAAATTTCCTATAAATGAACCTGCCCCCGGAAAGAAGAAATCACAGATCGAGGAATATATTGATTTTTATAAATCGGGAGGTGCGCAGCATATTGCTATGTCAACTGCAAACATTCTTGATACTGTAAATGAATTAAAAAGCAGAGGACTTGAATTTCTGACTGTGCCGACATCTTATTACAAAGAGCTTGAAGCACGTGTCGGAAAGATAGATGAAGATGTATCCGAACTCGAGAAATTAGGCGTGCTTGTTGACAGGGATGAAGACGGCTATCTGCTTCAGATCTTCAGCAAACCTATTGAAGACAGACCGACTGTATTCTTTGAGATCATACAGAGAAAAGGCGCAAGGAGTTTTGGAAAGGGAAACTTTAAGGCTTTGTTTGAAGCGATAGAACGAGAGCAGGCGCTGAGAGGAACGCTTTAAAAATAAATTATAAATTTCAAATTACAAATTTCAAATACCAATTAATTGGTGTCTACTCGAAAAAAATTTGACATTTGACACTTTTATTAAAACCACTAAGGCGCAAAGTCACTAAGATTATCCGACTTTAAATTCTTTGTGTCTTTGAGACTTAGTGGTTTAATTTTATTTGTTTAAAAGTAAATTCCGGATCATAGATTACTATTAACCACTAACTGGAGACTTCTGAAACGCTATTTCCACCTTATTGTCATCCCCGCGTGCTCCTGGCGGGGATCCATTTCCAATCAATAAATGCTGATTGGTTTCCCGATAGGAGCATTCGGGAATGACAGCAAGTTGTTTTTCAGAAGTTTCTAACTACTTACAACTAACTGTTAACTATTAACTACTAACTATTAACTACAAACTTTAATTAATTGAAATTTAAACAACGGACACATACCTGCGGTGAACTCAGATTAACAGATGAGAATAAAACAGTTACATTGAACGGCTGGGTTTCGAAAAGGAGAGATCTGGGCGGATTATTTTTTATTGATCTGAGAGACAGATACGGAATTACACAGCTGAAAATAGCGCCGGAGAAAAAAAATATTTATGATATTGCAGCGAAGCTTGGAAATGAATTTGTGATTTCTGTTTCGGGAAAAGTAATAAAGAGAGAAAGCATAAATAAAAATATTCCTACTGGAGAGATAGAAATAGATGCAGGCGAACTTGAAGTATTAAATGAATCTGAAGTCCCTCCGTTTGTAATTGAAGAGGATGTAAAAGCTGCTGATGAGCTGAGATTAAAATACAGATACCTTGATCTGAGAAGAAGATCAGTAGCGGATAATCTGATATTAAGAAGCAGGGTCTATAATATCGTTCACAGATATTTTGAAAAGAATAATTTTGTTGAAATTGAAACACCAATACTAATGAAATCAACACCCGAAGGAGCGAGGGATTATCTGGTGCCTTCGAGAGTTCATAAGGGAAAATTTTATGCTCTTCCTCAGTCACCTCAGATTTATAAGCAGATACTTATGGTATCGGGACTTGACAGGTATGTACAGATCTGCAAGTGTTTCCGTGATGAGGATCTCCGTGCTGACAGACAGCCGGAATTTACGCAGATCGATATGGAGATGAGCTTTGTCACACAGGATGATGTGTTCGATATGGTAGAGGGAATGTTCAAAGAAATCTGGAAAGAAGTTAAGGGAATAGATCTTCCCGAACATTTCAAAAGAATGCCATATGATGAAGTGATGAGTAATTACGGAATTGACAAGCCGGATCTTCGTATAAGATCAGCTGACGGTAATGAAATGAAAATTGTGAATATTACTGAAAATGTAAAGGGAAGTGATTTTAAAGTTTTCAATGATGCCATAGAATCAAAAGGAATTGTTGCGGGTATTAATCTAAGCGGACAGGAAGTTACTAGAAAGATCATAGACGGGCTGACGGAATTTGTGAAGAAAATGGGATTCGGCGGACTTGGATATTTAAAATTCAGCAAAGACGGAACGGTGCAGTCTCCGCTGACTAAATTTCTTTCGGAAGAAATAATAACGAATACTAAGAACGCCTTTGATGCAAAAGACGGGGATACATTGTTTATATTAAGCGGTGACAGGAAAAAAGTTTTGACATCTCTTGGTTCATTAAGAATAAAGCTTGCCTCCGATTTTAAACTCATTGATGAATCACGGTATGAATTTTTATGGGTGACGGATTTTCCCCTGTTTCAATATGATGATGAGGAAAAAAGATTTGTTGCTGAGCATCATGTATTTACAAGTCCGAAAGACGAGTTTCTGAAATTTCTCGACAGCAGGGATAAAGATGAAGTAGAAAGCATCCGAGCCAACTGTTACGATCTTGTGCTAAACGGGGATGAGATCACCAGCGGAAGCATCAGGATACACAAGCCGGAAATACAGAAGAAAGTTTTTGATATGATAGGTCTATCAGATGAAGAAGCTAAAATGAAATTCGGTTTTATGCTTGAAGCATTCAGATACGGAGCCCCTCCGCATGGCGGAGTAGGTATAGGTTTCGACAGAGTGATTGCTACACTTTGCGGACTGAATTCCATTACAGATACAATAGCTTTTCCAAAGACTCTTAAAGCATCTTCACTGATGGATGAATGTCCGGGTGAAGTAAGCGAACTGCAGCTTAAAGAACTTGGGATTGAAATATCGAAGAAAGAATAAATTGTTTTGTTTCAATTAATATAAATGGTCAGGTAATTTATTTTGCCTGACCTTTTCTTCTTCTGTAAAACATACATTAATAATATTAAAACCTCTAATTAAACCGTTCCTTTTCCGGAGCTGTTTCAAAACCAAAGAACTCAATAAATTAACGTTCGGATTCATCATTCACGGAAATGGCAGGTAAAGCGGAATAAGTGTTTACACTCATTTGTTTTACTCTTATTAATATTGATTTTTGTATAGGTGATGAATAGTTTATTCAACTGAAAATCAAATTAAATAAAAAATATTTTTATAAAATCATTAAAAACTTGCCGGATTATTCATTAAATACTTTGTAAATCAAAGGAGAATATATAATGTGGAAAACTAAAAAAATTAAATTATTAGTTACGCTGCAACTACTGGTGGTAATATTTTGCATGAAGTGTTTCAGCCAGGAAGATTCAACGCAATTTTTATTAGAAGCTACTCAAAAGAGTCAGCAAAATATGACCTGTGATGATCTTTCTGATTATTTTGCTAAAAATCCCGAATCAGGCTGCACAATCGATATGAAGATCTGCAGCGAATGTCTTGGAGTTCAGTTTGATATCGCATTCGATACATCTACAATTGCACGCGACAATATTATAAGCCCTGAATGTGCTGATTATTATTCTCAGGTAACTGATTGTCTTCAGAAGATACTGGAGTTGAGAAAGAATAAATACTTTACTTACATTAATGATCACCCTATCTCAAATGCAACGACTTATAAAAAATTAAAGAAAAGATACGATTATATTTCCGTCGAACTAATTGAAATACAAAAGCTAAACGATATGCTGAGTTTTGTAAATTCCCGGATTTCAAAGATAAATAAATTTTTGATCTGGAATATTAATTCAAATTTAAAGAAATGAAATTTGAAAAAATTTCGCTTGAACAGGGTTTAAGTCAGAGCGCAGTTGCAGCCATCAGTCAGGATGCAAAAGGATTCATGTGGTTCGGTACACAGCAGGGACTTAACAGATATGACGGATATAAGATAAAAACTTATCTGAATAATACCGGGGATCCACTTAGTCTCAAATATAATACTGTTCATACCCTGTTCGGAGACAGAATGAAAAACCTCTGGGTAGGTTCTTTTTCAAATATAGTAAGCAGATACGATATCTCTGAAGATGGTTTTAATAATATAGAAACCGGAGATAAAAAGAATCTCAGGGAATCAGGTATCACAATCTCATCAATTACGGAAGATTCAAGGAATAATTTGTGGATAGGTACTTTAGGAAACGGACTGTTAAAACTTAATATTAGCAGCGGTAAAGTTAGTCAACTCAGGAAGATTGAAAATGAAGAAAATTCTTTAGCGAGTGATTCTGTACTTAGTATTTATTCAGATGAATCAGACAATATTTGGACAGGAACCTGGGAAAGCGGTATTTCAGTATTTAATCAAAGAACAAAGTGTTTCAGAAATATCAGAGTTTCAAAAAAATGTGATTCCGGTAAGTCAGACAGGATATATAATATTTTCCGGGACAGCAGAGGTAACTTACTTTTCTCAACAGGCAGCGGGCTAAAGGTGTTTGATGAAAAATCAGAATTACTCAAAGATGACAGACATTATACCGGTGATACAGGTGTATTAAAAAGTGAAATTATAAGAACTGTATGTGAAGATAAGAATAATAACTTATGGTACGGGACAAAAAATCACGGAATATATTTAAAAGATTTCAGCTCCGGAAATATTCAAAACTTCAGGACGGATAATTCTGACATACATTCAGTAAGTGATAATAATATACTCAGTTTATATAATGATTCTTCCAATGTTTTATGGACAGGAACTTTCACCGGCGGAGTGTGCAGGTCCGACTGCGGGCAGAAAAAATTTTTTCTTGTAAAGGGAATAGCTGACAGTAAATCAAAACATTTTTCTGATAAGATCACTGCATTTCTGACAGACAAAAAGGATAATTTATGGATAGGAACATATGGTGACGGACTTTACAGATATGAAAGTAAGTCGGGATTTACTGAAAACTACAGCGCGGGTTCTGCAGATAACAATTCATTTAAAGGTTCATCGGTCTTTTGTTTTTGTAAAGTCAATGATGAGGACATTTGGATCGGTGTTTCTTCTGAAGGGATAAACAAATACAGCTTCACAGACTTATCATTCAGAAATTTTAAAATTCCTGACAATGTATATAATGAAGTTTCCTGCATAATAGATTTCAGCGCATTTGAAAAAAATGAAATATTGATAGGGACTACCGGTTCAGGTATTTACAGATTTAATACAGTGAAAAATAAATTCATCCCTTTATTAAAGGAAAATGCCTCCGCTCAGGAAATTATTCCGGTGGCAGTAAAATGCATGCACATTGATTCTGAAGGCTATCTGTGGGCCGGAACAATTGATCAGGGATTATTCCGGGCAGATATTAAAAAAAATAAACTGAAACTATACAGATCAGATTCAGGAACCGGGTCAGGTATTAGTGATAATTATATTACAGTGATACTTGAAGACAGGAAAAAAAATTTATGGTTCGGTACCAGGAATGGAGGTCTAAATAAATATGACAGGCATAACGATTCGTTTTCTCATTATGATACTTCATCCGGTATTCCTAACAATATGATTAACGGACTGACGGAAGATGACTGCGGGTGTCTGTGGATCAGCACAAATAAAGGTCTTTCAAGATTTGATGCTGATAAAGAAATTTTCAGAAATTATGATACTGATGACGGACTTCAGAACAATGAATTCAATGAATATGCATATTACAGGGCAGATGACGGTACGCACTATTTCGGGGGAGTAAAGGGATATAATTATTTCAAGCCGGAAGACATAATAGATAATCCATATGTCCCGGAAATTGCTGTAACGGATTTTCAGATATTTAATCATTCCGTAAATAATTCTCCTGAAAATAAATTTCTTAAGAAAAACATTTCGGTTACAGAAAATATTGTCATCTCATACAGGGAAAGTGTATTTTCATTTGAATTCGCTTCTCTTATTTAT
This sequence comes from Bacteroidota bacterium, assembly GCA_036782875.1. Taxonomy (GTDB): domain Bacteria; phylum Bacteroidota; class Ignavibacteria; order Tepidaquicellales; family Tepidaquicellaceae; genus JAGPCH01. Next base: position 13,883 of record DAIPYG010000026.1, on the reverse strand, counting down.
AATAATCCTGCCAGAAATCAGTATGCTTATATGATGGAAGGATTTGATAAAGAATGGATATATTGCGGAACGAGAAGGTTTGCTACTTATACTAATCTTGAACCCGGAGACTATACATTCAGGGTTAAAGGTTCAAATAATGACGGAGTATGGAATGAACAAGGGACATCGGTAAAGATTAATATTACACCTCCGTTCTGGAAAACGTGGTGGTTCAGATCTCTCGGAGTAATGTCAGTGATCGGAGCAACAGGATTAGCATATCAGCAGAAACTTTCAAAGATTGAAAATGATAAAAAGTCACAGGAGGATTTTTCCAGGAGGCTTATAGATTCACAGGAGCAGGAAAGAAAGAGAATAGCTTCAGAGCTGCACGATACCATTGCACACGATATACTAATTACAAAGAATAAAGCTGTTCTCGGATTAAAGAAAGCCGAAGACAGCAAAGCGGTAAAGGAAATTTTAAATGAGATATCAGATCTTTCATCTGCAACGCTTAATGATGTAAGGACCATATCTTATGATCTTCATCCGCATCAGATAGAGCGTCTGGGAATAACAAAAGCTATAAGATCCATAATTAATAATGTCGGCAAGTCATCTGAAATTGAATTCACCTGTAATACAGAATCAATAGACAACATCTTATCAAAAGAGCTTGAGATGAATTTGTTCAGAATAATTCAGGAGTGTACATCCAATATAATTAAACATTCCGGCGCGGCAGAAGCATCACTTAATATTATAAAAGACAATAAGACTCTGACGGTCACAATATGGGATAACGGAAAAGGAATATCCAAGAACAGAACAGAAGGTTTAGGGCTAAAAGGTATCAGCGAAAGAATCAGATTATATAATGGGGAGCTCGTCATAGAATCCGTTCCTGCTAAAGGAACTCTTATCGCAATTTCATTACCAATTAAAACAGACAATCATGAATACAAAAAATAAGATCAGCATAGTAATGGCTGATGATCATCCTATTTTCAGGAGCGGACTCAGGCAGATCATTGAGGAAGACGGCAACATAGGAATTCTCGGTGAAGCGGACAACGGACAGACAGCGCTTGAGCAGATAGAAAAATTCAAGCCGGATGTAATTCTTTTAGACATAGACATGCCGAAGAAAACAGGTCTGGAGGTTATGAGAGAGTTACGGGATAAAGGTCAGAATCACAAAGTAATTTTTCTTACTGTTTATGCCGACGAAGATATGTATGACGAAGGAGTGGAGCTTGGTATAAGCGGGTATGTGCTTAAAGACAGCGCCATAAGCGAGATCATCGAATGCATATACAAGGTTAATGACAATAAGTATTACATAAGTTCGTCAGTTTCAGATCTTTTAATTAACAAAAAGTCAAAACACAGCAAGTTTACAGAAAGGGAATCATTTGCAGAGAAGCTTACAAAATCAGAACTGATAATCCTGAAGCTCATTGCCGAAGGAAACACAACAAGAGGTATTTCAGAAATGCTTGACATCAGTTTCAAGACTGCTGAAAACCACCGTGCAAATATCAGCAACAAGCTTAAGCTAAAAGGAGCTAACAGTCTGATAAAGTTTGCAATAGAAAATAAGTCACTTTTATAGATAACAATTTTCTGTTTCCCTGAGCAGCTCAAACATTTACTTTTGTTTTCAAACATAAAATTAAATGCATATGAATCATTATGTTAAATAAGTCTTCAAAAACTTCTGCCAAACCTTCTTCCTTCCATCTTTTTATCAGCTAGTATTAATACATAATTATTTTCAATCAATGCAGAGCAGTTAGATCCGGGATTTGGAATTTCCAATTTAAAGCGCCACATACTTCAGGTAAATTTTATCTTTACTTTTGTTGTGGTTCAGAAAGCTGGAATCAGGTTCAATAAAAGTTAGAACAAGATTTGTGATATAGAGAACAAGATTTGTGATATAGAGAACAAGATTTGTGATATAGGAAACATGATTTGTGAAAGTGGAAAAGTTGGTCGCCGGAGTGGAAAAGATGGTCACCGGAGTGGAAACAGTTTTTGCCAAACCCGAAACGGTGGTTGCTAAACCAGAAACAGCGGGTGGGTAGTATGTGAACAGACTTTATGAAACCGGAAACAGTATTCATCAAACCCGAAACGGTGTTTGCTAAACCGGAAACAGTGAGCGGGTAGTATGTGCACAGACTTTATGAAACCGGAAGCAATCTCCGGTAAACCGGAAGCAGTCTCCGGTAAACCGGAAGCAGTCTCCGGTAAACCGGAAACAGAATCCAGTTAATTGATAGCGATATTTGAGAAATTAAAATCAGAATAATATACGTCAAAATATATTCTTGATTAAAAAATCAGGTTTAAAAAAATCTTATTGAACTTGAATAAGGATAGAACTATTTTGTAAACACCCATTGTAAAACCGTATTTATATCTAAACTAAGCAAAATTATATTTAAATTGAATTTGCATAAGAAGGACAATATTAAGTTTGAGCATATATCTATTGAAGACGGACTATCCCAGTCTGTTGTAGAATGCATGATTCAGGACTCTGCGGGATTTTTATGGTTCGGTACTCAGGACGGATTGAACAGATATGACGGAATGAAATTCACTGTTTACAGGAATGATCCCGGAAATCCCGGAAGTTTATGTCACAATCATATACGCTGTATAAGCGAAGACAAGAATAAGGATCTTTGGATTGGTACAGACAAGGGGTTATGCAGATATGACAGGGAAAAAGATATTTTCATAAATTTCAGACACGATCCGGACAATGAGAAAAGTATTCCAAATGATCAGATCAGATCGGTATATGAGGATAAGGAAGGGACATTATGGATCGGCACATATACCGGAGGGATGGCAAAATACAACGAAGCTGAAAATAATTTCAGTGCATTTAAGTTTTCAAAAAATGATGATTCCAGTCTCAGTGATGACAGAGTAAATTTCATTACGGAAGACTGCAATTCCAATATATGGATCGGCACCTGGGGCGGAGGCGTGAATATGTTTAACAGGGAAACCGGCAGATTTGTCAGATTAAAATTTTCTGATGATCATAGTCACCGCACGAGTTTCAACAGGGTAAATTATATCTGCACTGACAGGAAAGGAAATCTTTACGCTGCAACAAATTACGGTTTATTCTTTCTTGAAAATGGAAAAAATAAATTCAGACATTTCATCAATGACCCGCACAGGCAGGGATCCATAAGCGATAATCTGGTTTCTGTGGTTTTTATAGACAGCAGGGACAACATACTTATAGGAACGCGAGAGAACGGACTGAATATTTTCAATCCTGAAACGGAAGAGTTTTCAATTTTTAAAAAAGATAAGGATAATCCGGGCGCTATCAGCAACAATTCCATAACTTCTATTCTGGAAGACAGATCCGGAATCATTTGGATAGGAACGTACGGAAACGGACTCAACAGATTCAACAGGAAATCCAACAGGATATATCATTTCTTTTCAGAACCAAATAATCAAAACAGTTTAAGCAGTAATCTTATCTTTAATATTTGTGAAGATGATGAAGGCATACTCTGGATAGGAACCCGTGATGAAGGATTTAACAGATTTGACAGAGAAAAAAATGAATACACGATCTTTAAAAATGATGTGAATGATCCTTCAGGACTCACTAACAATACTATAAATTTTATACTTGCTGACAGCGATGATATACTCTGGATTGCCACGCATAACGGCTTGAATAAATTCAACAAGAGAAGTAAAAAATTCACTCATTATTTTCACGATCCTGATAACATCAAAAGCATAGGGCATAACGTGATCTTCGCACTGGAGAAAGACAGCAAAGGTTTTATATGGATCACAACAATGGGCGGAGGCATCAGCAGACTCGATCCGGAAAAAGAAGAATTTTTAAATTACAGACATGATCCGGAAAACCGTTACAGCATTATTACGAACAGAACCAGATGCATAAAGATAGAGAATGAAAATACCTTATGGATAGGTACTGACGGAGGAGGGATTATAAGATTTGATCCCGTAGAAGAAAAATTTTACAACTATAAATATTATACAGATAATAAATCTGGTATAAGTTCAAATATAATAATGACCGTCTTTATAGACAGTTCCGGTAATATCTGGGCTGGAACAGTCGGAGGAGGTCTGAATAAATATGAAAGGGATAAAGATAATTTCAGGAAGTATGACAGAAGAGACGGACTGCCGAATGATACTATTATGGGAATACTTGAGGATGATCACGGCAATATCTGGCTGAGTACAAATTTCGGAATATCAAAATTCGATCCGGTAAAAGAGACGTTTAAGAATTATGATCAGAGGGACGGCTTTCAGAGCAATGAATTCAATCAGATGGCATATATGAAACTGAAGAGCGGTGAAATGGCATTTGGCGGAACAAACGGGCTGAATATTTTTCATCCGGATGATATTAAGGATAATCTTTTCATTCCGCCGGTTGTGATAACCAATTTTCTTATCTCAAACAAACCAGTGCTTATTTCAGAGAATAATTCTGTTTTGAAGAAATCAGTGACTCTGGAAAAAGAGATAACTCTTTCGCACAGAGACAATGTATTTTCATTTGAATTCGCTTCGCTTGATTATAATATCCCGGGAAAGAATCAATATGCTTACAGGATGGAGGGATTTGATAAAGACTGGGTCTATCCGGGCAACAGGGGATTTGCGACTTATACAAATTTAGATCACGGTGAATATATATTCCGTGTGAGAGGATCCAATAACGACGGGATATGGAATGAAGAAGGAACTTCAATAAAAATAAAAATAAACCCCCCATTCTGGAAGACGCTTTGGTTTAAAAGTTTCGGAGTACTTGCCGTAGCCGGAACGGCAGGCAGCATATACAGAGGAAAACTTGAAAAAATAAGAAAAGAAAAGCAGGCACAGGAAGAATTCACAAGAAGACTTATTGATGTGCAGGAAAATGATAAGAAGAGGATCTCCATGGAACTTCACGACAGCATTGGTCAGGATCTGCTCATCACTAAAAATAAAATAATGCTCAGCCTGAATAAGCCGGACGATAAAGAACTTATGATCAGAAATATCAAAGAAGCTTCGGACATTATTTCCGATACATTAAATGATGTAAGGGAGATTTCATATACACTTCATCCGTATCAGATTGAAAGACTCGGATTATCAAAAGCAATACAGTCAATAATTGACAGGGCTTCAAGATCATCCGATATTGTATTTACAAAAAGCATAGATTTAATAGATAAGCTTGTACAGCCTGATGTTGAAATAAGTTTGTACAGGATAGTGCAGGAATGCATTAATAACATACTGAAGCATTCAAAAGCAACAGAAGTAATACTAAATGTCAGTAAAGGAAATGAGGATATATCCATACTTGTCTCAGATAACGGTGCGGGGTTTGACATGAATAAAATAAAAGCCGATCTGTCAAAGCACGGATTCGGTTTGAAAGGAATGGCAGAAAGGGTAAAGCTTTTTGACGGAAGACTTAATATTGTGAGTTCGGAAGGAAACGGAACATCATATAATATCAATGTTCCATATAAAACTAAACTTTAACTAACTGAGTTTGGTCAAATTGCACAAAAAAATATATGTGAACAATTTAAATGATATATAAAAAGCATTGAAAGAAAATACCTGGGGTAATAAAATTAAATTTTAAATATTAAAAATGGACAAAGAGATAAGGATCGTAATAGCAGATGATCATCCGATATTCAGGGGCGGGCTGAAGCAGATCATAGATTTTGACAATAGAATAAAGATCATAGGTGAAGCCGATAACGGGCAGAAAGCGCTGGAGCTGATCACCGCGCTGAAACCTGACGTTGCCATTCTGGATATTGATATGCCGAAGAAGACAGGACTTGAAGTGCTGAAAGAGCTCAAGGGTTCAGAAGTAAAGATAATATTTCTTACAATGTATGCTGAAGAAGATATTTTCGAAGAAGCTATGAATCTCGGAATAAAAGGTTTTGTATTAAAGGACAGCGCGGTAAATGACATTATAGACTGTATTTTTTCTGTAAATGATGACAGGTATTATATCAGTCCATCGGTTTCAGACTTTCTGATGAACAGAAGAAAAAAGCTCAATGAGTTAAAAAATAATAATCCTAAGCTTCAGAACCTCACTGTAACGGAGAAGAAGATTTTAAAATACATTTCAGAAAACAAGACGAGCAAGGAAATTGCGGAAATACTTTTCATAAGTTACAGGACAATAGAAAATCACAGAGCAAATATTTCAGGCAAACTAGATCTTAAAGGTAGCCACAGCCTGGTTAAGTTTGCAATAGAGAATAAATCACTTCTTTCTGAAATCAATTGATTTAATTTTATAAAATTAATTCATCCCTTTATCAAATCAATCCGGCAGTTACTGAATGCCGGACTTTTTTTTACCCACAATTTAACTCTGCAATAAGTTCTGAGATTAATTAAAACTTAGAAACACTCAACCCTGGAAGCTGTCATTACGTGTACATTTGCGGGAACCACTCTTTGATAACCTCTACCTAAATCCCTCCTTTGAGTCTGTCTCAAAATTAAAAAAAATATTAAATCACTACGACACAATGGCGCAAAGTATTTTATTCTCTGCACATTTTTCTTAGTATCTACTTGCAATGTCGGTTTACAAAGATGTTGTGAGACATTCTCTAATGCAGGGAGGAGAATGCAAATCCTTTTAAACAATGGAAGCTCAAAAAACCCGGACTAATAATATGAGTGCAGTCCCCTATAAACAAAGTGTGATTTCATTTATGTATAACAAATTATGAAATGACGAAATTTGTATGAGTAACTGAAACAATAACAATTAACAGTTTCAGTTGAAAAAAGGAAGGCATATGAGAATTTCATCAAACACAAAGCGGCAACCCGTAAAAAATTTATACAGGATATTAAACAGTAATTCAAAAACAGAAACAACAAAATCAATAATTTTCAACAAATATGAAAGGAGGCACAAAATGGAACTAAGCAGAAAAAACAACCAGCCCCAAAAAGCAGCAACACTGGTTCTTTTAATTATTTTCTCACTGATTTCATTGTTCAGCGGATGCGGGAATACAAATCTGACTGGAGTTCAGGATAACGGATCCGGCAGCTCTGCTTCAGGAGAAAATATAAAACCGGGTTTCAAGGATTCAACCATCATTAAGCTTGATATGAGTTTAAGTTTTAAATCAGAGGTAATTTCTGATTCAAAGCTGCTTGAATCCAATATCGGTAATAAATTCAATCACATAGTTTCTTTCAAAAGGGAATTAAAACCGGGAGGGGAACTTAATCTTCAGGATCTTCAGCCTACAGGAATATTCGGGCTTTATATAAGTTCGGACGGTTCATTCACACTTTCAAATTCAGACGGAATGTCATTCAGCACAAAATCACTGCTGATGGAAAAATGCAGTTTCATAGATCTGAAGGTCAATAATCATGGTCAAAAAACAATCAATGTTACCGGTTTTGCAGCCGGTGAATAAACAATATTTAAATTAAATCAAAAGGAGAAAAAAAATGAAAATCTTAAAAACAGTAATGACTATGGTATTTATCATTACGATTTCAATACTTGCAGGATGCGGTGATGAATTAATTTCACCGGCAGGACAAAATACATTCTCAGAAAAAAGTTCAGTAACAAAACCGGAAACATCAAATGATATTGAAAGGTATCACAGCAGCATCAGCCTTAAGCCGCATAATTCACATACTTACACTTATGAAAATACCGGCTATTACAAGTTCAATTCAATTTCCATTTTGAACTGCGGTAATACAAAAGGCAGTCTGGAGATAAGCGGATACAGTGATGATCAGGCATTTATACTAGGATGCAACAGCAAAGGATTTGAAGCATTGTCCATTATAATAGTAAATACAACAAATGAGACAGTTGATCTTGATGTATTTCTGACAGGATCAAAGATCAGGACAGGGAATTCGCATCCTCCTTATAAACTGGATTAGTGATCAGAAAAAAATAACATATTATAATACTTTAATAATAAAATAAAATGAAAACAAATTTGAAAAGTAATTTAAGCAGAGTATTCAAACTAGCATTAGCATTAATAACAGTTTTCTGCTTTACTCAAAAAGGTAATTCCCAGCTTAAAGAAGACTGGGTAGCGAGATACAACAGATTTGACAAAGAAGACAAAGCAATTGCTATGGTAATGGATAAAGATGGATTTGCATACATCACAGGATATACTACAGCAAAAGATGACAGCAAAAACATTCTGACTATCAAGTATGCGTCGTCCGGTAAGGAGTTATGGACAGCAGTATTTGAAGGGACCCGAAATTCAGACGGAAGTGATGCTGCAGCAAATTCAATTGCAGTGGATCAGAAAGGAAATGTATATGTGACCGGTTATGTGCAGGGGGGATTAAGAGGAAAAGATTTCTGCACCATAAAATATAATTCAGAAGGAGAACAGGTATGGATCAGAAATTTTGCGGGAATGGGAAACATTGAAGACAGTGATGATGAAGGAAAAGGAATAGCAGTTGATAATTCCGGTTTTGTGATAGTTACAGGCAACAGTGAAGGAAGCGGAACGGGCTACAATTTCTGTACGGTAAAGTATTCAGAAGACGGGCAAATGATTTGGGTAAGAACATTCAACGGGCAGGCAGGATCAAATGACGTAGTCAAAGGAATAAAAATAGACAGCAAGGATAATGTAATTATTTCGGGAACAAGTACAGGATTTGTTTCCAATCAGGATTACTGCACAGTAAAATATGATGCAGACGGAAATGAACAATGGCATGCAGAATATAACGGAGCCGGCGGTAATTTAAGTGTAAATGAAGATGAAGTAAGCGATATGGAAACTGATGCATCCGGAAATATATATGTAACGGGTTACAGCTATGGGGCATCAACAGACAAAGACTTCCTTACGATAAAATATGACTCTGAAGGTAATGTCAGCTGGATCTCAAGAATAAATAATGAGAATGTGCAGAAAGGACCGGCATTCCTTGATGAAGCAAAAGCCATTGCATTAGATAAAGATCAAAATGTTTATTTAACAGGCATAACAGTTTCACCAGCAGGTAACAGTGACTATTATACAGTCAGGCTGAATGCAAAAGGTCAGAAAGTCTGGGCGAACAGTTTCAACAGCAGTGATTTCGGATTCAGTCAGGATGAGGCTACAGATATTGCAACAGATGGCAAAGGAAATGTTTATGTAACGGGATCAGTGATGAAGCTTGGATTTGAGAGAAGCTGCGGAAGCAATAAGGATTTCGCGACTATTAAGTATTCCTCTGACGGCAACTTTAAATGGGTAAAGGAATACAATGGTACCGGCAGATTTGAATTCAGCGATGACATTGCAAAGGCAATTGCGCTCGATGGAAAAGGAGGAGTCCTGGTAATGGGAGAGAGCATGGGTGATGGAGTTGATATGGATTTTTGTCTGATAAAGTACTCCGAACATTATATAAAGGAAGAAACTTCAGTTAATAATAATGAATTCAGACTCAATGATAATTATCCGAACCCGTTTAATCCAGTAACAAAGATAAGTTTTGAGATACCTGTTCCTTCATTCGTTAGGCTTGCAGTATATGATGTATCAGGAAGAGAAGTAGCTCTCCTTGAAAACAAATTTCTTCAGGCAGGCAGTCATAATTACAATTGGAACGCGACACAATTTTCTAGCGGGGCATATTTCTACAGAATTCAATCCGGATATTATGATCAGACACGTAAAATGCTTTTAATAAAATAAACCTGATTCCTTTCCGTGCACAGAAAGGAGAAAATTAAAATAACAATCAATCAATTAATTAAACAAAAAGTAAAAAAAAGGAGAAACAGTTATGAGCAGCTTAAAAATGTTCCGGGCAGCAATCGTAATAATGGTTTTTTCAATACTGGTGGGATGCAGCGACAACATCACTTCTTCGGGAGAAACCGGATCACCCCAAAAAGGTGAGGGAGTGATTTCATCAGTAACAGAAGAATCATTACCTGTAATTCAGACTTACAGAACTCAGATCAGAGTTAAACCGCACAGAGCCTATAAATTCGATGAGATTTCAACAGGCTTTGACAGATTCTATTCGATCGATATAAATAATCTGACTGTAAATACAGATACAGACAAGGAAATCTCTGAATGCGGTGACATATTGGTTTACAGCAGTCAGTTATCGAAAGGATCCCTGAGCTGTCACAGTAAAGGATTTGAAGTAAAGGAAATAACAGTGGAAAATACCGGTTCATCTTTTCTTGATCTGAATGTAACTATGAAAGTATTCAAGCAGAAAAAAGTACCTGTTATAATGAAAGAAGAATAGTTCCGTTAAACCTGCCGGTCATTATGCCGGCAGGAATTTTATAAAATTTAAAACTAAAAAAATGAAAAACTTAAAAATGATATTACCGGCACTGATAATTTTTGCATTATCAGTATTTACAGGTTGCAGTGACAGCATAACTTCATCCGGGGAAAGTAATTTCAATTCGACTGATAAAGCCGGAGCAAAAGAAGTGGAAAAGATGACGGAAAGACCTCTTTATCACGGACAGATAAGACTGAAACCAAACAGATCTTATACATTTAACATAGAGAATACCGGACTCAGTAGATTCACATCATCTGAAATAAAAAACATATCTCCTCAGCAGTCAATAGATGACAGTGCAGATCCCTGCAGATCATTGTTCATATACAGCGGAGGCAGGACCACGGAGAAAAAAGTTAATTCACTGAACTGTTATGAAGAAAAGCTCGATCTCAAAGAGATCACAGTACAAAACACCGGTTCATCATTCATTGAAGCAGATGTCATTCTTTTCGGAACAAGACCTTCAGTAAATATAAAAGAAAAATAATATAGCAAATCATATCGGATTGTTACACAACCCCACCTCAAACCCTCCCGCGCGGGGAGTGGCCTGGGGTGGGTTTAGTTTTGAATTGAAAATTTGTATTCCGAATCCGGAAATATTTTCAACAAAATATGAAGTAGATAAAATTGTTTTGAACGGTAGATTAATCAGGGTATTATTCTCATTAATGAAATAAGTGTTTACACCCAGAACGAATATGAGGGGTCAGTTATACTTAATTGTGTCCGGAATAACGAACTTTGTACAGAAATTATTAATAAATTAAACTGAAAGAAAAAATGAAAAGAAAGATAATAAAATCGGTAATAGCTTTAATTCTTTTAATAGAATTTTATCCTGTAGAATCAACTTCACAGGATCTCCCTGAAGGAAATAAATTCAGTTTAAATTCAGGCATCACAGTAAAAGCAGTAAAGAATTATGAACTCTCGGAGCCTGTGATTTCAGCTGATAAAAAAGTTGCAGAAATTAAGTTCACAATTTTCAATGAAGGAAAAGTCAGCCTGGATGTATATGATCAGGGAGGTAATAGGATTGAGCAGCTGGTAGAAGGAGATCTGGAAAATGGTGAGTATGCAGTTTATTTCAAATCCCAAAAGGAAATTAAAACAGGAGAATATAATTATGTTATAAATTATAACGGAAATAAGACCTGTAAAAGAATATCGACCGGAAAATAGCAGTCAGAACTAAAGTGGAACAAATGCTGAATAAAAATATTCTGAAGCAGTCATAATTCGCTTAGACAGTTTATTCCCGGACAGATAATTCTGCAATTGTTTAAAAGTGTAAAGTTAAAAGCTTTACACTTTTTTTTATTTCCCCGGGTATGAGGATTTTCCGGAATACGGATAACGATGAACTTGCGGAAAATTACTTTTCATTACTTCATACTATTATGCGACACTTCTTAATTAAATATCAAGGATACAGATCAAAGGATTTTCAGAATAATATAAAAATCAAAAAAAATAGTCCCGTTGTTTTTCCGGCTCAATCTGCTTTATCCTTTTTCCGATTTATCATGTAGAATGTTTTTATTTTATGCAGTAAAAATTTAATTTATTTAAAAAAATATATGTTGTATCTTGTCCAAACAAAAAAACTTAAGGAGATTTAATTTGAGTACAGCAACAATAGACAAAACAAAGGTATTACCATACAAAGTAAAAGATATATCTTTAGCAGAGTGGGGTCGTAAGGAGATCCGTCTTGCTGAAGCGGAAATGCCGGGATTAATGGCAATCAGAAAAGAATACGGATCCAAGAAACCGCTTAAAGGCGCAAGAATAGCAGGATGTCTTCATATGACAATCCAGACAGCTGTTCTGATTGAAACACTGAAAGAACTCGGCGCTGAGGTAACCTGGTCTTCATGCAATATATTCTCAACACAGGATCACGCAGCAGCAGCGATAGCAGCAGCAGGAATTCCTGTTTATGCCTGGAAAGGTATGAATGAAGAAGAATTCAACTGGTGTATTGAGCAGACATTATTCTTCGGACCTGACAGAAAACCATTAAACATGATATTAGATGACGGCGGAGATCTTACTAATATGGTATTTGATAATTATCCTGAACTCATCTCCGGAATAAAAGGATTATCAGAAGAAACCACTACCGGTGTATTAAGACTATATGAGAGAATCAAGAAAGGAACACTTCCTATCCCTGCAATCAATGTAAACGATTCTGTAACTAAATCTAAATTTGATAATAAATACGGTTGTAAGGAATCTTTAGTGGACGCTATCAGAAGAGCGACCGATATTATGATGGCAGGGAAAGTTGCTGTAGTCGCAGGATACGGTGATGTGGGAAAAGGTTCAGCTCAGTCATTAAGAGGAGCAGGAGCAAGAGTACTGGTAACAGAGATCGATCCGATCTGCGCGCTTCAGGCGGCAATGGACGGTTATCAGGTCATCACAATGGATGAGGCTTCAAAGATCGCTGATATATTAGTTACAGCGACAGGAAATTATAAGATCATTACAGACAGGCATTTCAAGAACATGAAAGACAAAGCAATTGTATGTAATATCGGACATTTTGATAATGAGATAGATATGGCATGGCTCAATGATAACTTCGGAAAGACAAAGAATACAATTAAGCCCCAGGTTGATATTTATACAGTCGACGGCAAGGAAATTATTGTACTGGCAGAAGGAAGACTTGTAAATCTCGGCTGCGCGATGGGACATCCTTCCTTTGTAATGTCAAATTCATTTACAAATCAGGTGCTTGCCCAGCTGGAGTTATGGAATAATTCAGAGAATTATGAGAATAAAGTTTATGTACTTCCTAAACATCTTGATGAGAAAGTAGCAAGACTGCATCTTGCAAAAGTCGGTGCAAAGCTTGAGACACTTACAAAAGAGCAGGCAGATTATATAGGTGTGACGGTAGACGGACCGTATAAGTCAGATATGTACCGGTATTAATTTTAAATAATAAAATTCAAATGTATTATTGTCAGGTAAAGTATTTATGAAAATGAACAGTTTAAATTTGAATTATGGAAAGAGAAAATGCTATCAGGGAAAAGAGCTATAAATTTTCATTAAGGATTGTAAAACTGTATAAGTTCTTAGTTGAAAATAAAAAAGAATATGTGTTATCAAAACAGGTTTTAAGAAGTGGCACTTCGATAGGTGCAAACATTGAGGAAGCTGTTGGAAGTTCTTCAAAAAAGGACTTTGTGAACAAATTATACATAGCTCATAAAGAAGCTCGCGAAATTAATTATTGGATTCGGCTATTGAAGGACTCTGAATATCTTCCGGAGAAATTAGCCGAATCTTTTATTTATGATTGTAATGAAATTCTGAAAATTTCAGGAAAGATCATTTCCACTTCGAAAAAATCCATTTAACATTTGAAATTTAGAATTTGATATTTAGAAAAAGCTGGAGTAGCTCAGTTGGTAGAGCAGCTGATTCGTAATCAGCAGGTCGCGTGTTCAACTCACGTCTCCAGCTCA
>DAIPYG010000025.1:0-38504 GCA_036782875.1 Bacteroidota bacterium | reverse complement strand
TATTAATTCGCTCTACAACTTTATTCATTTGCTCTACAACTTTATTCATTTGCTCAGCAACTTTATTTATTTGCTCTACAACTTTATTAATTCGCTCAGCAACTTTATTAATTTGCTCTACAACTTTATTCATTCGCTCAACAACTTTTTTAATTTGCTCAGCAACTTTATTTATTCGGTGAGCAACTTTAATTTTTCAGCAAAACACCGTCAACAATATGATAAACGACTTAAATAATCCCTTAAAAACAGGATTTAACAAAAATTGATAGTTCGAGAATCCGGAAATAATTTAGAACTAATATTACTGATTTTCACCCGGTATTTTTGCAAAAGCGCATAATAGATTTTAATGTCAATTCGGAAAATTCGCGGCATACTGTATTTTAATATAAATATATAATCACTCAGATTTCCCGGATTGACAGAATTGATATTCATTTCATCTTATAAATCAGATTTTGATATATACAGGGAAAATGAAGAGAAGTCAAAAATCAAATTATACCTTAATATTTATAATTCTTTCTATTATATTTGCTTAAATCTATAAACTGTTTAATGGCGATCATAAAGAAAAAAGATCTTACATTTTTTGAACAAACATATATACCTCAGATAGTAAAAGGTTTAGGTTTAACATTCAAACAGATGTTCCGTCCGAAATTCACCAGACAATATCCGGAAGAGAAATGGATTCCTCCTGCTTCTTACAGAGGCAGACCTGTTCTGGTTATGGAAGATGACGGTACGGAAAGATGCGTCGCATGCGCCTTATGCTCCAGAGTCTGTCCGGCTCTGGCTATTGAAGTTCAGGCAGGTGAAACAGAACGCGAAAAAGAAAGATATCCGGAGAAGTTTGAAATAAACATGGTCAGATGTATCTTCTGCGGATTCTGTGAAGAAGTCTGTCCGGAAGAAGCAATAGTAATGAGTGATGAATTTGAGCTGGTTTTCAGCAGTCAGGATGAAGCGGTATTCGGAAAAGATAAACTGCTCGTACCGAAGGAAAAATTAAAAAAGAGACTGGACTTTCTGCAGGAATACAGATAAGTAATATTATGACAAAGTTAATTAAAATATTATTTATACTTTTTTTTACAAGTAACATTTTACTTGCAGAATCAGACGATAAAATTGCTAACAGGTTAATTTCATTCACTGCTAAGATAAGGGGAGGGGAAGTGGAATTAAACTGGCAGATATCAAATCCGGGAAACCTGAATAAATTTAAAATCGAGAATAAAAAATCCGGTACGGAAATATATAATCCTTTAACAGATGTATTATTTTCCAATTTCAGGAAAAAAACGGAAACAGATTCTGCTGTTTCTTATTTTTACAGCTATTCCGATAAACCTGAAGAAAACGGGGTTTATTTTTATAAGATAAGTGTATTTGATAATTTAAATAAAATTATAATCACCGAAGAGATTAAAGTCGGCATCACGGAAGTTCCTGAATTCAAGCTTAATCAGAATAATCCAAATCCTTTCAATCCTTCTACCACTATATCATATCAGATATTAGTACCAACAAGTGTTAAATTGAATGTTTACAGTCTGACCGGACAATTTGTGGATATTCTTGTGGATGCATATCAGACACCCGGTACATACAGTGTGAATTTTAATGCCGGTAATTATAATGAGATGTCAAGCGGTATATATTTTTATAAGCTGGAAACAAACTACACATCTGATATAAAAAAAATGATATTTACAAAATAGCATTTTATTGATCACATCCGAATATTTCACTGAAATTTATTGTACTTATGAACACCTGTTTATCTTTATAAATTGAAGATAGATATTGAAATAATTATTTTGCTGATATAACTAATGGAATACTTTAAGTCTATATTCTTTGATCTGTTTCTCCTTCTTGTGTTTGTGATGCTTAATGCTTTATTTGTAGCTGCCGAGTTCGCACTTGTGAAGGTTAGAAAAACACAGTTGCTTCCTGAAGAAATAAGTAAAAACGGAAAAGCCAGGCTGGCGCTTAAGCTTATCTCAAATCTTGATCAGTATCTGGCGGCAACACAATTCGGAATTACAATTTCTTCATTAGGACTGGGATGGATAGGAGAGCCTGTAACAGCAAGAATTCTGGATCCTTTATTTTCAGTATTAACTATAAGCAATCCGAATACAATTCATACAATTTCTTTAACAGTTGGATTTGTATTAATAACTTTTCTTCATATAATTATCGGAGAACTCGCGCCTAAATCCCTGGCTATCAGACATCCGAAAGAAACAACTTTGTTTATAGCGATTCCGCTTAATATTTTTTATCATATATTCAAACCTGCTATATTGTTGTTAAACGGTGCAGCCAACAGGATATTAAAATTTGCGGGTATTGAACCTGTCAGTGAATCAGAAAGATCCCACTCTGAAGAAGAGATCAGGTTATTAATATCCGAAGGCACAAAGTCCGGTGAAATTGATGAAACAGAACAGGCGATAATTCAGAAAGTATTTGGATTTAATGACAAAACAGCGAGCGATGTTATGATTCCGAGAAACAGCATGTTTGCCATAGATATAGATGAGAACCGTGAAAAGATCATTGAGAAATTAATTGATGAAGGATATTCGAGAGTTCCTGTATACAAAGACAGTGTAGATAATATTATCGGGGTTATTTATTCTAAGGATATTATCAGCGCGGCGGAACATAAAGAAATAATAGTGCTTCAGGATATTATAAGACCGGTACATTTTATTCCTGAGACAAAACATATCGGCGAGATATTAAAGGATTTTCAGAAGCAGCATATCCATCTTGGGATTGTCGTAAATGAACACGGAGGAGTAGAAGGGCTTATCACACTGGAAGACATTATAGAAGAGATATTCGGAGAAATAGATGATGAATACGATATTGAATCAGATAATTCGGATGCTAATATGAAGAGTGACAGAAAAGGTATTTTTCTTGTCAATCCGAATATGCCGATAGAAGATTTCAATAAGAAATTCAGCGCGGATCTGCCGGCTGATCCGGATGAATATCAGACATTAAGCGGATTTCTTCAGACAGTTACCGGACATATTCCTGAGGTTTATGAAAGAATAGATTATAAAGGACTTGTAATGACAATTATGAAGAAGTCAGGAAATAAGCTCCTGCAGGTTAAAGTTCAGAGATTGAAAAGTTATTAATGCAAGACCCGGATTATTTCAATAAATTATTAAATTAATTATAAGCAGTTGATTTCATTCATAGGCAGAAAGTTTATCCAGTTTTTTTCTGAAGTAGGGGAATTTTCTTTTTTAATGTTCGGTGTATTTAAAAATCTTCCCCGCATATTTCGTGACAGAAAATTGATAATAGAACAGATGCTTCACGTGGGTGTCAACTCTCTGGCACTCGTGACCATCATTGGGATATTTACCGGTGCGGTTTCCTGCTGGCAGGCAGCTTATCAGATTAAAGGGCTGATATCTTACAGCTATCTTGGATCTGCAACTACTAAAGCAATCATCATAGAACTTGGTCCGGTACTGGCAGCAATAGTTCTTGCCGGAAGAGTCGGTGCGTCTATGGCTGCGGAATTAGGAACGATGAAAGTCACCGAGCAGATCGATGCGCTTGAAGCAATGGCTATCAGTCCGGTAAGATATTTAGCTATGCCGAGAATAGTAGCTACCACCTGCATGCTTCCGATACTGGTAATCTATGCGAGTTCGATCGCTATACTTGGTTCTTATACAGTCGCAACAGTTTTTCTTGATGTTCCTTCAGAGACCTTTTTAGGAGCATTTAAAAAAGCTCTGGAAGTAAAGGATATTTATGCAGGCACTATAAAAGCGCTTTTCTTCGGAATTTCAATTTCATCGATCGGGTGCTTTATCGGATTTCAGACAAAAGGCGGTGCTGAAGGTGTGGGATTGTCAACTATTAAGGCATTTGTTATTGCCGCAGCGTCGATACTCATACTTGATTATGTATTATGGAATTTCTTAATCGGAATGTAAAATTATAAGAGTGAACTATTTCCCTGAACATCTTTTAGGAATAAGACATTTAGATAAAGAAGATCTTGATGAAATTTTCAGAGTGACAGGTTTATATAAGAAACAGATTGTCCGGAAAATATCCCCTGAAAGAATTCTGAGTTCAAAATCTGCAGTAAATCTGTTCTTTGAAGATTCTACAAGAACAAAAACTTCTTTTGAGCTGGTAGAAAAAAAATTAGGTCTGGATGTAGTTAATTTTACTGAATCCGGATCTTCATTGAGCAAAGGTGAAAGTCTTCTTGATACAATAAAAAATATTGAGTCAATGAAGTTTGATTATATAGTTGTGAGGCACTCTGTTCCCGGAACAGCTTTGCTTTTGACAAAACACACAACTTCCAGGATTATAAACGCAGGTGACGGAACTAATGAGCATCCTACACAGGGACTTCTTGATTTATTTACGCTGACTGAAAATTTCGGAAGTCTGAAGAATTTAAATATATGTATTGTCGGTGATATTTCTCACAGCCGTGTAGCGCTCTCAAATATTTTCGGACTGAAGAAGATGGGAGCAAATGTATCTGTATGCGGTCCGGTTTCTTTCATACCGAAGTATATTGAGGGTCTTGGAGTGAATGTCATTACGGACATTAACGAAGCAGTTAAGAAAAGTGATGTTCTTAATATTCTCAGGGTTCAGCTGGAAAGGAATGCAGGCTCATTACTTCCTTCTTTAAAAGAATACAATAAACATTACGGTATTACAAAAGATAGATTGAGTCTGAATAAAAAAGTTAAGGTGCTCCATCCCGGTCCAATGAACATAAATGTAGAACTTGATTCTTTCGTTTCTGTTTCAGAACAGTCACTTATATTTGATCAGGTTACAAACGGAGTTGCGGTAAAGTGCGCAGTGTTTAATTTAATGAGCGGTAAAAAATAGATTTTTAGTGGATATATTACTCAGAAATATTAATTTGATATCTCCGTCGGACAGCCTGAATGAGGTATCAGATGTTCTCATAATTAATGGTATTATTGAAAAAATCGGTCAGTTAAAAAGTTCGGTGAAAAATGCTGAAGTAATTGATATGAAAGGGAAGACAGGTATGCCGGGATTTTATGATATGCACGTTCATTTCAGAGAGCCCGGGCAGATACATAAGGAAGATATGACTTCTGGTAGTGAAGCCTCAGCCAATGGAGGCTTTACCGGTGTTTTGTGCATGCCGAATACAGATCCACCTCTGGATAATCCTGTATTAATTCAGAGTCTTTTGAATAAGGCAAAGGGATTTATTACAGATATAGATATTGCTGCATGCGCAACATTAAAAAGGGGCGGAGAGATACTTGCGCCGATATTATCTCTGGCAGATGCCGGCGCTATAGCTTTTACCGATGACGGAAGTCCTGTAGCTGATCCTGAAATAATGAGAAGGGTTCTTGAATATACCTCACAGATTGATTCATTAGTGATCCAGCATTGCGAGGATATGAGATTATCGGATAAAGGAGTAATGAATGAAGGATATATTTCGACATTAATGGGAGTCAGAGGTATACCTGAGGTAAGCGAAACATCAATTATAGCGCGTGACATTTTATTGACAGAATTCACTAAAAATTCACGTTATCATATTCAGCATATTTCCTGCGGAAGAAGTGTGGAATTATTGAGAGACGCAAAAACAAAAAATATTAATGTTACAGGAGAGGTTTGTCCTCATCATTTTATTTTAAGCGAAAAGGAATGTCTCGGTTATAATACTTATGCAAAAATGAATCCTCCTCTTCGAACCGGTGATGATGTTGATAAAGTACTCGAAGGTCTTAAGGATGATACCATTGATGTCATATGTACGGATCACGCACCGCATACAGAGTATGAGAAGTCACAGGGTTTTTATTCAGCGCCGTTTGGTATAGTTGGACTTGAAACAGCAATAGCCCTTGCATATACATTTCTTGTAAAGGAAGGCATAATTTCAATTGAACAGATGATAAAGAAAATGTCAGTAAATCCTAGGGAAATATTAAGATTAAAAGAGATAAGAATATCAGAAGGTGAAATTGCAAACATTACAGTACTTGATCTGAATAAAAAATGGAAAATCAATAAGTCTAAATTTAAATCAAAGAGTACAAATTCTCCTTTTGAAGGATATGAAGTTCAGTGCAAGCCATACTGTGTAATAAATAAAAATCAGATATATTATTCTAAATTATGATTTATAAAAAAATTTGAGCAAAGTAATTTCAGTCTGCATTCCGAAAGGGGGAGTTGGAAAGACCACGACTTCTGTCAACCTTGCTGCATCGCTTGCCGTTGCAGAGAAAAAGACGCTTCTTATTGATGTTGATCCCTTTGGCGCTTCTGCGATCGCGCTGGGATTTACTTCAGATAAGATAAATGCCAGTTTGGCTGAAGTATTTGCATTTACTCATTCTTTAAAATCTGCCATACACAGAACAGATCTTGAATATCTGGATTTTGTACCTTCGAATATTTATTCGATAAATATGCACGATAAATTCTTAAAATATTCCGAGAACAGGCTGATTTTAAAAAATGCGCTGAAGGAAGTTGAGAACTACTATGACTATATAATTCTTGATTGTCCACCGGTGCTTAAAGGAATTTCCACTAATGCATTAGTAGCTTCAGATTCTATACTTATTCCGATTAAATCAGGTCATTTTTCACTTGAAGCAGTTGACAGACTTTTTAACTATTTTGAATGGATAAGGGAAATTGCAAATCCCATACTTGAGATTGAAGGAATCATACTGACAATGTATGAAAAAGATTCTAAAGTCACGAAGATATCCGAAAGGGAATTAAAAATAAAATACAGTAAATTCCTGTTGAATACAGTTATCCCCAATACCAGTTTACTTAATGAATCAACATTTTACGGAAAACCGCTTTGCTTATTTAAAATTGATTCTGAAGGTGCAATTGCATATTTGAATCTGGCGAGTGAAATATTAAAAAATAATATTAAATTAGAAAAGGAATTAATCTGATATATGACTGAATTTCCAAAGAATTATGATTTTTTCAATTCAGAACTTAAATGGCAAAAGTTCTGGGAAGAAAACCGTATATATGAATCCAAGCCGGATCCGTCCAGGCCAAAATTTTCCGTTGTAATTCCGCCGCCTAATGTTACGGGAGTTCTTCATTTCGGTCATATATTAAACAATACAATACAGGACATATACTGCAGAAGAAAAAGAATGCAGGGCTTTGAGGTCTGCTGGGTACCTGGAATGGATCACGCAGGAATTGCTACACAGGTCATGGTGGAAAAGGAACTGGCAAAAAGCGGTAAGAACAAATATGATTTGGGAAGAGATAAATTTATTGAGCTTACTTGGCAATGGAAAGAAAAGAACGGTGGAACGATTCTGCGACAGCTCAGAAAACTTGGTGCATCTGTTGACTGGTCTAAGGAAAGGTTTACTCTGGATGAAGGACTTTCTTTAAATGTCAGAAGGGTATTCGTTGATCTTTACAAAAAAGGTCTGATATACAGGGGTAACAGAATTGTAAACTGGGATCCGGCTTCACAAACTGCTGTGAGTGATGATGAAATATCTTATGAAGAAAGAAATGATAAACTATATTATATAAAATACAGGCTCGAGGAATCTGATGAATATATTACTATTGCTACAACCAGACCGGAAACCATGTTTGGTGATACAGCAGTCGCAGTAAATCCTGAAGACAGCCGTTACAGCGGCTTTAAAAATAAAAGAGTTAAGCTGCCTTTTCTGAATAAACTAATACCGGTAATATTTGATGATTATGTTGATAAAGAATTCGGCACCGGGGCATTAAAAATAACACCTGCTCATGACATTAATGATTTTGAAGTTGGTCAAAGGCATAATCTGGAGGCAGTAATTGTGCTGAGCAAAGATTCAAGGCTGAATGAATTAACAGGAGAATTCAATGGACTGGATATTACTGAAGCCCGTAAAAGAATTGTCGATCGTCTGAAAGAACAGGATCTCCTGGTTAAAACAGAAGATCTTACGCATAATGTTGCAATTTCCGACAGAACAAAAGCTGTAATTGAGCCATATCTATCTGAGCAATGGTTTGTCTCTATGAAGCAGCTTGCCGGTCCGGCGCTTGAAGTGGTAAGATCAGGAAAAATTAAGTTTTATCCCGACAGATTTACAAAAGTTTATTATCACTGGATGGAAAATATAAGAGACTGGTGTATTTCCCGGCAGTTATGGTGGGGGCATCAGATCCCTATCTGGTATCATAAGACCACAGGTGAAATTTACTGTGAAGTTGAATCTCCGTCAGATCCTGAAAACTGGACACAGGATGAAGATGTTCTTGACACGTGGTTTTCCTCATGGCTTTGGCCTTTAAGTGTTTTCGGATGGGAAAACAGTGACAAAGACAAATCGAATGAAGTATTAAAATATTATTATCCCACAGATTTATTGTCAACAGCACCGGATATTATATTTCTATGGGTTGCCAGAATGATAATGGCAGGGATGGAATACATGAAAGAGATTCCATTCAGCGATGTGTATTTTCATTCTACAATAAGAGACGGAAAGGGTGTGAAATTATCCAAGACATTAGGTAATTATTCAGATTCAATAGAAGTAATGGATAAATACGGAACAGATGCACTTCGTTTTACAATGGTAATATTAGCTCCATTGGGAAATGACGTATTTTTTGATGAGGATAAAACTCAGATCGGCAGGAATTTTGTAACTAAGTTGTGGAATGCAGGCAGATTCTTAATGATGATGAAGGAAAAAATAGAATCTGCAGATACGAAGCAGGAAAAAAATTATAAGGAAGATCTTATTGATGAGTGGATAGAAAGCAGATTCAATTCTGCTTTAGATGAAGCGGATAAGTATCTGAAAGCATACAGGTTAAATGATTATGCAAAGACATTACATAGCTTTGTTTGGAGTGATTTTTGTGACTGGTACATTGAGCTTATTAAAATAAAAGTAAACAATAATCCTGAACATGCCGTCAGAATAATTGAAAAAGCATTAAGATATTATGACAGTATTTTAAAAATACTTCACCCTGTGATTCCTTATGTTACTGAAGAGCTCTGGCATCTGACAGAAGCAGGAAGAGAAGGTAAAAGTATTTCTCTTGAGCAGGTGGATATTCAGGAAATTAAGAAAATAAATTCAGAATCCGAATCTAAATTTGAAAAGGTAAAAGAAATTGTAACAGCCATAAGAAATCTCAGGACGGTTAATAATATTGTTCCTTCTTTTAAATCTGAGGTAATTGTAGTTACTGAAAAAAAGAATGCAAAGATACTCAATGATTTTAACAGTTATATAAAAAGTCTTTGTAATCTTGATAAACTTGAATATTCTGATAAAATTGACAGTGATAAGGAATTTGCCAGCACTGTAATCAGTGTTTATGAGATCTATCTATCCATGGAAAACAGTGTAAATAAAGAAGTGCAGTCTGAAAAAATTAATAAAGAAATAGATAATCTTTCAAAATATCTTGACGGTCTTGACAGGAAACTGTCCAATGAAAATTTTCTGAGCAAGGCATCAGCAGATGTAATAGAAAAAGAAAAGCAGAAGCAAACTGAAGCCAGGGAAAAATTAGTTAAACTTCAGAAGCTTGTTTAATCATACAATGTAGTCTTTCCTAAAGCTGAAATTATCAGCTCTGTAGCCAGATAGGCTGTTTTATTCTGAGTATCTAAAATTGGATTTACCTCAAGAATTTCGAGTGAATTCATACATCCGCAATCAGCAACCATTTCCATAAGCAGCTGGGATTCCCTGTAAGTAAGTCCTCCGGGTATTGGTGTACCAACACCCTCTGCATAATCCGGATCAATGCCATCCATGTCAAAGCTAATATGAATATGATCAACTCTGCTTTTGAAATCATTTAATACTTTTCCAATGATTCTGTTAATTCCCATCTTATCCACTTCCGTCATAGTATAGACATTGAGATTCATATTTTTTACTGTAATAGATTCCTGATAATCGACATCTCTTATTCCAATCAGCGCTACATTTTCAACTTTCACTTTCGGAGAAAATCCGTTTAAATGAGTAAGCTGTCTGTTACCTAATCCAAGTGCAATAGCCAGAGGCATTCCGTGAATATTCCCTGAAGGAGTTGTTTTTTCAGTATTCATATCTGCATGTGCATCTATCCAGATTATACCGAGTGTTTTATTTCTTTTTCTACAGTAATGGGAAATGCCTGCAATTGATCCTATTGCAGTGGAATGATCTCCTCCTATTATAAGAGGAAAATAATTTTTTACCAGTAAAGATTCGACTTTCTTCGCAAGAATTTTCGAAGTTTTAGTAATTTCAGGAAGATATTTCAGTTTAGTATTTTTTATCTTCTGGGTTTCTGAAATCTGAATGTCTATATCCCCGAAATCAGTTATGTTATATCCGAGTCGTTCGAGTTTTTCTTCCAGATTAGCATATCGGATTGCAGAAGGACCCATATCGACTCCTCTTCTGTCTGCTCCAAGATCCATCGGAAATCCGATTAATCCGATTTTCTTGTTCAGCATTTTATTTTTACTTATCATATGTTTCAATATACAAAACGCATACTTTAATTTTAAGGAAGTAAGTAGAATATATTGAATGTTAATTATCAAAGATTTATTTTAAATTTTAAAAAAGGTATACAAAATTTGGATCTATCGGAATTTAACCATTCAATACAGTTTCGTGTCAGAACTTTTGAAGTCGATGCACAGGGAATAGTAAACAATATTTATTATTTTAAATATTTTGAAATTGGAAGAGTTGAATACAGAAGAAATTTCGGATATAAAATGCTTAAAAACGGAATTTTTAATGATGGATTAAAAGTTGTAGTTGTTCATAACGAAATAGACTACAAATCTTTCGCATATCTGGACGATCTGTTAAATGTTTACACCAAAATTCCCTGGATAAAGAACTCCAGCTTTTGCATGGAACAAATAATAACAGAACATACAACTGATAAATTAATATGTTCCGGAAAAGGAATATTGGTTAATATTGGTTTGAATGGAAAATCCCAAAAACTTCCCCGAAAATTCGTGGAAGGAATAAAAAATTATGAAAAAAATTTAACTATAATTAAAGAAATATGAAAAAAAACATATTCAGAATTAATTCATACTTAAGGGTTATAGCTGTTACAATAGCAGTAGGATTAAGTACACTTTATCTTCAATCCTGTGAGCAGGATTTTGTAAGCAATACAGATGAATCTGATTTATTTCCTGCGGAAATTGATGCGATTTTTAATACTTCATATACTTCCAGTAATATTACCTGTAACACGCCATCATGTCATGCCAGCGGAAACAGCACCGGTTTAGATCTTCAAAGCTGGAAGAATACAATGAACGGATCTAACAACGGTACAATGGTTATACCATATAATGGATTTTGGTCTCATATGACTTCAGTAGTAAACTCTGATACTAATGTTGCGCCGGTAACTACCATAACTTTACCTGAATATCATAAACTGGATTCTTCGAAAGTTGCGGCAATAATAAACTGGATAAACGATGGAGCGAAAAGTAAAAAAGGAGAAATTGCTTTTGCAAATGTATCAAACAGCGAAAAAGGTTTTATAACAAACCAGGCATCTGATCTTGTAGCTGTAATAAAACCCAATGAAAGACAGGTAATTAGATTAATTCCTGTAGGTGGAAGCGGGATTTTAGACGCTCCCCATTATGTAAAACTGAGTCCGGATATGAAATATTTTTATGTAAGTCTGATTCAGGAAGGATATGTCGAAAAATATGATGTAACAGATTACACAAGATTAGGCAGAATGCAGTCCGGTCAGAGTCCTGCTCATATTGAAATTTCACCGGATGGAACAACCGGATATGTCACAAATTTTGAATCCAGCGGATCAGTTACTACGACCAGAAAATTCAATACTTCAACAATGCAGATAACAGATATATTTTCTGAACCAAGAATGAAAGGACCCCACGGTATGGCATTATCTAATGACGGAAGTTTATTATATGTGACTTCAGAGATAGGGGAGTATATATTCAAGATTAATACAGTAAATTTCTATGCAAGTGACAGTACTTATATAAAATCACCGATAGATCCATCGGTACCTCCATCAGGTAACGGAACAAGCAATTTCAGGCCATATCAGGCATTACTCTCTCCTGATGAAAGTCTGCTTTTTGTTTCATGCAGAGGGTCAAGTCAGGTGAGAATTTATAATACTTCGGATCTGGAACAGGTTAATTCTATTTCTTTAGGTTCCGGTGCATTCCCTTTATTAATGAAATTTACCCATGACGGGAAATATTTATTTGTCTGTAACAGGAATAATAATACTGTTTCAATTATTGATAGAGTATCTCAAACATTGATAAGTACAATTACAGGAGTAGGAATTCAGCCGCATGGAGTAGACTTTTCTTCTGACGGTAGTTTTGCTTTTATAGCATGTGAAACTCAGTCAGGCTTTGACGGACATCATCCTACAGTAGGAAGTAAAAAGACCGGAGTTACAAGAATCATACAAATACAGGGATCAAATTTCACATTACTTCCAAATACAAGAATGGAAATGGGTTCATTTCCTGCTGGTATAGAATTTGTGAAATAACAAATCTGCTTGTAAAAATTAAAAAGCCCGCTATTATTACTAATAGCGGGCTTTTTCAATTAAATCAATATTCTATTTTGTAAAAAGCATTTTTCTCACTTCAGTTTTTTCATTTGTTTTAATTCTGTAGAAATATATACCGCTCGGAAATTCAGCTGCATTAAAATCAACGGAATGTTCCCCGCTATCCTGATTTTGCTCTACTAAAGTTGTAATCTGCCTTCCCAGCCTGTCATATACACTTAAAGACACATAAGTAGGTTCCGGTAAAACATAAGTGATAGTAGTAACAGGATTAAACGGATTAGGGAAATTCCTTATGTTATAATATGATTCTTTGCTTGATGTACTTCCTGTTTCAAATTCAGTAATAGCTTCCTTATTAGGAATCTCGGAAATTAATGCTATTCCTGATTCAAAATTGGATTCTTTATAATTACTTTCGGATTCAAATTCAAGCTGAATGCCAAAAGCCGGATCTTCTGTTATTTCAAAACTATCTTGTTTTTTTGAGATAATAACAAAATTTTCCTGATCCAGTTTAAACTTAATTTCTTTCCAGCCATCAAAATTTAATGAAACTGGTTTAGATTCCAGCATAACATCTACGGTTTGATCATAAAAAGTATTATTGTCAATATCATAAATCAACTGCAGTTTTACGTTGGCATCATTATTGACTCCTTTAATCATAATATTCACATAGTTACCTGCTGTAAATAAATATGACTTTTTTAACAATACTTTACCTATGTATGTATTCTTTTTGATTAGTTGTTTTGATATAATATCCGAATAACCGTTTTCTTTATTATCTTCAGTATGTGAATATTTCATTTCTACTCCTCCCCAGATCCAGCCGGGAAGTGCTTTCTTCGAGAAGTCATCAATTATTTCACCTTGTGAAAAAGAATTTTTAGATAAAAGGAGAGATATAACAAAAACTATATAAAAACATTTAGTTTTCATAAACATTCGAAATTTATTTTTGATTTAAATAAAGTCTTACTTTATAAGAGTCATTCGTTTGACGGATGTGAAGTTATTTACTTGTAATTTATAAAGATAAATACCGGCAGATAAATCAGAAGCATCAAACTGCTTACTGTACGTACCTGATTCCTGGTTTTCACTTACAAGTGTTCTAACTACCTGTCCAACTAAATTATACACCTTTAAAGTAACAAATCCACTTTGATTGATTTTGTAACTTATTATTGTGGCCGGATTAAAAGGATTTGGAAAATTCTGAAATAATTTATAATCATCAGAAATTTTAGAGAAACCAATTCCTTTTAAATTTTTATTGAAGTGATTTTTAGCTTCAGCATTTAAATTAATGCTCAGACTGAAAACCGCTATGACCAATAATATTTTAAGTAATGATTTTTTCATTTTTCCTATACAAAAATATATGTTCTGAATTTAAAAAGCAATATTGGAAATAATATATTTTAAAAAAATTCCGGGAGGTTATTCTTCCTCCCGGATATAATTAATTTGTTATTTGATTTCTACTGCAACTAATCTTACAGTTCCCTGTGCGTTCTTCACTTTAAGGATAACAACATCACCTTGATTTTTCTTGCTTATAATTGAGTTTAAATCGTCAATACTATCAATTTTTTCTTTATCGGCTTCAATTATTACAAGCCCATCTGATAACCCTCTGTCAAATCCTTCTGAAAATCTCTTTACGGAAGTTATCAAAACACCATTTTCAACAGCAAATTTTTCTTTCATTGAGCCTGAAAGAGGTGTAACTGTGATCCCAATTGATTCAAAACTTTTTGATGTCATATCAGTTGAATTTTCCTGCGGAGTTGTATTTTCTGCAGACTGATTTGAGTTATCAACTTTAGGTTTTAAAATTACAGTCTTATCAATAATTTTACCATCTCTGTAAATTTTAAGAGCTACTTCATCACCCGGATGATGTGAGCCGATTATTGTCTGCAATTCGTTGGCAGCGTTAACATCCTTTCCATCTACTGTGAATATCACATCACCCGATTTTACACCGGCTAAATCACCTGCACCGCCTGCAATTACATCCTGTACTAAAACACCCTGAACTTTACTTAATCCAAGACCTTTTGCTTCCTTAATATCCACATCCTTAATTGTAACTCCGATA
The DNA here is from genome assembly GCA_036782875.1 of Bacteroidota bacterium. Taxonomy (GTDB): domain Bacteria; phylum Bacteroidota; class Ignavibacteria; order Tepidaquicellales; family Tepidaquicellaceae; genus JAGPCH01. The sequence continues at coordinate 23,731 of DAIPYG010000025.1, read as the reverse complement.
TAGCCACGTGTAACTTTTCCGTTTTTCATCAGTTCAGAAGCAACATTCTTTGCCAGATTAATCGGTATTGCAAATCCATATCCCTGATAATATCCGTTTGTTGTCTTTATGGCTGTATTTATTCCAACAAGATTTCCGTTAATATCTACCAAAGCACCTCCGCTGTTTCCTGGATTTATTGCTGCATCGGTCTGAATGAAATTATTTATAGCATAATTGTCATTTCCTAACTGGATATTTCTTCCTAAAGCTGAAACTATTCCTGCAGTGACTGTACTGTTCAAACCAAGCGGATTTCCTATAGCTACAACCCACTGACCGACCTGAACTTCATCTGAATTGCCGATAGTTGCTACCGGTAAATCATTGGCATCAACTTTTATGACTGCAACATCAGTATTAGGATCTACTCCGATTAATTTTGCAGTAAATTCTCTTTTGTCAGTCAGAATAACCTTTATGCCGTTTTCTGAAGCGTTTTTTACCACATGATTATTTGTTAAAATATATCCGTCCTTGCTGATAATTATACCGGAACCACTGCCTCTGCCAGGTCCTTCTTCAGGCATTTTAAATTCCGGTGGCAGATTAAAAGGCATTTGAAACTGCTCATTATCTTTTTTACCCTGTTCATCTGAGCCTGTTGTAACTTCAATATATGCAACTGTAGGTGTAACGGTTTTGGCAATTTCAACAAATGCATCATTTAATCCTTTTAACTGGGGATTTGCATTCTCTATTGGGGGTGCAGTTTTAAAATCAACCTGCGGTCCGGCAACTATCTGCTTTACATTACCGAAATTAGCGATTAATAAACCGCCAAAAGATAAAGCTGCTACTAATAATAGCCCGGCAAAGATTATTGATTTTTTTGTCATTTATTTTATCTCCTTAATTTTAAATTTAAACTATTTCAAAACAATAAATATACTTATGTTATTATAAACTTAAGCTGAAAAACTGTTGTAATTTAGTTCCTTAAATACTTTTGTTGTTTTGTAAAAATGTGTTCCTGAAGTGTGCATTGTTAAAAATCTTTCGTAAGTACTTATTAACTTTGAAATAATCTCACTGTCAGTTTCCAGATTTCTCATTTCCTCAATTCTGCATTTTTCAATAGCTAAAAGGGAACTGATATGAGAATTATTCACATAGAATTCATTATTCTTAAAAAAAGTTTCATTATTTGATTTTGAATCTGTAAAAACCGGACTAATTCCGAGAATTTTAGAAAGTTCTATTTGAAAATTTAAAATGAAAATTTCGAAATTTTTTTCAGAATTGTTTAACATTGAAATTGAACTTAGTAAAATATCAAATAGATCACTGTTTACATCGTTATTAACAACTGATCTGTTTAGAATTTCTATTATTTTAAAAGATGCCTGAAGTTTTTCAAAATCACTCTGTATATTGCTGAATGATTTAATGTATTCTGCATTTGATATCAGCTGAAGCTCTCTGTTTTCTTTCAGATAAATCACTGCTCTGATATAGTTCATACTCTCCAGTGTTCCGCAAAGCTTTGATTTATAATTTCTTGCACCTTTTGCTATTGCATTTAACTTACCAAAATCTTTAGTAAATAATGTTACTATTTTACTCGTTTCGCCATACTTTATTGTCTTTAAAACAAACGCTTCGGTCTTTGCAATTGGCATTTTAAGTTTGTTTAACGTTTCAAAGTATATTAAGTTACAATATATATTACATATTTACTTCTTCAAAATGTGTAAGTTTCTTGAATTCAATAAATCTTTTCATAATTTTTTCCTGACTCAGATCTCTGATTCCGTCCAAAGAAAATTTTTCTACGGCAAGAGAAGCCATCGCGCTGCCGTATATTACGGCAAGTTTAAGGTTTTTTTCGGAAATATCATCCGTCTTTGCCAGCCAGCCCATCATTCCTCCGGCAAAAGTATCTCCCGCTCCTGTCGGATCAAATACTTTCTCCAACGGAAAAGCAGGAGCTGAAAATATAATATCTTTTGTAATCAGTAAAGCCCCGTGTTCACCTTTTTTGACAATTACAATTTCAGGTCCCATTGACATGATTTTTTTCGCAGCTGCAACAAGATTAAATTCTTTAGATAATTCTCTTGCTTCGCTGTCATTTATTACAAGTAATTTTACAAGTTTTAATACTTCAAGGAGATTATCATAAGCTCCTTCAATCCAGAAATTCATAGTATCGCACATTATTAATTTGGGGTTATTGATTTGCTTCACTACTTTCTTCTGTATTAGAGGGTGAAGATTGCCAAGACAAACATAATCACTGTTTCGGAATTTCTCTGAAATTACCGGATCAAATGTTTCAAATGCATTTAATTCTGTAACTAAGGATTCCCTCGTATTTAAATCAAAATCATATTTGCCGTGCCAGTGAAAAGTTTTTTTGATATCAGAAATTTCCAACCCCGAAATATCTATTTTTTTAGATTTAAGAAATTCTATTTCAGATTCTGGAAAATCATATCCGACTATTCCAACCAATCTGACCGAATCAGTGAAATAACTTGCAGCCGTAGATATAAAAGTAGCAGAACCGCCTAATGTCCGTTCTGCTTTTCCAAACGGTGTTTCTATTGTATCCAGTGCCAGAGAACCTATTACTAAAAGACTCATTTTATTTTTTTATGTATGAATTATTTTGAAAGCCAAAAATAAAAATAAAACAGTGCTTATTCAAGATTATAATTAAAGTCTTCAGTAAAGAGAAATTAAATCTAATGTATGATGATAAATCAGCTAATCTTGTTCATTTGTTCAAATAAAAGTATTCTTTACTTAAACAAGTTGTAAAAAATAATCTGTAATCTTTTTTACTAAGATCAATATCTTTAATGAAAAGAATATGTATAAGTACAGTAAAATATCAATTAATGATCCATTGAAATAATAAATTCTGTTAAATGCAAAAATAACGAAATCAAAAGTGAGATATTTATAAATCATTATACTTTGCTATTTCAAAATTAAAGAATTATTTTGATTTACAATTAACTATAATCAAACTATGAATAACAGCAATAATAATAATAACGATACTGCATTACCGCAACAGCAGATAAATATTGAACTCGGAGAAAAGGAAGCAGAAGGCATTTATTCTAATCTTGCAATAATATCTCATTCTCCGGCAGAATTTATAATAGATTTCACCAGAATATTTCCGGGAATACCAAAAGCAAAGGTACATTCGAGAATTATAATGACACCTCAGCATGCAAAATTATTTCAGAATGCTCTGAAGGAGAATATTCAGAGATATGAAAATCAATATGGCGAGATTGCGATTCTTAATGATCCTAACAGCGGGGGAATGGGATTTCAGATCCCTGTAAATCCTAAAGACGAAAAAATAAATTAATTTATTTCCAGATTATATTTTTCCGCAGCAGGTTTATCATTGCAAGCGAAAAGAAAAGTATATTTGCAAACCATGCTGTCAGTACCGGGCTCAGCTCACCATTGTAACCTAAAGTCTGGGAAACTTTTATAAATCCAAGATAAATAAAAGCTATTAAAATGCTGATCCCAAACTGAAGAGCAACACCTGTTTTTCTGTTTCCAGAACTTATAGAAAGCCCGAAAAAAATTATGATTAAATTCGCAAATGGAAAAGATATTTTGGAATAATAATCTACTTTTGCTTTAGAAACATTTTGTCCGCTTTCTTCCAGTGATTTTATAAGATCTTCCTGATCACTTAATAATAGTTCATCCGGTTTTAACTGCTTATTTAAAATTTGAACAGGGGAGAGGTAAATTCTGCTTATCTCAGGTACATCAGTCACATAAATTGTGTCAAAAAATGAAATTTTTTCAAAAGAAACCGAATCAAATTCCCGTTTAGTTACATTTATTAATTTCCATTCATTTTTTATTGAATCCCATTTCATTATTTTTGCATCAAACCTGAAATCAAGCCTGGATAAATTGCTCTTGTTAAAAATCTGAACAGATGTATTGGAACCTGCTTTATCTGATTCATTGTAACTTCCAATAGAAATTATATGATTATCCGAATCCTGAATGTGAAGGTTCTGTATTAACCCGGCAATTTTGTTTTTGTCCAGGTATTTTCTTTCAAAGTTAAATTTAGCAGAATTTGACTTCGGGACGATCCATCCGTTAAAGTATATAGAAAGTATTGTCATAAACAGTCCAAATATCATTATAGACAAAGTAATACGGAAAATACTGATTCCGGATGAATGTATTGCTGTCATTTCAGAATAATTGTTGAATCTGCTGATTGTAAACAAGGTCGCCAATAACATACCTACAGGTGTAATCAGCTTTAGTATTTCAGGGATAAAATATATATAATACTGAAAGATAAGACCTGTAGTTAAATTTTTATCAATAAATTTATCCAGATTTTCAAAAAGATCTACAAGTATGAAAATTATAATAAAACAGAATATACCGAACAGAAAATTTTTTACGAATTGTTTTAATATATATAAATCTAAAATTTTTAACATTTTATTATTAAATGAAAAATATTTCAAAAGAAATTATTTCACTGATAGAAATAAGCTCGTTTATTGCTTCTGATGATTTAATAAACACAAATATAAAGATCAGCGAATACAAACTAAATAATTATTCCGGATTAAAACTGTATGAAACTATTATCCAGTCTTATCTTTTCTGTGGTTTTCCTGCAGCAATTGAGTCTTTAAGAATATTCCGGAATCACTTCAAGGACTTCAATATTAAAAATTCAAATTATGATCTGAAAAAATTTAAATCTGAAGGAAAAATTAACTGCAAGTTAATTTATAAAAAGAATTATAAAAAGTTAATTGAAAATATGAATCATTTCAGTCCGGATCTCAAAGAGTGGATGATAATTGAAGGATATGGAAAGGTACTTGGAAGAAAAGGATTAAGCCTAATCGAAAGAGAGTTTATAAATGTATCAATATTATGCACAAGACTTTATCTGAATCAACTTCATTCGCATATGAAAGGCTGCATTCACCTGGGTGCGGATAAAAAACAATTAACAGAACTTTTAAACACTATCAGAGATAATTTATCTGAAAAGAATGTAAAAAATGTCCGGGAACTGATAAAGAAGATAAAGGAATAATATTTTAATGAGTTATATAATATGTATTATGTAAAGTTATGTCTGTACCGGTTTTCTTACTTTTGATTCTTTTCGAAAAATTCTGTTCCCCTTTCAATTCATTCGTTAATATTTACAAAGCTTAAATTAACTTTTACTTTTATTTTTATTATCTAAAGAAAAGAGATATTTGTATTAAAGTTATAATTTTTTTGGATGCTTCAGATTTGGAATCCGAATATAATATTTAATTGAATTGATAACGGCCTTTCCTTAAAAATTAAAAGTAAATATGTTTTATTTGTAGATTTAAATAATTATTTTTGCACTATTATGATTGAAATAAATTATTATTTAATAGTAAGCGCAATACTCTTCTGTACAGGTGTGACAGGAGTTCTGATAAGAAGAAATGCAATAATTATTTTTATGTGCATTGAGCTGATGCTGAATGCCATAAATCTCACACTTGTAGCATTTTCCTCATATCTTGGAAATATAAACGGACAGATCTTTGTATTTATTGTAATGACGGTAGCAGCTGCTGAAGCTGCGGTAGGTCTTGCAATAGTAATAGCTCTGTTCAGGAACAAGGAATCTGTAAATATCGATGATATTAATATTCTGAAGTGGTAAATTAATTTCTATTAATTTAAAATCTAAATGTCTAATTCATTTTACCTCGTTACTTTATTACCTTTAGCAGGCTTTATAATCAATGGACTTTTCGGAAAGAAAATCAGAAATGAAAAAATTGTAGGTGCTGTCTCTACTCTCGCGGTATTTATTCCGTTTTTGATAGCAGCATCAACTTTCTTCGAACTTCTTTCAATGGAACCTGAATCCAGAAAGATCATACTGAATTATTACAACTGGATTACAGCAGGAACATTTACAGTAAATTATTCCTATCTTATCGATCCCCTTTCCATTTGCTTGGTTCTGGTAGTTACAGGTGTCGGAGCCCTGATTCACCTGTATTCAATTGGTTACATGCACGGTGATCCCGGATTTGCAAAGTTCTTTGCATTTCTGAATCTGTTCATTTTTGCAATGCTCAACCTTGTCTTAGCAGACAATCTTCTTCTGGTTTTTCTTGGCTGGGAAGGAGTTGGTTTATGTTCATATTTCTTAATAGGTTTCTGGTATGAAAAAACATTTACCGGGGATGCGGCGAAAAAAGCATTTATTATTAACAGAATTGGTGATTTTGGATTCATGCTTGCAATGTTCTTTATTTATACTAATTTCAATACACTTGAGATTTCTAAATTTTTAGATGGAATTGGAGGATTACCAGTAGGTGATGTGCTTCTTCTGACAATTGCATTATTATTGTTCCTCGGTGCAACAGGAAAGTCTGCGCAGATTCCACTGTTTGTCTGGCTTCCTGATGCTATGGCAGGTCCTACTCCTGTATCAGCGCTTATTCATGCTGCTACAATGGTAACTGCCGGTGTTTATTTAATAGCACGAACATCTCTTTTATATGCAATGTCTCCCGTTGCTGAAAATGTGATTTTCTATGTCGGGATTTTAACAGCTTTTATGGCTGCAACAATAGCTTTAAAACAGAATGATATAAAAAAGATACTGGCATATTCCACGGTATCACAATTAGGATTTATGTTCATAGCTCTGGGAACCGGTGCTTACTGGATTGCGATATTCCATCTGATAACACATGCTTTTTTTAAAGCCCTTCTGTTTCTTGGAAGCGGATCAGTAATACACGGAATGCATGAAGAACAGGATATCTTAAACATGGGTGGTTTAAAAAGTAAAATGAAAATCACTTTTGTTACTTTTTTCATTGGGTCACTTGCAATATCCGGTATTCCTCCCCTTTCAGGATTTTTCAGCAAAGACGGTATAATTTTTGATGTGTTTAAGGAAATGGGAATTCCGCTTCTTGTACTTAGTTTATTTATTGCAGGAACATCAGCTTTCTATATGTTCAGATTAGTCGTGTTGACCTTTTACGGAAAACCCAGATATGATGAGAAGCAACTTCATCCGCACGAATCTCCTTCTACAATTACTATTCCTTTGATCATACTTGCAATACTTTCAGTGATAGGCGGTTTTATAGGCATTCCCGAAGCATTCGGATTTCCGACATTATTAAAAGAATGGCTGGATCCAATATTTGCAAAGTCTACTGCTGTTTTATTAACAATACATAATAACCCAGAACCTTCGCACACAGTAGAGTTTATTCTGGTTGGTCTTTCTATCCTAGTATCAGTAATTGGTATTTTTCTGGCTTTTAAAATATACTCTAAAAAGACCTCATTTGAAGCGGCTTCGGGTATTGGTAAAGTTCTTGAAAACAAATATTATGTGGATGAAGCTTATGACAAAGTAATAGTAAACCCAATTCAGAAAACATCAGAAGGTTTTTTATGGAAAATATTTGACATTAAAATAATTGACGGTGCAGTAAACGGAATTTCAAGATTTATCTCAAACATCAGTTTCGACTGGAGAAAGCTGCAGACCGGTGTGATTCAGGATTATACCTCTGTATCTGTTGCCGGTGTGATATTGATTATATTATATCTGCTTTTTATTTAAGAGGTTTTTTTAAAATTATAAAAGAGGAAATACATTTATGTATTTCCTCTTTTATTTTTATGAAATTAATTTATTAAAATTTAATAATTTAACTTTTATTTTCCGTTCTTTTTCATAACATAAGCGGAAATATCGGCTATCTCCTGATCAGTGAGTGATGGTGCATGGAAAAACGGCATAGGTCCGTTTCCGAGCCGGACATTATAAACAATTGATTTTATGTTACCGTCAAAATCCTCAAGTATCCCCGGCACTTTCTTAACAGTAGAATTTTCCCCGTGACAGAATCCGCAAGTATTTTTAAAAGCCTGTTCGCCTTTTACAGGATCACCCCTGAGTTCCATAATTTTTTTCTGTTCATCTTTCAGCTTTACCTTATCTTTTTTAGGAAGGGCAATGGTTTCGTATTTTATTTCTGCAGGTGAATTTGGTGTCTCGACAGATGCATAATAATCATTTAATGATTTTATCTGCTCAGCTGTCAATGGAGTTTTCATTTTTTCATAATTTTCCCAGCATAATGTCGCACCTCCCGCGGTTTTAATGACTTCTTCTCCTGTGATCAGTCCGTTAAAGGTAGAAGTTCGCTTATTTGCTCCCTGTATATTAGTGAAGTATTTTGTAAGTGGGTTACTGGTGTTAGTACCGTCGCTGTGACAGTCAGCACAGGCAATATTGTTTTCAGATGATTTTTTATAAAATAATTCTTTTCCTGCCGAATTATTAGCCGTTTCAGTTGTAGTTTTTATTTCTTTTTTTGGTTCTGTCTTTTCAACTTTATCTTTTGTTACCGGTACTTTTTCTTCTTTATTGCAGCTTACGGCTATTGCAGTAATTAAAATTACAGAAATGATGTAAACGAATGGAGTAAGTGATTTCTTTGTGATCATTAAGATTTATTTTATTTGTGAATTAATTTTTTTAATTTTTTACAATATAATTATTTTTTATCAGACTTTCCCAACATAATATTTAGTCCCAGATTGATGCTCCACCAGTTCACATTTTTATTGTTACCTTCTACTTTCACCGGTGCGTAATCCGGATCAGATAAATTTGTGTAGTAGCTCCCCTCCTTATCGCTGATCTGATTGTCATCGCTGTAATACTGAATTCTGTCATTATAGCTGTCACTGCTGCTCTTAAAAAATAAATTACTCATATTATAGCTCCCGTTCAGAACGAAACCGTATTCATTATTTATTTTATATGTCAATCCTGCATTTGTAATTATTCCGAGTCTTACTGCATCGCTGAAAATCACACTTGCAGCATCATTTCTGGATAACGAAATGCTTAAAATATTTAATCCCATATTAGCATTCAGAAAAGGTGAAAGTTTCGGACTCACCGCAGGAGAGACTTGTAGTCCCAAAGCAACAGTTGTTACCGAAATCCTGTTGTCAAACGATACGGGAACTGATAAATTATTCTCTATAGTTGTGCCGAAAATGCTGCTTTTGAAAGCATTGAAATATGAGTATGACCCGGTCAATAAGCTGCTGAAGAGACCTGAACTGCTGAAAGGAAAATTCAGGGAACCGGTTACTGAAGCTCCGGTAGAAGCTGCATAATTATTTTTAATGAAATCTGAACTAATATATGAGATACCGGCTTCATTCTCAGATACAAGCTCACCGGCAAATTCATTTCCCGGAAATGCAAGTCCAGCAGTAAACAGTAAAGAAGGACGTGACTGTGCTCCGGATTCTGATGTCAGATTTAATAATATAAGTATTAAAACTATGGTTAATGTTTTATACAAATAATTTTAATAATTTTTTTATAATGTTAAATTTCCGAAACCGCTATTTTGGCTTTTGTGTCTTTGGTTTTGTAGACTTTGGCGTATTAAAGTTAAAATTAACTCCCAGATAAATCGTCCCCCAGTTGATCTCTTTCTTTTTTCCCTGAACTTCTCTCCGCACTGATGATATTACAGGTCCGTAAATTGAAGAAAAAAATCTTCCTTCGGCATCGTTGATAGATGCATTTGATTTTCCGTATTCAATTGCATAGGAAACTCCGCCGCTCGTATTTTGAAATAATAAATTTCCGAGATCATATTTCAGCCCGAGTGCTAAACCTACATTATTACTGACTTTTGCCTCGATACCTGCATCAAATGTTAATCCCATTCTGAAATCGGAAAATGTAAGTCTTACTGTATCGACACCATTCTCAGTTCGGGAAAGCTCTCCGTTCATAAAATTAAAAGCTAGATAACCGCCGAAGTAAGGACTGATCAGATTTGTAAATGATGTAGGGGCAAGCTCAAGACCAAGTCCGAGCCCGAAATTACTGAATGTATAATTATTTGTAATTCCAACTAAAAGTGTATCGAGCTGATTATTTATATTGATTACTTCTACACCTATATTTCCGCTCTGACTGGATTCAAAAGTATTGAATGTAGCAAAGTTAGCGCTCAGAACACCCCGCGCAATAGAGTATTTATCAAAATTTATTTTTCCCTTTCCGAAAAAATTTAAACCGGTTTTTCCACCGTAATTATTTGTCATAAAGTCGGGATTGATAGTCTGAACGTAAAAATTTCCGAGGATCTGTGATGAATAGTATGTTCCTCTGAGATCGTTATAAGGTTCGCTTACACCGAATCCTAGCTGGAACTGTGGCTTGTCAAACTGTGCATTTGCATGTGATACAGCAAAACAAATCAAAATAAAGATCGAAATTTTAATAAGTTTCATTTTAATATAATTTATTGATAATATCAAATACTGAAACTACTGCTGCAGTTTCAGCTCTAATTTTTCTGTCACCTAAAGACTTCACCTGCCAGTCGCTTTCCATCAGCATTGCAATTTCATTACTGCTGAATCCACCTTCAGGTCCTATAAGAAGTGAAAGTCTTTTTATTTCACCATTAAATACAAACTGTTTTTTATCATCTGAATATTCATACATTACAATCTTAACTGCATCTCCGGAAGTTTCTTCTATCATCTTTTCAAATGTCACAGCACTTTTTAATTCGGGAAGCAGGCATCTCTGTGACTGACCCATTGCACCAATAATTATTCTGTTTAATCTTTCTGATTTTGAACTGCTGAAAGAATTTTTGCTGACTGTATGCTCGGTAAGTACCGGATGAATGGAAGATACTCCGAGCTCAACCGTTTTTTCCACGGCAAATTCAAATCTTGATGAATTTCTCAGAGGTGCCAGATATAATTTCAATTCTGTTTTAGGTTCTGATAAATTAAATCCGGTTCTTTCAATATCACAAATCAGTCTGTTTTTTTCGATTTTTCTGATCCTGCAATAGTAGATATTACGCTGACCGTCCGTAATTGTTATTTCGTCTCCGCTTTTTTTTCTCAGAACTTTCACAAGATGCTTAAATTCAAAATCATCTATGTGCAGTTCCTTTTTAAGCAGATTGACATTATCTTTTTTTGTATAATAAAATTCCATTAAGGCATGTTAAAATGAAGCATCAAGATCAAAAATGATCTGGGGAACGAATCTCTTCTGTTCTACACGGAACGCAAAATCAGTTCTGCCTACAAATCCAAATGGCAGTATGAAATTAAGCCCGGCTCCGAACCCGTTGATGAATCTTGTATTAAAAAAATTATCTTTCTTATACCAAACCCCGCCTATGTCAAAGAATAATGTTGCATATAATCCGAATTTATAATTTAGATTTTTAAGCATGGAAATACTTTCGATCACAGGCACTGATTTTCCTTTAAAATAAAACGGATCTATAACAGGTATCCTGAATTCATTAAATAGACCAAGCTGATTCTCCCCTTCAGATACAACTTTTTTATATCCTCTTATTATTTTATCATAGCCGTAATATTCGTCGAGATAATAAGGTATGGTTCCTCCGAATGAAATAACTCCAATGCTCCTTGTTGCAAAACAGACAAAATAATTGTCACTAAGTTTAATTGGAATGAATTTTTTTGTTTCAAAACTGACCCTGTTAAAATCAAACAGCTTTCCGAAACCGAATTTCTGATATTCAAGAAAATAATATGAACCGGAAAGCGAATACTCAACGGAATTTCTTGTATCAAATCTGCCTGAAAACGAGAATGTCATAAAATTATCTTTTCCATCCGCTGACACTGTTCTGCCTGCTTCATATGGAGAGGATTCTATCAGATTATAACTAAGCCTGGATGCAAGTGAAAAATTCTTTGTATAAAATTTTCCGAGAGTTAAAGAGGTATTAAAATTAAATATTGCAAAATTATCGGCAGAAGATGGAATTGAATTTGAAGTGGTATCATCCAGTGCCAGAAGACTTTGATTATAATTCTTGGAATAGCCTATGGAAGCCGATGAATAATAATGCGCTTTCTCTCCTATCCATGGAACGGAATAGCTCATACTGGCAAATGGCTCGTAACCTATCCCGAAACTGAATGCTGCAGTTTCATTTCTTCCGCGGAAATTATGCCAGGAAACATTCGCCCCTCCCCAGAATTTAGAAAACTCACCGTTTTTAAATCCTCCCTGAGGTAATGGAAGGATGTAAAATCTTTCTTCGACAAGGAACATAAGATCTACCTGATAAATAGAATCAGTCGGAACGGGAAAAACATCGACCTTATTGAACAGACCCAATCTGTATATCCGTTCGATATCCTCTTTCAAAACTGCCGGATCCAGTTTGGAATTTTCTTTAGTCGAAATTTCTCTTGTGACAATATCTTCATCAGTTATGTCATTTCCGGCAATAATAATATTCCTGATATAAATCTGCTCCTGAGCCGAATTAACATTACTCTCATTCCCGGTATTTATTGAATCTGATCGGAAATTATTATTATCCTTCAGAGAATCAGCTCCTGTCTTCAGAGAATCAGAATCTATTCCCGGATATGCAAGATCAATTGACAGCATCCATATTATATTTATAAGACATATTTTCAACCGGATATTATTTTGTATTACCGTTTTGGACAGATTTAAGCTGAATTAGTTTATTCATCAGCTGTTTGGCATCAGGTGCATTTGGTTTGACATCAGCAGCTTTCCTGATCAGCTTTTCCGCTTCATCATATTGCGAATAGTTCATCAGATAATTTGCTCTTGAAAGATATGCATTGTAATATGCATTCATAATAAAATTATAATGATAACCATCTTTATCTGTAATTGTAAATGTTAATTCAGGTTCTTTATAATCAACAAATCCTTTTTCCTTAGAGTATTTTATCAGCAGACCTTCAGGAACCCTGTTATAGTCTTTCCCAAACCGCTCATTTTTTTCCTGTTCGATCTCAAATGTTGTATAAATATTTCTTTCACCGTAATTTTTATCAACGATGCTGTTTAAAAGACTTAAGAATGAAGTCTGTATTTTCATAAGATCCTGCCTGTCAGATTCAGTCACGGGTTTTGTATATCTTTCGGGATTCTTTTCAAATTTAAGAAGCTCATTCAGATAAATTTCAAATTCTGATCTGCTCTTTTCATAAACTTCAGGATACTGCTTCTGAATGTGATTCATATACCAGCTCTTCCGCATTAGCTCTTTATCTATTACTACAATATCAGGTCTTATATTCTTTACATACTGCTGATAAAATGAAGAAGATATCCAGAAATCCCATTGAGTTGAGAAAATGATTGAATTTTCTTCTGCTGATCTGAAGATATTCATCGTATAATCTTTGACAAAATAATTTTTGCTTTCATCAACTTTTGAATAATTCTGACTAAGAGGGATCAATGAAATTAATAAAAAAGCAAAACTTATTGCTTTGATATTTTCCTTCAGCTTTTTACAGATAAACAACAGCCCGAATCCAAACCAGATCGCAGTGACAATGAATGCAAGTAAAAAGTAAGAATCAATATCATATATGTCATAGTTAATTGCATACAATATACAGAATCCGAACAGAAGCAGTGTAAAGTAAAACAGCTTTTTACTTTTGCTGTAAATCTCAATTATTCCCGGAATAGCAATAAGCAAAGGTATGTATAAAAACTCTGCCGGATAATTATTTGTAAAATATGAGAACTGCTTACTGGCATTTTCAAATGAGCTGAACATCCATATACTGAACTGCTTTCCCGTGAAATGCCTCCAGAAATTATCAAAGGTGTGCGGATAGCCCCAGCTCAATACATTATTTTCAGCGCGAATGAACAGGTAAATATAAACCGAATAACCGAGAAGAAAAGGTATTGTAAGAATCATTATTCTTTTGAATGAATCTTTTTTGAAACCGTTAACTGCAAAATATAAGTAAATGCTCCCTACAGAAAGAAAAATAGTGGACAGATGGTTTGTAAAGCTTAGTCCCAGTACAAATGCATATAAAAGCCAGTATCTTTCTTTTCTAACATAAGATTCTTCTCTTCGCTGATCATAGCTGCAGGCTTTTAACAAAAGATATATATCGGTTACAAGAAAAAAAGTATGCAGGGAATAAACTTCGATCGCATTTGCGGTATCCCAGAATGTCCTTGAGAATGCAAGAACTAAAACCGCAGCTAAAGAAATATTGTACACTGCATCATCAGAGATCTTCCTTGTATCAGAACTTTTATCATCAGGAAGATTTTTGTCAGTGATAATAAAAACCATCAGATTAAAGAACATAAACAATGCTGCAGAGGACATTACAGCGCTCATTATATTCAGCCTGTAAACTTCATCACCTAAAGGAAGAAAAGTAAAAACTCTGCCCAGTATTGTAAATAATGGATATCCGGTTGGGTGTGCTACTCCGAGTCTGGATGCAACAGCCGCGAGTTCTCCGGAGTCAATGAAAGTAACAGTTGGTGCAAGCGTGATCAGATATACTGTCAGGGGAACTATGAAAGATAATATCTGATAAATTAATTTTTTACTGTTGCTCAATGTCTGCTAAAAATTATATTTTTAAAATTATTTGCTTTGATTTGATTTTAACTGTTCTGCTTTCTGAAGCAGCTGTTTAGCTTCTTTTGAGTCAGGCTTTATTGCAAGAGCTTTATTAATGGAGATAACAGTCTCATTGTAATCAGAATTTTCAAGAAGATATTTTGCCTCATTCATATGCGCTTTAAAGTAAGTATCCATTACATAATTTTTGAAATAATCATCACTTACTGTCAGATCATATTTTAGTTCAGTCTTTTTATAACTTGAAGTATCTTTTGCAGAACTTAACTTCAGCAGAACTCCCTCAGGTGTTTTTATAAACGGCTCTGCAAACTTCTCATCATTGACTTCATCTATTTCCATTGTAGTATAGACATCCCTTTCAGCAATATTATTTTCTATTATGCTGTTGAGAAGATTCCGCAGGGTTTTCTGGAATTTCATAATATCCTGATTGTCAGCCTGTGTCCTGGGATTAAGATACCTTGACTTATTGCTGTGAAGCTTGCCGAGTTCAGTTTCAAAAGCATCATACTCCGGTTTACTTTTGCCGATTATTTCAGGAAAGGTTTCCAAAAGAGAATTCAGATACCATTTATTATACATATAATCCCTGTTGATGAAAACAATGTCCGGTCTTGCTTTTTTTACATACTGAAAATAATAAGTTGGGTTATAATTTGTAATGACAATAGAATTATTGGAAGCTGAATTAAACAGATTAAATACATAATCCTTCACCATATAATCTCTGCTCTTATCGTTTTCGGAATAGTTATATGAAAGCGGAATCAAAAATATAAAGATCAAAACATAACTTAAAACTCTGCCGGCATCAGAAAATCGTTTTACAATATAAACTAATCCGAATCCGTTCCAAATTGCAGTTACTATCGAACATAGAAGAAAATAAGAATATATATCATAGATTGTATAGCTTGAAGCAAGCAAAATGCACGATGCAAAAAGTATTAGAGTAAAATAGAAAAATTTTCTGCTGCGGTTAAATAATTCGATAAGTCCTGGTATGATCAATAATAAATTCAGATAAACAAATTCTTTCGGATATTTTCCGATAAATCGCGACAGCTGAATTTTAACATCTTCAGCAGATCTGAACATTGCTGTATTATACTGCCTCCCTGTAATATGTGCGATAAAATTATCAAAAGTATTAGTATGTCCCCAGCTGAGCATTGAATTGTCAGCTCTGACAATTAAATATATGTATAATGTTAATGCAAATAAAAACGGTATTGCTAAGTAATTCAGATTCTTCAGTACAGCTTTACTGAAACCATTTTTGGAAAAATACAGATAAGCAAATCCCGGTAATAGAAAAATTGTTGTCATGTGATTTGCAAAACTAAGACCCAGTATCAAAGCAAACAGAAGCCAGTACCTGCTCTTCAGGAAATTATCACTATTTTTTTCTGTAACATTTATAGCTTTCAGAAAAATGTATAAGAGTAAAACTAGAAAGAATGAATGAAGAGAATATACTTCAATTACATTTGCATTGTCCCAGAATGTTCTTGAAAATGCCAGAAGCAAAGAAGATGTCAGTGAAATATTCAGAATTGTGTCATCTGAGATTTTCCCTGAATCTTTCTTTTCATTATCAGATAACTTAAGTTCAGAAAATAGAAAAAACATCATATTAAAAAAAATAAAAACCGTAACGGAAGATACAATGGCAGACATTAAGTTAAGTCTGTACACTTCATCACCTGCCGGAATAAACGTAAATATTTTTCCGAGAATTGTAAAAAGCGGATAACCTGTGGGATGAGCTGTCTTTAATAATGAAGAAGCGGTTGCAAGTTCATCTGAATCTACCCAGGAAACTGTCGGGGCAAGTGTTATTGTATAAATAATTAATGGAATAAAAAAAGAAAGTGCAGAGTATATGTATATTTTTACTTTTTTAATTTCGGTCATTATTTCAGTTTACGGTTAAAGATTATTATGTTCAACCATTATGCATTTATTCTCTATATAAACAATTCCATTGGATAATGCAGCTTCTTTAGCTTCACTGCTGATAACTCCTATTTGAGTCCACACAGCTTTTGGAATGTAATTCATTTCTATTATTTCCTGTATAATATCAAATACAAATTCAGATCTTCTGAAAATGTTTATTATATCCGGCTGTTCGGGAAGGTCTGAAAGTTTTGCAAAACATCTGATCTCATCAACTTCAGTTTTATCCAAACCCGGATTTACACCATAGACAATAAATCCGTTGCCGCGCATATATCTGCCTATGCGGTTACTGGGACGCGTGTGATTTGCGGAGAAGCCGACAATTGCAATGGTGCGGCTGTTATTAAGTATGTCAGGAATTAATTTAATGTCATTCATAAAAAAATTAAGGGAACAATCCTTACGGATTTATTCCCTTTAAAATTAATACATTTATAAATTTAATTCACACAATAATTCTTATACACTCCGTCGAGAAAATTCCACATAAGTGAAGCTGATTCATCAACTGTATTAATAAGTCTTTTCTGATCTTCAAGAGACCTGTTTGTATTATTCATGATCTCCATTTCATCACGTGAGTGATATATATCCGCTTCTTCGTGAACCTTGAAAAACTCAATTGCCTTTTCAGAATCGATACCATAGAATTTTTTCAGACCGTCGATCTTTGTTCTTGAGATCTTAGGAACCTGTGATTCATAAGCATATAAAGCTGCCAGTCCGAGTGTGAACTCAGGTGAACGTGTGAGCTCATACATTCCGTCAACAAGATCTTCTACTTCCCTTATCGGTTCAGTTGCCTTTACTTCAGCTTCTGTAAGTCCTAAGCTGGCAGCAAAGTTGATCCATAATCTCGGATGATCTTCAATACCAGTTTTATATCCTTCTTCATCCGCAAGGTTTTCAAGAAGTATCTTTCTTGTATTTACATCATCACAGTTGGAATGTACACAGCTTACGAATCTGGGAAAATGTTTTACAAAATGATAATATTGTTTGGCATATTCTTTAAGTTCCTGCTGTGTAAGTTTTCCTTCATTCCATTTCTGATAGAAAGGATGATCAAGTAAACTTTTCTTTTCTATTGCAGCGTTTACTTCTTCAATGAATTTTTCTTTTGATAGCATATATTATGTTTGATTAATAAAATTTTTGAATAAATTAATTAATATTTAGACAATTTAAAATAGTATTGTATAGTATTAAATAAGTGTTGAATAAATGAATTACGTTCAGAATATTTAATCCCGGTAAAAGTCTCCTGCATTTTTTACGGGACTATGACTCGGGTAAATAATTATAATTAATTGCTCATTGCATAATCTTCAATAGGATTACAGCTGCATACAAGATTCCTGTCTCCGTAAGCGCTGTCAATTCTTCCAACGCTCGGCCAGAATTTATTTATCTGTCCGAATGAAATCGGGTAAACTGCCTTTTCTCTTGAATAAGGATGCTTCCAGTCATCAGCAACAATACTATGAGCAGTGTGAGGTGCATTCTTCAGCACATTGTCTGCAACATCAGCTTCACCTGCTTCTATCTCCCGTATCTCTTCTCGTATTGCAATCATAGCTTCACAGAATCTGTCCAGTTCTGCTTTGTTCTCGCTTTCTGTTGGTTCGACCATTAGCGTACCCGGAACAGGAAATGAGACTGTCGGCGCGTGAAAATTATAATCCATAAGTCTCTTTGCAATATCCTCCACTTCTACTTTAGCAGAAGTTTTAAATTCACGCATATCAAATATAAGTTCATGACCAACTCTGCCATTCTTTCCGGAATATAATGTTTTGTAGTGACCGTTTAATTTCGCCTTTAGATAATTGGCATTTAGAATTGCGATCTTAGTTGCATCTGTCAGTCCTTTTGCTCCCATCATTTTTATATAAGCATAGGAAATAATAAGTATGCTCGGACTTCCCCAGGGTGCTGCAGAAACAGCGGTGATGGAATCCTTATTTCCTAAATTCAATACCGAATGTCCCGGAAGAAAATCTTTAAGATGTTCAGCAACTCCGATCGGTCCCATACCCGGTCCGCCGCCGCCGTGAGGAATGCAGAATGTCTTATGGAGATTTAAGTGACAAACATCCGCACCGATCATAAACGGACTTGTAAGTCCGACCTGCGCATTCATATTAGCGCCGTCCATATAAACCTGGCCTCCGTTATCGTGAATGATCCTGCAGATCTCCTGAATTGTCTCTTCATATATTCCGTGTGTCGAAGGATAGGTCACCATCAGCGCGGCAAGATTATCTTTATACTGTTCAGCTTTCTTTTTCAGATCATCTACGTCTATGTTTCCGTTTGCATCACTGCTGACAACTATTACTTTCATTCCAGCCATTACAGCACTTGCCGGGTTAGTGCCATGAGCTGAAGAAGGTATAAGACATACATTACGATGGGTATCTCCCCTTTTAAGATGATATTGCCTGATCACCATTAATCCTGCATATTCTCCCTGCGCGCCAGAATTTGGCTGTAATGAAACGGCAGGAAATCCCGTTACCTGGTTGAGATCTTTTTCAAGTTCATCTATGATCTCAAGATAACCCTTTGCCTGATCGAGCGGAGCAAACGGATGCATATTTGCAAATTCATCCCATGACAAACCTGCCATTTCAGCTGTTGCATTTAATTTCATAGTGCAGGATCCCAGCGGTATCATTGAAGTTGTAAGTGATAGATCTTTGTTCTCAAGATTTTTCATATAACGCAGAAGCTCAGTTTCTGAATGATGCGAAGAGAAAACAGGATTAAGCAGATAATTGCTTTCTCTTTTAAAAATATCAGTTACTGAAATATTTAATTCATCGGATAACGTATTAATATCCGGAGCTTCTTTACCTGCTGCTTTTGCAAATATTGAAACTATTTCCTCCACATCTTCTGTCTCTGTAATTTCACTTAATGAAATTCCAATAGATTTACCGAAGTATCTGAAATTTATTTCATTTTTTTCAGCTGCATTTCTTATTTTTGAAATTAATTTTTTGTCTGAACTTACCTCAAGAGTATCAAAATAATTTTCCGTAACCTGTTCAAATCCCAGTTGCTTAAGCGCCTTATCCAGTAAAACAGTAAGTCCGTGTGTTTTTTCTGCAATAGCTTTCAATCCATCAGGACCATGATATACGGCATACATCCCCGCCATTACTGCTAGTAAAACCTGAGCAGTGCAGATGTTGCTTGTGGCTTTTTCTCTTTTGATATGCTGTTCGCGTGTCTGCAGAGCCATTCTGTATGCTCTGTTGCCGTGAACATCTACCGAAACCCCGATAATTCTTCCGGGGATCTGTCTTTTGAATTTATCTTTTGTCGCAAAGTAAGCAGCGTGAGGACCTCCGTAACCCATCGGAATTCCGAATCTCTGAGTTGAACCTACTACTGCATCTGCTCCGAATTCACCCGGAGGTTTAAGCAATGTAAGACTTAATATATCAGCGGCAGTTATAGTAAAAATATCTTTTGAGTGTGCTTCTTCGAATAAATTCTTATAGTCATAAATTTCACCGCTTGCCGAAGGATACTGAACCAGTATTCCGAAGATATCATCTGTTAATTCAAGTTTTGTGTGATCTCCGACTATAACTTTTATTCCGACCGGAGTCGCCCTGGTTTTTACAACTTCAATAGTCTGAGGAAAACATTCTTCAGAAACAAAAAAAGTATCTGCATTTTTTTTGTCTGCGCTGCGCGCATGATAGAACATCAGCATTGCTTCTGCTGCAGCTGTGCCTTCATCCAGCAAAGATGCATTGGCAATATCCATAGCCGTAAGATCCATCACCATCGTCTGAAAGTTCAGGAGCGCTTCAAGTCTTCCCTGAGATATTTCTGCCTGATAAGGTGTGTATTGTGTGTACCAACCCGGATTCTCAAGAATGTTTCGCTGAATCACCTGCGGAACAATGGAAGGATAATAACCCATTCCGATATAGGATTTAAAAACCCGATTCTTTGAAGCTGTTTTTTTCAGTTTCTGTAAAAATTTATATTCGCTTAAAGGTTCATCTAATTTCATTTCACCGGTATTTCTGATCTGCTGCGGGATCGTTTCTGAGATAAGTTCATCAAGAGATGAAGTCCCTATGACTTCAAGCATCTCGTTAATTTCTTTTTCATCAGGTCCTAAATGCCTGTAAACAAACTTATCAGGATTTTGAAAGTTGGTCATATGTTTGATTGAGAATTTTTATTTTGAATTGAATTATAATATGCAATATAAAGCTTATTTATTGCAAACTAAATTCTATTATTATAGCAGTTAAATTTTTTAAGACTTTTAAGTTAAACAAAGCAGTGTGGTGATCAAAAGATTTTTAGTTCGTAGTTTATATTGAAATTTTTATATTTGGATAATTTATTATTTCAGCCAGAATGAGATCAGAAAATATATTCCAGTAATAGCGATTGCAATGTGTATAAATGCTATTGCCTTAGGAAATTTCTTACCCTGAACGCTCATAACGAACATACCTCCTCCGAAAAAGAATGCTAGCACGAAAAGAAGTATGCTTTCGTAAGGTGTATCTCCCGGAAGAAAGGAAGTATAGATTATCAGAAGAGAAATACCGAATAGTCCGAGTATTCCGTGAACGACTCCAATAACTGTCTTATGAGTTCTGCCTGTAAGTAGTTTTGCCAGAAGATATATTCCGATGGAAGCAACAATAAAATAAAGAAATATAATGAATATCAGCATAGAAAAAATTTAATATCAATTTATGGAAATTTAATGCAATTAATAATGTAACTAAATACTCTTGAGAAAGACCCTTCTTGTATATCCAATATAACCAAGATAATCAACGTCCTTCCAAAACGTTATTCAAAGACTTTACAATAAATTTAATCCGCTTTTCTTTTAACAGATCAAAAGAAAAGCCTGGCAAAAGAAAAATATCCCGCTGGTGAAAAATTGCCGGAAATTCTTTCGCAATGGCAGCAAAAATCACAACTCCTCACTCGCTTCGCTCGCTCGTCAGACAGGTGATTTTTGCTTTCGCCATTTCTCAGAATTTCTTAACGGTAATTTTTCACATGCGGGTTTGTTTTTAAATCAGAAAATTAAGTTTTATTCTGAACCAAATTATGCATATTATAAGCTATTCATTTTTATTTTGGACAGTACTGAAGATATACAGCGCAACCATTTTCTTGTCATTCAGGAATCTGCCTCAGTATATGAGTCACCATTATTCAAAAGAAATTCTTTATCCTCACGTGCAGGCAAAGACTGAACGTCTTTTAATTTTCTTTCAATTGCTCTTGTTCTTACACCTGCGCTGTCAATTGTATTGGTTGCCTCGACTAATTTCTTCTTTGTCTTTTCAAGCATATCACCGAATTTTCCGAAATCCGTTTTTACAGCGCTTAATATTTCCCAGACTTCACTTGATCTTTTTTCTATGGCAAGTGTCCTGAATCCCATCTGAAGACTGTTAAGCAATGCTGAAAGAGTCGTAGGACCAGTAATTGTAATTTTATATTCACGCTGAATAGTCTCAAATAATCCGGCATTGTTCAGTACTTCAGCAAACAATCCTTCAAAAGGAAGAAACATAATTCCGAAGTCAGTTGTATTTGGAGGATCTATATATTTATCACTGATATCTTTTGCACAGTCTTTAATTTTTTTAACAAGATATTTTCTTGCGTTTAATATAGTATCAGGATTTCCTTCTTCATAAGCATTCAGCAGCTGGAGATAATCTTCCGTTGGAAATTTCGAGTCAAGTGGCAGCCAAACTGTCTTATCCCGGTCTTCCCTCCCCGGCAGCTTCACTGCAAATTCAACCAAAGCATTGCTTCCCTCTTTTGTTTTTACATTCATAGAATACTGATCAGCCGTAAGAAGCTGATCTAAAATATTTCCAAGCTGATATTCGCCGAGCACGCCTTTTGTTTTAATGTTTGAAAGTACTTTCTTTATGTCTCCTACACCGACGGCAAGGTTCTGCATTTCTCCCAGACCTTTATGAACAAGTTCCAGCCGCTCACTTACCTGTTTAAACGATTCTCCGAGTCTTTTCTCAAGTGTTGTCTGCAATTTTTCATCTACAGTCTCCCTCATTTTTTCCAGCTTCAGATTATTGTCTTCCTGAATTGCCTTGAGCCTGTTCTCCAGAGTCTCTGAAAAAGAAGTCATTTTATTGTTGAATGATTCTTCAAATGACTTCATGGTTTTACCAAGCTCATCCCTGTTGACTCTTGCATCTTCGTTAATCTGAGACTTTAATTTCTGAAGTGAGTCATTCACAACATCCGTAATCCGGTTCAGCTTATCTTCATTTGTTTTGGTCAGATTCAGCAGCTGGTTCGAAAAAGTCTCGAGCTGATTTTTCTGAAGACCTGATATATCGGAAATTGTTCTGCTAAGAGTGTCACTGAAGTCTTTAATGTTTTTCCCTGCTTCTGACCGCGAATCCTTAAAATTATTGTTCAGTTCTGTCCGGTTAATTGAAAACTCATTTCTCAAAGAAGTTTCAAGTTCTGATAATTTCCTCTCCAGTTCAATTATCTGCAGCTGTGAAGTTTTATTTTCAGATCTGAAATATATCAGGATTAAAATTATTATTACAACTGTCAGTAAAGCTATGATTATATATTCCATATATTCTTTTATGCAATTTACAAAATATGTCTGCAAAAAGATTGACAGCTATTTGAGTACATTGCAGTCCAAATTGATTTATATGTATCAAATATAATTGAGAATATTTCCAAATTCGAAATATATATTATCATTTCAAAATTAACCCTTCCCCTGTCCCCAACCCATTAAGTTAAGATTCAATATTTTGAAAAAACTCCCGGATTTTCTCCACTCTCCCTTTCTTTTCGAAGGTTTGGGAGTAGTCTTAATGAATACAATTTTAATTATGCTGTCTTTCCGGAAATTGAGTTTTTGGGTTGAAATCAGATTTTTTTCCGAATTCTTACAGTTGTAAATTCGCTCTACAACTTTATTTATTTGCTCTACAACTTTTTTTATTTGCTCTACAACTTTATTTATTTGCTCTATAACTTTTTTTATTTGCTCTACAACTTTATTTATTTGCTCTACAACTTTATTTATTTGCTCTATAACTTTATTCATTTGCTCTGCAACTTTATTTATTTGCTCTACAACTTTATTTATTTGCTCTATAACTTTATTTATTTGCTCTACAACTTTTTTTATTTGCTCTACAACTTTATTTATT
>DAIPYG010000024.1:0-40162 GCA_036782875.1 Bacteroidota bacterium | reverse complement strand
ACCCAGTAAATTGCTGTTTGCAAGATTTATAAACTGCTGTCCTGTTCTGCCGTCTGCTGTATCTGAATATTGTATGCTAATACCGGAATTCACGGATGGTGATGCAGATATATTTATTGAAACCTGAAAGCTGATATACTCTCCTGTAGCCCCTGAATAAACAGGCGCATGATCGTAAGTAACAATAAGCTGATCTCCTGATATTTTATAACTTATCCGGCTTGTTGATGTAGCTGAATTATCCGAAAAATCAAAGTCATACCATAAAGGATAAACTGCATTCAGAACACTGCCTCCCGGTATTCCTGCTTCCGGCGGATTCCAGTTGCCGGAATTCGGAACATAACTCTGAAATGCAATTATACCGTTGGTTCCAATTCTTACTGTATCATAATTATTTCCGAAAAATCTGACTTTCTTTCCGGAAGGTAAAAGAATTTTCCAGTAACCGTCATCTAGATCTCCTGTTGATATCCCGGGATTCATATTTACTGTATTGAGCGCAAGATTTATGCTGCCAGTTGTATCTTTCCAGCAGAACTGAGGTTTTGAAGGTGCGGGATTTGATTCAGTTGTAGAGTTTGCATAAAAATATCCGGCGCTGCTTCCGTAATTTGTATTTACTGATGTAAATGTGGAAATTACAGTGTCATTGAATCTGTTCCCGTCCGAAAGCAGAGATGAATAAGCCGAAACACTATAACTTCCTGCCGCCGAAGGATTAAATGTACTGTCAAAGGTCACCTGCACTGTTGCATTAGGCGCTAATGAAGATATTATTTTATTGCTTGTATAATTTAAAGGACCGGTAATTTTAAATGTAACAGGAATATTCGACTGTAGAGTTGTTCCGATATTTTTAAATATCGCCTTAGGCGCAATATTTGAAACAGGTAATGAAATATTTCCTGAAGGGGAAATTACAGAAACTGCAGCCATGTCAGCCATTCCGGGAATGGATTCAAGAGTTAGCGCATCTATTCCTATATAATTTCCATTGACTCCCCCCGGACCTGCGTTTACTATATTATATCTTATTGCATATCTTGCATTGACTCCAGGCGTGCTTACTCCAAATGCTTTTCTTTCCCATGTTCCGTTTACAATTGCTTTGAATCTTCCGAGTTCTGTCCATAAGGCTTCCGGAACAGAGTCCCCTGCCGGAGAATACATTACTCTTATTGAATCCGGAAAAACGGAAGCCGAATCAGACCTTGCATAAAATACTAACGAATCTCCTGATGAAACATTTTTTCCCGGAAGGATTAGCCAGCTGTCTATCGTATTTACACTGCTGATAACCTGATAATTAGCTGCAAGATATCCTGTAGTCGGACCGTTGAATGAAGGGAAAAAATTACCCTGAAACCAGACCGGAGCTACACCCTGTATCCCACCCCCTCTGTAGTAAACTTTATATCCTCTGCTTTTTAAAGATGTAGTATCATTTGCACCGTCGAAGTTGTCTGAATAATAAGCTGACCCTGAGATTTGAATATTGTATGATTGATTGTCTGACTGAAGACTTTGTGAGTATAATCCGGATCTTGAATTGTATTTGTTATAATTGCTATCTGCCGGATCATCATAAATTTTCTTAATAACCGGAAAATTAGAGCCGAGGAATATTCCCGATGCGACGGTTATCAAACTTAAAATTATTATACATTGCCTCTTCATTTAATTATCTTTTGGGGTTTATATTTGATTTTCATTTGAAACATAATTTTTTAATTCTAAAGTTTCAAGAATAAAGTAAATAATTTTATTTGCTGATCTGTTCGTTCCGGAAATTAATTTTGCAAAGTGTTTTCAGAATATAAATTCTTTTTATTATTTCCAAAATAATTCTGAAATCCTGTATATCTTTATCTATAAGATTTCATAAACGGTAATTTCTTAAGAGTTGGAAGTTAGATATCTTTTTAAGTATTTTGATATATATGATTCTCATTCTATTCATACAAAAAATGAATTTCTGATCTTTCGATTATTAGAAGCTTAATCCTCCAGCAGTTTTCCAACTGATAAAATATAAAATATATAAAAGTGGAATTATTCTACATTTATTTTTTATAGTGTAGAATATTTCCACTTTATAATTTTATTGAGCATTGATTTTGTTCTGCAAATCAACAATTCTTAAAGGTATAAAAAATGCATATATAAATATCTGTGTCAGAGATGACTCAGAATAACTTTTAGAATATTTTTTTTACTCTTATACAATAAATTATTATTTATTTTTCGACTCCCTTTACGAACATATAAATTAATCCGTGCCGGAAAAATAAATTTTATTTAATTGGCAGGAGATATTTATATACCAGACCGGATGTCGGAACCCGGATTGGTTTTATCTTTTATTACACTTCATAATATTTTACAATTCTTTTCATCCCTGAACTATTTTTTTCCCAATACTCTTACAAACAAAATTGAAAGGAAAGAAAAATGAAAACAATCAGTAAAATTATAAATTGTTTTTTAGTTTTGATTTTTATGCTTGTAGCCATAAATTCGAAAGCTGCTTTAGACAGCAAAGGAACAGATTTCTGGCTCATGTTCAATGGAAATTTAGGAACCCCGACTTTAACAATATTCATAACTTCAGATGTAAATACTTCCGGAACCGTAGAAGTCCCGGGGATTGCATTTTCAACACCTTTCACTGTTACAGCAAATACTGTAACTTCAGTTTCCATTCCCGGCTCAGTTGCAAATCATTCAAGTGATGTAGTCGACGTTAACGGTATACACGTAACTGCATTGCAGGAGGTTACTGTTTACGGCTTGAATTATATTGCTTTTACAACAGATGCTTATCTTGGACTGCCGACTGATATACTTGGTACGGATTATATAGTTCTTACTTATCAAAATTCCAACATTGTAAACGGAGTTGAATTTGGTGTAGTAGGAACTGTTAACGGAACAATAGTAACGATCACTCCGTCAGTTACTTGCGGTCCGAGAATAGTTGGTGTTCCATATAATATTACTCTTAATCAGGGCGAGACCTATGAATTAAGAAATACTGATCCAACAGGTGACCTTACGGGAACTGCTATTACTTCAACTCAGCCTATCGGAGTAATGGGAGCTTCTCAATGCTCGAACATTCCTTCGGGATATGTTTATTGCGACCATATTTGCGAAATGATCCCTCCTTCTACTACCTGGGGAAAGAATTTCGTCACAGTTCCACTCAGATCAAGAGTCAACGGTGATACCTGGAGAATGATGGCTTCGCAAAACGGTACAAATGTATCAATAAACGGAGTACCACAACCTGTCATAAATTCAGGTGACAAAATTGAAGCTATACTGACTGCTCAGTCAATTATTTCTTCAGATAAACCGATTCTTGTTGCGCAATATTCGAATGGATCAAGCTATTCCGGAAATCCGGGTGATCCGTTCATGATGATAATTCCGCCTTATGAACAATATCTCGCGGGATATACACTGACTACAGTTACAGGATATGTAGCGCACTATATTAATGTAGTAGCTCCAAATGCTGTAGTAGGAACACTTACATTAGATCTTGTTCCTGTACCGGTTGTCGAATTTACTCCGATAGGTGTGAGCGGATTTTCAGGAGCACAGCTTCCGGTAGATCCGGGCTCTCACTCACTTGCTGCAGTCCTGCCATTCGGTGCATTCCAGTATGGATTTAATAGTGATGATTCATACGGATATCCGGGCGGACTCTCTCTTGCTCCGGTTGCAACTGTTACGAGCATTGATGTAACACCGAAAAATGCTACGAATCCGATAAACACAATTCACTGCGTAAATGCTCTGGTACTGGATAACCTCGGAGTACCGGTTGTCGGAGTCAGAGTTGATTTTCTTGTTAAAGGTGTAAATGCAGGTGCCGGCTTCGCAAATACTAACGGAAGCGGCATTGCTCAGTTCTGCTATACCGGCACAGTTGCAGGTAAAGATACTATAATAGGATCGACAGGTAATCTTTCCGACATGGTATTCAAAACATGGACGGGCGGAGAACCAAGCTGTGATCCGGGCACTCCTCATATTGAAATACTGGATCATCCTCTTGATCCAATAACTCATAATGAAGGACAGTATTTTTATCAGGATGTTTACGGCGGATTCCCGCCAAGTCACTATGAATATGCAGAATTACACTGTGGAATGAATAACCTTAAATTAGTCGATCCGTGCAATCCATGGGTTTTAGACTGGTATGTTGCTTTCTTTGAAGATGAAAATGATATGGTAAAAGTTCATAAACCGGTGATCAACTGGGATACTTTAGTATGTCAGGATATGAGATTCGAAGTAATTTATCCTGATAATTTTGACTATACATACAACACATATTATGATTCTGTTGTAATGAAAGTCACAATGATTCCTCATCCTGCAGACGGCTGCGTCGGTGATACAATTACTCACCCGCCACAGCCATGGTACGGAGGTCCGGGATATCAGTGCGGAGACGGTGATATAATTTATAACTGGAATTGCTGGAGAGACTGCATTGGTGAACTGATTACATTCCAGTGCGTTGATTCGTGCCCGTTCCCGAATACTGCAACTTGTCTGATGAATTTTGATAAGCCGCTACCGGTTGAATTAAATTCATTTGCAGCTGTAGTAGATAATGATAATGTCACTTTAAACTGGACTACAACTACAGAAAAAGAAAATACAGGATTTGACATTGAAAGAAGATCCGATAAGACATGGAATAAAGTAGGATTTGTCGGTGGAAAGGGAAACTCAGAAGTACCGTCAGATTATACATTTGTAGACAAAAAGCTGAATTCCGGAAGTTACAGTTACAGACTGAAGCAGATAGATTATAACGGAAACTTCGAATACTATGACCTTGCAGGTTTAGTAAATATTGGAACTCCGGATAAATTCAGAATGTCACAGAACTATCCTAACCCGTTCAATCCTACAACAAGGATAGACTTTACGCTTCCAAATGAAGGAAATGTAATGCTTAAGATCTATGATCTGAGTGGAAGAGAAATTGTAACTCTGATCAATGAATACAGAGCTGCAGGATATTACACAGTTGATTTTAATGCTGCGGATCTTGCAAGCGGAATGTATTATTACAAACTAACAGCCGGTAATAATACCGCAGTAAATAAGATGGTTGTTATTAAGTAAATTGTTAAAATTAAATATACGGAATTATTTATAATCAAAGATCCGGGTCCGGGGACCCGGATCTTTTTTGTGATATTTAAATACAATATAAAAATGGTACTGTATGAATTATTCCTGATAATGCTTCTTAATTGTGAAATCGAATTCAGGAATTCGTAAGAATGATTTTGAATGTTTACTCCTATATATAGATTAATAACACTTTATCCCCGAAACTGTCATCTCCGCGCGCTTTTCTGAGTGGATCCAGTCGGTAAATATTTATTAAAGTCGGATACGCATTTTGATAAACTCTCCTTGATTCTCAATATCTATACTGCAATAATGGAAAGCAGATAAATCTGATAAAACCGGAAAATTTCGGATTTTATTAAATGTTTGAGAAATAATATCTAAATCAAATTATTATTTGTAAGAATAAAGACTCATTTGAATATTACTTAAAATAAATATTATCAGAGAAAATCCAACATTTCAGCTTTATCAGCTTTCCCATATTTTTATCGAGTGCTTAGGAAAATTATAAATCAAATATTAATATAAATCTAATAATTAAGATTGTAATTTAAAATTAATGGAATTATATTTGTCAATCCAAAAATCAAACTAAACCGAAAGGACAAAATTGAAGAAAAAAATTCTTGTTTATTCAACATTGTTTTTTATGGCTATCGGAGTAATGCTTGGTTTTACAAGCTTAAACGATAATCCAAAAAGAAGCAATACACCGGAGACTAGCAGAACACCGGTCACAAAAAAAATTGATCTCAAAAATTCTGCAAATGTAGAAAATGATAATAACGGCGGCGGTGGAAATCAGATCTACGGCTTACCTTATTATACAGATAACTTCGACGGTGCTAATGATACAACATCATTAAAGAGCCGTGGTTATAAAGTTTACTACAGAGGTACAGGAGTTCAGGGAACAACAGCAACCTGGTATCAGGGAACAACAGCTGTGTTTAATTCATTTAACGGACCTGCCACCGGTTATGTAGCAGCGAATTACAATGTAGTTACCGGAACCAACAATATCGATAGCTGGCTGGTTCTTCCTAAAAAGACTGTAGCAGCAGCAGACTCCATAGCATTTTATTCCAGATCTCCTTTAGCTGACACATACGTGGATTCAATCAGAGTAATGTATTCAGCAGCTGGAGATTCTGTACCGGAAGCAGCCTGGACAGAGCTCGGAAGATTTCAAGTTAATGTTGCAGGAGTCTGGGAAAGAAAAGCATTTGGCGCACCTGTAGCAGGCGCAAATGCAAGATATGCCATAAGATACTGTGTAGTTAACGGCGGTCCAACCGGAGCTAACAGCGATTTTATTGGTATAGACGCTCTTACACTTGAAACAACTCCATTAGCAAATGACATTGCAACAACATCCATTGATTCAGTATTTAATTATGCTCTGCCATTAGCTAATACAATAGCTCCTAAAGCAACATTTACAAATGCAGGAACCGCAAATCAGGTGAATATTCCTGTTACATACAAAGTCACAGGTCCTGTAAATTATACAAGCAATAAAGTAATTGCATCATTAAATTCAGGA
The DNA here is from genome assembly GCA_036782875.1 of Bacteroidota bacterium. Taxonomy (GTDB): domain Bacteria; phylum Bacteroidota; class Ignavibacteria; order Tepidaquicellales; family Tepidaquicellaceae; genus JAGPCH01. The sequence continues at coordinate 33,444 of DAIPYG010000024.1, read as the reverse complement.
CAAGTCAAGCAGGTTACTTTTGACAGTACATTTGTACCAAATATTGAAGGTACCTATAACATTACGGTATACAGCAGCTTAGCTTCTGACGGATACAGAGGAAATGATACATTAAGAACAAGCTTCTTTGTTGTTCAGCCAAACTACGGCGGAGGCGGACCAACATCCGGCGGATATTATTTCGCAAATTCAACATCAGCTGCAAATCCTGCTCCTTCAAAACCAACATTCAGCTGGGTTGATACAACAGGTTCAACAAGCCTTGTTGTAAATTCAATCGCTTCAACACCTCCTACAACAGGTACACTTGATGACGGAAACTGGGCATTAGGTGGTCTTGGCGGAGTAAGAAAAATTAAATTCTTCGGAGTTTCTTATGATTCAGTTTATATCGGAACAAACGGTTTGATCTGCTTTACAAATTTTGTTCCTGGCAGCTCTAACTGGAATCCACCTGCAACAGGTTTACCGAATGCAGGACCCGGAGGCGGTTGCAGACCGGGAATTTATCCGGCATGGAACGATCTTAACTGGGGAAATACAACACCGGCAGTTAACAGATTAAGCTATAAAGTTGATAATTCAAAGAAGAGACTTATTATTACTTATGACAATGCTCCGTTATACTTAGGAGATGCAACAGAATTTGCAAAGTTCCAGGTATTAATTGATTTTCAGGCTGATACAGCAGGAGCTCCAAATTCAAACATCACTTTCAGCTATGACAGCAGCTACAGTTCCATCAATCTTCCATACTTAGTAGGAATTCAGGATCCGACAGGCGCTAATTTCATGCAGTATCTCTTCATCACAAGCGGCGGCGGATATCTTTCAGCCGGACCGTTGTTTGACGGATCAGCTGGCGTATCTGTAACATACGGACCAAATCCTTATGCATTAAACGGACCGGGAGAAAAGATCCTTACATTAAAATCCAACTGGGAATCCTGTCCGAATGCAACATCATCTTCAGTATTGCTGAGAAATGCAACATCACCTTATGCAATAGTTGAAACAGCTACAGCATTCACAGGTGGAAATGCAGTACATCCTGTATCATTTACTTCTGCAGCTAACGGAACTGCTTATTATGTAGTTGTAAAATCCGTAAATTCAATTGAAACCTGGAGCTCTTCGACTGTTACATTTAACGGAGGTTCAGCTAACTATGATTTTACCACAGGTTTAAACAAAGCCTATGGAAACAATCAGAAATTATCAGGCGGAATTCCTTCTATATATCAGGGTGATGCTAATCAGGACGGAGTTGTTGATCAGACAGACTTAGTGACATTAACATATGCAGCTATCACAAGCAATACAACAAGTCCTGCAACGGATTTCAACTGTGATAACGCTACAGATCTGACCGATCTCGTACTTGATTATAATAATGCATCAAATTTCATACAGCTTCAAAGACCGTAACTTTAGAAAAGTTAAAGTGGTAATATTAAAGAGCCGGAATTTTATTCCGGCTCTTTTTTTATATGGACAATTCTGACAACAATAGATATTACTTGTAATCCTAAAACAAGAATTTGAAATTACTTATCCGGATAATGATTCAGATAGAGTGTAATTCTGTATATGTAACTGTTAACCCTTTACTTTCGAGTTTGTCTCGTATCTCACAATTTTTCTTTACAGCATAGTATAGTTTAAACTTTAAGTTATAGTCCATTAAATATAAAATTAAAAATATCTAAAAATTCTTATTTTAATAAAATTTATTAACAATAAATTTTATCTGTGATCCTTTGCAAACCATGTAACCTCTTTGACTATGTGATAAAGTCTGATCATTGAGATAATCTCACTTGGAAGGTGAAGTAAAATTTAACTTTTGAATATTGTTTTGAATATTGTTTATTAAAAAAATATCAATTAAGTTTAGCTATCTAAAAAATCATAACGTATAATAATTAAATTCTTTATGAATTTTTTCTATTACTCTTCAGGGTAAATAAATATCTGTTCCCCTATAAAAAGATATTAACGCTTCAAACAATTTCCAAAACTCAAAACAAAATTTCCTAACCTAAAAAAAAAAGCCATGAAAAAAATCTTTTTTTACTTTTTTGCTTTATTGATTGCGGGTACTTTCGCAATTAATAATGCAGACGCGCAGGTGGATGTATCCACAGGCGGACCGGTTACAACTTATGCCAACATTAAATTAGCATTTGACGCTATCAATGCTGGTACGCATACCGGAGCAATTACAATCAGCATTACCGGAGCCGGAACTTATACAGATCCTGCGGCTCCTGCAGTTCTGAACAGTAGCGGAGTAGGTGCAGCTTCCTACACTTCCGTACTTATAAGACCAACAGCTGACGGAGTTACCATCAGTGGTACAACAGCAACAGGTCGCGGTGTCATAGAATTAAACGCAGCCGATAATGTAACAATAGACGGTGATAATCCTAACACCGGCGGCACAAACAGAAATCTAACAATCACAAATTTAGCCGCAAATACTATTACATACACATCAGCTGTAAGAATATTGACATCTACTACAGCAACTTATACTTCTGCAGACAATAATACCGTAAAAAACTGTATTATCAACGGAAGTGCAACAGGAAGAATGCTTTCGACTGCAACAAGCACCACCGGAAGTGAAAATACTACATTCGGAATTTATGCAGGCGGTGGCGCCGGCGCAGCTCCGACTGCAGTTACTTCAGTAACAACAAATACAGCTCCTTCAGGAACAACTATTAATGCATTTTTAGCCGACAATAACTCAGTTAATGCATGCGCAAGAGGTATTGTATTTAATGGAGCAGCTACTACAGTTTCTACAGGAGTAACTGTAACAAATAATACAATGGGAGATCAGGGAACACCTTCTCCTGCTATTCCTCCTTATACATCTCCGACTACTACAATTTATACTAAATGTATCTGGCTTAGCGGTACCAGCGCAGTAACTGTTACAGGAAATGCAATAAAGAACATCATGTCTTATGTCGGAACCACGACATCAGGAATTGAACTGGCAAGCGCTATCGGAACATCTGTCAATATCAGCAGCAATACAATAAACAATGTAACAATTAACGGAGCCTCCATTGCTAAAGGTATTTTAGTTTCTGCAGCTTCAGGTACTTATACAATTAGCAAGAATATTATTAATAATACACAAAGTATGGGTGGCTCGAGCGGAACTGCAGCCATAGACGCAACAGGTACGGTTACATCAGCTACAATAGAATTAAACAGAATAACAACAGTTTATAACAGAAATACAGGAACATGGGGAGTAAGCGGAATAATTTTCGGTGGTACAGCCGTTACAGTTAAAAATAATACCGTTTCTGACCTAAAGATGGACATTACCGGAGGAGCAGCTTTCTCTACAACTTTCGGTGTTCATGGAATCAGATGTAATGCAGGTACAAATCATAGAGTATATCATAACTCAGTTAACTTATACGGAGCAATGTTTGGTGCATCAGCTACAAATATATTATCTTCAGCTTTCTGTATAGTAGGTACCGGACAAACCGGAATTAATGTTTATAATAATTTCTTTATGAACAGATTAAGCGGAGGTTCTGCAGGAACAACCGCTCACGTTGGTGTTTATCTTCCTTCAGCAGCTACAGTAGCTATGAATCTTTCGATTAACAACAATGCTTATTATTGCGGAACTGATGCAACTGCGCAGGGTATCGGACAAGCAGGAACAACTGCTTCAGCACCGACTTATTTAACGCTGACGAATTTAAAAGTTTATACATCAACATTATCAGGTTCAGGTACAAATGATAATGCATCTCAAGGATTTACAGCAACATCTTTCGCTCCATTAACCAGTGATGCAGATTTCCATATTGCTGCCGGTACAATAACATCTCTTGAATCAGGCGGCATAAGTCAGGTTACAACAGGTGTAACAACTGACTATGAACAACCTACACCGGACGTAAGACCGGGTCCTGCAGGTTCAATTTACGGAGGAGCAGTTGCACCGGATATCGGAGCTGACGAATTTGACGGTGTAAATAATTTAGCACCTTCAATTTCATATACTGCATTAGGAAACACAACTTCTACATCTAACAGAAATCTTAACGGTGTTTCAATAACAGATCCTGATGGTGTAAATAATACAACATTTAAACCAAGGATTTATTACAAAAAGTCAACGGATCCTAATACAGATGCAGGATGGAAATTTCAGCAGTCAACCGGAACTTATGATTTTACAATTGATTATTCTTTGATCGGCGGAGTATCAACAGGTGATGTAATTCAGTATTTCATTGTTGCACAGGATCTGAATGCCACACCGGCAGTCGGAATTAATTCTGGTACATTTGCGGCACAGCCGTCAAGTGTTGCTTTGACCTCTGCAGCATTCCCAATTTCAGGCACTATAAACTTATATAATATTGTCGGTGCTCCTTTAGCAGGCGATTATACTGTTGGCGCTTTATTATTCAACAGAATAACAGGAAAAAACATAACCTTCGAAAGAGTTGTAACAAAAGTAATGAGAGAAGTATCTGAAACTTCAGATTTTGATAATGCCGTTAAATCAGAAACACCTGATAAAACAGCTCTCAGTACTTCCACCGACAGAAAAGTAATGAAAGAAGTTGAAGAAGTTTCTTTCGTCGCAATGGAAAACGGAAAAGTTTATGACGGACCTCTTTATGTAAAAAGAGAAGAAAATCCAAATCTTCCTTCAGATGCAGGTGTCGGTGTATATGCAACGATCTCTGCTGCTGTAAATGATCTTAACTTAAGAGGATCAAGCGCAGCTGTAAGGTTCCTGCTTTTGGATGCAACCTATCCTTCAGAAACTTATCCTATTACTGTAAATTATGGTACAGCTTCAGCAACCAATACACTGACCATTCAGCCAAACACAGGTGTTACTTCGGTAATCAGCGGAGCTGCAGCCGGAGGTCCATTATTCAAAATAAGAAACAGCTATGTTACCATTCAGGGATCAAATACCGGCGGATCATCAAGAGATATGACCATTGAAAATACAAGCGTCACAACACCAATGGCAATCTGGATCGCATCTACCGGAACTACCCCTTTAACAAACACATCAGTATTAAACTGCGTAGTCAGAAACGGTGTAAATACATCTTCTGCAATAGTTCTCACTGATCAGGCAGTTACTACAACAGGCGGATATTTTAATAATATCACACTGCAGAATAACAGCATTGAGAGAGCTTATATCGGTGTTTTTTCATTTGCAGTTGCACTTGCAGGAAACGGTACCGGTTACAATGTTTTATCAAACAGCATTAACACAGCCGGAGCAAACTCTGTAAGATTATGCGGAGTTTACGTTCAGGGATTTGACGGTGCCAATGTAATGTCCAATGATATTGGAAATTTTGACGGAACATCAGCAGAAGATGATAAAGGAATCTGGTTTGCAACAGGAACAACTAATTCTGTCGCACAGAGAAATGCAGTCCATGATCTGATATATACCGGAACAGGCGGATACGGCGGACAAGGTATAGTAGTATCTTCAGGTACTGCAGCCTGTAATAATGTTGTAAAAAACAATATGATCTATAAACTATCCGGTGACGGCTGGAATTACACATCAATTCCTACTGATAATGTCATCGGAATTTCTGTATTCAGCGCTCAGACTGGTGTAGGTGTTTATTATAATTCAATTTATCTTACAGGTAATACATTGAATCAAACCAGTGCTTTGTCAATGGGAATATTCCTCGGAGCAGGAAGTGTTGCCGATATAAGAGACAATTCAATACAAAATGATCTTGGATTACTGGGTGCTACCGGATATGCATCGACCTGCGTTTATGCAGAAACAAACAATGCACAGTTTTCCAACAGTAATTACAATAATTATTACAGCAACGCAACAGGTTCAGGATTAAAATTAATCGGACAAATAGCCGCTGCAACATCAGCAAACCTGGCAGCATGGCAGACAGCTACAGCACAGGATGCAAACAGTATCAGCGGAAATCCTCTGTATGTGAGCACGACTGATCTTCATTTACAGGCATTATCTCCTTGTCTGAATACCGGTACTCCTATAGCCGGAGTTACAAACGATTACGATGGTAATACAAGAAGCGCAACAACTCCGGATATCGGAGCAGATGAAGTTTCTTCATCAAGCGCACTGACACTTAAATTAAATTTTGAAGCTTGTCCTAATGCAGGAGCTGTAACTGTAGAAATCAGAAATTCAACTTCTCCATATGCAGTAGTTGAATCAGTAAGCGGAACAGCAGGTGGAAATGTTAATAATATTATTAACTTTGCAACAGCAGTTAACGGCACTCCTTATTATGTAGTTGTGAAGAGCGCAAATTCTGTAGAAACCTGGACTGCTACAACTGTTACTTTCTCTTCAAATGCGGCAAGTTATGATTTCACAACCGCATTGAATAAAGCTTACGGCAGCAATCAGATTCTTTCAGGCGGTATCCCATCAATCTATCAGGGAGATGCAAATCAGGACGGACAGGTTGACGGAACAGACGTAGTATTAACATACAATGACGCAAGTGTATTCAATACAAGTCCTTCCACTGATTTCAACTGTGACGGCGTAACTGATCTGACAGACATTCTGTTAGCTTTCGGTAATGCAAAGAACTTCATCGGAGTTCAAAGACCGTAATAATAGTAATAATAAATTTGCTTTAATTTATAATAAAGCCGGGAGAAAAAATTCTTCCGGCTTTTTTTATTGAGAAATTAACATACCTTTTCCGGATTGTATCAAAACCTATTTAAACAATTAAGACACATGACACAATGAGATAAAGTTATCTATGTTCAGCACATTTTTAGAGTAATCTATCATTCATTGGTTGTTTACAAAGATGATTTAGCCAGACCCGAAAAATGGTGCAGTAATTGATTTATCTAATCATGATCATAATATGGTGAATCTCTGTAAACATTTTATGAGATATGAGCTATTAGCTGAGAAAGTGTTTTGTCACTGAATTTAATATATGTACCGGTAAATTTGATTGCCAGAATAAAAAAAATGAAAAGTAATTTAGATTAAAAGCCAGGAAAATGTCATTGAAAATATTTAGAACAGCTCAGAATGCAGAGGGAATGTCAATGGAAGAAAGTTTAAGTTTCAGGTAAGAAAAGTCAGCGTTACCCGTCTTCACGGAAGCAGACCCTTCGTAAATGGAAGTAATCTCTACGTGTATGGAATTAAACTCTTCGTAAATGGGAGAAGATTCTTTCTATATGGAAGAAGACTCTTCATCTCTGTAAGCAAACTCATTATGAAAGAAAATTTACTCGCAGTAGATGAGTAAAATATTTTATATAAGTAATGTAATAAATAAAGAGAAAAGTATAGTATCAGTTCACCTGAGAAAAAACGAAAAATTCTGAAAACAGAAAAACTTTTTGTTTAAATTCACTTCATTACAGACTCTTAAAATAAGTTTGTAGTAAATGGAAATAGGATGAAGTCTTGAGAAGTAGTCTGATTTAAAAAATGAAATTTTACAGCGATAGTTAAAAAACATAAATTTTAAGGAAGTAAATATTCAAAGGGAAGTTCACTTCTTTACAATTAGAACGTATATAATTCCAGTTTATTGCTTTTAATGCATGGATCCTAACAGCCGTATAATTTACAAAAAGGAATAATATTTAACTGGATTTGGGAATTGGAATCTCGAATAAGGGAAATTAAAGTACCGGATTTTTCAAGTCTCAGTATTCGCTGAAGAGTTGATCCCAAATTTTTTGAACTAAATTATTTTCACCAAAGTACATCATGCAGCAATAATATTTAAAATATCTGTTATAAAAAAAAAGCGGACTTCTACAGTCCGCTTTTTTACAAATATTTAAAATGTTGATATTACTTTATAACAGTCATCTTCATAACTTTACTGAATCCATTTGTTTCAAATTTATAGAAATAAACTCCGCTGGCAATGTTTGCAGCATTAAATTCAACAGTATGATAGCCTGCTGATCTGAAACCGTTTGAAATCTCTGATACCAGTTTACCGCTGTTATCGAAAACAGTGATCTTTACATTTCCGTCTTTAGGTAATGCAAAATCAATTTTTGTTGTCGGGTTAAACGGATTCGGGTAATTTTGTGACAGGCTGAACTTATCAGGAATTCCAATAATTACTTCTTCGCTTAAATTATAATAATGGAAATTACCGTTGAAATCTATTTGTTTCAGTCTGTAATTATATTTTCCTGAATTCAGATTTCTGTCTGTGAATTCATAGTTCTTCGGGTCACCGGTGGTACCGTTACCGGCAACATTTCCGATCATTGACCATTGACCGTCAACCTCAGATCTTTCAATATCGAATCCTGCATTATTTAATTCTTCGGAAGTTGACCAGTTTAATTTTACATCCTTATTTATTACAGTGGAAGTAAATGCAGTCAATTCAACAGGAGAAACAGCTTCCCATGTTTTGAATGCAGTATCTTTTGTTAAAGTAGTTCCTATGGTTCCGATAATTGTATCTCTTCCGATTGAAGTACCGATATAACAGTATCTTGCGATACCTGCATTATCTGTAGGCAATACACCATTAAGTACACCATTGACTCCTCTGACCTGGAATAAAACATTAACACCTGCCTGAGGAACACCAAACTGATCCACAACAGTAGCATTGACACAATGTTCTGTATTGACAGGATTTGTTGCATCATGCGGAGTAAGCGTAATAAACTGTTGTGTTGCAACGGTGATTTCACCTGCTACTGCTAGACCGTAAACTGTGCTGCTTCCTGTGCCTGTATTAAATGTTGATACAACTGCTCCCGTTGCAATATTAATTCTGTAAACATTTGCAGTACTGTAATCAGCACTCCAGAAAGTGACACCGTCAGGATCTAAATTCAAAGCGAACCATGAATTCTCACCGGCTACGTCATAGGTTTGAATAACACTTCCGGCTGAGTTAAGTCTTTTTATATCTACTCCGTTTGCGACCAAAACATCACCACCTGTAAGAATCCTTAAAGCATAGCAACTGCTTAGACCTGTTGCGAAATCTGATAAGGCAGTGTTGGTGCAGATATTATAGCGGTAGATCGTGTTGCCTTCTGTAGTAAAAAGCATTGTGCACTGATCAGCCTGTAGGTCCATAAAGTCAACTCTTCCGGTAAAAGAAGAACTTTGATATACCCCGGCTCCATCATATTTTCTGATGCCGTTACTAAGATTACCTGTGTAAAAATTTGAAGCATTATCGAACACAATACTTTCCGGTGTAGAATTACCTGATCCGATAGTTCCCAGCAAAGCTCCGAATTTATCGAATCTGGATACAGTACTTGCGCTGAAATTTGTAACGTAAAGATTGTTTGCTGTATCTAAAGCCATACCTGTAGTATATCCACCCTGAGTTGTATTCAGAGTCATTACAAGTGTGCCGTTAGGCTGTCTCCATTGAACTGAACCATTGGCTACTGCAACAAAGACATCTCCGGTTGCAAACTGTGCCGAAGCATCATAGGAGATAGTAATAATGCTTAAAATAATAAGCATTAATTTTGTAAAGGATTTCATTTTTGCCCCTTTCTGTTTTTAAGTAAATAAATATAGATATGTGAATGAAATATTTTATTTAATATATAAACTTTAAAAATGAAATTTAAAAGGAAAGAACGGGGAATTGCATTTTGATTAAGAAATTTTTTAAAAAACGGGTAATAAAAAATGTTTGATTTTTAAAAAATTTATACAAAAGTAGCAATGAAGAATGAATATTGCAAGTTTGAAAAAAAGCAATTCAACCCACTCTATCAATCCAGATCACTGCATAACGTCCATCCAAAACGTTTTATCAAATTTATATTTTGTTGATAAAATTTCCTAATTCAATATTTATATTTTCATTTCAAAACTAACCTCCCCTCCCAGCGCAATAGGATGTCTCAAAGCATTCTTATAAGCCACTAAGTACAAAGCCTAAAAAAATGTATTGATGCGGTAAGAACAGTTGTATTATATTTATTAAAAGGATTTACTAAGTTTGTTCAAATAAATATTAAAATCAAAATTAAACCTATATGTTAAAATCTTTTCTTTTACTTATTTCAATAAAGTTTTTCATTTTTATTTTACCGGCTAATATTTTACCTCAGAGTGACTGGTCAAGAATAGTTTACTACAACTCCAGCGGTGAAAATTCAGCTGAAACAAAGAATTATTACATAATCACCATCAGAAGCAACGGAAGCGGAAAGCTTGAATATTACAGAAGCGGAAAAGTGAATGAATACGAATTTCAGAGCGGAAAAAAATCCATGGAAAGTTTTAATTCATTATTAAAAAAAAGCGGTATCTTTAAAGTAAATCCGGATGATCTAAAATCAGATGCACGTCCCCCAAATTCAGTTTTAAATATGACTTTATATTTCGAAAAGACAAAAGAGAATTATCTTCATTATAACGGAAAAGAATTTACAGAAGAAGAGATTGAAGAGAAAAGAAAAGAACCGTTTTTATCAGTACCTGCTGAATATAATTTAAATTATGCTGAGATGATAAACGGGATTTACACCGGACTGGAATTTCTTGTACCTGACAAAATCTGGGAAAAAGCTGAAAAGGGAGAATAAAATTAGTGAGACCGGATGGATTCGAACCATCGACCTACGGCTTAAAAGGCAGTTGCTCTACCGCTGAGCTACGGTCCCTACTAAATTCATTTTTTTGTTTCTGCGAGTTTTATTCTGTTGTTAGCTCTCTGTAAGGACACTTTAGCCTCTGATTTCTCATCATCTCTTACATCTCCCATCTTTAAGATCATTTCTGCTCTTGATTTGGAATTTCGCGCTCTGGAGAGATCTATTTCTTCTTTAGATTCAATTGTCTGCGCCAGTATTACTGCCTTATTGTTTTTAATTTCAAAAATGCCTCCGCTTGTTGAATATTCCATGACTTCAGGACCCTTCTCAATTTTTATCATTCCAATTTCAAAGGAGGAAACCAACGGAGCATGATTCATAAGAACCTGAAAACTTCCCATCGTTCCCGGAATGGTCACTGAACTGACCTCTCCGTTGAAAACTGTTTTTACCGGACTTATTATTTCTAATTTAAAACTTTTTTCCAAAATTGATTTTTTTTATTCAGACAATTTCTTTGCTTTTTCAATTGCTTCTTCGATTGTACCAACAAGATAAAATGCATTTTCAGGAAGATCGTCATATTCACCACTAATAATAGCTTTAAATCCTTTGATCGTATCTTCGAGCTTTACATATTTACCCGGAAGATTTGTAAACTGCTCAGCTACGAAGAACGGCTGTGAAAGGAATTTCTGTATCTTTCTGGCTCTTGCCACAGTCATCTTATCCTCATCAGATAATTCATCTATTCCAAGAATATTAATGATATCCTGCAGATCTTTGTATGTCTGTAATATCTTCTTTACACCCTGTGCAACATTGTAATGTTCTTCCCCTACTATAAGAGGATCAAGAATTCTTGAGGTTGAAGTAAGTGGATCCACTGCAGGATAAATTCCAAGCTCGGAAATCTTTCTTGATAATTCAGTTGTAGCGTCAAGGTGAGCAAAAGTTGTAGCCGGTGCGGGATCCGTATAGTCATCCGCCGGAACATAAATTGCCTGAATTGAAGTAATGGAACCTGTCTTAGTAGATGTAATTCTTTCCTGAAGGGCACCCATCTCAGATGCTAAAGTCGGCTGATAACCTACAGCTGATGGCATTCTGCCGAGCAAAGCTGAAACTTCTGAACCTGCCTGTGTGAATCTGAAAATATTATCAATAAATAATAAAACATCTTTACCCTGATCTCTGAAATATTCTGAAATTGCAAGACCGGTCAAACCCACACGTTGTCTTGCTCCCGGAGGTTCATTCATCTGTCCGAATACTAAAGCCGTATTTTTTAAAACACCTGATTCCGTCATTTCAAGATAAAGGTCGTTACCTTCTCTTGTTCTCTCACCTACACCTGCAAAAACCGAATATCCGCCGTGATGCTTTGCTATATTATGAATTAATTCCTGTATGATAACTGTCTTTCCCACTCCGGCACCGCCGAACAATCCTGTCTTTCCGCCTTTTGTATAAGGCTCAAGAAGGTCAATAACTTTAATTCCGGTCTCAAACATTTCTTTCTTTGTAGATAATTCTTTAAAATGAGGAGCCGGTCTGTGAATTGGATATTTGAGCTCAGTATTAATTGGTCCTTTACCGTCTATAGAATCACCTGTTACATTAATTAACCTTCCAAGAACTTCCGGACCTACGGGAATTGAAATGGGAGCTCCTGTGTCAAGGGCTTCCATACCTCTAACCAGTCCGTCCGTTGAATCCATCGCAACTGTTCTTACACGTGATTCACCTAAATGCTGCTGAACTTCCGTAATAAGATTTTCTTCTTTGCCGTCCTGGGTTTTTTTCTTAATCTGTATCGCATTATAGATCGCAGGTATTTCACCGCCGCTGAAATCAATATCCAGAACAGGTCCTATGATCTGTATAATTTTACCTTTATTCACTGTATTATTTGACATTGAAATTTATGATGTTATAAATTTTAATTACATTTTACAAATATAAGGAAAATGAAAATTATTTCAAATGCATTAGTACATAAAGTTTGCAAAAACATCCCGCATCGGACCAATAAACTTAAATTATTGTTGTAAATTTTTTTATTAAATTATAATTTATTTAAATACATCTCTGATTACTACGATACCCCATCCCAAGCCCTATCCTGAGAAGGTGTCTCAAAACTTATTTAAAATGAAAACCAATAAGTAGTTAAATTTGGAATTTGGAGTTTCGAATTTGGAGTTAAAAGCACCGCATTTTTTTAAACTATGAATTCCCAATATGTCATTCCCAAATGTTTTGAAAGAAATAAGTCATTTTCTTTAAAATTAAAACTTTTATAATTAACTTATATTGGGTACTCAATGTCACAATGCATTTTATTTTCAATAAAGTTTTATAGTGTCTTTGTGTTTTTGTGGTTTATAAGGATGTTTTGAGACAGCCTCTTGAGCGGGATGAGGGGTCTGTTATGGCAATACGCATTTATCTTACAACTTCATTTTTCATTTCTAAATAATCTGCTGACTTTAAACATGAGAGTCGCTTTATAAAAATAAATCAATGCAAAGCTGTAAAGAACCGGAGAACAATGAAAATCTATGCAGAGAATTCTGTAAAACACACTCGCTTTTCCATCCCCGAATTCTCCTGGCGGGAATCCTATCAACAATACATTAATATTTCTTAAAATCTTAGTAATTGGATCCCAGATAAAAGCTTCGGGGATGACAGAAAGCTTAAGAACATGTGGATATGACAATAAGAGATATACACCTAATCGAATAATGTGTTAATAGAAATGAAGAATTTTACTTTCCGGTTTTATTCTTTTTTAATGAAATTGAAGTTATTGAAGTATTTCATCTTCTCACCAGACAGTGTCTGAAGGCTCATTGGTATCAGAATCAGATATGCCGGTAAAATCTTAGCAACCTGGCTGAGAATACTGTTGAAGAAAAATATTACAACATATAAAATAAGACTAAGTAATGACAATCTGAAAAAAGTACTGCTTTTCTTATAAGAAATTATGCATAAAATTACAAATACAAACACCTGTTCAACCCATAATCCAAGTATTGAATCCCAGTGATCTATATTGGTTGAGGTCTGGATCTCTGTAACATAGTGATTTATCTTAAATCCAAAGTATAATCTCATAGAATAGTATGTAACAAAATAAGCAATGAGGCTCACAAGTATTACGGTTATCCCTTTTTTTGAAAATAATCGTTTTTCACCGATCAGGAAAGCGACATAAAATGCTAAAATATAAATAATCTGATCCCGGTTCAAAACACCAATCAAGACAACTACCGGTATCAGATATTCCTTTGATCTGAACATAAGATTAAAGCCGATCAGGAAAAACAGCAAAGTAAAATAATCCCCTTCTTCCCAGATACTTGTAATTCCCAGGGGTATAACTATCTGAAGCAGCAGCATACCTATCATGCATACATATACAGAAAAAAATAATCTCAGATAAAAATACATCAGCGAGAAAATTCCAAGAAATACCAGGAAGATCAAAATATGAAATGAAATAATATGTGATCTAACCGGATCTTGAACAACACTTGACACAAAATATTCAGTAACTTCACCAAGAAGAGATTTCAATATTCTGTACTGATACGGAGCTTCATATTGTCCAGCAAGAATCGAATCCTGAATATTCATTCTTCTCGCTACGTTAGGCTGAATTGTTCTGTCTGAAATGATCTGAGATGATATCATCGTAAGCAACAATATCAGCAGGAAGACATAATTTTTATTGTTCTTTTTTTCCGGGTAATCCATATTTCAGAAATTAATTGGAAAGATATAAAAGTAAATGAGAATGATTAACATGAGATTTTACTTTGATCTTCCTTACAATTTACTAAAACTCATTGGTGTTAATATATTAGTATTGATTAATTTTTACAAGATAAAATAATCCTTCAAAAGAAATCTCTATGTAAAGAATAAGAAGGCAGGCAGACATTGAAAACAGACAGCATAAGTTTATTGTAAACTGGGATACAAGGAAAACTATTTCGATTATTCAGTTTCTCAAAACATCGCCAGTTAATTTATCTATGCCAAGATGACAAAGAGCAAAATCATATTTAACTGGATCTTCCGGATCAAACTGTTTAAGCATTTCCGTTAACTCAATTGCATACTTTAAATTACAGGAAGTTCTTTTAACCATTTTAAGTTTTCTGCTGATTCTGTAAATGTGAGTATCGACAGGCATTATTAGTTTTGATCTGTTTATATTTTTCCAAATACCGATATCTATCTCATCATTTCGAACCATCCATCTCAAGAATAAATTTAAACGCTTACAGGCTGAACCGTTTTCAGGAACCGGGACAAGATATTTGTAACAAGAATTTTCATTAGATGTCTCATTCAGTTTCAAAGAAAAGAATTTCAATGCACTGAGAATATTCTGATCTGATTCCCTGTATTCAGCACAGAACAGTTCCTGCAGACTTCCGTAACCCAGTAATGAATTTCTGATATTTATTAATAAGAGAGAAAGATCTTCTTCGGTATTGAATCTGTAGTAAAGTCCTTTCAGGAATTTTTTGTCTTTATGTTCAGAATAATTAGAAGTAAATTCGTGCACTCTGAAATCAATGTTCTTCAGAAATTTATTTACGAATAAATTTATCTGACCGACCTGACCGTATGCGTAGCAGGAAGTGACAAGACCTAATATTTCTATGTCTTTTGCTTCGCTGAAATCGTGAAGTTTCCAGACAGGGTCTTTTGATGAATGTTTGCTTTTGTATTTCAGATATAAGTTATTAAGTAAATCTTTTAATTCCTTTTTATTCAATTTTACAATTAATTATTATTCCTGTTTATGCAAAAGATCTTTATAATTGGTGATAATGAGTCACTGATCTCAGAGTTATCTGAGCTTCTTAAAGCAAACTACGACATTGCCGGCGAACTCACAGAGGATGTTGAATTTGTTTTTGAACTTACGAATTTTAACAGTGAAGTTAAATTTAATATTCTGAATTTCATAGATGAAAAAAATTCAAAAGCTGTTGTGATCTCAGCTTCACTCTGTATCACAGCACTTGAACAATCAGTAAATTCAAAATACCCTGAAAGGATCATAGGTGTTTCTCTGTATCCGACTTTTTCTGATTCCAAAGGAATTGAGATTACAAAAACGAGCTTTACATCTGAAGATAATTTTGAGAAAGCGAAAGAATTGTTTGCAGGTCTTGAAAAGCAAGTTTATGAAGTTTCGGACAGACCCGGTATGATATCACTCAGAATAATTACAATGATAATAAATGAGGCATATCTGGTTCTTCAGGAAGGCACTTCGAATAAGGAAGACATTGATACTGCAATGAAGCTCGGAACAAATTATCCCTACGGTCCGATTGAATGGTCTGAAAGGATCGGAATTGAGCTTGTGTATAATATTCTTAAGTCAATGTTTGATTCATACGGTGATGACAGATATAGAATTACTCCGCTTCTGAAGGAAAAGTATCTTGAGGCAGTTGGCAGTTAGTAGTTCGTAGTTTACCTGAAAGTGAAGCCCGTGACGACAAGTTTAACAGAGAGGTAAATAGTAAATATTGTTGCGAGTATGATTATAAATATTACCAGCTTTGCAAGAAAACTGTCAAATTTTTTGGGCTTTTCCAACTCCATAAATTTCACTGTTTAAATTTAGGCAATATATTTTAATTTAATTTTTCATACAAGTATTAAAATCATTACTCATCAGATTTCGTCTGCATTGATCAACTATTTACTATCAACTATCAACTAATATCTAAAAACTATTTCAGTCCATCCACTTCACCCCAGAGTCCCCTTTTGTTTTCTCTTGCATCTCTTTCCAGTTTTTTAAATTCATCCATCTTTGAGATCTGTTTCGAATAATAGACATTTGCATAGCCGTCTTCGAGTATTTTCGCATTTACAAAGGTGCCGTCTTCCAGATAAATATATCTGAGAAGCCGTCCGTATTTATCCCTGTCATCATAGCCTTGATCTTTCACCATTGTAACTTTCTTACCTTCAACGAGTTTTCTCACATATTCAGAAGATGCTTCTCCGAGCTTCTTTATAGTTTCCTTATCCCTCCCTGATTGTCCGGACTGTCTGTCAAGCTTATCGGATTCAAACTTTTCAGGAGTATCAATTCCCGTCAGACGGACTTTTTCTCCGTTTGACATTTTAAAAGTATCACCGTCTATGACCTTAGTAACAAATAAGTATTCATTAGTTTGTATCTGTTTCTCAGTTTCAATCTTTTCCTGTTTCGCCGATTCAAGTTTAGGGAGAACATAAAAATATCCTGCTGCTGAGATGACAGCAACCAGCAATAGAAATTTTACAGATTTGAAAGCCAGCTTTATCATTTATTCTTTTACTCTTTTAATATAAGATATCAATTATTAAATCTTTAAGTTCAGGTTTTTCCTTAGTGACCTTTACTGATCCTTCCAGACGGCTTACGGCTTTTTCAAGTTTATGTTCGTGTTCGGCATAAAGTTCGCATATAACTTCGCCTTCATTTACTTCATCACCGCATTTTTTTTTCAGAATGATTCCCGACCGATAATCAATTACATCATTGGTTTTTTTTCTGCCGCAGCCAAGCTCAATGCCAGTGAACCCGAAATCACCAGCAACAAGCTCTGATACGAATCCATTTTCTTCAGCAGTAATTTCTTTTCTGAATTTAGCTCTTTTTAAATTCGTCCAGTCTTTTATATAATCAACATCGCCGTTCTGTATCTTAACCATATCAAGAAATTTCTTATAAGCGCTCTTATCCATGAGTTTTTCTTCGGCGATCTTTTCTCCTTCATCAATACTGCCTGCTTTACCTCCGAGATAAATCATAGCTCCGGCAAGAATATTATTCAGCTTATATAGATCCGGCACTATCCCACCGTTCATGAGGTCTATGCATTCCTCGACTTCTAGCCAGTTGCCGATATTTCTTCCGAGCGGCTGTTCCATATCAGTAAGTATGGCGATTGCTTTCTTACCGAATTTTTTTGAAGTTGAAATGAGTTTTTTAGCAAGCTCAAGAGACTGATCATGATCAGGAAGATTTGCACCGTGACCGATCTTCACATCAAACACGAGTGCGTCCGCTCCTTCTGCAAGCTTCTTGCTCATAATACTGGATGTAATAAGAGGAATACATTCAACTGTTGCTGTGACATCCCGAAGTGCATAGATCCTTTTATCTGCAGGTGCCAGCTCTTCGGTCTGTCCTATCATAACAACTCCAATCTCGGCTATAATCCTTTTAAAATCCTGAATTGTAAAATTAACATTAAATCCCGGTATGGATTCCAGCTTGTCGAGAGTGCCGCCCGTATGACCGAGTCCCCTGCCAGATATCATCGGAACTGCAATTCCGCAGGATGCAACAAGAGGTGCAAGTATTAGAGATGTTTTATCACCCACACCGCCGGTAGAATGCTTATCAACTTTAGGCATTTTCAGATATTCAAGATCTACTATCACTCCGCTTTTAAGCATTATTTCTGTAAGATAAAATGTTTCATCTTCATTCATTCCGTTAAAATATACTGTCATAAGAAAAGCCGACATCTGATATTCTGTAACATCACCTTTTAAATAGCCCTCTATAAAATATTTAATCTGTTCCTTTGAAAGCTGAGAATTGTTTCGCTTTCGTTTTATGATCTCAACTGGATTCATTTCAATTATTTAAATTATAAAATATATTTTTGTTAAGAACATTTTTTGTTTTCACTTTAAATTTAAGAGTTCATCATTTAACTGTATCCCGGGCTATAATAAATTTCTTTCCGAAGTATTTTGCTTCAAGCTTATTATACTTATACCTGTGATCATCCGAGAGATCGTGATAGAATAAGGTTGAGGGCACATTTTTAATGCTTTTTACGATACAGGTATCTGCAATATCCTGATAAATATATTCATATCTTTTATTCATTTCGGAGTCAAATGAGACGGCAGTCCCTCTGTAAATATCTTTATATGAATTTTTGATACTGTTATTTGTCAGTAACAGTGCCAGACACGTTACAGAAAATGTAAAAGCATACGCATAAGAAGGAATCTGTTTTAAATTATAACTGAGTTTTCTTTTGACATAATTTATAATAATTATAATATTAAAGAACCAACCTAATAAATAAACAAAGTAAATTACATTTGTAATTCTTTCGAACGGAGGAATTCCAAGACTCCAGTAGGAAGTGAAATATCCCGCCGAAAGAATCAGCAGATATGCAGTAATTGAATAAAAAGGATTTACAGAATCAGGATTAAATTTGAATATACTCCGTAAATCAGTTTTCAGCAATATCAGTATGAACAATATTGAAATAACAATAAACGGAATGCTGATATTTCTGAAGAAGAAAAGTCCGGTCAGATCAATAAGCGTATGTTTAACAGAATATAAAAAATGATGACTGTTTGGCTGTTTACCGAACCTCTGAACATTGCCGGGTGAAACGTACACGGCAAGAAATGATATCAATGCAGTTATATTAAAGAGTAAAAATCTTTTACTTATTTTTTTATCTGCAGTATAGTTTAAAATTAAAATGAAAAACAGAAACATCATTAGCATAATCATAGCAACTTCATTTGAACCGCAGACTGCAATTATTAAAAAGCATATAATTATATTCTGAAATATGTCTGATCCTTTAGAATTTTTAATTTCTGATTTTAACAGTAATGCTAAAATCACTGCCATCATTATATTTGCCAGCTGATATATAACAGCCGTTGAAAGCCAGAAGAATCCGAGCTTCATAGAAGGCATACCGGTAAAGTACAAAAAGCAGACCAACAGACTGAATATCAGCTTATGTTTTTTTGTGATCTTTTCTGAAAGTAATTCGCTGATAAGCAGATAGATGCTTATAATGAAAAGTACAAGGAAGACCATCATTAAGATCTTATATCCTGTGACCGATCTGTAAACCAGAGGGTTGAGAGTACTTAGAAATGCAGTCGAAAAAAATCTTCCTGTCCAGGTGTAATACCAGTTGCGCTGAGATTCAAAGAACCCCAGTTCTCTAGCAAGCTCAGAATACTCGAAATCATCCCAGCATGGATGTGAATAAACTGATAAGAATATGAATGGCAAAACGGTCAGGATCAATCCGGATAATGTAACATTTTCAAATACATTTTTAAGATTTCTTTTATTCATTCATCTTCCTGATATGATTTTCTGATAATATATTTCTTATTGAAATAATTTTGATAGCCGATATTGAACGGGCGTTTCGGGTCTTTAGTAATATCCTGATAGAAGAAAGTCCCGGGGACAATTCTTATCGTATCTATCTGCAGACTGTCTGAGCCGCTGTCTGAAATCATATCATATCTTTCATTGACTTCCCTGCTGAACTCCGATGCTTTACCGGAGAAAAGATCATTATAAGCTGACTTAATATTATTATCTTTTATTATAAAGAATAGTAAGATCACCAATGCAGCTGCATATATATATTTCGGTATTGTAATACTTGTAATTCCAAATTTAATATTGAGTATGGAAGTTATCTGTACAATTGCAACGAACCATCCTGTAAGAAAAATAAAATAAATGAAGTCAAGTATGCGGTCATATGGAGGAATACCGAGGCTCCAGTATATTATGAAAATATTAACATACAGAACTACAATTAATATCAGAATGAAATAAAATAAATTAAATATTTTTATTTTAAATTCATTTTTATTACCGCCGGCAATCTTAAAATAAAACGGAATTAACATTACCGTTACGGCAATCAAAGGAGAATTAAATTTCCAGGCAGCAGCAGATTCTATCAGGAAAACGAAAGATGATTTTAAAGAGAATAGAAGATCGTGATTATCAGAATATTTTACAGACCGCTGGTCATTACCGGGGGATTTCAAAACTATGAAGACACAAATTACAGTAAGAATTGAAATCAATATCAGCCACCAGTTTATCTTCTTATTTATGAAAACAGATTTCAGAAGTAAGACTGATACAATAATAACCATAGTTGCTGCTGAGAGCTCAACTGTTCCGGGAATTGCAACAGTCAAAAGACATGCAATGAGTATGCTGATATTTCTTATTAACGGAGTATCTGATTTTTCAATACGGGAATTATAAATCATAAAAAGCATCAATAGAATAAGTGCGCCCTGATAATGCACTGCAGATACTAACCAGTAAAACCCCTGTGAAATAGACGGCATAGTTAACAGATACAAAAGATAAACAGATAATGAAAATAAAATCCTCTCACTTAGTATAAGACTTTTCTTTGTGAATTCAGATATGAAGAGAAAAATAACATAATAAAACATAAACATGAGAAGCAGTGTAAAGATCTTATAGCCAGCTACTGAATTGAAATACAGCGGGTTGAGGCTTATAACAAAATAGGTAAAATATCTTCCGCCGTAAAATTTATAAAGCACACGCATAGAATCCCACAAACCGATTTTCCGGGCTTCACTGCTGTAATAAAAATCTTCAGGAGTCGGCTGATTGAAGAAATGAAGTATAAGCAGAGGGATCAGTGAAAGTACAAGAATTCCAATCAGAACATGCTGATATTTTACAGAAGTATTTTTGCCCTCGTTATTCAATACGTTACTTTTATTATTGTCATTTATATGCTTGTCTTTTAATGTCAGAAAGCCGGTAAATTCTTTTTGTCTATTCTTTTCTTATAATAGCTTTCTTTCCGAAATACTCTGACTGCAGCTTGTTGTATTTCCCTTCAGGATCAGAGCCAATGTCATAATAAAAAAATGATTTCGGAATGCTGCTGAGACTGTCTATCTTAATAGTATCTGATGTGCCGGAATAAATATTCCTGTATCTTTCATTCAGCTCTGAGCTGAATATCTGTGCTTTCCCTGACAACAGATCGCGGTAAGCCAGCTTTATGCTTCCGGTCTCTTTCATAAAAGAGAAAAATACAGCGAGGCACAGAAGTACAAAAGCATATTCAGGAACAGAGTTAAGACTGAGTTTTTCTTTTGCATAAAGATACTTTATAATAATCATAATATTAAGAAACCAGCCCAGCAGAAAAATAAAATAGATGACATTAAGAGTTCTGTAAGGTGTAGCTGTTCCGAGACTCCAGTATGACACAAATATCCCGGAGAAGAGAATCAGCAAATACAGTAATACCGAATAGACAGGACTGATATTTAATTTTATCTCCTCGGTTTTTTTACCTGAAAGTAATTTATAATAAAACGAAATAAACAGCACGGTAAATATCAGCAGAGGCAGATTATAGATCCTGTATAAAATAAATTTGAAAAGATCTACTGATGAGTTCTTTAAAGAATAAATCAAATTATGACTGTCCGGATTAGTGGACAGCCGGAAATCATTTCCGGGAGCCAGATAGACCAGAAGGAAAGAAATAACTGCAGCGGATGCAAATATAAAGAGATGATTATCAAACTTTTTTGTAAACAGATAATTACCCGCGAAAACAGCTGCAAAGAAAATTGTTGTAGTCAGCATCGAAACTTCATTAGATCCTTCAACCGCAAATATAAGCAGGCAGACAGAAATGATAAGTCCTTTACTGATATCTTCTTTATTATTATGAAGTAGTCTGATAAACAATGCCGCGAGGACTATCATCATAATATTTGCCAGCTGATAGATAACTGTAGATGCAAGCCAGAACAGCGCCAGCTCCGGCGCAGGCAGTCCGGAAACAAAAAGATAACAGAACGATAATGTGCAGATGAGTTTTTGCTTAATGCTGATTTTACCGGAAGCAATTTCATTTACAAGATAATATACTGATACAATGAAAAGAAGAATGAATATCAGTGTAATTACTTTATATCCGAGTATAGATCTGTATATAAGAGGATTTAAACTGCTCAGCACTGCCGTAGAAAAGAAACGCCCTGACCATGTAACATACCAAATATACTGAGAGTGAAAGAAACCATTTTTATAAGCGATCTCCGAATATTCAAAGTCATCCCAGCAGGGATGGACATATACTGAAAGAATAATAAAAGGCAGGATCGTGAAGATAAGAAACAGTAAAATTAAATTCGCTGACTGACCGCTTAAAAATTTCTTAATGTTCATATTTATTTCATAAATTGTAAAATTCTATTCATTCTTTAAAGTATCTGCTTTCAGAACGGAAATATATTTTTTATTAAAATAATGCGCGTACATCCTGTTGAATTCAAGTTCAGGGTCTGCCGTAATATCCGTAAAGAAAATTGTTCTCGGAGTGTAAACAAGCGGAGTGACAGTAAGACTGTCAGAGGTACTTTTGTCAATCAGATCATATCTCAGGTTAAGCTCTTTATTATAACCGGAAGCTCCACCCAGCAGAATATCTGCATAAGCATTCTTTACATTATTCTTTTTGAATAAGAATAGCACTACAACTACAAGAGCCACTGCATAAACAAAATCCGGTATCCGGCTTATTTTAAATTCATATTTCCTCAATAACAGATAAATTAATACTGTAACATTATAGAACCATCCTATCAGAAACACAAAATAAATTATGTTGACTGTTCTGTTAAACGGAGATCTTCCAAGACTCCAAACCGGGGTAAAGAAAAGCACAAACAAAACTCCCAGAAAAGCAGCAACGGTATAAACAGGATTCACAAAAATGCTCACCGGCTTCTTTTCATTATTCTTAACTAATTTAAATAATACGGGTAATGTAAGTAAAGTGATGAATAACAGAGGAGACAGGAATATCCAGGATACAAAATAATCAGCCATTGTTGTGATAGTGGTAATGACAGACGGAATCAATTTATGGCTGTCAGGATACTGCGAACCTCTGACATTATTTCCGGGTGCGGAAAGAAGGACATAAGATGATAAAGCTGTTGTTATAGTAAACAGGACAAGCCTTCCGTTGATCTTCCTTTCTGTTATGAGTTTGCCAAGTACAAGCAAAGAGATCATTAGTACACCGGTCACCATTGACATTTCACTACAGCCGGCAATTGCAATCAGAAGCAGAACAGAGAGGAAAGTCAGAACATTTTCTGAAGTAGAATCCTTCGGATCGGTGATCTTAGAATACAATAGAAGAAACATCATTATCATAATTAGCCCGAGCTGATAAACAACCGAAGCCGTGAGCCAGTAAAAGCTCTGCGACAAAGAAGGCATAGAATACAGATACAGAAATATTATTGAAAGTGTAAGAAGTATTTTTTCTTTGAAACTGATTGCATTTTTTGACAGCTGTCTGATAAGCGCATAAAGAATATAAATGAACAAGATCAGCAGAAGTAACGTCAGCATTTTATAACCAAACACAGAGTTAAAATACAACGGATTATAACTTAAAACTGCGTTTGAAAAATATTTTCCCGTCCAGTTTTTATAGTAATGTATCTGCGTATCGGAGAATCCCCGAATTTTTGTATTTTCAGAAAGACCCCAGTCATCTGCTGAAGGATGATTAAAAAAGAAAAGAATAATAAAGGGAAGGATCATTGAACAAAGAAATATTATCAGGAGATTTTCAGAAACGGGGGTTTTAAATTTATTCTTCAATATAAACTTTTAATATATAATTCATATATTTATTAATGAATGTTGCAAATTAGAGAAATCAGATGGTTTATTAAAGTCTGTTAAGTTAATTAATTTGTAGAGAAAGATAACCTTCTTCATATTCTCCGGCTCTTTTCAGTACAATGAAGTACAGCTTTTGTGTCAAAGCTTTGTCTTTAGTATGAATAACACTGACTTTTATTTAAGAAAGTGCGGATGTCATATCGGGTATGAAAGTAAGTTGAGATTGTTATTTTAGTAAATTAGGTTAGCCCTAATTATTTTTTTAAAATTTCTTACAAATGAAAAAGATGAATTGCACTAGTCTACTCTCTATATTAAATCGGGTGCACTGTAAACAATACCGGAATTAATGTTGCAGGAATCAGCACTGACTTCGACGGGAATTTACGAAATGCATCCACTCCCGATATCGGAGCCGATGAATTCATACTAAACTTAAATTTGAATTTAACAATGCTCATAGAAGGATTTTATAATGCAACTTCAAACTTGCAGATAAGTGATACGATCAGGGTTTATTTGAGAAATTCAATTTCACCTTACAATGCTGTAGATTCTGCTGCTGCATTATTAAGTGACAGCAGTAAAGCTACTATCACTTTCACAAATGCTCAAACAGGAAACTATTTTCTGCAGATCAAACATCTCAATGATCTTGAAACCGGGAGTGCGAACCCTGTTACAAAAGCTGAAGCAGGAACAATTCAGTATGACTATACATCAGCAACATCGCAGTCTTTTGGTAATAATATGAAGCAGGTAGATTCATCACCAGTGAGATTTGCATTCTTCAGCGGTGATTTCAATAACGACAAATCGGTTGGTCTGTCCGATATAGTAGAGGTATTTAATGACGCATCTGATTTTGTTACCGGATATTCCGTCACAGATCTGAAAAGTGATGGCTTTGTTGATCTTAATGATACTACGATTGCGTTTAATAATTCGAATTTATTTGTAATCGTGATAAATCCGTAAGAAAAGATAAAGATTGAGGTTGTTTGTTTTTGATCATAGAAAAAAAATCAATAATGTAATCACAGTTACAGTTCATCAAGTTTTTCCAGCAGCCATTGTTTATTCACTACCGAATCCGACTGCAAAGTATTTTTTAAAAGCCCGGTTTCAGTTTTATCTTTTGATTCTCTTAATTTGAAAAGTGAATTTGTGTAACTAAGAAATTTCAGATTGCTCTCCTTATATCTTTCCGAAACAGATTTATTTTTTGAAAGGAAATGCCTGTGAGAATCGCTAAGATATTGAAACATTTCATAATCTTCTTTTTCAAAGCTGATAATGATCTGAAGATTTCTGAAAAAATATTTCATCTGAAAAGAATCGATAATTATTTTATTTGAATATTCCAGGGATTTTTCAAACTCATTGCAGGAATAATGAAGATATGCGAGACTGAAGATCTGAAAATTATTACGCAGATCAGGGTCGATATTCGGAAGGTAATCCTTCATCAGTCTTTCAATAAATTGCTTTTCTTTAAGATATCCTGCGGTTTTTACAGCAAGGGTATATAATGATGGAATGGCTTTCCCGTCTTCACTGAGGAAAATGTTTTTCTCGGCAAGATGGTATATAATTTCATATAATTCCCGGTTCTTATTTACATTTATTACATCATCACAGTTATCAAGCGCGCTGCCGAGGCTTGCATAAAGTCCCCGCATGGCAGATTCGGAAATATATTTATCATTCTCAAAAAGCGAATTCTTAAAGTCATAATAGAATTTAATGCTGTGCGGATTCAGATACGACCTCATAAGTTTGAAAAAAATATTTAAAATTTTATAGTTCTTATCGGTACCTTTGCTGAGAGTTTCCAGATATTCTTCAAGTTCTGAATTGGAGAATACAGCAGAAGAAAATACTTTAATAAAATCATTCTCCGGAGCTTCATTTAGCTCGGTTTCTTCTATATATATATTATTGAAATTATTGCTGAATTTTGCAATAAAATCAAAGATCAGTAATTCAGCCAGCTGAGCAGAAATATTTTTCGAGCGGAGCCGGATATCATACGCCTGCATAATAAATTTTCTTCTCATCAGTTCATATTGCTCCCCGAAGTATTCATTATAGAACTTCGATGATCTTAAATAATTTTTCTCATACGAATTATACTTATTCATAAAAATATTTTCCAGGTGCTTGTCTCCCAGTTTTATAAGGAGATTCTTAATCCGCTGATGTTCATTCGAGCTGAATTCTTCAATTTCCAGAAACCTTTCTGCAAGCTTCGTGATATCATAAATAATATTCTTAAAGACCCCGTAGTTATATTCTTTTCCCGGAGATATTTTCTTCCATACTTCCTCCTTGTCAAGAGCTTTATCCTCAAAATCAGGCGCATATTTCCTGACAACACTGAAGAGCTTAACAACGTGACTTCTTGTATTAAAATAAGGTGAGTTCAGAAATGCTTCAAATCTTTTCAGCTCTTCCCTGTCCAGAGTTCTCATAATTTCAAGAAAAGATGTTTTTTGCATTCAGTTATTTAGTGTAATTTTAAGGAGGTCTAAATGGAAAATTTATTCAAAAATAGACAATATTTAGGTTTTTTGACATACTATTCTCAGTAATTCATTGTGTAATTTCCGAAAAACTTTCTTTGGACGAAAGCATTTATGAGATTATTTTTGTACAAGTTTATTACAATAACCCGTTCAGTTGATTGCAATCGTCTGAACACTAATGGCATCACCGGTATGCCGGTTATTGTAAATTTTAAATTAAAGTTTAAATATAAAAATGACGACAAAAAAACTAATTCTCTCAGCTTTATGCATTGTAATCTCATTCAGCAATTTATTTTCACAGAATTTATTCAAAGATGATTTCAGCTATCCTGTACTTGACAGTCTTGAAGGAACAGGTGGATGGAACCGCTCAGGAGTTAACTTACCTTACAATGTACAGGTAAAATCTCCGGGTTTAACTTACACCGGATATGCAGGTTCCGGAATCGGCAACACTGCATATCTTTCCAATACTGCAGAAGGTGATATTGTGATGCATAACTTTACACAACAGTCATCAGGGAATTTGTATTTGTCCTTTATGATAAGAGTGGACAGCATGACAGCAACTGCGACAATCGGATACAACATCGGATTTAATATGTCTACCGGGCAGACATTCATCAACACAATGCTTTATGTAAAAAGACTTTCAGCCACAACATTCAATTTAGGTATAAGAAAATCAAGAATCGTCAGTTACAGCAGCACAGTATACAATACAAATACAACCTACCTTGCCGTACTTAAATATTGTTTTGTAAACGGGGATAATAATGACAGCGCTAAGGCTTATATCTTTTCGTCCGGTGTTCCGGCATTAGAGCCTGCATTGCCGACTGTTTTTACTACCGACAGTACAGACGTTCCAAGTATCGGGAATGTTATTCTTTCAAACAGTTATGCACAGAGCGGATCTCTGAAAGGTTCATCAGTAAAAATTGACGGCATAAGAGTAGGATTGTCCTGGGCAGGCAGCGTACTAAGCAGCATTAATCAGATTTCAAATATAATTCCTGACGGATTTTCAGTAAGCCGGAATTTTCCGAATCCATTCAATCCGTCTACAAAGATCTCCTTCAGAATTCCAGAGGAAGGAAATGTTAAGTTAGAGATTTTTGACATTTCAGGAAGATCAGTTTCACTTCTTACTGATGAAAGATATTCAGCAGGAGAATATTCTGTAAACTTTAATGGAGCTGCCCTATCCAGCGGTACATACTTTTACAAGTTACAATTTAATTCAAGAAGCAATACCGATGTCAGGGTACTAAAAATGACATTAGTAAAATAAATACTTTCAAATAATTATTAATAATAAAAAAAAAATATAAATGAATAAAATAAATTTCAGAAATAAAGGAAAGTACATTTTAACAATCGCTGTAATTCTGTTAAGCATTGGAGAATCAATCTCTCAGCCCTTACTTGTCGATAACTTTAATTACTCTGTCAGAGATACACTCGAAGGAATCGGCAACTGGAGTCGTTCAGGTCCTAATACTAACAGAAAAATTAAAGTAGTATCACCCGGACTTAATTATGCAGGATACGCCTGCTCCGGAATAGGTAATACAGCGTTTTTTACGAATCAGCCGGACGGTGACGTGAATATTAACCAAATTGATCCGCAGACATCCGGATCAGTTTATATGTCTTTCATGATAAGAGTAGACAGTCTTACTGCTGCAACTACAGAAGGCTATAATATCTGTATGGATGAAGCCGGAGGATCAACCAATTTCAATACAAAAATTTTCATTAAAAAAATATCTTCATCTACTTTCAATTTCGGAATCAGAAAATATGACGGTCCAATTAAATATTCTCCCGTGGTGTATTCAAAAAATACTACTTACCTGGTGATATGCTCTTATACATTTATAAATGGCGCGAGCAATGATATTGCAAGATTATATGTAAACACTTCAGGAGTTCCTGCAACTGAACCTGTAACACCGTCAGCTGCAGATACAGCAAGTCTTGATGTCAGTAATATAGGTGATATAATACTTTCAAATTTATTTATCCAGAGCGGTCTGCAGGGAAGCACAGTAAAAATTGACGGTATAAGAGTTGGCACTTCCTGGGCTAGTACTTTATTTCAGCCATATACCGTTCAGCTGAATCTAAAAGCATTCATTCAGGGATTTTATAACAGCGCAACAAATAAAATGGTAAAAGACACTGCAAGGGTTTACTTAGCATATAACAGATCTCCGTTTCTTATAGCAGATTCATCAAAAGCAGTGCTTGATTCAATCGGAAACGGAAGTTTCGTATTCAGCGGTGTCGGCAACAGGGCTCCATATTTCATAATTGTCAAACACAGAAATACAATAGCAACATGGAGCTGGAGTCCAAGGGAATTTGATATGTCTGCACAGAATTTTGATTTTACTCCTTTTGCATCATATGCATATGAAAATAATCAGATTCTTAAAGGCTCAAGATATTGTCTGTATAACGGAGATGCAAATCAGGATGATTTAGTGGACCTGACGGATATAGTTGCGGTAAATAATAATGCGAACACTTTTACTGCCGGATATAAATCCACTGATATGGATGGAAATAATATTACAGACCTGACTGACGTGCTTCTGACATATAACAATTCGAATAATTTTGTGAGTACGAAGAAACCATAAAGCTCATATAGTTAATTGTATTAATTAAGTTAGTGAGTTTGGTGAGTTTGTAAAGTGAGGTATGTACGTATCTCACTTTACTTTATTTAATCTTATTTACCTGACTTTACCTACTCTTTAAAAACAATCAACACAATCAACACAATCAACTCAATTAACATACGAATTCTGCAAGCTCTCATTTAGCTTAACACCATACAATATCACTGCAGCGGCTCTTCCTCTTAAATTGATCTGACCGATTTCCTTTGTCATAAATTTTTTTCCGGGTTGAATTTTCTCAAGCAGATCTTTTGATATTATAAGTTTCTCATTATACTTATTGCATAATTCCTGAATGCGGGCAGTGGTATTGAGTACATCTCCGGAAAAGACAATTTCTCTTTTAAGCACACCAATCTCTCCTACCGTAACTTGTCCGTAATGAATGCCTGCTTTAAAAGAAGGTACGAGACCATATTTTGATTCATATTTTTCCGAATAATTTTTTACAGTATTCTGAATATTATAAAAACACCGCAGACAGTTAGTATCCTGAATTCCGTTTTCCAGATACCATGAAATAATTATCTCATCACCGACATACTGATATATCTCTCCTTTTGTTTCTATGATTGCATCTGTCACATCATAAAAAAAATCATTAAGCAGTTCATAATATTTTACATTTCCAAGAGCTTCAGCTATGGACGTTGAAGATTTAAGATCCAGGAACATGAATATTCTTACTTCTTCTTTCGGTGAATGATACTTTCCCTGAATAAATTTCAAAAGAACTCCCTGCCCGAATTTATCGCTTACCTGGAGCATGAAAATGCTTAAAATAAATACAGGTCCCCACATGAACAATAGCAACAGTAACGAAGGCAGTATATTATTGAAGAAATCACTTGAATAGGATCTCAGAATTATAGACTCAATGAATGCAATAATGAAGACAAGAGAGATAAGGACTGTAGTATAAAACAGACTTTTTATTATTACCGCCGAACTAAATGACCTGTATTTAAATCTGTCAGTAAAATAGAAAACCTCAAAGCAGGCAAGTATTATCCCGGTAATTAATACTTCCAGAATTGTAAGTACTATTACTTCAGCAAAATTCTTTTCAAGGAATTTTTTTCCTGTCTGAGAATACTGAATTATGACAATATAAATTGCGGCAACTATCCACCCTGCTGTCAGGAATAATACTTTCTTTAATTTTGATCTGAAGCCGGGTGATTTAAAATTCATTTAAATAATTTTTGGAAAAATAAATAATTAGTTACAACTGTAAAACCCTATTTTATGGTAGATTAGATAATCCTGCTTTAGTCTGACATTCTATTTAATCTGATCCATATTGATTAATATTTTTCAGTGTATAAATAATTCAATGTTTTTTCAACGCAGAGAAGCAGAGGCGCAGAGACTTTAATTATTTTATTATCTCTGTTTCCCTGCTCCTGTATAACTCTATTCATGTTAGTAAAAATAAAGTTCAATGGAGAATCTCCCCTGCAATCTTGAAAATCTTTGCGGAAAATAATATTCAGCCTTATGATAAAGTAAAATATGCTGCTTGATTTGTCAAAACACATAGCTGGAATTCGTCCATTTATTAATTAAAAACAGCATTTTCCTTTACAATAATAAATTCTTCCGTCAAAAATCTGCAAAAACTTTATTTGTAATGCGGGTTAAACTGCTTTAACTTTGTACAGATATTCTGAGTGATCAATAAAAATAAATTAATTTTTAAAATTTCTAAAAGATTCTCTAATCACTCAGAGAAGGATAATACTCTCTGCGGTTCCGGGCTGCAGAGAGTCAGTCCGAAACCATTTTTCTAAAACTAAATAAAATTATCAATCATGAGTGGTTACAGATTTTCAAATTTCTGCGCTGCGGTTAAATTTATTTTTATAACAGCAGTTTTTTTGATGACAAATTTATTCTTTATGAATAATGCAAAGTCACAGACCAATACTTATTCGGCAATAAATACAAACCTGCCTACTGAATTCGAAAAGAATTCAGAGCAAGTCAGGGATAAAAATATTTCAAATGATTTCAATGCTGAATTAATTGAGAAAAGGCATAAAGAAGCACTTGAATCGGGTAATTCTTCTGAAGCCGAAAGAACACGGAGCGAACTCGATGACCTGTATTCGCGGAATGATATTCTACAGATCAGACCAACAGGTATAAGCTGCAGAAGAATCATTGAACCACCCGCAGGTTTTCAAACCGATTGGAGTGTTACGGGAAAATTAGTTCATACAGGTGATATAAAAGAAAACTCAGGTCCTGTGCAGATCGAATATAAGTTCGGAGAAGATAATAATATTTATGCAGTATTAAATGCCGGAAGTCCGGGAGGAGGTCTTTATTTCTACAGGTCAGCTGATTATGGAAAAACATGGATTTTTATAACCGGATTTATATATTCAGCGTACATTTCAGGGATATCTGCAAAAATAGAATCACGTACTGATTCAAATCCCGATTCTACAAGAATAATTTGCTTCTTTACTATGAGCAACACTTCAACAAATGAAGACGGCTATCTTGCTTATATTTCTGTTAGAAGAAACGGTACCGGAGTTTATTCCGGAACAATAGCTCATCCCGGAACAGGAAATCAATTCAATAAAGTCAGCGCCGTCAGCGACGGAGCATTCTACAGTAATGCGACTTATTTCGGAGTCGTCTGCACAGAGACTAACAACAGTAATTCAGCAGTTCAGAATCTCAGATTTTACAGGACTATTGACTGGGGTGCAACGTGGACAGCAACAACATTGGCCACGGGTTTCAATGATTTTAATCCTAGCGCAGATTACAAGGAAGGAACTTCTGATTCTATTTATATAGCAGTCGAAAGAAGATTTCCCGGAAGCAGTTCACAGCTGCGAGTAATTGCTGCAAGATGGAGTCCGGTTTCCAGCTACTTTACATATTATTTAACTTCCTCATCAGAATATAATTATACTTATCCTCAATTGAGCATTATGCAGAAATCAAATGCTGATTCGATGATAGTCACCAGTAAAAGAAATGATAATCCGGTTTACCATGCCAAAACAGCATCAGGCAACATCTGGTATATTGACTACCAACTCGATTCACTTTCATTGCCTAATACAAATTTTGTTTCCTGTTCATCCTTTGCCAAAGGTTCGGAGCCATTTACTGTCTGCTGGTCAAACTCATCCTACGGATTGGTTTTCACAAGGAAAGGAAGAATAGGCGCAATGAACAGGCAAATACAGAATTCCAGTTCAATATCCGCGACTATAATGGTTAAGTGCATTAATTATTGCAAATCAAATTCAAATTTTACTTCATTTATTTTTTCAGGAGGCGGGCAGCATAATGCATTTTCCAACAGTGAAGGAATAAAATTACTAAGCCTAAAGTCCATTCCTCAGGGATTTTACAACAGCTTTTCAAACAGACTGATCAGAAAAGATACTGTTTCTGTCTTTATAAGGAACTCATTTTCACCTTATGAAATAATTGAATCAGGAAAAGGTATTATAGATTCCGTTTCATTCAACTGTGACATTCAGTTTACCGGAATTCCTGACGGAGATTATTATATTCAGATAAAACACAGAAACTGTCTGGAGACATGGAGCAGTGCGCCTGTCAGCTTTCTGAATTATTCAGCTTCTTATGATCTTACAAATGCAGTTACAAAAGCTTTCGGAAGCAATATGTACAATGTAGATACTTCACCATACAGATTCGGACTTTACAGCGGCGAAACCAATAATGACGGAATAATTGATCTGACTGATGTAATAGATATTAATAATGACGCTTCAGTCTTTCAGTCGGGTTATAATGTTTCAGATGTGAACGGCGATAATCTGACTGATCTTACGGATATTATTATAGCTGGAAATAACTCGAATAATTTTGTGAGCAGGATTACACCGTAGTCATTTTCAAATGTCAAATGTCAAATGTCAAATTAGAACAATGATTGGAAATCACATCCGTCCAAAACGTTTTATTTTGAAAATGAATCCAGTTATATCATCCGCTGGGGCTGTCCAATAAGTATTTGATAAGAAATTATAAATAA
>DAIPYG010000023.1:34911-40238 GCA_036782875.1 Bacteroidota bacterium | reverse complement strand
TCCTGTCAAAAAATGATCTTGTTATCCTGTCAAAAATAAATCCTGTTATCCTGTCTGAATATATCCTGATATCCTGTCTAAAAAAACTCAGTTAAGTTTAAACCTGTCTTTTATAAAATACCCTTTCTCGTTAAACCCTATCTTAGCGCATTCTGTGAAAGGATCATGTTCAAAAAATACCGTCCAGTTTTGATCGTATATTTCTTTCAGATATTTTTTCTTTTCATCAAGTGTAGTAAGTGGAAACAGATCATAGCCCATTATAAACGGCAAAGGAACGTGTCCTGCCGTTGGAATGAGATCAGAAGTATAAAGTATAGAATTTTCTCCATCTGATATTTTTATCATCTGCATGTGATTTGTGTGTCCGTTGACAGGAAGCAAAGTTATATAGTCATCAAACCTGAACTCTTCATTTGTAAAATTTAATACTTTTTTTTCTTCCAGCGGTTTGTAATTCTCCGGAAAATAACTTGCACGGTCTCTTTCACTCGGATTCAGTGCCCATTCATATTGTTTTTTCTGAACGTGATATACTGCATTAGGATATGTCAGCTTTAATATCCTCTCATCATCATAATATGTGCTTCCTCCCGCATGATCAAAATGAAGATGAGTCAGAATTACATCTGTTATATCTTCTTTCTTAAAACCAATATCTTCCATGCTTTTCTCGATTGTAAAGCTTGAGTAATCAACATCGTATATCTTATTGATTTTCTCCGGCAGTTTGTATCCGATACCGTTATCAATAATTATCTTCCGCTTTCCATTATCAAGCAGTAGCGCCCGCGTGCACATATCTATTCTGTTCTGATCATCTGCTGGATTGGTCTTCTGCCATAAGTTCTTCGGTACGACTCCGAACATTGCCCCGCCGTCAAGACGGAACAAACCTGTCTCTATTGAATGAAGCTTATAATTCCCTATCTGCATAATTTTATTTTTTGAACTGCAATAATATGTAATATCAAAATTAATTTATATGTAAAAGATTTATTTTGAGTTTGTTTTAAACAGGCAGTATTTTTAATTTGCTTAAAATAAATTTCACACATATATGAAAAAGAATTTAACTGTTTTAATGCTGATTATTCTTTCCGGGCTAACTTATTCTCAGAATGCATCAACATATTTTCCTTCTGCGCCGGGTTATAAATGGTATTTCAAAAACACTCCGCTGGATTCGTTGAATAATCCGCAGACTTCACAGTCAACTTTCGAGATAGATTCCTTTGCAACAAATACTACTTATAAAGGATTAGCTGCAAGTCTGGTTCTTTCTAAAACAGGTCTCGCAAATATTAATCAGTCCGCACCTTATACAGACAGCAATTATTTTAATTTTCAGTCAACCAACGCATCTTATTATCTTAATATACTTGGACTCATAGGCTCTCTGCCGATAATTGATTCAGTTGCGTTCATAGAGTTCCTCAGATCTTTTGAGGCCTGGTACAGCGCTTACAGATTCGCTCAGTCCGTTAATTCAAGCTATACTCTTTTTACAAAGGATACTACCATTACCGTTGATTCCCTGACATTACCTTTAAGAATTTATTCTACAGGCAAGCGGCTGAATGATCAGGTAATATCAACTGTTAACGGAAATTATTCAGCAAAGAAATTTCTTATGACATTTGGCATAAGTTACGGGCTGTTGCCTCCGATTTTATATATTCCGATTGTGACACAGGCTGATACAATGTATTATGCACAGGATGTCTGGCTAGTGAGAGAATGCAGACCTTCTGTGAATGTTGATCTTACAGCAATAGGATTTCCGATTGCTTTCACAATTCCGGGAGCATTGAAAGAATTAACAACTCCGTCTACCGGTATTGTCAGTCAAAACAGTTTTACAGCTGAAGAATATTCTCTCGCTCAGAACTATCCGAATCCGTTCAATCCATCTACAAATCTGGAATTTGGAATTCCAAAGCAGGGATTTGTATCTTTGAAAGTTTATAATTCTCTCGGAAAAGAAGTTGCAGATCTGGTCAAAGAAAGCAAAGCTTCGGGAAGATATACTGTTACTTTCGATGGAAGTAACTTTTCCAGTGGTATTTATTTTTATAAATTAGAAACGGGTGATTTTACTGAAACTAAGAGTATGATCTTATTAAAATAGTAGTACAATAGTTTCTTACAAACCTTTGGGCATGAATTTTAAGATT
This sequence comes from Bacteroidota bacterium, assembly GCA_036782875.1. Taxonomy (GTDB): domain Bacteria; phylum Bacteroidota; class Ignavibacteria; order Tepidaquicellales; family Tepidaquicellaceae; genus JAGPCH01. The sequence continues at coordinate 38,061 of DAIPYG010000023.1, read as the reverse complement.
TCACCTGCTCTATTAATTTAAAAAGGGTTTCTTTCTTATCCTCGCTTAAATTTATTTTCTTTATTGTATTCAAAACAGGATTAATGTCTGTCTTCATTGATCCTGTTTCTTTTATTTTTAAAAGATCATTGAGAAGAACTACCAGATTATTATAAGCCAGCCCGCTTTCGGGAGAAATATTCAATGCAGCAGTATAATCCGACAGCGCTTTATCGTTTTGATTTAATCGGTTGTAAGTTAATCCCCTGTTAATGTAAGCGTCTGTAAAATCTTTTTTTAGTTCAATTGCCTTGGAATTATCCTCTGCCGATTCCACATATTTTTCCAGACTGAAATACGCAAGAGCTCTCCGGAAAAAATATTCAGGCTTATCAGGACTTAGCTCAATGGTTTTGGAAAAATCCAATACTGCCTTTTCCGGATCAGGTATTCCGGAATTTACCAGCCCTCTGTCATAGTAAGCTTCAATATAATCCGGATCCAGCTCTATTGCCCTGGAATAATTCTTCAGTGATAGATCAATCTCATTAAGGTTACCGTGAGATGCCCCAAGCCAGTAATAAGCAGATTTGTATAATGGATCTATTTCAACTGTCTTGTTAAAATCACTGATTGCTCTTTTATAATATCCAAGATAATAACAGGCAAGTCCCCTGTTATAATACGCCTGCTTGTATTTTGGACTGAGACTTATTGTTCTTGTAAAATAGTCAACAGCTTTGATATAGTTTTTATCGTTGTAGTTAGTGTAACCAAGCTGAAAATATTTATCAATGTCACCGCCGTATTCCCCGGAGATAACTGCTGAGGAAGTTGTCTTCTGCAGATGTATATACGGACCAACTTCTATATCATCAAGTGAAGGCTCTTTATTCAGAAAATCCATCAGCTCAAAATTTAAGATATGTTTACTGAGCAGCGGAAAATCTTTTATGAGCTTCTCTTTTCCCGCTTCATCTGAATTTTCAAACTGATCCATTATTTTCAAAAGGTTCTCATTTTTCTTTGCATAAAGTTCGACAAGATCTGAATGAAATTCTTTCCATCTGAATTCAAGTACATTGAGCTTTACTAATATTATCTCTTCGACTACTATATCTCTCGATTTGCTGAGTATTTTCTGGAGCTCAATATTATTGAGCAGTCTCTTTATTGTTCTCGGATTGTTTCCGGCATCTGCAATTATGAATCCGTACTCTTTCAGCTCATCCGATATCTGAAGCATTGGAATGAAATGCTCTGTGATGTCTTCTTTGCTTAAAGGCGGAATTCTGAAAGGCACCTGAATTATCTTATCAAGATAATTTTTTGCAAATGTCTCCGACTTATCTCCGTACTTTTGCAGTAATCCGCTTTCAATTACTTTCACGTCTGTTCCTATTACAAAAACAGTCTGCGGTACATTCAGAAAAAGTTTTATTGCCTCGAGTATATCAAGAGCTTTTTCCGGAAGGCACCTGTCGAGATCATCAATAAACACAACTAATCTTCCTTCTTTCCCGGCATAATCCAGTGCAAGCTTTTTGAACTCTTCTTCAAACTCTCCGATCAGCTCAAGCGACTTTCCTTCAGAATCTTTAAGAAGTTCATCCGGTAATATCTTTGAAAGACTTTCAGTTCCTTTTTTTGAATCGGAAAAGACCTGAGACAGCAAAGGCAGAATTGCTAAATATGGTGTTGCCAGTGACGCTCCGACCGTAACAGCTGTTCTCCCCAGTCCAAGCCAGTTAACCCTTTTCAGAAGACTTACAGCTTTGTCTTTTACAGTCTCGGGAATTGATTTATCTTTTTCTATCTGTTTTAAAATAATATGTATCAGTGCAACCCGGAGATCCTGAGCTTTATCGAATTTCCATGCATTGAACCAAACTGTTTTTGTATCACCGGCATTAAGATCGTTTTCAGTAAGACGCATAAGACTTGTCTTACCCGAACCCCATTCACCGAATACTCCGATAGTAATAGGAGTCTGTGATGTCATTATTATTCCGACAAGCGTATCGCATAAAGTCTTATACTGCAGTGAATCTTCTTTATGATTTTTTACTTCATTATCTGTAAGCATAATATTATATTTTTATTGATCTTTGATCAGTTTATAAAATTCCTTCAGCTTATCTTCATTCTGTGAGATCATGTCTTCTCCTTTGATTTTAAGTGCGCGCATATTTGTTGTCGATACATCATCCATATTATCATTGCCTATGTCGAGAACTGTCTGGATCCTGAAATAATGTTTGAGATGACTGTCATCACTGAGAAGCTGCTTCAATTGATAATCTACAGTTGCGCTCACCCCGTCAAACACAACGCTCAGCAGAGGTCTCGCCCATTCAAGCACTCCCCAGTTTTTGGATTCGTCATAAGTGATCTGCCGAGTAAGCTGCCCTGTTCCGACAGATACCATAATGATCTCTTCACTGTTTCCGAAAACTTTTTTCGCTTCAGAGTATGCGCACATAGCGGGATTATTCGCAAATACGCCTCCGTCTATAAGCGCAAAATATTCTACAGGAGGTTTTACATTCAGCTTCTTGGATTCGAAATAAGTAGGTGCTGCGCTTGTTGCTCTTGCAACATCTCTCATATAGTAATCATAATCCGGATCTTCCTTTGCTCTTCTTGATTTAAAAAAGAAAGGCATACGCTGTTCAATCTCATAGCTGGGAATGATAACACTCGTCAGCGCTTCGGACAGCTTAGTGCTTCCCAGATATATGTCTAGCACTTCTTCTATTCCATCTATGGCAAACTTTGCATCAACAAGATTGCCCAGTGACATAGTGGATCTCCACGGAGATTTGTCAAAAATTCTTTTACCTTCTTTTACATAAAGGTCAAGTATGTCAAGCGCTGAATATTTTGGCTTACCGTTTTTGCCAGGTTTTGTAAGACAAAGTGCGAGTATACCGCCGGTAGATGTTCCGGCTATCAGATCGAATATTTCACAGATCGGTTTTTTTAATGTCTTTTCGAATTCGTGCAGTAGTCTTGCAGGAAGCATTCCTCTTATTCCGCCTCCGTCTATTGAAAGTACTTTTTTCATTGTGAGATTATTTTATTTTTTAATAAAATAAAAAAGAATAGCTGTAATCTGTTTCAGCAATATATAAATAACAAGTTTGAAATTCTAAATATAATTGAGTTCAT
>DAIPYG010000023.1:0-34811 GCA_036782875.1 Bacteroidota bacterium | reverse complement strand
AACATTGAACATTGTATATTGAAAATTAGAAATGTTGACTCCGGATATTTATTCCGGAGCCGGTCTAAGAAGTTATCTCGGAAGTGATCTCGAATTGCAAAGCTTGTAGAGTCGTTAGAGTTGTCTTTATCATTAGTTAGTATGATTTAATTTACTGATACAAAAATAGCAATGATGCACAGGATTTATAATGGATGCTCACACACTTTGTTTATAGGTGTGAACACTTAATTAATTTGGAATTGCGGATTTGGGATTTAATTTGTTAAGAGTAGGAAAACAGCTTCAGGCTACATTTCTGAGGATTAAAAAATATTATTTTTTGTTTATCCCAACATTACTTCATACAAAAGTTTATACGAATTCTTTCTTTCTTCAAAATCTGAATTAATTGTTACAATGGTAAGCTCGTGTATTGCATATTTCTTTACAAGTTCTTTCAGCTTCCTTGAAACAGTTTCGGAATCCCCTATTACTGCTGACCGCCTTCTGTATTCTATAAGCATTTTTTCTTCAATGGAAAAATTATGTTTCAATGCTGTGTCCTCATCCGGAAACGGTATATTCTTTCCCTGTAGAAATGTCTGTGACAGCCAGTATTCACTGCACTTGGCAATTCTTAAAGCATCCTCGTTTGTCTTTCCTGTAATTGAAAATAATGCAAGATTAAGATATGGTTCTTTTAAAAATAATGATGGCTTGAAATTCTGATAATAGCTCTGAAAACACTGCAGCATATATTCATCATTTATGAAACTTCCGAATGTGTATGCCAGTCCGTTTTCAGCAGCAAATAAAGCGCTGTCCGGACTTGTTCCGAGTATCCATATCTCCGGTATTGACTCTCCTTCCGGAACTGCGGAGACAACATCAAACGGTTTGCTTTCAGATGAGCATTTCAGATAATTTATTAGTTCAGTTGTCTTCGTAAAAGCGTTTTCATTTGAAGTTCTGAGCGCTTTTATAATATTACCGTCTCCTCCCGGTGCTCTGCCTATTCCCAGATCTATTCTTCCGGGATATAAAGACTGCAGCATATTGAACTGCTCGGCGATCTTCAATGGACTGTAATGGCTGATCAGCACTCCTCCTGATCCAACTCTGATCTTTTTTGTGTTTGATGCAATCGCACTCATCAGAATCTCCGGACTCGCAGACGCAAATGAACTTGAATTGTGATGCTCGGCTACCCAGTATCTGTGATATCCAAGTTCATCTGCAAGCTTTGCAAGTTCTATTGTCTGATGAATCGCCTCATTCGGAGTGTGACCTTTTATTACCGGTGACTGGTCGAGTATATTAAGTTTTGTCTTTTTCATAATTTAAAATAACTGAATCCGTTGATTTGAAAAATATAAATATTATGCTTTTCTTTTTATGCTTTTTAAATATAACTGTTTTTTCCCCTCAGGACTAAAAGCCATATAGAATAATTATATTATCTTTACTTTGTGACTTTGTGACATTGTGATTTAAAGATTTTTTCCTGTTTAAATTTATGAAATAAATAATACTTAATTTGAATTTGAACTTGCACTTTGAAATTTCTAAATTGCATAAACTAAGTTATTAAATATATTTTTGTCTGATCTTATAAATAATTCATACGATTTAATTGTAATCGGCTCCGGACCCGCCGGAGAAAAAGCTGCAGTAAAAGCAGCTTATTTTGGAAAGAAAGTTGCTCTGATTGAAAAGTCTCCTGACGCTGGAGGTGCAGGCGTTCAAACCGGTACACTACCTTCCAAAGCTCTGAAAGAAACTGCCCTTTATTTTTCACGTGTTTATGAAAAACAGATCTATGATCAGTCCAATAGTCATTTAAGGAAAATGAAACACGAGCAGTTCACTTACAGACGTGATATAGCCAGAACTGATATGCAGGAAGAAGTTGATAATAATCTTCTAAGACATAAGGTAGATGTTTACAGAGGATTTGCTTCATTCACAGACGAACATAAAATCAGCATCAAAAGTGATAAAGCTGATAAAGATATCATAATTGAAGGAAAGAACATTCTCATCGCCACAGGTTCTTATCCCGTTAATCCTCCGGAAATTCCTTTTGACGGAAAAAGAATTCACGACTCGGATACTATTCTTAAGATAAAGCGTTTTCCTAAATCCCTTTGTGTAATTGGCGCAGGTGTTATAGGCTGCGAGTATGCGACCATATATGCTGCAATGGGAGTAAAGGTTTATCTTATAAATAACCGTGACAGGATACTTCCCTTTCTGGATAAGGATATTTCTGAGGCACTTGTTACACAGATGAAGAACCGTGGGGTGGAAATACTTTTCAATACTTCGATCACAGATTATAAAAACCCTAAACTGAAGAAGGATAATATTCTTCTGACACTTAAAAACGGTGATGAACTTCAGACTGATATGGTTCTTTACGCGGCGGGAAGAAGCGGTAATATTAAGGGACTCGATTGTGATAAAGCCGGCATAATTACCGGTGAGCGTGAAACAATAATCGTTAATGAAAATTACAGAACAAATATTCCTCACATTTATGCAGCAGGTGATGTTGTAGGTTTTCCTGCGCTTGCAAGTACAAGCATGGATCAGGGACGTGTAGCTATTGCGCATATGTTTGATACACGTGACCTTGACTCGGTTCCTAAGATTTTCCCCTATGGAATTTACACGGTTCCTGAAGTTTCAATGGTCGGCATGTCAGAACAGGAGGTCATTTCAAGCGGGATCTCTTATAATACGGGAATCAGCAGAGTTTGTGACATTGCCAGAGGTAAGATACAGGGTTCATCCGATGACGGATTTCTTAAAATGATATTTGAAAACGAATCCAAAGTGATTCTTGGTGTTCACATTATCGGAAGGATCGCAAATGAACTCATACACTACGGCATGACTCTCGTTCAGGATAAGAAAACACTTGATCAGGTGATAGCAACGGTCTTTAACTACCCAACTTTTCATGATCTGTATAAGTATGCTGCATATGACGGTCTGGGTAACAGAAGCGGAAAGAATATTAAAAATCCTAAGAAAGTTGAATAGGTGTTATGGATCAGGTATAAGAAAGTATTTTTTTATTAATACTATAATCTTATAAGAAAATAGAATTTAACCTCAGAGTCTCCGGCGCTCTTCCGGGACTCTGCAGAAGAAACCTTCACACTCACTCTGTATTTTTATTTATAACAAATATACTTATTTCATTTATAATAGGAGAATCCCGGGAATATTATATTCGGATAACAATTTAAAAACTAAAACCCGAATGAATTTTGTTTCACCCGGGTTTTCAGAAATCTTATCTCATATTATTTATCTGTAGTTTATTTTATTTACTATACGGACATTTGTCATATGAATGTCAGGCAACTTAATCAATTTGATCGACCACTATCTAACTCCGTAAATTGTTAAATCATTGTTTAACTCCCGTAGGGATTTAATAAGAGACTTCCGCATAATGAATATTCTGAATTTAAAATGTAAGCAGCGAAGTGACTATGCGAGTCAAACGCAGTAAAAGCGGAAACGGGAAATAATTTATGATCATCTCCCGTTTATTACAAAATAAACTTTACATACAAAATTTACTTCAAAAGCGTCATCTTCTTTGTAGCAGTAAAGTTCTGTCCGTTGCCTTCTGAAACAATTCTGTAGAAGTATGTACCGCTGGACAGGTTGGAGCCATTGAAACTTACAGAATAGTACCCTGCTGTTTTAAATTCATTTACTAATTTTGATACTTCTTTCCCTGAAATATCATATAATGTAATGCTTACCTTTCCATCAACAGGAATATCAAAACTGATCTTTGTGCCCGGGTTGAACGGGTTCGGATAATTTTGTGATAAATTAAATTTCGATGGCAATCCGATATTTACTTCATTGCTAAGATTAAAGTAATTATACTGTCCGTTGTAATCGATCTGCTTCAGTCTGTAATTATATTTTCCTGAAGACAGGTTTTTATCAGTGTAGCTGTAATCTTTTTGCGATGTGGTTGTACCGCTGCCGTTTACAAAGCTGACTTCTGACCATTGATTATTACCGGCAGATCTTTCGATCAGGAATCCGGAATTATTTGTTTCCGATGCAGTGGTCCAGTTTAAATTAACATCTCTTCCGCTAATAGAAGATGTGAAAGATGATAACTCAACCGGTAACGGACTGTCTCCGTCGGTTAATATAAATCTTGAAAATCCTGTTAATCCGTAAACTGTAATGTTATGATTTAAAACATCAAGCTGATATTCCCCGGGACCTGTCCCCGGTACATTAAATGGGACATAGATAGTATCGTTACCGTTATTCTTGGCAACCTTTATCAAGCTTTCATTTGCAATAGATCCTATCAGCGCCGGAGAGTAGTGCAATGTTACGTTATATGTATATCCTGAATTTGCAGAATTTGTCGGATAGATATTCCAGTAAACATTTCCGAATCCGCTGAGTACTGAAGAATGCGGTAATCCGGGAGGATTCTCACCTGAGAAATACTGAGCATTTAAATCTGCAAGAGTACCTAATGTTGTTACATTAACTGTTGCCATCGTATCCTGCTGATGTATGAATTTGTAAACACCGGTTAAAGCAGTTGTATTTGCATAAACAGGAGGCTGAACTGATACCGCGAATTCATATGCTCCGATGTCAGTTCCTCCGTTAAATACAGAAGTACTTCTTGGATTTCCGTTTATGTCAGCACCGATAGAACTGATCGCTATTCCGTTTCCTTTGAGTGTCCAGCAGTTTGCATTTGCTCCGTCAGGTAGTAAATTTGTATTTGAAGTGAATCCCGGATTTCCAACTAAAGTAAATGCATCTCCGCCTGAAGCGATTTGAAAAGCTGAAAGATCGGACACTGTTGCGCCCCATTGTGTCATTGCTGCATTGTTTAAACTGTAAAGAGAATTGTAATTTGAAGCTGCTGATGACCATCCTACGGAGGAATTATTTTCATTTGCCAGTGCTATGTTTGATCCTGATGCAGCTACTCTTGAATTTGAGAATACATTGTTTTTTATGTCAACTGTTGTTTCATAGAAATTTGATCTTGTAAAAGCATAAGTATTGTTATCACCCGTACTTGTGCCGTAAATATTTACAGAGTTATAATAGTAATTCATTACTGAAGTGCTGTCTCCTGACTTTTCATAAATACCTCTTAGAATCCTGTCTGAATTAGCGCCGCCGTTTATACTAATTACATTATTTGAAAAAGTCGCGCTTGGACTTAATTCGTTTGTAAAACCGGTAACATTATCCGCTCTGAGTCCTACTGTAGGTGAAGATCCGTATAATCCTGTGATCACATTTTTTTCTATAATTGTTCCTGCCAGTGATTTCAGAACTATCATTCCGGTAATGTTATTTGGAAATCCGATATTCGGACCGGTATTTATATTACCCAAATTGGATACTGTATTTCCACTGATGAAATTTACTCCATTTATAAAAATAAAGTAACCAAATGTCTGCGTAGGACCTCCGAAGAAGAAATTAGGATCAGGTGTGCTTGCATTTGTTACATTGATCACTGTATTGTCAGTAAGAGTCAGCGATCCTGAATTTGAAGATTCCATATAAAAACAATATACAGAACCATACGGAGTTGCATCAACCATATGGAAATTATTTACGACATTGTTGCTTATTACAATATTTTCTTCCGGACTTCTGTTTAGAATACCGAATGAGGATGAATTAACTTCGAGACGCTGTGCAGTATCAGATGATCCGATCGTATTTCCTAATATAGTTGCCAGACCTGAATTGAAATTGATACCTGAACATCCGTCATACATAGCCATACTGGATGAACGGATATTTTTTATCGTATTACCTTCTATTACAGTAAGACCTGAATTACCGCAATCCAGATCTATTCCATAGAATTTTTCAATTGTTGCAAAGTAACTTCCGTCTGCGTTCGGAGCTGATCCGCCAATGCTGTTATTTTTTACTGTATGTCCATTTCCTCCTTTGATGGAAATAAATCTTATTGAGGAAATACCTGAAGAAGTCTGGTAAAAGCTGTTTGAACTTACGGTCCAGCCGTTCCCTGCGCCTTCATAATCAATATAAACTCCCGAATTTGTGAAATTGAAAATATTACATCCTGAAATTTTATTACTGCTGTTTTCCAGGCTCATTGTACCGTAAGATAATATTGCGTTTGTAGGTATGCCCGGAACATCCGAACGATCTCTGACATTACAACCGCTTATTACATTGCCGCTGTTTCCTGTAAGACTGTTTGATGAACTGAAAAAAATTGTACCAAGACCATAAGAAGCAGTTTGTCCTTCGAATATGCATGATCTTAAAGTATCATTGTCTGCTCCGTTAATAAACCTTATTGTCGAGCCGTCACCTGTATTTCTGATAGTCAGGTCTTTGGAATTTGTACCGTTGTTTGATCCGTCAAATGTAACACTGTCAGCATTATTCAGGCTTATTAGTGCGGAATCGTTTGCACCTGATATGATTGCTTTCACTCCGGATCCCGGCTTAATGATAAGTGAATGCCAGCCGTTTGAATTTAATGCTATTGCGCCTGTTTCTGACAAAGCATCAGCTGTAACAGTAATGACTACATAGTATCCTTCCTGATCTATGGAATTCAATGTATTGAAAGCACCGCTTAAACCTGTGAGAGATGAATAGTTACCGTCTGCTCCTGAAGATCCGCTGACTGTGAATTGAGAGTGAGCTGTATCTGATGCAAAAACAAACACAGAAAGTAAGAAAAAGTAAATTAATTTTTTCATAAGATAAATTGGTTTTAAATTTTTGACAAAATAATTTTGAAACAGATATTTAATATTTACAAAGAATTCAAAGAAATTTTTTTACAGTATTATTTAATCTTATAAAAGGTCAACTCTGATAATTGAATTTTTTTTCTTGACTGCAAGTAACAGAAACTGTGCTGACTATCCTGAATATCACATCCGTCCAAAACGTGATTCAAAGACTTTACTATAAATTTACCGCCTTTCTTTTGATAGATCAAAAGATAAGCTTGGCAAAAGAAAAATCTCCCGCTGGTGAAAAATTGCCGGAAATTCTTAACGGCAATTTTTCACATGCGGGTTTGTTTTTAAAAGAGAAAATTAAGTTTTATTCTGAACCAATTTATGCATATAACAAGCTATTCATTTTATATTGGACAGTACTGCCTGAATATAAACTAAAGAATATTGAGAGATTAAATAATGATAAATCCCAAATTCGAAATCCCAGTTTCCAAATCCTAAAAAGGTCATTTCTCAAAGAAATATTTTACTATCACTTTGAGAATGACAAATGACCCCACCCAAAAACAATCTTTTATTAATTTGTGAAACTTCTAGCTGATAATTTTTAAATATATACTCTGATGATTGAATATTTATTGTTTGACTTCAAATAACAGAAACTGTGCTGACTATCCTGAATATAAAGAAAAGAGTATGAGAGAATAAATAATGATAAATCCCAAATTCGAAACCCCACTTTCCAAATCCTAAAAAGGTCATTTCTCAAAGAGATATTTTACTATCTCTTTGAGTATGACAAATGACCCCACCCAAAAACAATCTTTAGTTCTGTTAGTTTTTATGGAGTTGACTTCTGAACAAAATTATTGGAATTATTAAATGCTATTGTTATATCAGAAAGATCAACTATTAAATCTCCGTTAACATCCGTCTGTACATATCCTGAAGTAAATACTGAAGATGCATTAAATATAGTGATGACATCTGTTAAGTTTACAAATCCGTCCTGATTAACGTCACCGCTGTAGTCACAGTATTTTCCTGATTTTAGGATCAGATTATTTCCAAATGCCTGTGAAGCTGCTGTAGTGAAATTATAACTGTAACTTCCTCCCTGCAATACTGCCTGAGGAAATTTACTCCAGGTTTCAATTGAATTCCTTTGTGTAATTTCGATATAGTAAGATCCGGAAGGAGCTGTACTGAAAGTGAATGTACCGTTGCCAGAACTGTTTAAAACTGCTGAGGTTACAGCAATTTCATTATAAGGTGAAACTGAATTTCTTAAATGACATTTTACAGTATCTGAAACCTGCGTTACTCCGCTCCATAATCCCTGGATTCCAACTGTCAGGTTAAAGGTAATAGAATTGCTTGCATCTATTAATCTGAAAATTGCGTCAAAATTATTAATACCGACTGATGCATAAACTGTATCTTTACTTGCCATTGATACTCCCCAAAGCGTGGATGTTCCCGTATTTCTTTCGGTCCAGGTTACACCTCCGTCACTTGTTTTAGCAGTATATCCCTGTGTGCCGACAAATGTACCATTGTTTAAGTCGGTCCAGTCCATATCAAAACAGGAAATTATAGCCGAAGGCACTGTGACACTGCTAAAGCTGGTACCGCCGTTTGTTGTCTTGACCACATAATTACCCCCTCCGAAATAAACATTATTAGCAGAGAATATCTGTATTTTATTGAATGAAGCAGATGGAGTAACTGTAAGAGTATTCCAGTTATTTCCCCCGTTTGTAGTTTTCCACACAGCACTTCCGCTGGCAATATATCCGGTATTGGCATCAGCCATAGCAACCTGACCCATTGCAGAAGTATAACCATTATCAGTTACCTGATTTGTCCAAGTAAGTCCTCCGTTTGTGGTTTTAGAAATTGCACATCCGCTTCCGAAAGGAAGTCCGCCAACGATCCAGCCGGTATTGAGATCTATAAAATCTGCCGTATTCATTTGGTAAGTCGGAGCAGGAATTGATAAAGCATTCCAGTTGACTCCGCCGTTCGTGGTTTTATAACAATATCCGGTTCCGCTAAATGCATTTCCGCCGGTAGCATATCCGGTATTAGCATTCTCCATATCAATATCATAAATTGCATTAGGAGCGCCTGTATTTTGTACAGACCAGTTAGTTCCGGCATTTGACGAATAAAGTAATATGCCTGATGAATTTGCTCCGGCCCAGACTTTTGTGGTTCCCCTTAGAGCAAAAATAGTCGATAAATTAGTCTCACAATTCAGTACAGAATAATTTTTATTTCTCCATGAAGATCCTCCGTCATTACTAATATTAATTTTTCCGTTTAGTCCTGCGACTATAACATCACTTCCGTTTATGTTAAATGAATAAATAATGCCGATAAAAGGTTGAGAAGGGTTTGAGTAATCATTAAAACTTACAGAGTCCCATGAAACACCAAGATTTGATGTAAAATAATAAGCATAATCTGAAGCACCTGCATATAAAGTAGATCCAACAACCTGAAGAGTATATATTCCTCTTACAGGATTAGGGAAAACTGTCTGAATCCAGCTGTTACCGCCGTTTGTTGTATATGCAACATAAGCAGCATTTCCTGCTACTGAATTTCCTGAAACATATCCTGTATTTGAATTTTGAAAAACAATATCTTTAACATCGACGATCGTTGAACCGGGAAGAATATCTTCGCTCCATGTAGCGCCCGCGTTAGTTGTTCTTAAAATTTTTCTTTGGATTCCTTGTGAACTTGTTCCTAGAAAAATATTATTTTCATCTTTAGCATAAACGCAGTTATATTCATAAGAAGTACCCGGCATATTAGGCAACTCATTCCAGGTTGCTCCCGCATCGGTTGTCTTCATTGCTTTAACTTCACTGTTTCCGCAGATATAACCTGTATTTGAATTAATAAAGTAAAAATCAAAGACACGGCATATTCCCGTTCCTGCGTTAAGATATATATCAGAGAAGGTATTTCCTTCATCAGTGGTTTTTCTGATAATTCCACCATCTCCGCTGACTGACTGACCGCCGACTATTCCTGTATTTGCGTTAAAAAACCAGGCGGAATTCAAACGCAGAGTTGCTAATGAACCGAATGAAGGATCAGTCACTCCTGCCTGGGAATTAATGGTCCAGGAATCGCCTCCGTCATTAGATCTCATGAAGGTTCCGTTATCTCCAACTGCATAATAATGTGTAGCATCAATGATTTTTGTCCAGTAAAGCGCGTTGGTTTGCGGCTGACCGTCTATCCAGTACCAGCCGTTTTGATTTTGCTGAGAATATGAATTCTGAAACAGAAAGCATATTAAAAATATCAGGGTGGAAATTTTTAAATTTGTTTTCATTTTGATTATGAATTTTTTATTTAAATAATTTGTGTAGTGCAAAATAATTAAATTGTAAAATGTATACAAAGAAAGGATTTTAAAATAATACCCAAAATATTTCTTTATACTCTAATGGGAGTTACTCTTATTGATTCAAATTCAGAGTTATTAATATAATTAATACCCAAACACTATTATTGAAGAGGCGCATTCATTGTAAATAAAGGGTGCTTTGTGTTCGGACCTGCTGGTGTGACCCTGGGGAAATTTATACCAGTTATTAAGTATATTATTACAAAACTGCTAACTACTAACTATTAATTAAACAGGTCATTTCTCAAAGGGAAGTTTAACTATCCCTTTGAGTATGACAAATGACCCCACCCAAAAACAATCGTTGTTTTTTATGGAGTTACCTTTTGAACAAAATTAGTTGAGTTGTTGTATGCAAATGTTATATCTGTCAGATCAGCTATACCATCTCCGTTAACATCTGTTACAATATATCCGGAAGAGAAAACAGATGAAGCATTGAATATTTGTATAACATCTGTAAGGTTTACAAATCCGTCCTGATTGACATCGCCGCTGTAATCACAGTATTTACCGGATCTTAATATCAGATTGTTTCCATATGCCTGAGATGATGCAGTTGTAAAATTATAATCATAAGTTCCACCTGAAACAACTGTAATAGGTGAAGCACTCCATGTTTCAATTGAATTCCTATGTGTGATCTCAAGATAATAAGACCCGGATGTGGCTGTGTTGAATGAAAATGTTGAGAATCCTGAATTATCAACGTAAGCTTTTGATATATCTGCCACACCATAAGGAGCTGTTGAATTCCGCAATCTGCATGTTACAGTATCTCTTACCTGAGTAGTACCGTTCCAGAATCCCTGAATACCGACTGTTGTGTTGAAGGTTACGGTTGAGATATTATCATATAGCCTGAACATGGCGCCGTGTACATTTCTGTCACAGACTGAAAATACAGTATCTTTACCAATCATGGATACAGAAGGTATTGTGGATGATCCGGGATTTCTTTCTGTCCATGTAAGTCCGCCGTCTGACGTTTTTGCCGTATATCCTGCTGTTCCGGTGACTATACCGTTGTACAGATCAGCCCAGTCCATGGCAAATATATTTGAGAGAGCTGAAGGAATTGATACAGAGGTCCATGTTACGCCACCATCAAATGTCTTATTAATGGTCTGTCCAAAATTCGCGAAATAAGCTGTTGATGTGGAGAATATTTTTACAGCCTGGTAAGAATCGGGAGGAGCGCCTGAGAGCACATTCCAATTAGTTCCTGCATTAGTAGTTTTCCAGATCGAAGAACCGCCTGTCAGGTAACCCGTGTTTGCATCAGCCATACTTACATTTGCATACAAGGAATTATAAACAGGTGTTGAGGTCTGATTGGTCCAGTTTAATCCCCCGTTTGTGGTTTTTGAAATCACGCTTCCGCTGTTGAATGGAAGACCTCCGACGATCCAGCCTGTATTTTCATCTACAAAGGAGACTGAATTTATCTGATAATTCGGTGTTGGGATGGATAACGGTGCCCAGGCTGCTCCGCTGTTAGTGGTCTTATAGCAATATCCGATACCTGCAAAAGCATTTCCTCCGATAGCATATCCTGTATTTGAATTTTTCATTTCTATTTCATAAAAAGCATTTGTAGCTGTGGTTGGCTGTTGCACCCAGTTAGCGCCCCTGTTGGAAGAATAAAGGATCAATCCGCCGTTTGCGCCTGACCAGACTTTTTGTGAACCCTTCAAAGCAAATACCGAATAATAATCATATTCATTATTTGCAACAGAGTAGTTCTTATTTCTCCAGGATCCGCCGTTGTCATTACTAATATTGATTTTTCCATTATACCCTGATACTATAACATCATTACCGTTAAAATCAAATGTAGTAACTATAAAAGGATAAGGCTGATCTACATTGGAAGGGTCAGTAAAATTTACAGAATCCCATGTTACTCCTAAATTAGAAGTATAAAAGTAAGAATAATATGAACTTAAGGCATAAACTCTGGAGCCGACAATTTTAAGATCATATACTCCGTTATTTTTATTTGGAAAAACAGCCTGTGTCCAGCTGCTTCCTGCATTAGTTGTATATGCAAAATAATTTGAGCTACCGCCTACATAGCCTGTATTAATATTCTGAAATTCTATGTCCAAGAAATCAATTCCCGTGGTTCCGGGTAAAATATCTTCATTCCAGCTAGCACCTCCATCTGATGTTTTTACCATTTTTCTTCCGCTTGATTCGCCAAGATAAATATTGTTTGCATCTAAAACACAAATTGAACTGTATGAAGCTGAAGGATTTGGGAGATTATTATATTGAGTCCAGCTTAATCCTGCATCAGTGGTCATCATTGCCTGTACTACAGAGTTTCCGCAAAGGTAACCGGTTGTTGCATTTATAAATGTTATTTTAGTTACTCTTGCCAATCCGGATCCCAATCCTAAATCTATCTCATTAAAAGTGGTTCCTCCGTCTGTCGTCCTTTTTATTTTACCGCCATCTCCGCTTACAGATTGCCCTGCAACTATACCGGTGTTTACATCGAAAAACCATGCGGTATTAAGATTATTTGTGCCTAAGGATCCAAATAAATTTTCAGTAATACCCGCCTGCGTATTAATCAACCATGTATCTCCGCCGTCTTCAGATTTCATGAACGTACCGTTATTGCCTACTGCATATATATGGGCGGGATCTAAGATCTTAATCCAGTTGATGTTATTGCTTTGCGGCTGACTGTTTACCCAGAACCAGCCGTTTAAGTTCTGCTGTGAATATGAATTCTGAAAAAGAAAACATATTAAAAATATCAGGGTGGAAATTTTTAAATTTAGTTTCATTTTTGCTGATAAATAAAATTTATGATTTAATGTTGTGTAAATTAATAATTCAGATCAGTTTTTACAAAGAAAGGATTTTCAGATTATACCCAACAAATACCTGATTCTATTGGAAAAGGTTATATTAATGCTTTGGATTTGATAATTTTAAATTCACTAAATACCCAAATGTTCAATGTACAATGTTCAATTATTCTGGAGTGCTCAGTTGAAAAGATTCATAAATTAAAGTATTAAAATTATAAAAGATCAGTCAGGATATGTCTGACCTGACTATTGGCAAATCATTTTATGAATTTCTTCTTATTAAAAAAGCCCGGAAGATTTCTCTCCCGGACTTTCTAATATATAGAACTGCTCACTTCTGACTACTGACTGTTATTTGATCAGCATCATTTTCTTAGTGTCAACAAAGTTCTTCCCGTTACCTTCTGCATTAATTCTGTAAAAGTACATTCCGCTGGCAAGGTTTGAAGCGTTAAAGCTTAAAGTATAATAGCCTGCAGTTTTTACTTCATTCACTAACATAGCAACTTCTCTTCCTGAAATATCATATAATCTGATGCTTACTCTTCCGTCAACCGGCAGATCGTAATTGATCTTTGTAGATGGATTGAACGGATTCGGATAGTTCTGTGACAGTTCGAACTTTGTAGGTAATCCTACATTTACTTCACTGTTTAAATTGAAGTAGCTGAAGCTGCCGTTGAAGTCTATCTGTTTAAGTCTGTATTCATATTTTCCTGAAGTTAAGTTCTTGTCAGTATATTCATAGTTCTTTGTAGAAGTTGTTGTGCCGCTTCCATGAATATTTGTGATCTTTGTCCATGAACCGTTTGCAGATTTTCTTTCAACATCAAATCCTGAGTTGTTTGTTTCAGATGAAGTTGACCAGTTCAGTTTTACATCTCTTCTGTTTAACTCTGAAGTAAATGATGCAAGCTCAACAGGCAATACAACATCACCGTCGGTCAGAATGAATCTTGAGAATGCTGTCAGACCGTAAACAGTAATGTTATTTTTCGCTGTATCAAGCTGATATTCACCCGGACCTGTTCCGGAAACTGTGAACGGAACATATAAGGTATTTGAACCCGTATTCTTTGCGACCTTAATATTATTTTCATTTGTTATTGTTCCGATCAGAGCCGGTGAATAATGAAGTGTTACATCATAAGTATATCCGGAATTACTGTTATCAGTAGGATGAATTTCCCAGTAAACATTTCCGTATCCGGCTGTTACTGTTGAATCACCATCCAGACCCGGAGGATTTTCACCTGAATAATATTGAACATTCAGATCTGCCAAACTTCCCTGCGATATGACGTTTATTGTAGCCATTGTATCGAGTTTGTGTATGAATTTGTAAACTCCGGGAGAAGCTATAGCATTATTGTATATAGGAGGAACAACTGTTGATGAGAATTCATAAGCTCCAATGTCTGTACCTCCGTTAGAGATAGATGTGCTTCTTGGATTTCCTAATATATCGGTTCCTGTAGAACTTAAAGCAATTCCGTTTCCTTTTTCGATCCAGCTGTCAGCATTTGAACCATCAGGCAATAAATTTGTAAGTGATGTAAATGCAGGATCACCGAATAAAGAATATGAATCACCGCCTGAGGCAAGCTGGAATCCTGACAGATCAAAATTCGAAGCTCCCCACTTGGTTGCAGTAGCACTGTTTAAAGTATATAATGCATTATAGTTTGAAGCTGCTGCATTCCATCCGTTAGCAGTATTAGCACCGGTTACTTCATTAGCTAATGCGATATTAAAACCTGTAGCAGCGACTCTTACATTTGAAAAAACATTATTTCTTAATATAACTGGTGTTTGTGAAAATGAACTTCTTGAGAACGCATAAGTATTATTTGATGCTGAACTTGTACCGTATATATTCACAGAGTTATAGTAATATTGCATGTTTCCCGATGTACCTGCTCCTTCAGAAATTCCTGCAACTATTTTATCTGAAGCAAAAGAACTTCCATTCAAAGATATTACATTGTTGGAAAATACTGCATTAGCCGCCTGTGCAGTTGAAAATCCTACTATGTTTTGAGCATTGTTACCAACAACTGCATCAGATCCATAAAGATCAGTTATTACATTCTTCTCAACTATTGTTCCTGTAAAAGTCTGTAAGAGATTCATTCCGGAAACATTACTTGGAGATAATCCGGCTGCTGTATATGTATTACCAACATTGGAGATAGTATTTCCTCTTACCGTACAAATTCCTTTTACAAAGACAGTTATCCCATTCATATTAGCTGAACCTAAAATTAGCGGATTACCTCCGCGGGCTCTGCTAATTAAATTTGTTACCGTATTATTAATCACTGAGCAAGAGCCTGAAGTGGTTGCTTCCATATATATACCACCAATGCCACTGCTCTCAACTTCAAATGACATTCTAATATTATTGATAATATTGTTACTTACATTTATAAAACTTGTACTTCTGCATGAAATACCAAATGATCCGCCGGGTGTCATTTCCAGACGTAAAGTTGTATCTGCTGACCCTATTGTATTTCCAGAAACATCTCCTATGTTTACGAGTCCTGAACCCGAATTTACATTTATTCCGATACAACCACTACCACCCCCTGTAGCACGAATGTTCATTATAGTGTTACCCTGAACACTGGTAGCTGTAACGTTTCCAACTGAAAGATTAATACCAGTGTAATCAGCTGAAGTCGATAAGAAGCTTCCACCACCGTTAGGTGCTGTACCTCCTATATAATTATTTAAAATGGAGTGAGCGTTACCTCCGAGAATTGAAATAAATCTTAATACAGCAGTTCTTGCTGATGTCTGATAGAAGCTGCTTGGATTTATTACCCAGCCGTCTCCTGCACCTGTTGCCTCTACTAAAACTCCTGAGTTTGTAAAATTAAATACATTACATCCGGATACTTTATTAGCTGCATTAGGTAAAGCATTTGATCCTAAAGAATAAACTGCATTTGCCGGAACTCCCGTAATATCAGATCTGTCTCTTACATCACATCCGCTAATAACGTTATTGCTGTTTCCGGTAACTGACGTTACTGATGCAGATGTACTAAAAAATACAGTTCCGCCGTTTGTGGAAGCATTCTGACTTTCTATTATGCAGGATCTTAAAGTATCAAATGTTGCACCGTTGATGAATAAGAATGCCGCACCTGTTCCTGTGTTTCTGATTGTCATGTCTTTCGAAGAACTTCCGTTATTTGATCCGTAAAATGTTACATTGTCTGCATCATTGAGTGTTATTAAAGACGCTGCATTGCTTCCTGATATAATTGTTGTAACTCCTGATGCCGGTCTTATTACGAGATTATTTGAACCAACACTGCATCCTATTGGAAGAGTATTAAGTGAAACAGTACCGGTTTCTGAAATATTAGCATCAAGTATCTCTGCTACTAAACTTCCGCTGAGACCGTTTATATTTAATGCATCAAACAAGCCCCCTGTATTTGTAATAGATGTATATGTTCCTGAAGCTCCGATAGTAACTAATCCTGATAAAGCTGTAGTTAAGCTGTAGCTGTTAACAGCTGTTACTGGAAAATTAGCTGCAGTCAGTGCTACGCTTGTCGGATCTAATGTAAATGTTGCTGTGTTAACGCCAACGTTTGGTGTTGGTGCTGTATCCTGTGCTGTTACAAAATATTCCATAATATCTCCTGAGCCAACTCCTCCGAAAACTATACTGTAATCTAGTGTAAAGTTAAACGGACTTGATGAATTTGAAGCCTCGGCATATTTCCATCCGTCTGTAGTGTTATCATTTGTACCAGGCATTGTATTTAAATTACTTGTCTTTCTGTAATAGACACGCGGCTTTAATCCCGGTGATGTGTTTAAACCTAATCCGTCATAAATGCTTGCGCTCAAATCTCTTGAAATATAGCATGAAGAATTTAATAATGGATTATAGGTGATGAATGGTTTTGTAAGATCTAATGGTACTCCGTCAAATTCATCCGCTCCGAAATCCGGAGCCCATGCACCGCCGTTAACTGATCCTGCAGGTCCCGGTCTTGTCTGTCCGTCAATGTCCGTAGTATAACCGGAGATAACAACTCCGCCTGATTCCAGCTGAGTCGGTGTTAATCCCATGTTAAGATGAAGATCTCCGGTTGCAAAGCTTAGGAATGTAACAGGAATTGCAGTAAGACTAAGCGCATCACTTGCCGAAGCTGACTGCCATGCAGTAAATGTCTGATCAGCGTTCCAGTATCCTACTGTAGAAGCAGATGCTGAATTTAAAACGTTGAAGTTTGAAGCATTTGTTCCCCAGCCTGTTGCAGTTGCTAAAGTAGCACCATAATTATTACTGATTGCATAGTGCTTTCCTGTGCCTCCTGTTCTGTCATTATAAAAAATATTATTTCTTACATCCACCGGAACTGTTTTTTCCGTGGTTGAAAGGTCGCCTCTCAGGAATCCGAAGCTTGGCTGCGCTCCCGATGTTACTGTTCCTGTTATGTAGATCGAGTTATAATAAACATTTACAACTGTTGGATTATTTGTCTGTGAAAGATTTCCCCAGATACCAACAATACAAGTATTCGTTGTCTGAGCATTTCCAAGAGTTATCATATTATTGAAGTAATTCTGTGTTGAATTATTTCCGCTTCTTGTAAATATACCGGATACAGATCCCGGAAGAGTTGTTGAAGTTGATGTACTTGCATTACTCAGATCATAAATCACATTTCTTGAAACACTGGTTAAATTTCCCTGCGCAACACCTATTCCTGCTAGATTGGTTCCGGATGTTGTTGTATTGGTTAAAGATAACAGTGAAATTGTATTTTGAGTAACGCTTGTTCCTGCTGTGTTTCCATTAATCAGTATACCTGCACCTGTTAGCAATGTTCCAAAAGGACTTAGGTTAACATTTGTAGAAGCTGTTGTTAAATTTGTAATGGTATTATTTGAAATAACATAAACACCGCCTGCTCCTGATGTATGCTCAATTCCTCTGAATGCAGAAGATGATGAAGATGAATTCAGTGACGCATTTCTAATTGTATTAGGACCGATAGTAACAGCTCCGGTAGAACTATTTAATATTCCCCTGAAGACACCTGCTCCGGTTGCTATTCCAAATGTGGTACCTGTGTTTGACAGGTTTCCGCCTGTGGTCAATGTACCCATACGTAAATTAGGATTTACGGAATTACCTATCGTATTATTTGAAACATTAAATACTCCGGTAGTTCCTCCTGTGGTATTTATTCCGGTGATTCCGCCTGAATTTGATGCTGTACCCATTGCATCAAACGCGCCTATTGTATTGTTTTGAATGTTAACTGTATTTGCACTGCCAGCGTAAATTCCTACAATTGCTCCTCCTGAAGTTGTATTGGCGGTATAAATAGAACCATTGCCTGAAGTTGCACCAATATTATTTCCGGTAGTCGTTCCTATATCAACATTTCCGGAGGTTACATTTATTCCGCATAGAATTCCGTTTGTCGATGTAGCTCCGCTTGAAGTAAATAAAGCGAATCCGCCGATCGTATTATTTTGAATTGATGAAGTAGATCCTCCGGCTAAGAATGCACAGCTGATTGCAATATATCTTATAGCGATAGCTGTTCCGCTGGAAGTATATGAACTTGGAAAAGTACCGCCTAGTGCCCCGATAGAAAGTCCAACCATATTAGTGGTTCCTGTTCCTCCTGAGTTAGCAAATCCGATTACATTCCCGGTAATTGTATAACCGCCACCTGAAGTTATATTGATACCGTTATGTGTCTGTGCTACTTTATAAAGCCTGTTAGCAGTCTGAAATAATTTGTTGTTTGAAATTGTCCATGCGGAATTTCCTGTCGAAAGAAATATTCCGTTTGTAACAGTTGAAGGATTATAATAATCCTGAATATTATTATTTGAAACAGTATTACCGCTGTTATCCAAAGCCAGAGCAGCTAAGGAATATATGCCATTATTTAGTATACCCGTTCCTGTTGCAGTTATTGTAGTACTTGCTACTGTCTGGGACTGAGAAATAGTATAAGTTCCTGTTCCTCCCGTTCCGGTTCCCAATGCATTAATGGTCGTACCAGCCACAATAGTACCTCCTGAAATAACCTGGCCAACAGCCAGAGTACCTGAAGTGACGGCAGTAACTGTCATAGTTGTTCCTGAAGTAGATCCGGTAACAACTGCAGGAGTTGAATTAGTGCTCATGATTGTATTACCTGTAATTGTGTTTCCGTCATTTCCGGTAACAGATCCAGTGCTGAATAAAATAGCCCCTGAAGCCGTTGCGCCATTGCTTGCACCTTTAATGGTACAATTCTTTACTGTATTATTCGTTGCATCGTTAATAAACCTGATCGTCGATGAAGGATTTGCAACAGTACCCATGCTTATGTTTTCTAAAGTAAGAGCATTGCCGCCTGTATTTAAACCGTCAATGGTAACATTATCCGCGCCGTTTAATTTTAAAAGTGCACCCTGTACTTCACCGGAAAGAACTCTTGTTCCGGAAGGAGATATTGTAATGGAAGTCCAGGCTCCTGCTTTCAGTGAGTCTGTACCAGCTTCTGTTAAAACATCGCCTGTAATGGAGATGGTAATTGTATTGCCTGTCTGTACACTTGCATTAATTGCCGTAAAAGCTCCGCCTGTATTAGTAAGAGAAGTGTAAGATCCGTCTGCGCCGGTCGAACCGGAAACAGAGATCTGTGACATTGCTGCATTAGAAATAAACATAAATGCAAAAAGAACAGAAAAAATAGAAATTAACTTTTTCATAAGTTGTTTTTTGTTTGATTAAATGTATGGGTTGATTGTGTTGTATTATTTAAATTTAGATTGCTGATGATAAGAGATATTAACATTAATAAAATTTTTAAATATTTTTAAAAATTGTTGTTTTATGTTATTTAAATTGTTTTGCAATAAAAGGTCACTTCTCAAAGGAATTTAAAATTCCTTTGAGAGTAACAAATGACCCCACCCAAAAACAATCTTTAAAATTTATTAAAATATATAGTGAATGGATTTAATATATTTAAATTTATCGGTCTGCCGGGAACACAGTTCTTCCGTAACTATCAATGTATTGTAACTTAATTATTAGTTGCTATTAATTCAAAGAAAGGATTTTTAATTAATACCCATAAAATAGTGTAATACTATATAAAAGATTTCATTTACAAGTGTAATTTAGTATTTTACCTGAAGATTAATACCCAATGACACCCATCAATTTTAAATTAATTAATCTTTTAAATTCGTTATCTCATAATGAAATAAAAGAATTTAAAAAATTTATTTCATCCCCGGTTTATTTCGGAGGAAGGAATTACATTCCTGTCCTTGAGCATCTTCTAAAAAATAAAACAAAGGGGTTTGAAAATATTTATGCGCGGGACATATATGAAAAACTTTATCCCGGTAAGAAATTTTCGAGACAGACTTTAAAGAACAGATTCTCTGAACTTTATAAGCTCGGGGAGGAATTTCTTGTCTATCTCAATCTTAAATACAATAAGCCGGAAAAAGAAAAGATCATTCTCAGCATGCTCATTGATAGAAAAATCCATGGTCCTTTTGAAAGCAAATACAAAAAACTCCGTAATCAGCTGCTGTCAGAGAAATATAATGATAAAAAACTTTTTGATTTTTCATATATAAATGAACTTCATCTTGAGTATCTTAACAGCAAAAAGAACATTGGAAATATTCTGGATCATTATTATGAAAAATCCCAGCTGAATTTCTGCATGTACCTGATTAATATGTTTCAGGCTGGTTTTGAATTTTCACTTCAGGAATATGATAATAAAACTTATGACTCCAATTTTGTTTATTTATATCTGAAGGATCTTGACCTGGATGAACAAATGAAAGCGATGAACAAATCAAATTATCTGGTATACAGAATTACAGCGATGTATTATTATCTTTTTAAAGCATTCGTAAATCCGGAAAATGAAGAATTTTATTTTCTTTCCCACAAAATATTCACACAGCTTTCAGCTGAACTTGATGACAAATACAAAATTAATATTTTCAATCTGCTGACGTATTTCTGTATGAGAAAGCAGAATGAAGGAAATAAAAAATTCCGGGTCGAGCTGTTTGAATTGTATAAGGAAAAATTAAGTCAGGGACTCTTTTCAGATCTTCAGAATCCGATTTACCTGTTTAATAATTTCAGGGATTATGTATTTATCGGTCTCGCATTGAAAAAATATAAATGGGTGGAGGATTTTATATATAATTATTCAAGGGAGCTTCCCGCAGACATCAGGGAAGATGAAATGAAACTCTCTTATGCAAAACTTTATATTGCTCACAGCCAGTACGAAAAGTCACTGATAAATCTTGAGAATATAAAAACCACCAATTATTTGCTTTATCTTGATTCTTCTACTTTAAAATTATGCAGCTATTATCAGCTGGAAAGATATGAGGATGCCTTTCTTGAATTAGACAAACTGAAACACTATATCAGAAATCATAATGAGATTCCGCTTGTCCATAAACAGCCTACTATGAATTTTCTTAAAATTTATCAGAAACTCCTGAATATTATCCTTCAGCCGGAAAAAAACGATATAGGTTATCTCGAAAAAGAAATCCATACCTTTAATCAATTGTCTAAAAAAGACTGGATACTGGAAAAAATATCAGAACTTAAGGATTAAAAAATCTTAAGCAGAGCAATTCATTTTCAAAAAGCAGCCGTGAATTTCGATGAGGATGTTTAAAAAACAAATTGAACATTTTACTTTGAAAAAGGTCATTCCCCAAAGAGATCCTTAAGATCTCTTTGAGTATGACAAATGACCCCACCCAAAAACACTCACTATTTATACATTAACCTTATTATCTGCTTAACTTTTATCCTTCTACTCTTTAACAGCTGACTGTTAAGGAGTTACCATCTGCACAAAGTTTGCAGCATTATTATATGTTATTACCAGATCTGTAAGATCAACAATATCATCACCATTTACATCCTCAGAGACATAGCCTGAAGTAAAAATAGCTGCTGCATTATAAATCTGAATAAGATCCGTAAGATCAACGTTTCCGCTTTGATTTACATCACCGCTGTAGTCACAGTATCTTCCTGATTTTAATACCATGTTGTTTCCGTATGCCTGAGCTGCACCCGTTGTAAAATTATAATTATTTACATTTGCGCTCAGGTAAACCGGCGCTCCGCTCCAGGTTTCAAGAGAATTTCTGTGATTGATCTGTATATAATAATTCCCCGCCGGAGCAGTGTTAAATGTTAATGTTGCATATCCTGTATTACTTAATACAGCCTTACTCTGATCTACAATATTATACGGCGAATTTTGACTTCTCAGAGTTACGTTCACAGTATCTGATATCTGTGTTGTCCCGTTCCAGAATCCTTCTATTCCTATTGTAAGATTTGTGCTCAATTTTGCAGCCGTCGGGCTGTAATATCTGAATCCTTGCCAGGCTCCGTTAATATCAGAAACTGCAAATACGCTGTCCCTGTTTCGCATGCATACATTTCTTATTGTGGAACCCCCTGTATTAAATGTACTCCAGCTAAGTCCGCCGTCAGAAGTTTTAGCAAGGAATCCCGATGTGGCTCCGATCAATCCGTTTTGCTCATCCATCCAGTCCATAGCGAATAAAATACTCGTCGGTACGGGCGTAGGAATTGATATTGAATTCCAGGTTGTGCCGCCGTCAGTTGATTTATATAACAGACTGTTTCCTCCGGAAACATAAACCAGAGATGATGATACAGCTCTTATTTTATTGTATGAAGTTCCTGATCCCGGAGATGAGGGAAGTTTCTTCCAGTTGGTTCCTCCGTTTGTTGTTTTAAAAATATGAAGAGCAGTTCCGGCAATAAAATAACCTGTATTAGCATCTGCCATATCTATGCTGACAGATACCAGATCATATCCAATATCATTTGGCTGTGCAGTCCAGCTGGTTCCGCCATTTGTTGTCTTGATACAGATTATACCTCCGCCTGAAACTAAAGGAAGTCCTCCGATTATCCAACCGGTATTCTCATTTATGAATTCTACGTCTACTGCATTCCTTGCATCGTATGGTGAAGGAATGGTAATAGGCACCCAGTTAGTGCCTGCATTTGTTGTTTTATATAAATTTCCCGCAAGCAGTGTAGAGCTTCCTGAAACAAAATAGCCTGTTGTTGAATTCAGCATTCTGATGCTGTTTGTGTTTAATGTTGAGCTCGTAGGCTGCATGGTCCAGTTTGTTCCTCCGTTAGATGATTATGCAATATTTCCTGCCGTTCCTCCTGTCCATATATTTCCTGAGGGCTTGTCTGCCCAAACTGCACTTAAATTCATTCCTGAACCGGGAGAACAGTAATTTTTATTTCTCCAGGTCGAACCGCCGTCATTGCTGATATTTATAACACCGTTTGCTCCTACTACTGCAAAATCACTTCCGTTGATATCCATTCCATACATAGTAAACGGAGAAGGCTGATTAGAATTACTTCCATCCACAAAATTGATCGAAGACCAGGTTAATCCGTCATCTGTGGTTTTATACATTAATGTATTGTCACCAACAGTATACGCATCATTTCCCACTATTTTAAGATCTCTCTGTCCGGCTGCTCCTGGTGATATCTGCTGTACCCAGCTTACTCCTCCGTCAGTTGTTAGGCCAAAGTAATTTCCGTTACCTGTTACATATCCCGTGCTTGCATTTTTAAAACCTATATCCGTAATCGTAGTATTCAGAGTTCCGGGAAGTACATCAGTTATCCAGGTGGATCCTGCATCAGTAGTTCTCACTACTTTTCTCGAAGATGAAGTCAGAAATATCTTGTTTTCATCGAATGCAAAAACACTGTTAAAGGTCAAAGAAGCAGGTACGTTGTCTACAGGATTCCAGCTTATTCCTCCGTCAGTGGTTTTATATAATTTAGTATTTGAATTACCGCATGCATATCCTGTTGCGGAATTCAGGAAATAGAATCCCAGAACTGAATGAGCTGCTGCACCAAGAGAAATTTTAGTAAAGGTTGCGCCGCCGTCTGTTGTACGTCCTATTGCATCTCCGTTAGTGGAAATACTTGCGCCCCCGACGACACCTGTATTTGCATTAAAGAACCATGCTGTAGCCAGATTTCTGGTTCCGCCTCCTGAAGTGGATGAATTATCAATTGGTCCTGCCTGTGAGTTGATCAGCCAGGTATCACCGCCGTCAATTGATTTCATAAAATTACCATTATTACCTACCGCATAAAATGTTGTAGAGTTAAGGATCTTTATCCAGCTTAGCTGTAAGCTCTGCGGCTGCCCGTTCATCCAGTACCAGCCGTTTACGTTTTGCTGTGAATATGAATTCTGAAATAGAAAACACATTAAAAAGATCAGGGTGGAAATTTTTAATTTAAGTCTCATTTTTACTTTTTGGTTTATGATTAAAAATTGTAAGCAAAAATAAAAGAATGAGCTTCATAATGCAAAGAGAAGTTTTTAATTTCCTACCCTCACCGATTAAGATAACTTATTTAAAAAGATTTCATTTATTTATGTTTTTAGCTATTTTGATTTAAATATCATACCCTTGAATTTAGTAAATTATAAACTGATTCTCCTCATTAATTCATTTTCTAAAGAAGAAATTGAACTCTTCCGTAAGTTTATTTCTTCTCCTTTCTTTACTAAAGGAAGAAATTATATTCCTTTTTTAGATAATGTTATTAAACTAAAATCTTTTAGAAATAATACAAAGAACAGCATTAAGTATAAAAAAGAAAAATTACCGGCTGCTGATTCCGGAAAAAATTTCAGTGAACAGACTCTAAGGAACAGGTATTCCGAATTGTATAAGCTGGGTGAAGAGTTCCTGATTAATCTGGGGTTATCAGAAAAGAAAGCCGAAAAAGATAAGATCCTTCTGGGAAAATTGCTGGAAAGGAAACTTTATATTCCTTACAGTATAAGATATAAAGAAACTTTCAAACAGCTGCATATTGAGAAATTTGAAAAGAAGAAGTTTCAGAATCTGACATCCCTGGCGGAAATGAATTCGCATTTTCTGCATGATAAAAACAAGATTGATCAGATTTATACTGAATTCTATGAATCATCAAATATCAAATTGTGCCTGAATCTTATTGACTTTTTTGAAACAGGATATGAATTCGCGCAGCAGGAATTTGACAGCAGAAAATTTGAACCCAATTATGTGCTGAATTTTCTTAAGGATCTTAATGCAGAAGAAATGATGAAGTCTTTCAGCAGATCATCTAATGTAATATTTAAAGTTACCGCTATGAATTACTTCCTGTACAAAGCTTTTGAAAATGAAAATGAAGTAACTTACTACACTAAAGCGCATAAAATATTCAAAAGACTTTTCGGCGAATTAAAAGACAGCTACAAAGTTAAAATATTTAATCATATGATCAACTTCTGTATCCGAAAGCTGAATCTGGGTTTTAAAGAATTCCGGAATGATTTGTTTGAACTTTATAATGAAAAACTTGAACAGAAGCTTATCTCTGATCTTAAAAGCACTGCGTATCTTTTCAATTATTTCAGGGAATATGTTTATATCGGACTCAGTCTTTATAAATATGAATGGGTGGAAAAATTTATTGAGAAATATTCTGATGAATTGCCAGAAGAAATGAGGGAAGATGAAACCAGTCTGTCCTACGCCAAACTTAATCTTGCCAAAGGAAAATTTGAAAGATCTTTGAAATATCTTGAGAATATTAAGCCTACTTATTACCTGCTTTATATTGATTCTTCTCTTATCAGACTTTGTAATCACTATGAACTTGAAAATTATGAAGAAGCATATTTTGAACTTGACAGACTAAAGCATTATCTGAGAAATCATAAGGAAATTCCCGCTGTACACAGAATTACTATTGCCAACTTTGTTAAGACTTATCAGAAACTTTTAAAATATGTTACAAATCCGGCTAATGATGAATCAGGATTTATTTTAAATGAGATTGAATCAATGAAACTGGTTGGTAAAAAGGACTGGCTTATTAAAAAGATAATCGAACTTGACAACTAAAATTTCAAACTGCAAATGTCAGATTTCAGTGTTAAATATTCGATTCTTCACGATTCATTACTCACTTTTTTTAACATATGCTGATGTGCTCCCGGCACTGTATAAACAAAAAGCCCGGTGTATTATCCGGGCTTATTAAATATTGATATTTAAAAGATAAATTATTTATTACAAATCTATAATTACTCAATGGTAATGATAATTACTCATTGCTAATTGTTAATTGCTGATTATTTAAGAAGAACCATTCTCTTCACATCCACAAAGCTTCCGCTTTCAATTCTGTAATAATATACTCCGCTTGAAAGACTGCTTCCGTCAAATTCAACTTTGTATCTTCCCGCAGGCTTTATTTCATTGACTAATGTCTTTACTTCTTTACCCAGCACGTCATATACTTTCAAAGAAACAAATCCCTGATTTGTAATTCCAAATTCCAGATTCGTACTTGGATTGAACGGGTTAGGATAATTCTGAGATAATGAAAATGTCAGAGGAACTGATACTGTATTGTTTCCATCTTCAGTTCCTGTTACTATACCTACAAAATTTAATGCTCCCTGAAGCATTCTTTTTACTGCAAATGCATTCGGACTGTCAAATGCAGGTCTTAATGATTCAACATCAAAACAGAAAGTTGCAACGTTGTATGTCGGTGATAATCTTCCGATTGCATTCATTGAATCTGTAAATAATCTGTATTTATATAAGTTAAATGTCTGTCCGGCAGGAACGGATGCTGATCTTCTTATAACATCCATTGATGGTCCGTTGGAACTGTCGGCGGTATTTATATTTATTGTCACACCTACTAATCCCCTCTGCGGCACTGGTCCCGGCCTGTCTGCTACATACTGAAATCCGCACATGCTTCTGCAGAATGCTGAATCATAATATGCAGATGATGGTCTGTCAAGCTGATAACCGACGTCTTCACCCATTATTATAAGCTTTGACTTATTTATGGATGTACCTGATGAGAGATATGATTTTAATGAATCCTTTATTGTGTTTGACATAGTAGAAGATCCTTCACCAAGCAGGAGGACTGATTTAAATCCTAAGAAAGATATTGAATTTGTTGCAGTTACTCCTTTTCTGTTATAATCTTCATGTGTAACTCCAAGAGCATTAAGGTTTTTTACAACCGAATCTCTTGATATTCTGCAGTTCGCATTAGTTGAATCATAAAGTACAAGCACATCTCCCTTGAACTGCCTTTTCATTGTAAGTACAAAATTTTGTGATGCCTTTACAGAATCAAATCCATTGTATGCCCATGCTGACCATTCTCCGGTTATTGAATCTCCGGGATTCAGGCCTATTGCCGATAGCATATTATCAAGAGTGTAATTCGGAATCGTGACCGAAGAATCTATTCCTGATATATTAGAAGGCAGAGTAATTCTTAAAAGTGAAATAGTCGGAGAACCGAATTTCCATTTATAACTTACCCCCGGACCTGATGTTCTCCAGTTAAAGATTACATTAGACTGGTCAAATGCTGATGTGACTATTCTTGTTCCTGATGATGGTGATGATAAATTAAATGCCGTCAGCTGCGGCACTCCTCTTTTCAAAGTTATAGATCTGGGTCCGTTTGATGCTTTTAAAGAATCATTGATAACGGCATTTCTGAATGCCCATACATCCCATTGCCCGACTAATGAATCACCTACTGCAACTCCAAGACCCGCCAGTAACGAATCAAGCTGACCTGAATACAATGTGAATGAATTCGTTGTAACTGGAAATGTTATCTTTCTTGGTGAAACTGTCGGCGAACCGAATATCCATTTATATGTAGCCGTCGATGCTGATGTATCCCAGTTAAATGTAGAAGGAATATATGAGTTTGGATAGCTGACTATCCTTGAACCTGCAGATGGAGTAGTCATATTAAAAGTATTTAACGGATATGAGACTATGCTTATTGAAGCAGTCCATGCCTGATATGTCGTACTTATATCTTCGCACCAGTAAGGCCAGAGTTTTCCGTTTCCGGATGTTATTCCTATATAATCTCCCTGATAGCCATCTGCAAGACCGGAGATTGTTTTAGGTTTGAATTTATGATCAGAAACAAGTATGTCTGTCCAGTTATCTCCTCCGTTAATAGAACGGGATACATAGATCTGTGCTGAGTCATTTGTCGGTGTATTTCTGGTATCATAATAAATTACATTAAGTCCGCCCGCTTCATCTACATTCACTGCTGAAACGTACTGGAATTTTCCGTTTCCGGGTACGTCCTGATTTATTCTGCCCGCGGTCCATGTATTGCCGTTGTCAGTAGATCTGTGAAGAATCACATCTGCAACATCTGTTGCAGGTGCTACGAATTTTTCTGAAGTTACAATATATATCCAACCGTTTCTCTGACCGCCTGTCCTGTCTATATCCAGCCTCGTAAATCCGTTGCTTCTAATACCATTGAATAAATTATTAGTTCTTATGCCGTTCATATTATCAGCATTGCTTTTTGAAACCGCCCAGCTTACACCGCCGTCAGTTGATCGCGCAAAACCGACAGAATCTTCTGTTGAGTTCTGCCCGTTTGATATACAGTTAGCAAATGATACAATGACATCTCCTGCATGATTAACTTTTATGTCGCAGCCCTGATGAAAATGAAGTACTGATGGTACAGGACTTACAGGAGAAATATTGGACCAACTTACTCCTCCGTCTGTAGTGTATGAAATAACTATTCTGTCGTTATAAATACCGGCGAATTCTGTATAAACGGTATAGCACCTTCCATAATAAGGACTCGCTGGTGAATTGTCTGATGCTGATAGATTTTTATCAGAACTGGTGGTACTGCCGGGAAAAGTTACAGTCGGTGCCCATGTAATTCCCATATCAGTTGAATAACTTGCACCCAGGTTTCCTGTTAGAGTAATATATGACATGTAAAATCTGCCGTTTTTATCTATGACAGGTGCGGGATCACCGTAATTAAAAGAACCGTTGTTAAGTGTATCACTTCCAAACCATGTGATACCGCCGTCAGTGGTTACATAGACTGCCGTACTGAAAGCGCTGCCGCCTCTCCACGTATTTGCGGAACCTAACATTATTAAAGGGTTTGTGGGATGACGAGTAATGGGTGTCTCACTCTGAGTTCCGTCATTAGGATGTACTCTGAAATTTGGCGATACAGAAAAATCACCATCAGGCGTACTGATAATTCTTGCTTCTGTGCTGAATTTCATATTGTTGTCATTTGGAAGCGGTGCGTATTCTCCTGATGAAATTATTTTTGACATCCTGGGATCCTGATTCCATTTCCTTGGATCATTCTGATAGCTCTGACCGGTTAATATGAAAAATCCAATAAGGACTGCCGGAAAAAAAATAAATAGTTTTTTCATTGATAAAATTTTTTAAGATTTAGGGTGAATAAAAAATATATTTAAAAAGTGAAATGAATTTTAAGTTGACTGACGGAATTAATTCTGATCATAGAATTAATTTTTAAATGAATTCCCCTTCCGAAAATATATTTTCTCTCTAAAATATAAAAACTGAAACTATTCTTCAAAGAGAGTTTTATTGATTAATACCCAAACTTAAATTGAGTTAAACTTAATTATATCCATTTATATACATAGCAAAGGATTTTTACGGGAAATCAATACCCAATTCGTCCGGATTGTAAGATTTGAAAGATTTGTAAGATTGGTAAGATTTTTTTATAGTTTACAGAATACCACAGTTACGTTTATATATCTTTTTGTTGAGGCTCTCCATTATGCCCTTCTCAGGCAAAAGAGTCTCTCAAAAGCATTTTTTTTCAACAGATATAAATATTCTAGGCTTTTAAATTCAATACATTTTACATATTGTATTCGTGGCCTTCCGGGTAAGAATCAACTCAGTCCAAAACGATTTGTTCTTGAACAGTAGGCTTTTACTTCTAAAGTAGTCCGCTTTTCTTTTGAAAGAGCAAAAGAAAAGCTTGGCAAAAGAAAACTCTCCCGCTGGTGAAAAATTGCCGGAAATTCATTCGTATTGGCGGCAAAAATTTCAACTCACCACCTGTCAGAAGAGCACTGACAGGTGGCTCAGACAGGAAATTTTTGCTTCCCGCCAATACTCTGAATTTCTTACGGCAATTTTTCACAGGCAGGTTTATTTTTAAAAAAATATAATTGCTTCGATTCAGACTTAATTTAGCAGAATAAATCTGCTCATCAAAATGTTTTGCACACTACTGGGTAAGAATATGTTATTCCAAATTCTCCAAATGTATGGTCTGGGAATTTTAAAAAAACTCCGGACTCACTTACTACAATAATTAAATAATATTACATTTCGCAACCTCAGTTAATGATTAAGGTCTGATTACACTTACAAAACTCCCCGAATTGTTTGACACTATCAGCAGATCATTTAGATCAACAAGATCATCACCCGTCAGATCTGTTATCACATTTCCTGAAATGAAATTTCCCGCATCATTATAAATGGTAAGCATATCTTCAAGATCTATATTGTCGTCATTGTTTATATCTCCGCTGTACAGACAGAATTTACTTCCTTTCTGAATTAAATTATTTCCGTATGCCTGGGAATTTGAACTAGTAAAATTATAATCAGATGCCAAACTGTCATTTAAAAGTGATTCACCACCGGACTTGCTCCAGGTTTCTATGCATTGATTATGTTTAATCACTATATAATATGACCCTGAAACACTGTTGTAAAATGATAATGTTTTTCCAAATGTTAAAGAATCCAATTCCCCTGAGGCAGAATCCATTATATTATAAGGAGCGACTGTCTGACGTAAATATACTTTTACCGTATCTCTCTTTAAAATTATGTTTTGGGAATTAGAATACTTGCCTTCCGGCAATGCGATTATATTTATTTTTATTACTGATCTGCTGTTTATCGTAAATGAATTATATCCCGAAGGTGCTGTAATAGGCTTGGTAATTGTTCTTCCCGAATTTGAAGATGCAGATATGTAATAAAATATTTTTGACCCGTAACTCTGCGCTGGTATTGATGCCCTGAAAGTATCAATTGCCCCGGTCATGCTTAAAATATTATATGCCTGAGTGGTATCAGTTCTCCAGTAAACCTTTGCTGAAGCAACTCCGGATCTTGTTTTAATATATGACTTCACCTCGTAAGGTGCAGGCAGGTTTGGCCGGTTATTTAATTTGGCATGAGATATAAATACAGGTTCATTTACCCCGATCTCTTTTGTAATACAATGAATTGCGCCCAGAGCTGATATCATTGAGCTGCAGTTGATGCTGACTATCCTGTATCCGGGCAGATTCTCTCTGTATATTCTTAAAGCTGTTGTATCCTGAGAAAGTCCATACACAGGTACTATTATGGTCTTATTTATAAAAACGGAATTAGTATAAGTGTAATAGTTTGCTGTCGGCGGATACTGCCCTGAAGAATTCGGTGGCATTGGTATTCTTACAATTTTGTATGGTCTGCCGTAACAGGTAAGAAAATTATTCTGTATATACTGCAGATTCGCCTCGATCTGAGGTCCGTCAGCTGTGCCTGCGGGATACTGTCCGACAAGCAATGTTTCTTCATCTAATAATTTTATGTGCATGTCTATATGATGTATCTGATCATATGGCAAAGTTTCCATTTTAATGTAACGGTTAATTCCCATGTAGCTGCTCATTATATTGTTGATCTGTGATTCCGTTAAGCCAGTGTTTTCATTTAAAATTAATTTGGAGGAAAATCCCGTCCCGTTTCCGTCAACCATAAAATTACCTCCTGTACCGGTTAAATTGTCCGGAGCTGTTACAGTCTGATATAACGGCGTATTAATGAATCCAGCAAAAACAGAGGATACCTGATCATCAAGTGGTCTTGGTCTGTTGTATATCCAGTCTACTAATTTCAGGCTGTCAGATATTCCTGAATATACAGCCCATGGTCCGTAATCCCTGCACCAGACAGAATTAAATGAAGTCTTAAGGAATTTAAGATTTATCAGCGGTACTCCGCCGCTTGTTAAATATGTCTTCACTGCATTCGAATCCGAACATACAATATATACAAGCCCTTCATCCTGTGCATAATCAACGATCTGTCTTATAATAGATGTATAGGATGTCCAGGCAACTATTATTCCCTGAACTTCTTCCCACTCTGCCATTGTTCTTACCGGCGTTGAAGGTGGAATGAAATCACCTGTACCGTTAAAAGGCGGTTTGTAATTTTTATAAACTGCTTTCTCTGATTCTGACATTACATGATTCAAATCCTGCGATTTTGCGCTGCAGAACAAAATCAGAAACAATATTACTGAAGTAATTATTTTCATTTGATTATTTTTTAATTAATTCTTATTAATTGTATGATTTCTACTCTCCGAAAAATAGAGGGTTTTGGAGTTGCTTTAAATCGCAAAACAAATCGTCTTCGGTAACTATCATTTCTCATTTATCCAATATCAACTTAAATCATTTTATGTTTTTTAAAAAGGTTAAATATAGTATTATCGTATACATTAATTTTATTGTATACAATCTATACAGTTTTATTTATTAAATGTCAAAGGTAAAATTTCATTATATTTTAAAGATATAATTTATTTTATGTTTACAACTGCCGGAGCCTTCCGGCAATTGTTCTTTCATATTTGTTCTTCCTTTAATTAATCTCCACCAGTTTTAACGGTGGAGATTTTTTTTTACCTGAAATGAACTTAAAGGTTATAAATCATGTGCTTTCAAACTCTTTAACTCATGAATTATATATACCGCGGGATTTTAACAATAATTTTCTTATTATATCTAGCAAATGTATTTATAGATTGTGTAATTATTTATTTCTGAATTTGACCTAATTTATCGGATAATTGTTACTCCTGCACTTGTCCAGCGTATTTCTCCGAACATAAGTCTGAGAAATTCTGAGAAATAAAAAATATTTATAAAAAAGATCCCATCTTCTAAAGATGGGATCTTCATGTTTAAAAATATAACTCAGGAATTTATTCAAGTACAAATATATTCTTCGCTGCGCATATTTCTTTAAGCTTCTTAGGCCAAACAGTTACGCTTACTTCTCCAAGATGTGCTTTCTTTAATATCTGCATCAGTGTCCTTGACTGTCCTATTCCGCCGCCAATGCTCAAAGGCAGTTCATTATTTATGATTCCGCTGTGATAAGGTGTGGATAACAAGTCCAGTTGTTTTGTCATTTCAAGCTGAATTCTTAAAGTCTCGGCATTGACCCTTATTCCCATTGAAGAGAGTTCGTGTCTCCTGTTTGTTACCGGATTCCAGACAAGGATGTCACCGTTTATTCCGTGAGTGGCTCTTCCCTTGCCGGATTTTGTTTCAGTAACCCAGTCATCATAATCAGCTGCGCGCATTTCGTGAGGATATCCGTCTTCAAGTGTCCAGCCGATTCCGATTATGAATATTGCAGGATACTTCTGAAGTATTGCTGTCTCTCTCTGTTTCCTCGGCAGATCAGGATACATTTCAAGTATCTCTTCGGCATGCAGGAATACCAGATCATCCGGCATATTCGGATATTTTGAATTCTTCAGTGCAGGAAATTTTTCCTGTGCAAAATTCTCTGCTCCTTTTAACACTTTCCATATTTTCTTCACTGTGTCTTTAAGATAATCAAGATTTCTTTCCTTGTCTGTTATTGTCTTTTCCCAGTCCCACTGATCTACATAAGCGCTGTGGTCGTGATCCAGAAAGTAATCTTTTCTGACTGCACGCATATCAGTGCATAAACCTTCACCGGGCTTCATATCGAATTGCTTTAGCGCAACTCTTTTCCACTTCGTCGCTGCCTGCACTACCTGAGCATCTATAGGGTTTTTTTCGTAATCATTTTTTATGTGAAATCCGACAGGTGTCCTGGATCCGTCACGGTCAAGCATGTCATTGACGCCGCTTTCATTGTCAACTATGAGCGGAACTTCAACCATCATTAAATTTAATTCTTTGCAGAGATTTTCGCTTATATAATGCTTTACTTCGTATATAGCTTTCTGTGTCTCCTTCTTATCCAGCATGGATTTATAATATGTAGGTAATATCTTATCTACTTCTTCGTAAGTGCTGATTCCCGGTCCCGCCAGGTCGGCTGTTTTATCTGACATTTCTAACTCCTTAATTTAAGATTTTGAAAATTTTGCCTGTACAAATTTAAAATATTCGAATACCATTTTGTATGACTTTTATCAAAATAAAGTATGACAAATGTCATAAAATTGATTATCACTATGCAATGTAATATGTTCTATATGTAATCCTACATGTTTGTTTTTTTAAATAACATATTGTATAAATTTTTAATATTCAAATTGAATATAAATTCCCCTCCCTGAGAATCTGTCTCAAAACATCTTTAGAAACCACGAAGACTCAAAGACACTAAAAAAATCTATTGAAAATAAAATGCTTTGTGATTTTGAAGTCTTGGTGGTATTAATATTTAATAAGTATTGAGACAACTTCTTGAAAAAGAACAGGTCATGGGTGGTTTTGCTGAATAAATATATATATGTTTATAAAATAACCTCTGATCCCGGAATAAAAAAAGCCGGAAGAAATATCTCCCGGCTTTTCTGATTATTGTATTTACTTTATTGTTAACTGCTTAACTGTTTAACTGTTAACTGTTAAAAGCGCTTGCTGTTCGTCTTACCATTACTTCCGTTATGCTTCTTCGCTTCATTAAGTTTATCAAGATATTCTTTCGATGGCAATGGATTCCAGTTCGGCTCAATGTTCTTCAGTTCAGTTGCGGCTGATTTTTTTAATT
>DAIPYG010000022.1:0-41023 GCA_036782875.1 Bacteroidota bacterium | reverse complement strand
TTCTCCGCAAATATCTTTGACGGCTTGTAAGCTTTCTTTACAAGCTTATACTTATCTACCGCATTCTTCTGAATATGCTCAATCGCCTCATCGACTGAATCGGTAACAATGAACAGCTTCAGATCTTCAGCGCTGATTGTCTTCTGCAGCACGAAGTCATCCAGAAGCTCAATGAGATTCTTCCAGTATTCTCTGCCTATGATCACAACCGGAAAGTCAGATATCTTTTTTGTCTGAATAAGTGTAAGCGCTTCAAACAGTTCGTCCATTGTTCCGGCTCCTCCGGGCATTACGACAAAGGCATATGAATATTTCATCAGTATTGTCTTCCTGACAAAAAAATATTTGAATGTAACCCATTTGTCCATGTAAGGATTCGGGTCTTGTTCGAATGGGAGTTCAATGTTGCATCCGACTGATTTCCCGCCTGCATCCTTCGCGCCTTTGTTTGCAGCTTCCATTATTCCCGGACCGCCGCCTGTCATTACAGTAAAGCCGATATCACTCAGACGTTTACCGAGATCATAAGCGAGTTCATAATATTTATGTTGATTGGGAGTTCTAGCTGAGCCGAAGACAGTTACACACGGTCCGACAAAATGAAATGCGCGGAATCCTTTTATGAATTCAAGCAGGACTTCAATTGTAAATTTAAATTCTTCCCATCGTGATTTTGGTCCTTCAAGGAAATATCGTTCCTCCTGTGACTGCGGGACTTTAATTGCTTCGGCTGCTTTGACGGATATCTTTTCAGGGATCGGTTCTTTATCCATAAATTAAGTTTATGTAAAATACTTAATTTGTGATAAAAGTTAAAAGTTGAATTTTATAAATCTTAAGAATCTTATGAATCCATCTGTTCATCAGACCTCGCACTCCACTCCATAATCTGCGCTTCCATTTCATCCTGAGAATTAAATCTTGAAAGATCATAACACCCAAGGGGAGACAAAGGAGTTCTTGCCGGACATCTGTTGCAGTGAGTGCAGGGTCTGTCAGGCATATTTTTTCCCTGTCTGAACTGTGATATCAGATCCACATTCGCAAGAAAAGGTCTTGCCATTGCAACCA
Source organism: Bacteroidota bacterium (assembly GCA_036782875.1). Classification (GTDB taxonomy): domain Bacteria; phylum Bacteroidota; class Ignavibacteria; order Tepidaquicellales; family Tepidaquicellaceae; genus JAGPCH01. The sequence continues at coordinate 39,952 of DAIPYG010000022.1, read as the reverse complement.
TATCGGCTTTGCCTGACTGCAGTGTATTTTCAATAAAATCTCTCTCCTGAAATCCCCCGTTTGCAATTACCGGCAATCCTGTTTCTTCCTTGAACATCTTTGAAAAGTCAGCTGAAATTCCGGGAACATATTTCCAGCCGATGTTCATTATCGGATTTAAAATAAATTCAGGTATGCCATTTAAAATTGCAGCGCGTATCCAGGCTTTACCGGAAAGATGTCTGTTTGAATTATAAAACATTTTCATTTCATGCAGAGGAAAACTTCCCGGATTGCCTTTTGGATTTATGAAACCGTATCCCATATCAATATGAAGATAATCTATTCCAAGCCCTTTTAATTTTTTTGCATAATACAGATACTCTTTTATAGTATTTCCGAAATACCAGTTCTTTAACGGAAATCGAATCGGCAGACGCAGGTTCAGGGGCAGATAATTATAATCTGCAGAAGACAATCTTATGCCGATCGGAAATTCGTTTCCGGTCTTTTTCTTAGTTGCCAAAATAATATCTTCAAGAAGCTGAAATCTCTTATCCACCGAACCGCCGTATTTATCAGTTCTTGAGTTTACACCGGGATTCAGAAACTGATGTATGATATATCCTTTAGACGCAGTAATCTCAAGCCCGTCAGCTCCTGCTTCACGCACACGTCTGCCTGCTTCAGCAAAATTATTAATTGTCTCTTCAATTTCTTCAAGACTCATTTTCTCAGACCGTGTATGATAACCGTAAGCAAAATCAAAAAACTTTGAACAGGTCATAGCGTCTTCTTTTTGTTTAAAAAGACTTGTATGAGTATGTCCACCTGTATCTCCTATCTGAACAATATACCTGCAGTCATAAGTATGAACTGCTTTGATAGCTTCAGACAAGGGATTTACAAATCTGTCATCACTGAGCTTCGGATACTCCATCGGTGAAGTGCGTTTGTCGTTGACGCTGATGGTAGCTGATATGATTCCGGCTACATCATTTTCAGCAAATCTTTTTTCAAAGTTCTTGAAGGCGGAACTAACAGTGCCGTCATAGAAAGATGTTCTTCCGCCGATAGATGAACGGAGTATGCGGTTCTTGAAGTTAAGGGTTTTGATTTTAAATGGTTCGAAGATCATATTGAGTTCGTTGAGTTTTTTGAGTTAATTGAGTTAATTAGGTCTAATATAATTTAAAACAATTCTGATTATTTTTCAGCAAAAAATTTCTTGTAATATTTTACTAAAGATGTACTGAAAAACTAGCAGTTAAAAAATTTCATTGCGCGTTCATTCACGAGGTCAGGCTGTTCATCAACAATAAAGTGACCTGCATTATCTACACGTTCTATGATTACATTGTCTGCAAACTTTTCATAACCTCTCAGAAAAGCGGTTGATACCTGTTTATCTTTTATGCCGAACAGACAATAAGCCGGTGTTTTCATATGATACTTTTTATATTTTCCGAATCCAAGCGGAATATATTCTTTTAAAAGAAAATCCCTGTAAAGTTTTGATGCGGCTTTTGCTCTCGATATGTCTTTGAATCTGTCACTGAAGACATTCATTTCTTCATCAGTCCATCCTTCTTTTCGGGTATTACCTCTTTTAAAAATTAAATGCGGATAAAAGCCGCTCTTCTGAATTCCCGGACCTATAAAAGGAGCGGCAATTGGTATCATATAAGAAAGCTTTATTGTAGCAGGTATCATTTTAAGATCAATCTTCGACCAGATGGGAGGGATGTTGCAGGCAAAGTGTTTGGTTATCAGTCCTGGATTTTTTGCAGCGGCAATGAATCCAATCCAGCCGCCCCAGTCGTGACTGAGAAGACGCACTTCATTATAGCCGAGCTTATGAATAAGTTTTACAAGATCATCTGCAAGTTCATCTTTCAAATAACCTTTAGGCGGAGCGTCACTCCATCCGAATCCCCGGATGTCTGCAGCAATCACACGATATTGTTTTGCAAAAACGGGGATCTGTTTCTTCCACATATACCAGTGCTGCGGCCATCCGTGAAGCATTAACAGGGGTTCGCCTTCACCTGCCTCGGCAATGTGAATTTTTATATCGCCTATATCAATATAACTGTGAGTAACGGATGTATCTTCAATGACGGGGAATGTATTATCGGGGATGGAATTCATTCTTCCTAAAAATAAATTTATTTAAAATTATTATTCATAAAATATATTACGGATTAAATGAATAAACGGATTTAGTTAAATCTGAATTTTTTTGAATGTAATAATTTGTTCCATAATTTAAAGTAAAAATAAATTTATACTTCTGATAAATCGGAGAATAAGATCGCAAAAAACTATTCGTGAAAATAATACCGGATATTGTAAAAAACCGGAAAAGAAAATTTCTGAAAGAATAGCAAAACAAATGAAAAGAAAGAATATGAAAATAAAGAATTCTAAAGGAATCAGCTTAATATATTATTCCGAGGAATATAGAATAACATATTTGTTAGTTTGAAAATATATGATGTGTTTTTCAGTGAAATTAAAACTTTAGTCAATGTAATCAAGCCTGCGGGTATATATAAAGTTGAATTTGACAGAAGAAACTTTTCAAGCGGAGTTTATTTTTACAGACCTGAAGCCTGTGATTTTGTTCAGACGAAGAGTATGGTTTTGATAAAGTGATATTGTAATTTGCTAATTGAACATTGCACATTTGACATTGAACATTGATTACGCTTTCAATTGAATTTCATATAGAATATTTTTAATGAAATAAAATAAATGTTCATGACAGAACCGGCCAACAGTGTCTTTATACGCAATACACAAGGATATAAAATAGAGATCAAATGCAGAGAGCATTCACTCACGGCAGATGAATCTATGGAAAACGGAGGCACGGATACAGGACCGAATCCATATGAACTTCTGCTTTCATCTCTCGGATCCTGTAAGGCAATGACTATGAGAATGTATGCTCATAGAAAAAATATACCTCTGAGAAATATTATCATTAGACTTTCGCATAATAAAATTTATGCTGAAGACTGTGAGAACTGTGAAACGAAAGTCGGTAAGATTGACAGCATTGACGTTGAAATAAAACTCATCGGAGAACTGACTCCCGAACAAAGACAAAGTCTACTAAATATTTCAGAAAAATGTCCGGTACACAGAACAATGATGTCTGAAGTGAAGATCAATTCAGAACTCATAAGGTGAAAGTATTTTATTCTGACAAATATTCGTTTCCTGTTCCTGACGGACACAGGTTCCCGGTCGGTAAATACAAGCTCGTAAGAGAAAAATTAGCTGAAGATAATATTTTGTCTGAAGCTGAATTATCTGAACCGCAACTTGCTTCAAAAGAAGAGATCCTCTTTGCACATACAAAAAAGTATTATGAATCATTTGAAAACGGAAGCATAGATCCTTCCGCAATGAGAAAGATAGGATTTCCCTGGAGCTATGAATTTTTTCTCCGCTCTCTTGCTTCGGTCGGAGGGGCGATTGATTCAGCGGAAGAGGCATTGAAAAATGGAATAGCAGGCAATCTCGCCGGAGGCACTCATCACGCATTCGCAGGACACGGGGAAGGATTCTGTGTGTTCAATGATTTTGCCGTAGTGATAAACCATCTGCAGAAAAATAACTCAGCAAAAAAAATTGCAATTGTAGATCTTGATGTTCATCAGGGAAACGGCAATGCTTCATTGTTGAAAGACAACAAAAATGTTTTTATACTTGACATGCACGGAAAAAATAATTATCCCTTCAGAAAAATCCCATCTACACTTGATATAGAGCTTGCTGACAATACAGAAGATGAAGAATATTTAAATATATTAAATAAGAATATTAGTAAAGTTTTTGAATTCAATCCTGATCTGATTTTATATCTTGCTGGAGTTGATGCATTGAAAGAAGATCATCTCGGCAGACTGTCACTGAGCAAAGAAGGTCTGATGGAAAGAGACAGGATTGTAATTTCCGGAAGCAGAAAGAGAAATATACCTGTTTCTCTGGCACTGGGTGGAGGTTATTCAAGACCTATTGAGCATACTGTTGATGCATACTGTAATACATACAGAGTTGTGAAAGAAATACTTTCTAGCAGTTAGTAGTTATCAGTTAGCAGTTAGCAGTTAAGCAGTTAGCTATTAGCTGTTAGTTATTTGCATTTAGCTGTTAGCAATTGGAAACTAATTATTTAATGGCATATAAAGAATTGTTAACTGCTTAACTATTAACTGCCTAACTGTTAACTGCTTAACTGCTAACTGTAAAATGTATTACAATTAAAACTTAATCCTTTTATATTTACCGATTAAATCATTTTATGATAAAACTAAGCGATATAAAGCTCGACTGCAGGCATTTCAGAGGTCATATTCCCTGCAGACCCAATAAGCTACAAGGTGTAATGTGTAATGACTGCACTTATTATGATAAGACAGATAAAAAGATACTTATTATAAAACTCGGAGCTGCGGGTGATGTAATAAGAACAACACCTTTATTGTATCCAATTAGAAAAGAATTTCCGAATTCAAAAATATACTGGCTTACCAACTCGCCGGAACTTGTACCTAACCACACCGAGCCGAAAGCAGATGAAGTATTAAAATATAATCTGGAAAATGTGTCTTTTCTTTATGCAACTGAATTTGACATAGTGATCAATCTTGATAAAGATTATGAAGCGATCAGCATTATGAATAATATCTCAGCAAAGACTAAGACAGGATATACTATCAAAGACGGATACTGCTACCCGCTGGGTAAATCAGCTGAGCATAAATTCTTTACGGGGATCTTTGATAATATTTCCAAAGAGAACAAACAGAGTTATCCGGAAGAGATCTTTGAAATATGCGGTTACAAATTCAGCGGTGAAAAATATTTACTCGATGTGCATAAGGAAAATGACAGAGACTGGCCATTGAATAAAAACAAGAAGATCATAGGGCTTAATACAGGCTGCGGCGAGAGATGGACGTCACGACTCTGGAGTGATGAGAACTGGATAAAGCTGATCAGCAGATTAAGTCTTGACGGATATGAGATAGTTTTGCTGGGCGGTCATTCTGAGCATAATAAAAATACTTTGTTAAACGAAGTAAGCCGGGCAAAATATTTCGGCGTGTTTGATATTAAGACGTTCATAAATCTTGTGAATAAATGCGACGTCGTTGTCACACAGGTTACTATGACTATGCATATTGCCATTGCTCTCGGAAAGAAACTCGTGCTTATGAATAATATTTTTAACCCTAACGAGTTTGAATTATACAATAACGGTGAGATCCTGGCGCCCCGGAAAGAATGCAAATGCTATTTTCAGCCGAAGTGTACAAATAAAGAATATGAATGCATGGAATACCTTATCCCTGAGGATGTTTATGGTGCTGTTCTGAATCAGTTAAAATCCATAGAGGCTTCCGCTTAATGAAAATTGTCATAGTCGGAACTGCTTATCCGATGCGCGGAGGAATTGCACAGTTCAATGCACTCCTGTATAAATATTTTTCGACAGGCAACGATGTAAAGATGTATTCATTCAAAAGGCAGTACCCGGAAATGTTTTTTCCCGGTAAGACACAGTATGAACAGGACGAACCCGTATTCAAAATTCCGGATGATAAAAATGTAATATCTGTGGATTCAGTTAATCCATTTAACTGGTTAAACACAGGCAAAAAAATCGCCGGTGAAAATGCGGATCTTATTATTTTCAAATACTGGCTTCCGTTCTTTGCTCCCTGCTTCGCAACAATTTCTTTCATTGCAAAAAAATTTTCTAAAACTAAAGTTCTTTTTCTCTGTGACAATGTGATCCCGCACGAAAAAAGATTTGGTGACAGGTTCTTTACAAAACTTGCATTCTCACAGGCGGATTATTTTATTGTAATGTCAAAGACTGTCGAGGAAGATCTAAAAATTTTCAACAAAGGGAAGAAGTACAAATTGATTCAGCATCCTGTCTATAATATATTCGGAGATAAAGTTTCAAAGGTAGAAGCAAAGGAATTTATTAGTAAAGAATACAAAGCAGATGTAAGAAATGAAAAGGTGATTCTTTTTTTCGGCTATATCAGAAAATACAAAGGTCTGAATTATCTGATTGACGCTATGCCGGAAATACTGAAAAAAGTAAATCTGAAACTCTTAGTTGTCGGTGAATTTTATGATGATGAGAATAAATACAGGGAGCAGATAAAAAATTTAAATTTGGAAAATCATATAAAAGTTATTTCTGACTTTGTACCGGATATGAATGTCAGGTATTTTTTTTCAGCTTCAGATGTTGTTGTGCTTCCTTATGCTGATGCAACACAAAGCGGAATAATTCAGATTGCATATCATTATGATAAACCGGTAATAGCAACTGATGTCGGCGGACTGGCAGAAGTTGTGAGGAATAATGAGACAGGATTTATTATAGAACCGAAAAGTTCGAAAGCCGTTGCTGATGCAGTAATTAAATTTTACAAGAATGATCTTGAGGAAAAGTTCTCAAAGAATGCAAGCGAAGAGAAGAAAAAGTTTTCGTGGGAAGAGTTCACGTCAAAGATCTCTGAAATGGTATTAAAGAAATAACACTACTAACTATTAACGAATAAATATTAATTGAATGAAATACGATCCTATAAAAAAAGTATTCGGTAACGCCGTTGCAGATAATACCTTTCTAAGAAAAATATTCTACTGGCTGCTTGACCTGATGTTCCTTCGCTCCTGGCATGTCAGGAAGAAAGTGAGAGAGCTTTATCCGAAGGATACAAAGATGGACATTTTCGATGCAGGGATGGGTTTCGGACAGTACACATATTTCATGGCTAAGAGATTTCCTGATTCGGCAATCCTTGCTGTTGATGTAAAAGATGAACAGGTAGAGGACTGCAGAAAATTTTTTTCAAAACGCGGATACAATAATGTTAAGTTTGAAATCGCAGATCTGACAAAAATTGAATATAAGGATAAGTTTGATTTTATATTATGCGTTGATGTAATGGAGCATATAGTGGAAGACGAACTTGTATTTAAAAATTTTCATAACGCACTCAGAAGAGGCGGAAAGCTTCTTGTGAATACCCCGTCTAATCTGGGCGGGAGCGATGCGCACGATGATGATGATGAAAGCTTTATTGAAGAGCATGCAAGAATAGGATATTCGAAAGAAGACATTACTTCAAAAATGAACAGAGCAGGACTGGATGTCAAGAGCTTTGATTATGCATACGGAAAATTTGGAACCGTCTCCTGGAGATTCGGGATCAAGTATCCCATACTGATGGCAGGCGCATCAAAGTTTTTCATACTGCTTCTTCCTTTTTATTATTTATTTACCTTATGGTTTGTGCTGATATTGATGTGGCTGGATGTTCATACAGATAATAAGGAAGGAACGGGAGTATTAGTTGTGGCTGAGAAAAAATAAAATGCTATGTATACACCCAATCATTTCAGAATGAATGACAGAGAAGAGATCTTTGATTTCATTCATCACAACAGTTTCGCAATTCTTATTACTAACAATAATAATAAGCTGAACGCTACTCACATCCCAATACTTCTCAAAAGCGACGAAGGTAAAAATGGTTTTCTTTACGGACATGTTGCAAAGGCAAACCGGCAGACGGATGATATAAGCGGCGAGGTACTGGTGATATTTTCCGGGGCGCATAAATATATTTCACCGGCCTGGTATGAAACTGATCAGGCAGTTCCTACATGGAGTTATTTGTCAGTTCATGTTTACGGAAAGATGGAAATCCTCGAGGACAGGGAGAGCAAAATTGAAATTGTAAAGGATGCTGTAAAATATTTTGAAGATAGCAGCAGCAGTTATAAAGTTGAAGATCTGAAAGAAAAATATTTTGAAGGTCTAATAAAAGGAATCACTGCTTTTAAAATTGAGATAACGGATATTCAGGGGAAGAAAAAGATCTCGCAAAACCATCCCGAAGAAAGACAGAAACGGGTGATATCGGAGCTTGAAAAGTTCGGTGATGAAGATTCAGAAGATATTGTAAGGAGAATGAAGAATAATCTGAAAGCGGACAGTAAATAAAATTTATCTGAAATGAGTTTGATAAAATCAGATCTGACGGTTAAAGAAAACAAGATCCTATGGCTTATCATTTCAGGTTCGTTTTTAATAAAGATACTGCTAGCTATTTTTCTTCAAGCTCCTGTTCGTTCTGACAGTTATGATTACCTTAATATTGCAGGTAATATTTTAAACGGAGGATATTCAATTTACGGAAAACCCACTGCTTATGTGGGCTGCGGTTATCCGTTATTCTTATCGGGAACATTATACTTCTTCGGTGATGGGCAGTTTTATATCAGGGTTATTCAGTCAGTTCTGGAAATTGGGACTTGTTACTTTTTCTTTCTCGTCAGCAGAAATTTTTTCAATGTAAAATATTCACTCATATCACTTGCATTGTTTTCGTTCTTTCCTTCGAATATAATTTTCTCGCAGGCGGTTCTTTCTGAAAGTCTATTCGGATTCTTTTCTATAATCTTTCTTTATCTGATATTAAGAAATGACTATGCGAAGAGACCTGCATTGCTCTTTGTTTCCGGAATTACTTCAGGATATGCAGTACTTATCAGAACAGCTTTTCTTCCTGCATTAATACTTATTCCGATATATATTTTTTATTACAGGAAAGAAATATTTACCGATGATATTATTGTCAAAATAATAAAATCTTCGGCTGTATTCGCAGCAGGCGCTTTGCTGATGCTTGCTCCATGGAGCATAAGAAATAAAATCGCAGTGAACACATTCAGCTTAGGGACAACAGCAGGTCTGAATTTCTGGGCAGGCAGCAATCCTGATGCTACCGGAACATACTATAACAGGATGACAGAAAACCTTCCTTTCGATTTTCAAAATGAATCCGAAAGAGATAAGGAATATTTTAAACTTGGTCTTGATTACGCGGTCAGTAATCCACTGAAATATTTAATTCTTGGAATAAAGAAAACAGGATATCTTTATTCCAGTGAACGTATGGCTGTTTTATATTTTACCGATGCTAAACCGGGAGAGACTTCAACGCAGGTTTACAGATCAGTAAATCCGTTGATCTTATTATTAGTTAATATTCCGTATTTTATGATCATACTTTCCGGAACCTGGGGACTATTAGCATTAAAGGAAAAAAAGTTTTTCATATACGGTTTCATTTTGATGTGGATGTTTACGGTTTTTGTGTTTGTTGCTCTGGCAAGGTATCATTACGTGCTGATACCATTCTTTATTTTAGGTGCTGTTAATTTTTTAAAAGAAGGTAAAGATATATTCAGCAATATCTCTTTACCCGGAAAAATGATCGGATTCAGTTTCACGGTATTTCTGATATCCGTCTGGTCTGCAGAGTTTTATTTAATGTTAAAATAATCTAAGCTGTCATTTGAAGAAAGTTCTGATCATATCTTATTACTGGCCGCCGAGCGGAGGAGCCGGTGTGCAGAGGATGCTGAAATCCGTAAAGTATTTTCCCGGGTTCGGTATCATTCCTTATGTCATAACTGTAAAAGAAGAACAGGCAAGCTATCCTTCCAAAGATGAGTCACTTAACAAAGACGTTCCGGCTGAAGCAAAAATTTTCAGAACGGATACATTCGAACCATTCGGTATCTATTCAAAGCTGCTCGGTAAGAAAAGCATACCGACAGGTTTTTCCAACGAAAGCAATCCCGGACTTTTTCAGAAGTGTTCGAGATTTATCAGGGGTAATTTTTTCATACCTGATGCAAGACGGGGCTGGATAAAATTTGCTTTTGAAGAGGCAGCAAGGATCATTGAGAAGGAGAATATCGATACCGTATTTACAACAAGTCCGCCGCATTCTGCGCAGCTTATAGGATTAAAGCTAAAGAAAAAGTTCGGAGTGAAGTGGATAGCTGACCTTAGGGATCCGTGGACGGATATTTATTATTACGAAGAGTTCAATCATCTGTCATTTGCAAGAAAAAAAGATCTGAAATATGAGAATGAAGTGCTTACATCAGCAGACAGAATAATAACCGTAAGCAAAGATGTTAAAAGAATATTTGCATCTAAATCTGATAAAATAGATCCGGATAAAATAACTATAATTCCAAACGGATATGACGGGGAAGATTTTAAAAATAAAAATATCTTTCCGGAAAAAGATGAGTTCATTATTACTTATACGGGAACTCTTGCTGACAGCTACAATCCCTCGGTATTTTTTCATTCCCTGAAAAAAGTAACTGAAATGAATCCGGATGTAAAGATCAAAATGAGATTCATTGGAAATCCTGCCGGCACTCTCATAGAAGAGATTCGCAATATTTCATTAAGCAATAATCTTGAGCTGATACCAACTGTTATACACGACAGGTCAGTTGAGTATCTTTTAAGCAGTACTATTCTTTTTCTTGTAATACCCGAAATAAAAAATGACAAAGGAATTCTAACAGGTAAATTATTTGAATATCTTGCAGCCCGCAAACCGATCGTCTGCATCGGACCTGAAGACGGGGATGCAGCTGAAATTATAAATGAATGCATAGCCGGGAAAACTTTTGAAAGAACTAGAAACACTGAGCTTACGGAATATTTGGACGGATTGGTTAAAGACTGGAAAACCGGAAAGGATATTTCAGTCAAAAACGATACCTATAAGAAATATTCAAGAAGATCTCAGGCTGAAGAACTTTCTAAAATAATTATGTCAGTTTAGAAAAAGTAGTTAGATAGTTAAATAGTTTTAATTTATTTTTACAAAATTTTATTTATAATAATGGCTAAAGCTAAACCTACTCAAAAACCGGTTCTCAAAAATCCGGCAAGAACTTTAAAACCCGGTCAGAATGAAGATTCAGAAATACTCCTGAAATACGGAAATTATATTTACATAGGAATAATTATTCTTGCAGTACTCATCTTCTTTAAGGATGGGATCTTTGACGGAAAGGTCTTTGCTACAAGTGATAATCTCGCATACGACAGTTTCAAAACATTCCTTGACGACGCAAAGAAAGCCGGAATATTTCCACTTTGGGTTCCGTATATTTTCATGGGAATGCCGAACTTTCCAATCATTGGCTATCCTCCGCGTGTATATGATTTTTTTTATTTTGTATTTGAGACAATTTACGGAGGCATTACTAATTCGGGAAGCAACGGTGTGCTTCCGATTGTTATGTATTATGCGATTTTCGGGATCGGATTTTATCTGTATGCAAACTATAAATTTAAAAACAAACTCATCGCTCTGTACTGCGCATTGTCTGCTACATTTGCAACGGATTTTATACAGAGAATAGTTGTCGGTCATAATACAAAAGTTCTGGCTCTGGCTTTCTTTCCGCTAATACTTTTAACATTAGACAAGCTCATAGATTCACTGGATGAAGATAAGAAAAAAATGTTCTCTTATTCCAACCTGCTTAATTTCGTTCTGCTTGCAATAATGCTTCACATACAGCTCAGCTCGAATCATATACAGATGATATTTTATTCATATCTTATGATCGGCATTTATCTTTTTTATCAGATCATTTACAGAGCAGTTAAAAAATCAAATGTCACGGGAATCATCAAAGGAAGCATATTCTTTGCTGCTGCCGCTACAATATCTGTTTCAATGAATGCCGATGTTCTGATGACAATGAAAGAGTACAACAAATATTCAATCAGAGGTGAAGCCGGAATTGAAGCAAAGCTTGATACGAAAATAGCGAATGACTCTCCGCTTGATTATCAGTATGCAACCAACTGGTCTTTCAGTCCGGGTGAAGTGGTCACATTTCTCCTTCCGTATTACTATGGTTTCGGTGACGTGCAGGTGCAGGGACAGAAAGCAAATCTTTACTGGGGGCAGATGCCTTTTACCACAAACCCGATGTACTTTGGCGTGATAACTCTTATTCTGGCGATCATAGGTATCATATATAACTTCCGGAAAAACCCGGCTGTTCAGGCTTTTACAGTTATATCTTTTATATTTCTTGTGCTTTCGTTCGGAAGGAATTTTTCGATCCTGTATGACCTGTTCTTTAATTACTTCCCTTTCTTCAGCAGCTTCCGGGCTCCGGTAATGATCCATCACTTTATGAATATAGCTGTTGTAATACTGGCGGGATTTGGTTTAAAATCTATAGTAGATATTGTGAAAGATAAAACTTCTCAGGAGAAGTTTAAAAAACTGTGCTATGTATTTTTCGGCATAGCAGGACTAATGTTTCTGATATCAATTATTGGCTTTCAGGATTCTTATACGTCTTCAGTCGTAAACAGTCCGCTGGCTGATAAGCTCAAACAACAGGGCGCGAATGCGCAGCAGATCTCACAGTATATAAAACAGCAGATAATACCGAATGCTTATGAGAATAGTATAAGCGATCTCCGTCTGCATGCATTCTTTATCTTATTAGTTGTCGGTCTGGCATTCATGTATTCGCAGGGAAAAGTTTCAGTCAAAATATTTCTCGCCGGAACAATTCTTATAGCAATGATAGATCTCTGGAATGTGGATTTCAAAACTCTTCACTGGGATAATCCCGGGGATCAGAATTCTTCCTTTGCAGAGACAGATTATACGAACTGGCTGCTTTCGAAAGCTCCGGACACTTATACTTACCGTGTTGCTGAGTTTAACGGCGGCAGGCTTTCGACATCAAACAATCTTGCATATTACAGACTTCACTCATTCAACGGTTATCAGGGTGCTAAGATCAGAATATATCAGGATGCAATTGATGTAGCGCAGGGAGAGAATCCAAGCCTGCTTACTCTTGGCGGAGTAAAATATATAGTATCGGACAAGCCGCTTCAGGAGCCGGCTTTCGAACAGGTATTCAAAGGTTCTAAATATATTTATCAGAATAAAAACTTTGTTCCTCTTGCATATTTTCCTGCTGAAGTTAAGATTGAATCAGGAATAAATATTTTAAATGACATAAGAGATCAGAAGTTTGATCCGGAAGATGTCGCATATCTTGAAAAAGAAATAAATGTAAAGCTGGATAAACCCGATTCTACTGTATCGGCAAAGCTTGTCAAAGGTGAAATTCACGAGCTTGATTATGAAGTAAATGCAAGCGGAAACAATTTGGTTGTGTTCAGTGATATTTATATTCCGTTCGGATGGAAGGCATACATTGATGATAAGGAAACAGATATTTACAAGACGGATTATTTCTTAAGATCGGTAGTTGTACCGCAGGGTAAACATAAAGTTACATTCAGATATGAACCGGCGACATATTACACAGGCAAGCAGATCAGTCTTGGAGCGAATGTATTATTGGGGTTAGTGCTGGTTGCAGGAATATTCGGATATGCTGCCAACAGAAAAAAATCAATCGGTGAAAAAGCCGGTGAAAATGTTTAATCAAAGTCTTTCTTAATGTGCGGAATATTCGGTGTATTAAATTTCAACGAAGTAAACGTAAACTTAAAGTCTTTTCAGGATTCGGTAAATATTATCAGGCACAGGGGACCTGATGACGAAGGTTACGCTTTATTTAATACATTTAAGAAAAGCAGCGAAGAAAGATTCGGAGACACATACGCAGTAAAAAAAGGCACGCACATTCTGTCGGATGGCAGTGATATTTTGAATCTTGCATTCGGATTCCGACGCCTTTCAATAATAGACCTGTCAGTGAACGGTCATCAGCCGTTCTTTAATGAAGAAAAAAATATCTGTATAATATTCAACGGTGAAGTTTATAATTATATAGAGATCCGGGAAGAATTAATTTCGAAAGGTTATAAATTCAGAACCGGTACTGATACAGAAGTAATTATGAATTCCTACATTGAATGGGGGGAAGACTGTCTCAGCAGGTTCAACGGAATGTGGGGAATTGCCTTATATGATATGCGGAAGAATATTTTATTCTGCACGAGGGACAGATTCGGTGTCAAGCCGTTTTATTATTATAAAGACGATAAAGTATTTGTATTCGGTTCGGAGATGAAGTCATTGATCGAATACTTTAAGAAAGACCCTTCATTTGAAAAAAGGGTCAACAAGGAAATCGCTTTCGATTACTTTGTGAATAATTTTACCGAACATACCGAAAACACTTTTATACATGGAATAAAAAACCTTCCTCCGTCACATCTTATTAAAATCCAGGGAAATGATTTTAATGTCAGAAAATATTTTGATATTGAAGTTAATAAGGAATTAGGAAAATATAATCAGCAAAAGTTTGAAGGAACAGAAAGAAAATTTTCCGAACTGATATATGATTCCGTGAAACTTCGTCTCAGATCAGATGTTGCAGTAGGAACCTGTCTCAGCGGCGGTCTTGACTCTTCAGCTGTAGTTTCAATTATAAATAAAATACTGACAGACAGTACAGAAAGTAACAAGCAGCAAACTGTAAACAGGCAGAAGACTTTTTCCGCTGTGTATGATGACGCATCTATTGATGAAAGGAAATTCATTGAAGAGATGATAAAAGAAACAAACTGTGATTCTCATTATGTATTCCCGGACAAAGCTGACTTGTTCAGTGATATAGATAATTTCATTTTTCAGCTGGACGAACCTATCGGCGGGACTTCACCTTATGCTCAGTGGAATGTAATGCGTTTAGCGAGACAGAATAACGTGACTGTTCTGCTCGACGGACAGGGCGCTGATGAATCGCTCGGCGGCTACGAAGTTTATTTCGGATTTCTATATGCAAATTTATTCAGGCAGGGAAATTATCTGCAGCTGATGTTAGAGTTATCAAAAAACTTTCAAAAAGGGATTGAGATATCCAGGCGGGGTTATAAGTATTATGTTAATTCAAAAAATAAGAACACAAGCAGTCCTGTAAGTAAATTTTATAATCAGGATTTCTTAAATAACTATTCCGGTAAAAGCATTCTTGAATACAGAACAAGTGACAATCTGAATCAGAAGCTTTACGAGGATCTTTCGAAATATATTCTTCCTTCGCTTTTGAGATTCGAGGACCGCAATTCAATGAAGTTCTCGATAGAGTCAAGAACACCTTTTCTTGATTACAGAATAATAAAGTTTTTATTTGAGACCGAAGGCATTTATAAAATCCATAACGGATTCAGCAAATGGATATTAAGGAATTCCATGAACAGTAAAATGCCTGATAATATAGTGTGGCGACGTGATAAAAAAGGATTCCCTACTCCAGAAAGAAAATGGATGAAGCTTTTAAAAGAAGATTTTATAAAAGTTGTGAATGAAAACAATGATGACCTGAGTTCATATTTTAACACAGATCTGATTTTAAAAAATTACGATAAAATAATTTCCGATCCGGAGATCAAATCTCATTTTCTCTGGAAAATATACAATTTTGCAAAATGGAAGAAAATGTACGGAGTAGTATAGCTTTAATTTTGATACAGCCTCCTCATAAGAAGGAAATACTATTCGCGGCATTAATTCAATAAGGATTGTATTTAAAAACTCATAGTGGTATTTTTGAAAAAATAAATAAATTCGGAATGAAAAATAATCTAACAAAATGTTTGTCCATACTTTTTTTATTAATTGCATCTTCAAATTTTTACGGATGCGGATATAATAAACTGGTAACTCTTGAAGAATCAGTTAATTCAGCCTGGTCACAGGTAGAAAACCAGTATCAGAGGAGAGCGGATCTTATACCTAATCTAGTCAGTACTGTTCAGGGATCAGCAGATTTTGAAAAAAGCACACTCACTGAAGTCACTGATGCAAGAAGCAGGGTCGGACAGGTAAAGTTGTCAGCTGAAGATCTCAGCGATCCCGAGAAGTTCCAGGCATTTCAAAAAGCACAGGATCAGCTTTCAAGCGCTCTTTCGAGACTGCTGGTAGTTTCAGAAAATTATCCTCAGCTGAAATCTAATGAGAATTTTCTTCAGCTGCAGTCACAGCTTGAAGGAACGGAAAACAGGATTTCGGTAGAAAGGAAAAGATACAATGAAACTGTTCAGACATACAACACTGAGACAAGAAGTTTCCCGACAATGATAATGGCAAAGATATTCGGCTTTAAAGAAAAAGAATATTTCAAAGCAGTAACAGGAAGTGAAAAAGCTCCGGATGTGAATTTTGATTTTAAGAAAAAAGAAGAGAAGAAATAATTAGTAATGAATAATGAGTAATGAGTAATTATTAATTAGATAAGAATTTTTATTAATATAAACAGAAAGGGATGGCTATTCAGATGAAGGAAAATATTGTTAAAAATAAATCATTTGCATTCGCAATAAGAATTGTAAAGCTTTATCAATATTTATGTAAAGAGAAACATGAATATGTATTATCTAAACAAATTTTAAAGAGTGGAACTTCAATTGAGCTAACATTGAAGAGGCTGACGGAGGAATTTCAAAGCCTGATTTTTCCAATAAAATTTCAACTGCATATAAAGAATCCAAAGGAACACATTATTGGCTTAGGTTATTAAAAGAAACAGAATTTATAGAAGAGAAATTATTTGTTTCTCTTATTAAAGATTGTAATGTAATTTGTAAATTACTTTTTGCAATCTTGAAAACAACAAGAATCAACAAGTAACTTGTAAAATGAGTAATTAATAATGAGTAATGAGTAATGAATAGTAATTAATAAGTTAGAGAGTATATTCATTAAATCTTATTATTATTTTTTTATTAATCATTTATTAATTTTTACGCAGTTAAACATTAATCACTAATCATTAGTAAAAAGTGCAGGCAGTAATAATGGCAGGCGGATTCGGGACGAGGCTCAGACCTCTTACCAACAACATTCCGAAGCCGATGGTACCGATAGTAAATAAGCCGATACTCGAGCATATTATAAATCTTTTAAAGACGCATTCAATAAAAGATTATGTTGTGCTGCTGTATTTTATGCCGGATATTATAAAAAATTATCTCGGCGACGGCAGGAAATTCGGTGTTAAGATAAAGTATATTGTTCCCGGCGAGGATTTCGGAACCGCAGGCGCTGTGAAGCTTTCCGAGAAATATATAAAGGATAAATTCATTGTGATCAGCGGCGATGTGCTTACTGACTTCAATCTCACAGGCATATCCAATTTTCACAACAGTAAAAAAACTATTGCCACACTTTCTTTATACAGCTCCAATAATCCGATCCAGTACGGTATCGTTCTGACAAACAAACAGGACAGAATCGTAAGGTTTCTTGAAAAGCCTTCATCATCAGAAGTCTTTTCTGATACTATTAATACAGGTATCTATATTTTCAACAAAGAAATTTTTGATCATATACCTCCGGGAGAAAGTTATGATTTCTCTAAAGATCTTTTTCCTTCATTGCTGAAAAACAATATTCCTATTTTCGGATACAAGACAAAAGGTTACTGGCGCGACGTTGGAAATCTGGATGAATATATTGAAGCAAATATGGATACACTCAAAGGCAAACTAAGTTACATCAAAGCCACGGATAAAAACGGAAACTGTATTAGTAAAAGCGCAAAGATTGAAAAAGGTGCGGCTATAGAAAACAGCATACTTGGTGATAAAGTAATAATCGGAAAAGATACTGTTATTAAAAACTGTGTGCTGTGGAATAACGTGAAAGTTGATATGAACTCAAGGCTTCACTTCGATGTAGTGGGAAGCAACTGCAGCATAGGTCAGGGAGCGAGAATAAATGATTATGTATTCATCGGTAATAACTGCCGTATCGGAAAGAATGTTTACATCAGCTCAAGCATAAAGATCTGGGATAACAAGCAGATCGAAAATAATGACAAAGTCATACGAAGCCTAATATACGATGACAGATTTTTCAGTGACCTGTTTTCAGATTCGAGAATAACAGGTCTTTCAAATCTTCAGATAAATCCGGAATTCGGCGCTAAGCTTGGATCAGTTTACGGTGCATATATAGGTCAGGGAAAGAAAATAATCCTGGCAAGGGACAGTGATTACATTTCCAATATGATCAAGCGTTCGATTTCCAGCGGAATAATGTCAGCCGGTGTTAATGTAATCGACTCACAGGTGATTCCGATACCAATATTAAGACAGGAGCTTAAGAGCGGAGAAGGAACAGGTGGTATCTTTGTCAGAAAATCTCCTTTTGATAAAAGATCTACGGATATAATTTTCTTTGACACTGACGGTAAAGATCTCTCAGGTAACAAGACAAAATCAATAGAGAGAATATTTTTCAGTGAAGAATATAAACGCGCTGAATTCAACAAAGTAGGTTCGTTTAAATTTCAGGAAAGAACCAATGAAAAATACAAGAAACACTTTTTAAGCTGTCTTGATCTGCAGGCAATAAGGAAAAGAAAATTCAAAGTAGTCATTGATTATTCCTACGGAATTGCTTCGACAATCTTCCCCAATATATTAGGAGAATTCAACTGCGACATAGTTTCATTATCTGCTCATCTTGACCTGGAGAAGATAACTCGTTCGGAAGAGGAATTCAGAAGTTCTCTGGATCATTTTTCTTATGTAGTAAAATCTCTTCATTATGACATAGGATTCATGATAGATGCAGGAGGAGAAAAGATCTGGCTGTCTACGGCAAAAGGCAAGCAGCTTGACGGAGACAGATTCCTTGTTCTTGTTTTAAAATTATTTCTGCTGGTCACAGACAATGTAAAAAAGATCGCAGTTCCTGTTCAGGCAACAAGCGAAGTTGACCTCGTAGCAAAAGAATTCGGCGTTGAGGTTGTAAGATTAAAGGACACTCATTATTCTATGATGATGGCTTGTGACGATAAGGATATAAGCTTTGTAGGAGGTACGCGGGGCGGATTTTTATTTCCGGAATTTCTTTATGCAACAGACGGTATGTTTACAGTTGCAAAGATACTTGAACTTTTAGCACGAAGCAATAAATCCATTGATGAACTTGATAAAAACACTCCGAGATTATTCATGCTGAAGGAAAATATAAACTGCTCAAAGGATGAGAAAGGAACTATCATGAGAAAGTTTATGGAAGATACCATTCAATACAGGCAGGAATTAATAGACGGTGTGAAAATATTTATAGATGATGATACAAATGTTTTATGCATTCCGGATAAGGACCGGAACTTCGTTCATCTGAATGTGGAATCTGCATCGGAGAAAAAATCCCGGAAGATCATGAAAGAGTTTAAGGCAAAAGTAGAGAGTTATGTTGAATAATGAGTAATGAATGTTGAGCAGATAAAAATTTTATATAATCAATTTTAGAATAAACTATAGAATCAATTTTTTACAATTTAATTTTTTTTAAGTTATGAAGATAAGTGATATACTAAGCGAAAAAATTATCAAGACTGATCTTGAATGCACGGACAAAGACGACGCAATAAATAAGATCATAGATCTAGCCAGCAGGTCAGGTCTGATGCTTGACATAGAAAAAGTCAGGGAGTGTGTTTTTGAAAGAGAAAAACTCGTATCGACGGGTGTGGGAAAAGGGTTTGCGATACCGCACGGAAAGACAGATGAGATAAAGGATATTGTAGCTGCATTTGCAATACTGAAAGAGCCGATCGACTTTGATTCAATTGATCTCGAACCTGTGAAGTTCATATTTCTGATTGTCGGAAAGGAAAGTCTTCTGAATGCTCATATAAAACTATTGAGCAGAATATCCAGACTCATGAATAAAGATGATTTCAGAGAAAGACTGGAAGAAGCAAAAAGCTCTGAAGAGGTGCTGAAGCTTTTTAAGGATGAAGAACAGACGTACTTCGATGTATAACCGGGATTGAATGATTTGAACTATGGTTAAATGATTGAATGATTACTTTGATTTATTTATCAAAATTTGTTACTGTCATTTTTTATTACTGTCATTTTCAAAGTTAATTACAGATATAAATTTACAGCCGGAAGGTAATTTCTTTCCGGCTTTTTTATATTCTTTTTCAAAGATAATAAGTAAATGATCACAAATATCTAAGTGTACGACAAATTATTTAGGAACGCCGATAACGCCGATTTTAAAAAAAAATCCGCTATTTTTCAGCTTAATCCTCGCTCAATTTTGTCTCGTACTATGCACAAATATATATTTCAGAATTATGTATTTAATTTAATTCTGATAAAAGGCATTTTACTCAAATAAAAATATATACTTCCTTGAACCAGATAAACTACAGAGTCTCTTTTGAGAAACCATTCACGCATTATTGTGAAGTTGAAATTTCAATTGAAAATATTAAACAGGATTCAGTAATTTTTTCTATGCCGGTATGGACTCCGGGATCCTATCTTGTCAGAGAGTTTGCCAGAAATGTAGATAGAGTAACATCTACAGGAGTTGATGGGAAAGAATTGTTTACAGAAAAAATTAATAAGAACTCGTGGAAAGTAGATACTGCCGGACAAGATCAGATCAGTTTCAGTTACAGGGTTTACTGCAATGAGCTTTCGGTCAGGACAAGTGAGATAAACAGTGATCATGCTTTTCTCAGCAGTTCCGGTGTGTTTATGTTTGTAAGAGGATACGAAGATAAAAAGTGCATATTAAAAATTGAGCTTCCTGCTAAATGGAAAAAAATCTCTACCGGTCTGGAAAAAGTTTCTGATAATATTTTTTCAGCTGAGAATTATGATGTATTCATCGACTCGCCTGTTGAGATCGGCAATCAGAACATTCTTGAATTTGAAATAAATGAGATTAAACATTACATCTGTCTAACAGGAAAAGGTAACTATAATGAAAATGTTCTTGTAAGTGATTTTAAACGTATCGCTGAAGAAGAAATAAAATTACTCGGCGGTGAAATTCCTTATAAGAGTTACACATATATAATTCATCTGGTAGAAAAAGGCGGCGGTGGTCTTGAACATCTGAACTCATTTGTCGTGCAGATGGGCAGGTGGAATTTCAGTGATCAAAAGCTTTATAAAAAATTTCTCGGTCTTGTATCTCACGAATATTTCCATCTCTGGAATGTGAAAAGGATCAGACCTACCGCGCTGGGACCTTTTGATTACGATAAAGAAAATCATACAAAGAGTCTCTGGGTAGCCGAGGGCTGGACTAGTTATTACGATAATCTGATTTTAAGAAGATGCGGACTCATTGACAATAAAGATTATTTTGAATTTGTTGATGTGGAAGTAAATGACATTATGAGATTCGAGGGAAGATTTAACCAGTCTCTGTCTGATTCCAGCTTTGATACATGGATTAAGTTTTACAGGAAAGATGAGAACTTCAACAACACACAGGTATCTTATTATACAAAAGGAGCGCTTGTTTCTTTGATGCTTAATATTGAAATAATAAAAAGCACAAATACTGAAAAGTCTTTAGATGATGTCCTGAGAATGCTTTATGATGATTATAAAAAAGATAGCTCCAAAGGTTTTACTGATGAAAGGGTAAAAGAGGTTTGCGAAATTGTTTGCGGGAAAAATCTTGATGAGTTCTGGAAATTATTCATAAGCGGCACGGCTGAACTTCCACTCGGATCTTATCTTGCTGAATGCGGGCTTGAACTGGTTAATGAAAACGAATCAGCGCAATGCTCACTTGACATTGAAGCAAAATCAGAGAACGGAAAATATATAATTTCAAAAGTTTTCGCAGGGGGATCTGCTTATGAATCCGGGCTGAATGCAAAAGATGAATTCATCGCAGTCAACGGTATAAGAATTGATCAGAATTTATCAACGACAGTCCTTAAGGATATGCCGGTTAATAGTGAAGCGATTGTACTTATCAGCAGAAACGGGATTATCAGGGAGATAAAAGTAAAGCTGCTGAAACCTCTTCCGAAATATCATATAAAAGAATCAGATATTAAGACTGCTGAGCAGCAAATGTTTCTGGATAAGTGGCTGACAGGCTGATTAGTTAATTGTGCTATTTTAGTCTAATACATAATATATAAGTAGAATTTATGCAGAGGAATTTGAAATCTTTACCGATGGAATTTATATTTGGGTAAAATTTAGATTTTGGAATTACTAATTTTGCATAAACAAAGATACCAATATGAAAAAGTTTATTATTCTTTTCGCGTTTATTTTTTTATTTAATAATATATCCTCCGCCCAGTATCCGAATGTATTGATAACAAATACAAATTCACCTAACGAACCTTCGATCTGCATTAATCCTAAAAATACGAATCAGATAGTCGCAGGTTCTAATTTAAATCTTTATTATTACTCTACTAATGCAGGACTTAACTGGACAAAGGCAACTCTTAATTCGACATACAGCGTATGGGGAGACCCTTCAATTACTGTAGATACAGCCGGCAACTTTTATTACGGACATCTTACGAATTCTGCCAGCAGTTATTTCATTGACAGAATAGTTGTACAGAAATCAACCAACGGCGGCATTAACTGGAGCAACGGAACTTTCGCGGGATACATTCCACCGAAACAGCAGGATAAAGAGTGGCTGTGCGTTGATCCGCGTAACAATAATATTTATATGTCATGGACTCAGTTCGATAGTTACGGCAGCAGCAGCCCTTCTGACAGTTCTATAATTTTATTTTCGCGTTCTACTGACGCCGGAACTACATGGAGCACTGCCTTAAGAATAAATAAAAAAGCAGGTGATTGTGTGGATGAAGATAATACGGTCGAAGGCGCAGTGCCGTGTACAGGACCAAACGGAGAGATTTATATTTCGTGGTCGGGACCGCAGGGTATAGTAATGAATAAATCCACAAACGCCGGTCTTAACTGGATGAACGAAGATAAATTCATAACAACTCAACCCGGCGGATGGGATTACGCTGTTCCCGGAATCTACAGAGCTAACGGACTTCCTATCACTGCCTGTGATGTTTCGAACGGACCTTACAGAGGAAACCTTTATGTCAACTGGTCTGACCAAAGAAATGGTCCTACTGATACTGATGTCTTTCTTATAAAGTCTACTGACGGCGGCAATACCTGGAGCGCAGTAAAAAGAGTCAATGATGACCCTGCAGGAAAGCAGCAGTTCTTTACCTGGATGACAATTGATCAGACAACCGGATATCTATATTTTGTTTATTATGACAGAAGAAATTATACCGGTAATCAGACTGATGTTTATATGGCAAAATCAACTGACGGCGGAGAGACATTTGTAAATTTTAAAGTCAGTAGTACTCCGTTTACACCGACTTCAGGAACATTTTTCGGTGACTATACAAATGTATCGGCAGTAAATAATATGGTAAGACCAATCTGGGCAAGACTTGACAATACAACATTAAGTATCTACACGGCGATAGTTGATTTTACAACCAGTATACATATATTGGATTCGAATATACCTGAATCAATTAAGCTGTATGATAACTATCCGAATCCTTTTAATCCTAAAACAAAAATAAAGTTTGACGTCACTAAAGATCTTACATCAAAGATCACACTTACTGTCTTTGATTCGAATGGAAAAGAAATCTCAAAATTAGTAGATTCCATGCTCAATCCAGGAACTTACGAGGCTGAGTGGGATGGTTCAAATTTTGCTTCAGGTTCATATTTTTATAAACTTGAATCTTCCGGATTTTCCGATACAAAGACTCTGATACTATTAAAATAAAGTTTTCTTCTAAGACTAATAATTTCTCACGAATCCCGCGAAAACGGGATTCTGTATCTTTTAAATTTTTTAAGGTCTGATAATATTAGGCTTTAATCCTGAATAGATTCTGTGAGGATAATTCTGTAATCGGATAATGGGATTTTGATTTAATTTATCTCTGAAAAAGAGAAGTATTTCAAAATGGGTTTTGATTTGATTCCTGCTTTAGTCGGAAAGACATTTTTCAAAAAAAATTATTTTAATTAATTAAATACATGATGGATTCAAAAAATTCTACACTGACAGTTACCGGAAATACTCCGGAAGAATTGAGAGAGAAAGTTCAGAAAGAAATAATCGAGCGCGGCTGGGAAACTGATGGCGTTGAATATAAAAATCCGGACGGTACTTATTCTCAGAAAATGAAGAATTAAATTAGATTCTGTCCATTCATTATTCAACTCATATTATTATTGCTATTATCAGAAATTAATGATAACAATATTATGAATAAATGGGCAGGTCAACTTTTATAAAAAAGATTTTTTTAAAAACCCTATAATTAATTAACATGAAAATTCTTTCCATTCTGATCGGCGTTCTGATAGTTGTTCTGGTTTCATTTTCATTGAACAAGACCACAACAAGTCAGAGCGATCTTTCAAATTATTATGATGATAATAATTATGTCGAAGGTGAGATCATCGTAATGTTTAAGACTGATACGGATGCGCAGTCTTTTGTAAATAATTACAGAAGTATTGATCTTACAGTCAAAGAAAGACTTGTACCGGACATGAACATTTATCTGCTTGAGTATAATGTATCAAAATCCCAGCCTGTTGATGCTTTGATGTCTGTCATGAAAAATGGCAAAGTTGCCATAGCGCAGTTTAATCATACTGTTCATGAAAGAGTTATTCCAAATGACACAAGATTCACTGAACAATGGGACAAGAACAATACAGGTCAGACAGGCGGAACTCCTGATGCTGACATAGATGCACCTGAAGCGTGGGAAAGTTCTACAGGCGGAAGGACTGTTTTCGGAGATACGATTGTAGTTGCGATCGTTGACGGAGGACAGCAGCTTGATCATCCGGATCTTGACACATGGAGAAACTGGGGTGAGATTCCCGGCAATGGTATAGATGATGATAACAACGGATACATAGATGATGTGAACGGATGGAACGCTTCTTCAAATAACGGAACTATTCCTGCTAATCAGCACGGAACACACTGTGCGGGAATAGCAGGTGCAAAAGGAAATAATAATCTCGGAGTTGCAGGAGTGAATCTTACTGTAAAGACAATGCCTGTCGTAGGTTCTTCAGGTACAGAATCAATTGTGATAAAAGCTTACGGGTATGTTTTGAAACAAAGACGAAGATACAACCAGTCAAACGGGACACAGGGAGCGTTTGTTGTTTCTACGAATTCATCTTTCGGAGTTGATAACGGACAGCCAGCAAATTATCCTTTATGGTGTGCATTCTATGATTCCCTTGGAACTGAAGGAATACTAAGCGCCGGTGCTGGTCCGAATAATAATGTTAACATTGATGTCGTAGGAGATATTCCTACAACCTGCCCGAGCAATTTTATGATAGCAGTTACAAACACAACAAATACAGATGCAAAGAACAGCGGAGCGGGTTACGGCGTGATCAATATGGATCTCGGCGCTCCGGGAACAAACATACTCTCAACTGTTCCTACAAGCAGTTACGGATTACTGACCGGTACTTCAATGGCAACTCCACAGGTAGCCGGAGCTATAGGTTTAATACACGCCGGAGCAAGCAGTGTATTTATGAATCTCGTAAAGAATGATCCTGACTCAGCGGCTTTGCTGTTTAAGAAATTCATTCTTTCAAGTGTTGATACAATTCCTTCACTTGCAGGAATAACAGTTTCAAACGGAAGACTTAATATTAACAAGATGCTTCAGAAAGTAAAGATATCCAATGTACCTGTCCTGAATTCTTTTTCTTTAAGAACACCTGCAGCATCAACGACTTTAACTTCTCTTCCATTCGGAACAAGTGTTTATACAATTACCTGGGATACTTCAGCCACGGGAGCAACTTATAAATTTGTATTCGGAAGCCCGACAACTTCACCAAGAAAGATCACGATTCCTTCAGGAGTAAATTCAGTTACAATTACTTCAGAACAGCTTGATAATCTTCTGATCGGATTAGGACTGAATCAGGGGGATTCATTGGTGGGACAATGGGATGCATGGACATACAGACAGCTTCCGTTAAATGATTCATTGAAATCAAATAATGGTCCGAGAGCAATCACTTTAAAGAGAGGTATTCCTTCTCTTACAGCTTTCAATCTTTCAACTCCTCCGAATAATCATACCATTCAGTCAACACCAACTGATAACTCCACTGCTAAAGCTACATGGACAAAGTCAGGACAGGGTGTAAGATATAAATGGCTTTATGCAGTTCCGAATTTCAGTTCAAATGCAAACATAAAAGCCATCATACAGTCTGATAACGGCGGCTATGATTCAGTTGCAAGCATCAGAGTTTCAAGACTTGATTCTATTGCAGCATCTCTTGGAGCAGGCAATAATGATTCTGTTTCGGGTCAGTGGAGAACTTATGCATACAGTGCAAATGATTCTATGGCTTCTTCACAGACTTACAATTTAAAAATAAGAAGACTTCCGATCACTAATGTAACAATTGGTAACGGAACAGCCGACGAATCCTATCCTCTCAACAGGTTCTATAATTATTTCAGATGGCAGGGAATTTATCTCGGTTCGGAAATCGGAACTACAGGAATAATAAGAAAAATAAGATTTTATCAGAACAATACTGTATCCGGAATTACAAATGATAATATGAGAATATTCATGAAGTCAACGACAGAAGCAACTTTGCCGACAGGTAACTGGGATTCGACCGGAATGATCTTGGTATTTTCCGGAACCACAACGAGCTTAGCTGCACCGGGCTGGCAGGAAATTCAGTTGACTACTCCATTCAGTTTCAATAGTTCTCAGAACATTATGATATCAGTAGGAAGAGATTTCCAGTCTTATGTTACAACTTATCCAAGATATGCATTTACAGTAACCGGAACAGATTACAGATCAAGGAGAGGTCAGAGCGATACACAGTTTCCGACAAGCTTAACTCAAAGCTTCAACAGAGCAAATGTACAATTCGAGATAAGCCTGGTCACAGGCATAGAAAACCAGTTCGCTTCCATTCCTCAGATTTATTCTTTAGCTCAGAATTATCCTAATCCTTTTAATCCAACGACTAAAATAAATTTCTCTATTCCGAAGCAGGGAAATGTTTCACTTAAAGTTTATGACGTTCTCGGAAAAGAAGTCATGACACTTGTTAACGAATCGAAACCGGCAGGAAATTATGAAGTTGATTTCAACGGAATAAATTTAGCAAGCGGTGCATACTTTTACGGGATTGAGAGCGGAGAATTCAGGGATATAAAACGGATGATACTTATCAAATAGCAGTTAGTAGTTAGTAGTCAGTAGTTAAATATTTGAAATTATACTTTAAGCCGCAGTGAAGAAATTTGCTGCGGCTTTTTTGTAACTATCCCCAAATCCGACCCTATTGAAGGAGTGAAAATTGTTTCTCTTTGAAGAATAGTGGGAGTGACTTTACTGATATAATATTTTAACTTTTGATATATAATTTTAATCTCATATTCAACAGGTATTAATCAAACTATTTGAACTGTGATGCATATTCCTATATTCTGATTATAATATGACATTGTATTTTAGGGTGAATAATTATATAATGTTTTTCAAATGAAAAGAATAATTGCATCGGTATTGTTGTTTATAATTTTTTATAATCTTGCAGGTTATTATGTGTTTTATTGTGTAATGAAGTTAAGCTTAAAGGAAATCAGTGTAGCAGTCAATACAGCAGGGTCAGATATTAATATTGAAAAGATCAAACTGCAGCTGATAGACGGCAAAATTAATGAAAGAGAATTCGAGCTGTTGGAAGCGAATGAATTTATTTATATGGGAAAGATATATGATGTTATAAGAAAGGAATCAGGAAAGGATTTTGTGATTTACTACTGTGTTAACGATAGGAAAGAAGATAATCTCAGGTCATATTTATTTTCCTGTCTGGAAAAGAAAAAGGCTCCGGGGAAAATAACAGTCGATCTGGCAAAATCAAAATTAAAAAAATGTCTGACAAACGATGTCTTAAATGTCAGAGAAATAACACCTTCATTAAAGATTTATTTTATAACACATAAGTTCATTTCAGCTTCATACTTTTCAAAAGTCTCTCCCCCTCCCAGGATTATTTAGTATTTAAATATTTTTTTATTATAACAGGTTATTTGCACATAACAGATTAATGTTAATGTTCAGGTATTCCACCCTTTAAATACTAATTAAACCTTATTATGAAAAAATTTATTTTATTTATTTCAATTATGCTTATCAGCATAAGCGCACAATCACAGCAGGTTCTAAAAGGAACTGTCAGGGATATCCAGACCAATCAGCCTATACCTTCGGCTGTGATTAAAATACCGGGAACATCTTCTTCTGCTGTATCCACTGATTACGGCACATTCGAATTAACCTATACAGAAAGTAATTTATCCAGAATAATTGTCAGTGCTTTAGGATATGAATCAAGAGAAGTATTTATCGGTGATAATTCGTCGGAAATATCAGTTCTACTTGAATCATCCAATCTGACAACATCTGAAATTCAGGTTAAGGGCTTTTTGATAGATAAAAAGAAACTTGATATACCGGCAAGCATTGGTATTGTAACTAAACAGGATATTAAAAGAAGTAACGGCATCAATATTCAGAATTCTGTGAATCTTCTTCCCGGCCTTGACATGCAGTTCCGAACAATAGGTTCCGGCGCAAGAGTGATCATTCGCGGATACGGAGATCAGACAAATTTTAACGGGGTCGGTTATAAAGCTTATTACAATGATGTTCCGCTTACTGATGCTGATGGTACAACAGTTCTCGATGATGTCGACTGGACAAATCTTTCAAAGGTTGAAGTCTTCAAAGGACCTATATCAACGATCTACGGATCGGGTATTGCAGGCGTAATGAGCTTTAAGTCGGATAATTCCCGTCTAGGTACAAATTTTATGCAGAGAGGTTTTAGAGGTTCTTACGGGTTGTGGCGAATGAATACAACTGCAGCAACCGGAAACGACAAGCTTAACCTGTATGCAAACTATGGTCACGAGCAATATGATGGATTCAGAGTTCACAGCAATGCCAATCAGGACTTTGCAATCTTCAACGGAAACGTTTTCATAGACAGTAAAAGTACTCTTTCGTTTTTTGGAAATTATTCTTTTTCAAACACTCAGCTTGCCGGTGAGCTTGACAGCCTTAGCTTTTATAATGATCCAACTGAAGCTGATACCAACTATATAAAAAATGACGCTCATATAAAAAATGAAAGCGCAAGACTCAATGCTTCGTACGAAAGATACTTTACAAAAAATCTGGTGAACAAGACAAGCTTTTTCACAGGTGTATTTTATAATGATCAGCCATCTGCTGCCGGACTTACAAGAGCCAACAGGAATAAATTCGGAGGAAGAACTACTTTTATATATAATCCTGTCATTGGAAAAATGCAGACGAATTTTATACTGGGCGGAGAATATCTGAAGAATATTAATTTTGCGGAATCTTATTCTCTCACAAACGGACAGCTTGGCTCTCTGAGAGGAAATCAGGAAATTAAACCAATGACGTATAATGTTTTCGGACAGGCTGAGGCTAATATTACAAAGACAACTTTGCTGACCGTTGGCGCAAGCATTAACTTCATTGAATATACAGTTACAGATATGATAGCGCAGTCTTCAAGCCATGTTAATATGTCCGGATATAAAAAATTTGATCCTATTGTTGCGCCGCGCATAGCAATTAATCAGACATTCAAGGACATGGTCTCATTTTACGGAAGCTTCAGCACTGGATTTTCACCACCTTCAACAAATCAGATACTGATCCCTGCACTTGGAACAGTTAATTATAATCTTGTTCCTGAAAAAGGAATCAGTTATGAACTTGGTTCGAAAGGAAGCCTGGTAGATAAAACTTTGAATTATGAGCTTGCAGTATTTCTTATGAATGTAAAGGATAAGCTTGTTACTCAGAATTTCGCAGCAGCGAACGGAGTTCCGGCTTATGCTATTACAACAAATGCCGGTGAAGTCAGATATAAAGGCTTTGAAGGATCTCTTTCCTATTCATATGTTCCTCCGGGATCTAAGATCTTTTCAATTATAAGACCATTCATCAACTATACCTACAATGATTTTTACAACATAGATTATAAGAGCAATAATAATAATGATTCTCTGACGAAAAATTATGACGGGCTGAAAGTTCCTGGAACTCCTCCTTATTACTTCAACGCCGGACTTGATGTCGAAACTAAGCAGGGACCATATGCTTATCTTACTTACAGTGTAAGAGGTATCACTCCGCTTACATTTGACAATTCACATAATGCTGCATCTTATGGATTGCTTAATGCAAAGATCGGATTTCATAAGCTGTTTGGAAAATACGTTAACCTCGATCTTTATGCAGGCGCTGACAATCTGACAGGAGAAACATATCCCATCGAATTATTCCTGAATGTTAATGATCTCAGATTCTATCTGAGCGCTCCAAATGTAGCAACATTCTACGGCGGTCTGAATTTTCAATATCTGCTTAATTAAAAATTAAAAGGCTTGTGCTGTTTATAATAAAATAGCACAGGTCTGTAATTTTACAAATCCTAAAAATGAAAATTAAAATTATATTAATCATTATCTCATGCCTAATACTCATCGGCAGCTGCGGGAGATTTTCAAACAAGGAAGCCGATGGCAGTAAAGATAATACTTCCAGAATAGTGTGTGTCTCAAAGCAGCTGAATGAAATTATTTTTGCATTGGGAGCCGGGGATAAGATTGTGGGAGTTGATCTTTCAAGCACATATCCTCCTGAGATAAAAAAGCTGCCGACTGTCGGTTACCACCGTCTTCTAAGTGCAGAGGGAATTATTTCCCTGAACCCAACTCTTGTCATTCATGACGGCAATATTGCTCCGGCAAGTGTATTACCTCAGCTGGAAAAAGTCGGCATCCCGGTAAAAGAGTTTCATTCACCATCAAGTATTGACAGCACTAAAATACTCATAAGAAATGTTGCAAAAGAATTCGGAGCAGAAAAAAAAGTTGAAGAGATTATAGCAAAGCTTGATGCAGATCTTAAAACAGCTGCGGAAAAGAAGAAAGAATATAAGACTGTTCCCCGTGTCCTAATAATTCATTACGGGAGAGCAAACAATAATTATTTTGTGATGGGAAAAAGAGGTGATCAGAACTCCCTGCTTGAAATGGCAGGAGGAATAAATGCTGCGGATACTTCAGGCTTCAGATTGCTAAGCGCTGAATCTATTGCCAATTCACAGCCCGACGTAATTCTTGCAACTGATTTCGGATTTGACATGCAAGGCAGTATTGAAAAATTCGTTGATCTTCCCGGGATAAGTCTTACACCGGCTGCGAAGAATAATAAAATTTACAGGATCGAAGAGCATGACATGGTTTACTTCGGACCAAGAACCGGAGAAATAGTTCTGATGCTTATGGACCTTATTCATAAATAAAGCTAATGAATTTTCTCAGATCTGTCAGGTATATTACAATATACAGGATACTTGGGCTGACACTTATATTTATGATATTTCTTTCTGCCGGTGTCGGCGCTGTCCATATTTCATTCAGGGAGATCATTGATTTTATACTTGATGCAGCAGGTGGAGATCCGCGCTCTGCTGTGAATCCTGTTCATGAAGGTCTTTTCTTTCAGATAAGATTACCAAGAACTTTTCTTTGTTTTATAGTCGGAGCTGTTCTGTCTGTATCTGGAGCTCTGATGCAATCGGTATTCCGAAACCCTATTGTTGAACCAGGACTTGTTGGAACTTCTGCAGGAGCGGCACTCGGAGCTTCGTTTACATTCGTATTCGGTAAAGCGGATATATTTGCGCAGTTCAGTTTTCTCGGAGATCTTCTTCTGCCGGTCTGCGCATTTTCCGGAGGATTGATCGCAACTGGAATTGTTTACAGGTTCTCTTCTTCTTTTGGGAAAGTAAATGTATCCACGATGATACTTGCAGGAGTTGCAGTAAACGCAATGGCTGCTGGAGGTACCGGCTTTCTTTCATACATAGCAAGAGACCCTCAGGCACGCTCTATTACTTTCTGGAATCTCGGAACATTTTCAGGAGCGGACTGGAAGGAAGTTATTATAGTATTTTGTGTAAGCGTTTTCTGTATTCTGCTGGTACTTAGATATTCCAAAGATCTGAATGCGCTTCAGCTAGGAGAGACAGAAGCTGGATATCTTGGATTCAATGCAGAGAAAGTAAAACTGCATGTAATTCTGATCAATACTTTGATGGTATCGGTTGCAACTGCAATGGTCGGAGTAATAAGTTTCGTTGGACTTACTGTTCCGCATTTACTCAGAATTGTCAAAGGTTCAGACAGCAGATATCTTATTATAGGTTCGGCTTTGCTGGGTGGCATACTGATGATCACGGCAGATATGCTGGCGCGCGTTATTATTGCGCCTGCTGAAATGCCAATAGGAATTATCACGGCATTTGTTGGCGGTCCGGTTTTTCTATGGCTGCTTTTTAAGAACAGAAGGTCTGATAGGAAGGGAGGATTTTATGCTTGAAGTGAAAAATGTTGAATATGTAATTGGTGGAAAAAAATTATTGAAGAATGTCTCACTCGATTTCTTGAAAAATGAATTTGTTGTTGTCATGGGTCAGAACGGTGCAGGTAAAACTACTCTTCTTAATATCCTTGCAGGAAGTCTTAAACCAACAGGAGGCGAGGTTTCAGTCTTTAAAAAGAAAATAGAATCTTTTGACAAAACCGATCTGGCAAAAAAGAGAGCTGTTCTTTCCCAGCATTATGATATTGCATTTCCGATATCTGTCGAAGAGATCGTAATGATGGGAAGATATCCGCATTTCCTAAATGTTCCTTCTAAAGATGACATTGAGATTGTCAGCAATGCAATTGATATGATGGGTATGTCTGAATTCAAATTGAGAGATTATAATACGCTTTCAGGAGGCGAAGCTCAGAAAGTACAAATGGCGAGAGTAATTTCACAGATATGGCAGGAGGATCACAGTGAACCTAAGATTTTATTTTTGGATGAACCTGTATCAAGCCTCGATATGCACTATCAGCATCTGATACTTAAACTGATCCGTGAATATTCACTTAAGAACATACTTGTCATTGGAGTTATTCATGATATAAATCTTGCTTTCGAATATGCTGATAGAGTAATATTCATGAAAAACGGAAGTGTTGTTAAAAGTTATAATTCTAAAGAAGCAATTGATACTGCCGTTTTGAAAGAGATATTTGAAATCGAAATTGGTTTGATCAAAAATCCTTATTCAGATAAACCCATGTTTGCAGTAAAAAATAATTAACAGCGTCAAACTGAAATGTTACACAATTTGTAAAAAGTATTTACCTTTAAATAAAATAAGCCCATGCTTATTCAGCATGAGCTTACATGAAATTATTTTTTTAATTTACTTTGCCAGTATCATCCTCTTTGTAAAAGTTTTCTTGTCTGTTTTCAATTTATAAAAATACACACCTGAAGCTAATCCAAACTTTGCAGTATTAAATATAACTTCATAGCTTCCTGCATTTTTGAATCCGTTGTAGAGTGTTGTAATTTCTTTTCCAAGCTGGTTATAAACTTTCAAAGTAACATTTCCGGATTCAGGAAGATCGAATAATATTTTTGTTTCCGGATTAAACGGATTCGGATAATTCTGATGAAGCTTATATTCAGCGGGTATATTTCCGTTATTTTCATTTATTCCGATCGGATCTACGACCTTAAAATTCAGCATCATACCGTCATCTTCATGTTCGAGATTGTGGCAGTGAAACAAAAATATTCCTTTATAGTCAGTAAATCTAATAAGAAGTCTTACAGTTTCGAGCGGATAAATTAGAACAGTATCTTTCCAGCCCTTATCTTCAGGAGCAAGGTTAGTGCTTCCGTTCCTTGAATATACCTGATACTGTACAGAGTGGCTGTGCATCGGATGAAGCATGTTTGATGCATTTACAATTTTCCATTCTTCAAGTGAGTTCTGCGGCGTCTGCCAGTCTATTCTGTCCATTTCAAACGTAAGCCCGTTGATGAGATGCATCGGCATTCCCGAAGTCATGGTTAAGACAAAGTTTCTCGTTGTCTTTACATCGGCAATGTTGTAATAATTTATCGGAGGCATTGCCGAAGGTATTACACCTCCCGAAGATGTATTTCCTGTAATATCAAATCTCATCAGATTCATTTCTGTACCCTGTCTGTAAGTTCCTGTTCCGGGAGCAGTAAACGGCAAAGACTTCAGGATCACATTTTGCCCGATTGTATAAGGAGAAAAATCTACGAGTATTTCCGTCCTTTCACCCGGAGATAAAAAGAATGATGTTACCTGAACGGCTTCGTCTTTTAATCCGCCGTCAGTTGCAATGATATTAAAAGGTCTGTTGTCGGAAAATGCTATCTTATATATTCTTGCATTTGAACCGTTGAGGAGCCTGAATCTGTAAAGTGTTTTCGATACTTCAAAGTATGCTTCCGGAGTTCCGTTTATCAGCGGAACATCTCCAAGGAATCCATTCATTACATCATTCATTGAAGGGTTGTAATTGAACTGCGGGATATCCGCCTGTCTTCTGTCCTGAATACACAGAGGAACATCAAAGCTTCCTCCCGGAAGGCCGAGAGACAGTTCAGCCGGATCGACAACAATAAAGAACCCCGCAAACCCTTTGAATACATGTTCGGCTGTGAGCATATCAGCGTGTGAATGATAGAAATATGTTCCTCCTCTGTTGATAACAGGAAAAGTATAAGTATAACTTCCGCCCGGAGCTATTGAATCTTTAGGATGACCGTCCATTATTTCAGGTACATTGACTCCGTGCCAGTGAATGGTTGCAGGTTCGCTATAATTATTTATAAAATTCGCAGAGAAGGTAGAACCTTTCTGCATTACCACTGAAGGTCCGGGATAGGAACCGTTAATTGCAAGTACCTGTGTATTCTGTCCCGGCCAGACGTTGACCTTTGAAGTTGCCAGTGTCATCGTTCCTCCGTTAGTAAATACAGGTGGAAATCTGAGGGGATTACCTGTCAGTTCCGTAAGTATGGCATTCTTTTTTTCATTTGCAAAAATCTGAAACGGCTTCGCGAGACTTATCAAAGCGCCGGCCTGCAGGGATTTCAGTAACATTTCTCTTCTTTTCATTACAGTAAGATTTTGATAATTGTAGTATTACTTTAATTTGAAAAATAAATTACTGATTATCCATTCTAATTTTTAAAAAAGGAGTATGATATTTGTCATAGTTTTATGGCTGAGTTTAGTGAGTTCATTGAGTTCGACAATTCTTACTATTGGTTATAAAAAACCAGATTTTAAAAAAATTATTAACTAAAACTAGTTTATTTATTTTATCAGCAGCATCTTCCTCACCTGCGAAAAATTTCCGGCTTCGATCTTGTAATAATAAATCCCGCTGGAAAGATTCGAACCGTTAAATCCCACTGAATATCTCCCTGCTGTTTTAAATTCATTCACAAGTGCGGATATTTCCCTTCCCATCACATCAAATATTTTTTGTGAGGATAGAATTTCTGTCTCTGAATCATACCAATCCCACCAACTACCTGTTGTATTTTTGTCTTTTGCAATCATATTGTTTAAATAGGTCGGTGCAGAATTTTAAAGCCATGTATTTCTCGGATCGGATGCTTCATTTTTAAATTGAACAAAAACAACAAGAACAGGGAAGTATGCATCTGATGGTGCTAAAGCATTTCCACTTGAGTCAGTTCTATTAGGTTTAACTGAACCTCTAAAAGAACTGCCGGTCGCGACACTTGAATTCGAAACAAATTGGCAATCGAAATCCGAATACTGGATTTGAGAAAAACTGCTCGATGTAACTATTGTCAAAATGATTGACAATAAAATAATTATTTTTTTCATTTTTAGAATTAGTTTAAAGTTTAAAAATGATTTTAATTTTGATATTTTTAAACAATTTTAATAAAATGGGCGGAGCTTCCTTGAAAAAGGAAATTCTTAAATCTCGTTTGCCGCGAACTTTTAAGGATGCTGCTCCAGCCCTTTTAATTTCTATGGAGGCCTGATGTTATTCATTTTTAAAATTTTTTATTTTATCAAAATCATTCTCCTTGTTTCAGTTATATTCACTCCGGTTAATTTATAAAAATAAACCCCGAAAGAAAGCGTCTCTGCATTATAAATGAAATTGTATTTACCGGGGTCGAGAGATTTGTTAAATATTTCCTTTACTTTATTACCTCTTACATCATAAATTTCCAAAGTGTAATTGGTTCTCATTGTTATGTTAAAATTTATTTTTGTTTGAGAATTGAAAGGGTTCGGGAAGTTCTGACCTAGATTGAATGAATTTGGTGTTTCTACATCTATTGTAGAAATATTTGTAACCCATTAACCACCTGTTGTTGTCTTATAAATTCTACCAACTGCACAAGAATACCAGCCTATGGTATCATTTGCGAATGATGTTGACGAAATAAAGGCAAGACTATTTGGATCTGTTAACTGCTGATACCAGTTGAATCCTCCATTTGTTGTTTTGATCAAATTATTCAGACTTCTTCCTATGTATCCTGTATTGTCATTTATAAAGTCAATGGTGTAACCTCCAATTTGTTGGAACGGAGTTAAAGTTTCCCAGGTTTCACAAAAATTTGTACTTCTGAAAACTGGAGATGAGCTTCCTACTACCCATACATTGTTATTTGAAACTCCAAGTTTTCTAAACATTGGGAAACTCCCCCCAACCGGAACGTTTGTATTAAACCAGTTCATTCCTCCATCGGTTGATTTAAAAACTCTGCCATCACCAGTGAATATTCCAGTATTTATATCTTGAAAATAAATTTCGTATATATCGAACCAGGTTGTAAAGAAAGAATCAAGAGTTTGTCCCCCATCATAGGTTCTAAATACTTTATAAGCTCCCAGAAACCAACCTGTATCCTTATTTAAAAAATATGCTCCAATAAAGGATGAATTACAATTAGGACAATGATGTATTACATCCCAATTCATACCTCCATTAATTGTTTTCATTGCAAAGTCTTGTCCACTTGTCACATAAATAACGCTTGAGTCTATTGGAACAACAGTCCATAAATTTGGACTGAGTTGACTTGAGGGATTTGGGACATTAATCCAGTTTGTTCCACCATTTGTAGTTTTAATCACAACACCAGCATCACCCACAGCCCAGCCGGTTTTATCGTTTATGAATTCTATGTCATAGAGATTTTCATTTGTGCCGGAGTTTTGTGCTATCCACTGGGCTGTTACAAATTGAAATGAGCAATGAACAATGAGAAAGAGTAAAATTATTTTCATAAAAAATTGTTTTTATAAATTAATTAAGTACGCACTTTGAACTGAACAATTTCTGAAAAGAACTTTAGATTTTTTTGGGGTAGGTTATAAGTCAATTAAATTTATTCTTCTTTGAATCACTTTATTTAGAAGAAAAAAAAAGAATTGAAAATCAAGAGCATAATAAAAGCTAGTAAATAATTCTAAGTACACGATAAAAAATTAACAAGAAAGTTGAACTGATTTAGTTTTTCATCTATGAACATAAGAACCGACCTTAGATAATCGAATCCTTTTCTAAAAAGACTTATTTCTTTTCTTCCGTGATTTTGGGGCATACTACATAATTCAAAAATCAGTAATTGTATTGAACTGCACTTTTCCCATCAAATACACATATCCGGAATCATCAATAATAATTTTTTAGCAACATCATTACTGAAAGTAGCTCTGCCGTTATAAGTCCTGCTCCATTGAAGAGCACCGCTGCTGTTATACTTTAATAATAATACATCAGAATTCTGTGCATCATATCTTACATATCCGCACAAATATATATTTTCCAATTTATCTAATTTCATATCATTTAAATAGTCCTGATTGCTGCCTCCCGAATTGAACTGACGAATCCACTCTGTCTGCGGCTGGGAGAATAAGGAGTTTACTTCAACTATTAGAAACAGAATTGAATGAAAACTCGTCAGATGACAATGAAAACTCGTTAGATGACATTGAAAACCAGTAAAATGGCAATGAAAGCCACTAGGATGACAATGAAGACCAGTAAGATGACATAATAAACTAGTAAGATGACAATGAAAATTCACCGAATTAATGCATTTTACACTCCATTTCTCAATTTTTATGGAATCCTCACAATGGCGGGAAAATAATAATTAATGAAATTGAAAATTTAATCCCGGACTTTCCTCCCAAAAAGCTCCGGGATAAATATTACCGGACAGAACTTATTCCGGAAATACATCAATTAGTTTATCGCCGTCATAAACATATATATACCATATACCGTCTTTGAACACACGTTCATACCGGACATTAAAATTTGCAGATTTGATTGTCAGTTCATTCTTTGTCTTACCGGCGGATATTTCAGCAGCAGGAGTATTTCCCGGAAGGAAGGAAATTGTAAACAGAAGAATGAGAACTGTAAGAATAAAAGTTTGGGCTTTCATTTTGTTCTCCTTTAATTTTATTTATTTACCCGTACAAAAATCGACAGTACGTCTTCAATAAATAATAGATGACAAACCTGAACTTTTCTAAATGTAATTATCTGCTTTTAATAGGGGTAAACAGATAATAATCAGCGGAGTATTTCTTTCAGGATTTTCTTATGAAGCTCATAAACAAGAAATGATTTCAGTTAAATAATCATTTTCAAATAAATATTACACCCATCCGGAATTTTATATTTTAATAATTAATGATTCTTGAATATGGAATTTTATTTCAATATTTTAGCATAAATAATTTTTTAAAATATTCTCATCCGCAAACTGAAGAAAGCCAATGAAATATAAAATCATTGAGATACTTAAAACATTTTCGTCTCAGGATATTAAAAATTTCGAACGCTTCTTAAACTCACCTTACTTTAATGAAAGCCGTAAGATCAGAAAGCTTTATGAGATTTTGATGAAGCATTATCCGGAATTTGCGTCGGTAGATCTTTATGAAGAAAAGCTGAGCTACCAGCTGAACCCCGACATAGCTTATAATAAATCAACATTCAAAAGCCTGCTTTTTGAATTAGGGGCACTCGCAGATAAATTTTTGACAATTGAAAATCTGGGTGAAAGGAAGTTTGAGCCGGAAGATTTTTTGAGAGACGAATATTTTAAAAGAAAACTGGGGAAATATTTTCAGCAGAACATAGAAAAGACAGAAAAGATTTTTAAAGAATATACAGAGTTAAGTTCAGTTTATTTTCTGCATCTTAACCGGTTGTACACGGATAAATTCAATTACTTAGTGAGCAGCAAACCGAAATCCGGCAGGAAATTCATTTCTGAATTTACATCCGTTTTAACTGAAAGAGCTAAAAGCATTAGTGTTTTTTTTGCAAATGAAATACATCTGAATATTGAAATTTCCGGCAGCTTAAACCAGACATTTGATATTAATGAAGAAAAGAATTTTGAATTAGAGCTGTTCAAAATTATTAATTATGAACAGCTGATGGAGTTTATAATCCTGAACAGCTCTAAAAAAAATTATACAGTATTGCTTGAGCTTAATCTGATGCAGTACAGGCTTTTTAAGGATGTATCCAATGAAAGCCATTATATGGAATATAAAAAATATCTTTTTAAGAATTCTAAATTCCTGTGTGAAAATGAGATAAGCAAGCAATATATAAAACTGATAAGATATTGCATGATGAAAAGAACCGAAGAAAAAACCACTGCAGATTTCGAAAAGGAGCTTTTTAATATCTTAAAGCATATAATTAAAAATAAATATTACAGGACCGATCTAAACACTTTTTTGCCGGTTGAGCTTTTCAGATTAGCCGTGAAGCAGGGTTTGATAATGAATAATTTTAAATGGACATTAAATTTCATTGAGGAAAATCATAAAAATCTACATCCTGACAGGAGGGAGAATATGTATTATTTCAGTATGGCAGAATATAACTTTCAGATAAAAAATTTTGATGAAGCAATAAAAAATTTTAATAAGGTTGACCTGAATCATTTTATGCTGAAAGTTGATCTGAAATGCCTTATGATGATGACATATTACGAACTGGGTCTGTTTGAAAATGCTCTGTCTGTTATAGATGCTTTCAAACATTTTTTAACAAATACAAATGTACTTATACCCGACATTAAGAAGAGAAATAAAGCATTTATTTCTGTTGTTCAGAAAATGATAACTTTAAAAACTTCAATAAAGCCTGTAACCGGTTTTCCCTTTAAGGATTATATCATTCCGGAAATTCCTTACAAGAAC
>DAIPYG010000021.1:0-42019 GCA_036782875.1 Bacteroidota bacterium | reverse complement strand
AGCGGATTAAATTTATTGTAAAGTCTTTGAATAACGTTTTGGACGGATGTGATTTATTTATATAAAAAAGCCGCCTAATATAAAGGCGGCTTTAATGATATCAGTTATTTTTCAAACTATTTATTCAGGATAAGTTTCTATAAGCTTCCCGTTGTCATAGACATATATCCACCAAACATCATTAACTAAAACTCTTTGATATTTAAGCGTGCTGTTGAAAGTTTGAATTTTTAAAACTGAACTGACCGAATGATGTTCAATCCGGGTTTTTTCATGAACTGCGGTAGAATTCTGAGGTTGAAATTGAAGTAAAAACAGAACGGATAAAACTGCAAAAATTTGGGTTTTGCCTTTCATAATTTGTTCTCCTTTAATTTAAACTGCTAAAAGCAGTTGTTTTTGTTGCGATTGTTCTTATTTCATATTTTGTTCCTTTAATTTAAACTGTATAACATTGCTTTCATATTTGTTCTTCCTTTAATAAAAGGAACAGTGTAATCTTTAAACTCATACAAAATTATACACTGCAGCCTTATTTTCAAAAGAAACTTTTATATATAAAGTTGCCTCTAAATATTTCAATGGTAAATTTCACAACAATAAATCATTGCATTTTCTCAAAATAATGGATATTTTGGTCATTGATTTTTCTCTAAAAGGTTGCTTTCAAAAAATTCCCCGGGAATCATGAAATATAAAATAATTGAAATTCTTAAGACATTTTCTGTAAAGGAGACGAAGCAGTTTGATTCATTTTTATTATCTCCGTTCTTTAACGAAAGCCGGAAACTGAGAAATTTATATATTTCTCTGCTTGAATTTTACCCTTATTTTGAACCCGGTATTATGTGTGAAGAAAAATTAAGCAAAAAGATCAATCCGGATCTGCCTTTTAATAAGTCGACAATGAAGACCCTCTTTTTTGAGCTTGCTAACAACGCTGAGGAATTTCTTAGAATTTCTAACTTCAGAACTAAGTTAAACCTTAAGGAGGATTATTTAAGGGAAGAGTATTTTAAAAGAAAGCTATATAAATTAGTTGATCAGAATATAGAAAAAACCATGAATCAGCTTGATTCAGATAAGGAATTCGCATTTGAATATTTACTTAGCAGATTTTATGTGCTTACAGATATGTGTAATTCCATCCAAAGCAGCAAACAAAATTCAAATCAGGACTACATAAGAAACTTATTGAATCATCTTAATGAAAGGGGGAAAACCCTGCTATACCTGACAACCAATGAGCTTTTAATACAGAACAATAAGATTCATACTTTGAAAGATAATTATAATATTAACCTGGAAGACAATTTCATTTACAAGCTTTTTAAAAAAATCAAAATTGAGGAACTGCTGGAATTTATTATTTCTGAAACTGACGAAGATTCCTGTTCAGTAATATTTGAATTAAGACTCGCTTACTACAAAGCTATTTCGGATTTTGAGAATGAAGAACTTTATAATAAATATAAAAAGCTGTTCATAAAGAACATTCATTCTCTCAATAAGGAAGAAATTTACTCTAATTTTATAATGCTGATAAAATATTGTTTCAGAAAACCAATAGACAATGAATCCGGATTTGATTTCAGAAAGGAACTGTTCAGCATTTATAAATATCTGCTTTTAAAGAAATATTATGTAATAGGAGTACATGATAATATTCCTATTGAGTTATACAGGCAGGTTTTAAAGCTTTCACTTGAGTTGAAAAAATTCAAATGGTGTCTGGAATTTATTAAAAAATATAACCCTTATCTTAATCCTGACGTCAGAGTGAATATGTATAATTACAGTCTGGCAGAATATTATTTTCATAAAAAGAGATTTGATCAGGCTATGAGATACTTTCATAAAATAGAGCTGAGTCATTTTTTACTAAGAGTCGATATTAGGAATCTGATGCTTATGACATACTACGAACTGGATATGTTTGAGAATGCAATTTCACTTATTGATTCCTATAAACATTTTTTAACCAATACTGAAGTTCTGTCAGATACTGAAAAACGAAAATGCAGGTCTTTCATTAATGCTGTTCATAATATGATAAAATATAAGACTTCTGTGAAACAGGGAAATAAAAATCAAATCAGAGAATGTTTGAAAAATGTTATGCATAATAAAGAGTGGATTTTAGAAAGGTTTAAGATGATTGATACAAGATATATCGAGTCTGCATAAGAATTGATATATTATTTAAGTTATTAAAGAAAATTCAATATCGATATTTAAGAAATTTTTATCACAGCTTGTACATGAAAATAAATTAATTTTTAGAGCAGAAAGTGTATCTTATTGTAATTACAATTAGTTTTAATTATTTTTGTAGCAACAAATTCTAAGCGCGATTGGCGGAACTGGCAGACGCACTAGACTTAGGATCTAGCGAGGCAACTCGTGGGGGTTCGACTCCCTTATCGCGCACTTGTTCAATTTCAAATAATTACCGCCTGATTTTTAAGTTCAAATGAATTTACAAAATTTCTAAGTACCTAATACTTTATTCCAATTACCTGAAAAAATGAATTCCAAGACCAATACAAAAAACAGCAGCGCCAGATGTTCATTCTGCGGAAGAAATGCCGATAAAGTAACCAATATGATCAAAGGACCTTCTGATCATAACGGAAAAGAAGTATTTATATGTGAAATATGCGTTGGAAATGCGATGCAGATAATAAAAAAGAATACGCTTTTCAGTTCAACTAAATCTATTAATAAGGTTAAATCAAACCTTACACCTCAGTCGATCAAAAAATTTCTTGATGAATTTGTCATCGGTCAGGAAAGAGCAAAAAAGTCTCTGGCTGTTGCTGTTTACAATCATTATAAAAGAATTGACTCACTTGATTTCAATTACATTGATGATGTGGAAATTGAAAAAAGCAATATACTTCTGATAGGTCCTACAGGAACGGGTAAGACTTTTCTTGCACAGACTCTGGCAAGACTGCTGGATGTGCCGTTTGCAATAGCTGATGCTACAACCCTGACAGAAGCAGGTTACGTAGGCGATGATGTGGAATCCATTTTAGTTCATCTTCTTCAGAATGCAAATTTTGATTTGAATAAAGCTGAAAGAGGAATCATATATCTTGATGAGATTGATAAGATCTCAAGAAAAAGTGACAGTACATCAATAACACGTGACGTTTCAGGGGAAGGTGTTCAGCAGGCACTGTTAAAACTTCTTGAAGGAACTGTTGCCGGTGTTCCCCCAAAAGGCGGCAGAAAGCATCCCGAACAGGCACTGATTAACATTAACACAAAAAATATTTTATTTATATGCGGCGGAGCTTTTGACGGACTGGATAAAGTTATTGAAAGAAGAGTTTCTAAAAGTTCGATAGGATTCGGATCTGAAGTATATTCGAAAAACGATGTTGATAAAGACGAAGTAATGGCTCAGGTGGAACCGGATGATCTAATTCATTACGGTCTGATACCTGAACTTATCGGAAGACTTCCTGTTATTACATCTCTTAATTCACTTGATAAAAAGACCATGCTGTCTATCCTGACTGAGCCTAAGAATGCAATTACTAAACAGTATCAGAAACTTTTCAGAATGGAAGGTGTCGATCTGGAATTTACTGAAGATGCTCTCGATGCCATAGTTGAAAAAGCAATGTCCAGAAAGACCGGAGCCCGGGCTTTAAGATCAATTCTTGAAAATATTATGCTGGAAATTATGTATAAGATCCCTTCAAAAGAGAATATATCAAACTGCATAATTACTAAGGAAGTGATTACCGACAAGAAAGAGCCTGTTTATCTTAGTGAGAACAGGAAGATAATTGCTTAGTAATGAGCGCCGGATATCTGGTTATTAACTATATATTGTTTACATATAAAAAATAAATCGTAATTCAAAAATAAAAGATCTAAAATCAAAAATATCCCTTTCGATAATTCCTTTTTCATCTCATATTTTTCATCGTAAATAATTTCTAATGTCAAAAATTAAAACTAAAATACAAAGAGATAATACTTTCAATTTAAGAGAAGATTATCACAAAGAGCTTTTAAGAAAATTAAATGAAGTCAGGGAAGATACAATATACGGCGGCGGTAAAGATGCAATAGAGAAACTTCATTCAAAGAAAAAACTGCACTGTCGGGAAAGGATCGCTTTGCTTATTGATAAAGACTCTTATTTTATGGAGCTTTCTTTACACGCGGGTTTCGGAATGTATAAGGAATATGGAGGTGCTCCTTCGTCAGGTACTATCTATGGAATAGGTAAAATACATAGAAGAGATTGTGTAATAGTAGCTAATGATGCTACAGTCAAAGCCGGAGCATGGTTTCCTGTCACATGCAAAAAAAATCTCAGAGCTCAGGAGATTTCGATGGAAAACAGATTGCCTATTATTTACCTTGTTGATTCAGCCGGTGTTTTTTTGCCGATGCAGGATGAAATATTTCCTGATAAGGAACATTTCGGAAGAATTTTCAGGAATAACGCAGTAATGAGTTCTATGGGTATTCCGCAGATATCTGCAATCATGGGACCTTGTGTCGCCGGAGGAGCTTATCTTCCGATTATGAGCGATGAAGCACTGATAGTAGAAGGAACAGGAAGCATCTTTCTTGCAGGATCACATCTTGTTAAAGCAGCCATAGGTGAAAAAATTGACAATGAATCACTTGGCGGTGCAAAGGTAACAACTGAGATTTCAGGGATCACAGACGAGCTGATGACAAATGATCAGGAGTGTATTGAAAAAATAAGAGAGCTTGTGAGTAAGTTTGGTCATTCGGAAAAAGCAGGATTTGACAGGTCAAAAAGCAAAGATCCGGTCAATGACATAAAAGAAATATATGGAGTTATACCTGAAGACAGTTCTAAGCCTTATGATACATATGAAATAATAAGCAGGATCGTGGATGACGGGGATTTTGATGAATACAAACCTACGTATGGTAAGACAATTATAACCGGTTATGCAAGAATTGACGGATGGGCTGTTGGGATAGTTGCAAATC
This sequence comes from Bacteroidota bacterium, assembly GCA_036782875.1. Classification (GTDB taxonomy): domain Bacteria; phylum Bacteroidota; class Ignavibacteria; order Tepidaquicellales; family Tepidaquicellaceae; genus JAGPCH01. The sequence continues at coordinate 37,024 of DAIPYG010000021.1, read as the reverse complement.
AAAGGAGCATTGTTAAAAGCAAAAGCGGTGAAATGCAGTTTGGCGGAGTGATATATTCAGACAGTGCTGATAAGGGAGCAAGATTTATAATGAATTGTAATCAGCGGAAAATCCCTATTTTATTCCTTCAGGATGTTACAGGTTTTATGGTAGGTTCACGCTCAGAGCACGGCGGGATAATAAAAGATGGTGCAAAAATGGTGAATGCGGTTGCTAACAGTGTCGTTCCGAAAATAACTATAATCACGGGCAACAGTTATGGAGCAGGTAATTATGCAATGTGCGGGAAAGCATATGACCCGAGATTTATTTTTGCTTATCCTAATGCTCAGATAGCTGTAATGGGCGGCTCTCAGGCAAGTAATGTTCTTCTTGATATAAAGACAGGTCAGATGAAAAAGCTTGGGAAAGAAATTACGGAGGATGACAAGAAAATATTTCTTGATGAAATAAAGAACAGATATGATGAGCAGACAAATGTGCTTTATGCCGCTTCCCGGTTATGGGTAGATGAGATTATAGATCCTGCAGATACAAGGAAGATAGTTTCTTATTGTATAGAAATAGCCAACAATAATCCGGAGATGAAAAAATTCAATGCCGGAGTAATTCAGACTTAAAATTCTTAGATATTCATTTCTAACAGCATATTCACCTTAATCTTATTTATTCATTATTAATGTTTTAAATATTTTTTTAAATATATTATTATTTATTAGGATATTGAAATAATAATATTTATTTTTGTGAAGACTTACATTACAGTCTTGCAAACAGATGTAAGTGTAAATGAGCTTACCCCAAAATACTTCGCTGTATAAGTTCATCTAGTCATTTAGCCCAGAATGATTATAAGAATTTTATTCAATTAAAATTTGCCAATGTTTCGTTAAAATCTATTTCAGAACAAATATTCAAAATATTTTAATTCTTCATTAGTATTTTTTTATTTTATGCTAAATTAGGAATTAACCCCAAAAATATTTTAGCTTTAGTTTAAAATAATTTTTTAAACTTAACCTCTTTCAAATGAAAGCGAAAATACTTTGGGTTCCTTTTTTATATTTTACATTTCTCTTACCTGCAGTTGGATTTTCTTCACCTTATAATTTTATCTCCGGGCAGTCAGGAACACCCATCGAAATGAGTTCGGTCAACTCGAACAAACTACTTCTTCCGGGTATTTACAATCAGGTTCAGACATCTGTTGCTGTTCATCCCTCAAATCCCGAATTGATTGCTGTTTCTACAATTACAGACGTATATCCCGGAGGTTATACTACCGGTGCTTACATTACAACAAATAACGGAACTAACTGGACTGGTACAAACTCAATTCGTGATCAGCTGGGAAATATTATTACTACTGTTGGTGATCCTACAATAGTTATAGATAAAAACGGCGTAATTATAATAACATATACAGCTCCTCCTCTTAGCGGTTCTGATTTCAAAGTAGGAGTAAGCTATTCTACAAATAACGGACTTTACTGGTCTCCTACCGTTTATATTCCGGGTGTTGAAAGAGCTGATAAAGTAACTACCGTTGCTGATAATCAGCCTATGAGTCCATATTACGGTAGAGTCTATGCAATTTACAGTGATTATGTTAAAGGCGGACTTTATTTTTCAAAATCTACAACCAGCGGAGCATCCTGGGATAGTGTCAAGAGATTAAGTCCTTCATTTATTGATGCAAGAGTAGGTTCGTCTGTCACAATTGGGAAAACAGGAGAGCTTTATGTTTCATGGCCTTTTTTTGATGCTGCTACAAGCAGCAGTTTCATTGGTTTCGCCAAATCCACAAATGGCGGACTTAACTGGATTTCAAAAGATACTGCTGTTTTTGTGAATCTGACAAGACTTGCTTTCAAAGTATTCCTGAACAGCTGCAGATTAAACGGGCTTCCGGTAATAAGTATTGATAAGTCGGGAGGTCCAAGGGACGGTACTATTTACATCACCTGTACAGAAAAAGCCGGCGCAGGATCTCCTGCAACAGATGACTATGATGTACTCATTCATTCTTCTACAAACTTTGGTACGACATGGAATGCTGCCCGTAAAGTAAATCAGGATAATTCGGGCTCTCTCAAATATCAATTTTTTCCTGTATCGGTGGTGGATGAATTTGGAGGGGTCAATGTAATTTATTATGATTCAAGGAGTACTGTCACAAATGATTCGTTTGAAGTGTATCTGGCACGATCTCTAGACGGAGGAATTACCTTTCAGGATTTCCTTGTTACAGATCATAAATTCAAGTTGAAAACAATTAATCCAACTCTGTTCGGCGTTCCGGGATACATAGGATCTTACATAGGAATGACAACTTCCAAACGAAAGATCACACCCGTATGGTTTGATAACTCAACTGAGATTTATCAGGCCTGGACTTCGTCATTAGATTTCGGATTAGATGTAAAATTAATTCCTCAGGGCTTTTATAACATTACAGCTGATAAACTGAGAATGAAAGATACTTTAAAAGCATTTTTAAGAAATTCAAATTCACCTTTTACAATAACGGATTCATCTGCTGGAATCCTTGATTCAGTTACTTTTAAGGCAGGTCTTGTATTCCGTAATGCAGTTTCAGGTAATTATTATCTTGAGATAAGACACAGAAACAGTGTCAACACATGGAGTAAAAATTGTCTGAATTATTCATCCTGTAAAAATCCCTTATATGATTTTACTGTTTCTTCAAATCAGGCAATGGGAGATAATATGATTGAGATAAATAATAGATACTGCATTTACAGCGGAGATGTAAATAAAGACGGCAGAATAGATATGCTTGATTTAGGAGATATTTATAATGCACAGGCAAATTTCGAGGAAGGATATTCTCAGGCAGACGTGAACGGCGACAGTCATATTGATCTGAATGATCTTAGTATTACATTTAATAACAGTTTAAACTTTATTTCCTGTATTACACCATGATCATAATTTTTGATCTGAACTTTGAATCTGTTATTTTTTTTCTGCAATTACGCTGAAAATAACTTCACTGTTATCCGGGTATAAAACTGTCAGATTACCGGACAGCATATTTTCACCAATTAAATTTCCGTTAAATTTTAACGTTACATTTTTTCCGTCTGTAAACCCATCTGAAATAAACTGTACATTGACAACTTTCATAGCTATCATTCGTCTGTCATCTGTAACCGCAGTATAACTGCACTTTCCTGCTGAATATATTTTCATTAATTCGCTATCAATCTTTCCGTCACTGAAAATAATTGTTTCTCTAAAAACAACCGGCATCCTGTCTGCATCCGAAGGCGTTATTTCAGATGCTGTTCCTTTGAATATATTTCCGTCAAGATTGACTTCAGCTCCCTGAGCAAAACTTATGGAAGCTGCAAGCAGAAAGGCATGTAGCAATAGAATTTTCATCTGTAATATTTTTTTTGCATTAAATCATTTTGCAAAGTATGAGTAAGAATTACAACTCTCTCTTTAAAGCTTCTTTTTCTATCTCAAGCTGTTTTATTCTCCTGTCAAGATTATCAAGCTCTTCAGGCATTGAGTCAATTTCAATTCTCAGCTTGGCTGCTGATTCATCAATAAGATCTATTGCTTTATCCGGAAGAAATCTGTCTGAGATATATCTGTCTGACAGCTGAGCAGCTGCAACTATCGCACCGTCGGTTATTCTTACACCGTGATGAACTTCATATTTTTCTTTTAGTCCTCTCAATATGGATACCGTGTCCTCAATATCCGGCTCACCTACAAAGACAGGCTGAAATCTTCTTTCAAGAGCAGGATCTTTTTCAATGTATTTTCTATACTCATCTAAAGTTGTTGCTCCAATCGTTCTCAGATCTCCTCTTGCAAGTGCCGGCTTTAACATATTAGATGCATCCACCGAACCCTCTGATGCTCCTGCACCAACAACTGTATGCAGCTCATCTATAAATAAAATAATTTCCCCGTTCGATTCTTCCACTTCCTTAAGAACAGCTTTTAGCCTTTCTTCAAACTGTCCTCTGAACTGCGCTCCGGCTACCAGGGAACCCATATCCAGCGCAATGATCTGCTTGCTCTTCAGACTGTCAGGAACATCTCCTGAAATTATTCTGTGTGCAAGACCTTCTGCAATCGCTGTTTTACCAACTCCCGGTTCACCAATCAGAACCGGATTATTCTTTGTCCTTCTGGATAATACCTGCAGAACTCTTCTGATCTCATCTTCTCTTCCTATAACAGGATCAAGCTTTCCTTTTTTTGCCAGGTCATTCAGATTTTTTCCGTACTTCTGAAGCGACTGATAGGTATCTTCGGGATTCTGACCGGTCACCCTGTTAGATCCTCTGACCTCCTTCAAAGCTTTGAGAATATTGTTTTTTGTAACACCCTGAGATTTCAATAGTTCAGATACAGCTGACCTTTTTGAATCTGAAAGACCGAGAAGCAAATGCTCTGTAGAAACATAATCGTCTTTCAGTGATGAAGCTTCTTTAAATGCATTCTCTAAGACTTCATTTGTTTCACGTGATAAAGATTGACCGGAACCTGAACCAGATACTTTTGGTAATTTTTCAAGAAGTTCTCCGACTTTAATTTTCATAAAGTCTTTATTTGCACCGAGTTTTTGTAAAGTCGAGCTGACTATTCCTTCAGGATCCTGAATCAAAGCTGCAAACAAATGTTCGGGTTCGACAAGCTGATTTGAATAATTTGAAGCTATCTCCTGCGCACTCTGAAGTGCTTCCTGGGATTTAATGGTAAGTTTGTTGAAATTTACTGCCATGAATTAAATTATTTATAAATTATTTTTGGATATATAAATTGTAAGTCCTAATTCGTAAATCGTGAATCTTGAATCTCTATTTGTTAAATTTATAAAATATTTTTTTACTCTTGTTTTCTTAGCAATATGATAATTTTCATTTTAATTTTAAACTCTATTTTAACGATTCACGATTAACAATTAACACATCCGTCCAATATGATTTACAAACTTTATATAGGTGAGCGTTTGGGGGAGGTTTTGTAATCTAACAGGTAGATTTTCAAATAACATTAAATGAATATTAAATAAATTTACTAAACAGATATCAACGTTTTGAACAGAGTTGCAATTACATTCCTCATTCACGATTTAATCACTACAACTTAAAAATAATAATACATATTTTGAGCAAAATAAAAGCCGGATTGAACGAAAAGCTTTACAACAAATGCAGAAGCAGGAATCTCAAGATAAAACACGCCGCTGAAGTGGGTGTCTATCTGCCGGAAACATCAAATATTCTTAAATTTATTGAAGACGGAATTAAAGCAACACTTGTAGAAGCAGACCCTGAATATGTTTTGAAAATCAAAGAATACTTCAGAGCATTCAGCAATGTTACTATTTTTCCTTTTGCAGTTTGGGATAGAAGCGGTTTTATAATTCTGAATAAAGCCGAATCTTCTACATTTGCAGAGGAGCTCATAACATCTCCAGCAATTGTAAATGATAAATATATTTCAGATTCAGAAAAAAAGATCACTGTAGTAGCAAAGACATTTGATGAAATAGACGACGGAACAATAGATCTCCTTTCAGTAGATATAGAAGGCGGCGAATGGTATGTTATAAAGCATTTAGTCAGTAAGCCGGATGTAATTTCAATTGAAACTCACTGGAAAAATTATTCAAATCCCTTTTTAAATGAGATTAACAGCTGGATGGAAAATAATAATTACAGTATCTGGTATATAGACAAATCCGACACTGTTTATTTTAAGAATAGTTTATTTGAGCTTAGTCCGTTTGAAAAGATTGAAAACAAGCTTAAAGGCAGATGATTAAAGGCACTATTATTATTTCTGTTTACAAAAATATCAGAAATCTTGATCTGATCTTTAATGCTCTTACCATTCAGACATTCAAAGATTTTGAAGCCATTGTATCGGATGATGGCTCAGGCGAAGAGATGAATAAATTTATTTCAGAATGGAAACAGAAACATTCATTATTAATCAAACATGTGTGGCAGGAAGATAGTGGATTCAGAAAAAACAGGATCCTAAACGAGAGCATCAGAAAATCGGACACAGATTATTTGATCTTCATAGACGGTGACTGCATTCCGCATTCAGAATTTATTGAAGCTCATATTTCTAACAGAGAAAATAATACTGCTCTTTTTGGAAGGAGAGTTTATCTGGGAGAGGATAATTCTTTGTCATTAACTGAAGATAAGATCCTAAGCAGGAAGTATGAGAAAATTAATCTCAACATTTTAAAAGAAAGTTTAACAAAAAAAGAAAAAGGAAGCTGCAATGCAGAAGAAGGAATTATCATAAAAAATAAGACTGTAAGAAAGCTTTTTTTAAAAGAAGATGTAGGCATACTCGGATCTAACTTTTCTCTCCATAAAAGTTTGATTGAAAAAATAAACGGATTTGACGAGAATTTTATCGGACCGGGATACGGTGAAGATACTGATGTTGAAAGAAGGCTGCGGCTCTTCGGTGCAAAAATAAAATCTATCCGTAATCTTGCTGTGCAGTATCATCTGTATCACAAGAAGACTGTCGAATCATCCGGCAACAGGGATTACTATAAAAAAATTAAAGATGACAGAAATTATTTTTGCATTAACGGTCTGATCAAAAAATGAATGTCCTTCAATCATTAAAAGTAATACAGAATTTATTAAGCACATAATTTTAAAATTTATCTAAGAAGATTGAGTAAAATATCTGCGCTTATAATCTGTAAAAATGAAGAAAAGAATATTGGAGATTGCATTAAAAGCTTATTATGGTGTGATGAAATAATTCTGATAGACAGCTTCAGTGAAGATGATACGGTCAATATTGCACAAAAATTTAAATGCAGTATTATTCAGAATGCCTGGAATGGTTTCGCGGAACAGAGAAGATTTGCTTTATCACAGGTAAATACTGAATGGATTCTTTCGCTGGATGCTGACGAGAGATGCACGGAAACACTTCAGAATGAGATAAAAGCCATACTGACCGGAAAAGATATTCAGGAAAACGGATTTGAAATTCCAAGGAAAAGTTATTTTCTCAATAAATGGATCAGACACGGCGGATGGTATCCAAATTATCAGCTCAGGTTTTTCAGAAATAAATCTGCAGGCGTATCTGACAGGTTGGTTCACGAGAGCTATAATGTGGATGGCAGAACAGGTAAGCTTAATAATGATATTCTTCATTATACAGTCACTTCAGTAAAGGATTATATGAATAAGATAAACTCTTATTCTGATCTGTCTGCACTTGAAAAAGTTAACAGAAAAAAAATAGGATACTTCGATCTTCTTGTATCGCCTCAGATAGCTTTCTTCCAGCAGTATTTTCTTAAAGGTAACTTTCTTGACGGCATAGAAGGACTGATGGTATCAAGATTCCATATGATCACCAAGCTTTTGAATAATATGAAAATCCGGGAACTGCAAACTAAAAATAATCAGAAAAAGTAAATGAGTTTATTCAGAAGAATATTTAAATATGTAAAGCCTTACACTCAGCAGTTAGTACTTGCAAATGTTTTTACCATACTGGTTGTAATCTTCAGTCTTCTTTCTGTATTAATGCTGTTCCCTTTCATTGACCTGCTTTTTAATGATGCTCCTAAAACAGTTTCCGAAAAGACTATTACTTCCATCTTTGATCTTAAAGATATCATCACAGTATATTTTGCGCGTATAGTTTCGGATTATAACAAACTTGATGTTCTTAAATATTTATGCTTTCTTATACTCATTACTTTTTTTCTTAAAAATCTTTTTACTTATCTTCAGACTTATTTTATGTCAGTTGTGGAACAGGGTATTTTGAAAGATCTCAGGTTTGATCTGTATAAGCATTATCTTGAACTGCCCCTGAGTTTTTTTACTGATGAGAGAAAGGGAAATCTTATATCAAGAATCATCAACGATGTTCAGATTGTAAAGGATTCACTTATAGCAGTTGTAAACAGTCTTTTCAGGGATCCGCCTTCATTGATTGTTTACTCAGTAGTATTATTCATGTTCAACTGGAAGCTTACTCTCATAATATTTCTTCTCGCACCGGTCAGCGCTGTTATTCTGAGCAAGGTAGGCAACTCTTTAAAGAGGAGCAGCACAAAGTCACAGGAAAAAATATCAGATATCACATCTACTCTTGATGAAACACTCGGAGCAATCAGAGTTGTAAAAGCATTCGGAATGGAAGACTATGAAAGGAATAAATTTAAAAAAGAAAATGAAACTTACTTTGAACTGCTTGTAAGACTTTCACGTAAGAGAGCGCTCGGCTCCCCTATTTCCGAATTCATCGGTGTTATTACAATTGTAATAATCTTATATTTTTTCGGCGCTGACATTATCAAAGGACAGAGCGATATGACACCGGGAGCTTTTATATTCTATCTTGCGATATTTTTTCAGATGATGCCTTCGCTCAAGCTGTTCGGACAGATGTTCAATAGTTATAAAGAAGGAACAGCAGCGGCTGAGCGCGTATTCGGACTGCTTGATACTGAAGCAACGATCGTAAATTCTCCGGATGCTGTTATACTGACTGATTTCAGAAACAATATTGAATTCAAAGATGCTTCTTTTAAATATGATAAGAGCGAGTATATTTTAAAAAATATAAATCTTAATATTGAAAAGGGAAAAATCATAGCGATAGTAGGACCCAGCGGTGCAGGCAAATCAACCCTGGTGGATCTTATTCCGAGATTCTATGATCTGACTTCTGGAAACTTATTTATTGACGGAAAAGATATTAGAAAAGTAAATATTGAATCTCTAAGGAAGATGATGGGAATTGTAACTCAGGAAACAATCCTCTTCAATGATACAATAAGACATAATATAGCTTACGGGGAAAATGATATTCCGATGGTACAGATTATTGAAGCATCGAAAGCCGCTAATGCGCACAGGTTTATCGAAACAATTGAAAGCGGTTATGACACAATTATCGGTGACAGAGGTGTAAAACTTTCCGGAGGTGAAAGACAAAGGTTATCTATAGCAAGAGCGATATTAAAAAATCCTCCCGTACTAATTCTGGATGAAGCAACTTCATCACTTGATACTGAATCCGAAATTCTAGTACAGCAGGCAATAGAAAGACTCATGCATGGGAGGACTTCAATAGTGATAGCTCACCGGCTTTCTACCATTCAGAATGCTGATATGATAGTAGTTCTTGAGAAAGGTTTAATTGCAGAAACAGGAACACATTCTCAGCTGATAAATACAAGCGGGCTTTATAAAAAACTATATAATCTCCAGTTCAGACATCAGGAATCTCTGATATGAGATCCGGAAAAATTAATTCTGAATATTTGATCCAAAGTAAATTTAATCATCCTTGATTTCCGGGAAATATAAATGAAAGTATCAGGATTTACAATTATCAGAAACGGCATTTACTATGCTTATCCTTTTAAAGAGGCAATTCTTTCCATACTTCCTTTATGCGATGAAATGATTGTAAATGTTGGAATAAGCAATGATGAAACATTGAACTGTGTAAAGTCAATGTATGACTCGGATAAAAAGATAAGGATCATTGAATGCGACTGGGATATGAATTTGAAAAACGGACTTGTTCTTTCAACCGAGACAAACAGAGCATTGAAAGAATGTAAAGGAGACTGGTGCTTTTATATTCAAAGTGACGAAGTTCTTCACGAGAAGTTTTATGACATTGTTAAGAAAGAAATGTCGGATAATTTATCAGATAAAAATATTGAAGGACTTAGATTCAGGTATAAGCACTTTTACGGGAGCTATGATTATTATCAGGACAATTACAGGAACTGGTATATAAGGGAAGTCAGGATAATTAAAAACAGGGATAATATTGTATCATGGGGAGATGCTATGGACTTCAGACACCCGGACGGTTCCAAGATCAGATCACGAAACATTGATGCGGAAATATATCATTACGGATGGGTAAGACCACCGGATACTCTTATAAAAAAGAGAAGTGATTTCGAAAAACTTTACAATGAGAATGAAGTTGCCGAGATAAATATATCCGGATTTCAGAACTATGACGATCTTGGTAATTTAAAAAGATTTACAGATAAGCATCCCGAAGTTATGAATGAAAGAATTTCCTTAAGCAGCTGGGATTTCGATCCGAAAATAGACCAGCAAAGACCTGACTGGATGAGAAAAATAAGCATATTGATGCAGCCATTGACAAAAAGAGTAATTAAGAAAAAAGAAAAATAATTTTTATATAAATGAACCGGCAGGAAATATCATCCCGTCTTGATAAAGTAATTCTTCTTTTACTTACAATTCAGGTTTCTTTTGTAAGTCTCTCCATTGCAATATCTTCAATAGCTTTCGGCGGATGGCTTGGACTATGGCTCATAAAAATTATATTAAACGGAAGTGTAAATTTTGATAGAATATTATTCTCTGAAATTAAATCAGTTAATTTATTCATACTTCTGTATATTTTTTTCGAGATACTCTCCAGATTTTTTGCTGTATATCCGGAAGGAGCTTTCGCTAATTTAAAACGGCTTCTGCTCTTTTTAATATTTTTTGTTTCAATAATCGAAATCTCCGATAAAAAAACATTATTCAGGATACTGATTGTTAATTTAGTAATGATCTCTTTGATTTCTATTGCTGAACTTGTACAATATATCTTTAAATTCAGTGAACTGATCAGCAAAATGTCTTTTTCTGAAATCCGGATCGATTACTTTAACTATCCGCTTACAACAGCTGAAATAAAGATGATGAGCATGCTTTCTGTGTTCCCTCTAATGTTCATTAAAGGTAAATTTTTAATTGATAAAAAATATCTTGTACTTTTACTTATACCTGTTTTCATTTCTATGATCCTTACTCAGTCAAGAAATGTTCTGCTTGCAACCTTCATATGTTTCATAATAACCGGAATTGTACTGAACAGAAAATTTCTTTTGTCAATGATAGCGGTCATAGTTTTGTCTTATTTTATACTGCCGTCTAGTTATATAGAAAGAGTAAAAAGCATTGCTGACATAAATCATCCAAGCAATGCATCCAGGCTGAATATGTGGTCTGTTGGATTGAGAATGTTTTCAGATCATCCGTTTACGGGAATTGCAGATTCACATATACTTGAGATTTACGGGACTTATAAAAAACCTGAATTCCAGAGCGAAGGAGTTCATCTTCACAATAATTTCATTATGATTCTCGCAACTACCGGAATATTCGGCTTCCTCTCATTTATAGCAATGTTCATTTTGATTTTTATAAAGCAGATAATATTTTACCGGGATGAAAAATCCGGAACAGACAAAATGCTTATACTGGGAAGTATTCTCGTAATGATTTCATTTCAGATCTCCGGAATATTCGAATGGAGTTTCGGCGATCATGAAGTAATGACAGTTTTCTTTTTTTTGATCGCTGTTCCGTTTGTAATATTTAAATTAAACAAGATTTAATAGATCTATTGGAAAAAATTATTTTAATAAATTAATAATATTTTTAATTAATGTACAAAAGAAGTATTTACTTTTTCCTGCTTTTTTTTATTCAAACAGGCATAGCATATTCTTCCGGCACAGATAAACTGAAGCCGGGATTTGATCCTTCAGAATACAGGCAGCTTCTTGAAATTTCTCATCGTCAGTCAGATACTCCCTGGACATCAGCAAATGTTTCCCTGCCTTATCCTGAAGGCTGTAAACTGGTTTTCAGATCAGATTCAGCAGGACTTGATAACCGCTGGGATCTTTGGACCAGGGAAGACAGTATAGGTATTATCAGCATACGCGGAACTACTTTATCTGCAAATTCATGGGCTGAGGATTTTTATTCTTCAATGGTTCCGGCTAAAGGTTCAATAATAGTAAGCAATAAGAATGTATTTATTTACAAGCTTGCAGAATCAGAAAAAGCCAGCGTGCATACAGGCTGGCTTCTAGGTCTTGCTTTTCTTTCTGAATCCATAACAGAAAAAATAAATGAGTATCATTCAAAAGGAATAAAAGATTTTTTAATTATGGGACATAGTCAGGGAGGAGCAATAGCTTATCTGCTCACTTCATATCTTCATTATCTTGATAAAGGAAGAATTCCTGATGACGTGAAATTTAAAACCTACTGCAGCGCTCCTCCAAAACCCGGAAATCTTTTTTACTCTTATGATTTTGATTTTATCAGCCGCGGAGGTTGGGCATTAAGAGTTTCAAACACCGAAGACTGGGTTCCGCAATGTCCATTATCTGTGCAGACAGTAAAGGACTTCAGTAAAGTTAATCCGTATTCTGAAAAGGATTCACTTGTTGTAAAAATGAATTTCATAGAAAAGATAATTTTCGATTATATTGTCGGAAGACTAAACAGCAATCTGAATGACTGCAAAGACCTGCTTAATGAATATTTCGGCAAAATGATATATGATCATTCCATTAAAAAATATCTTCCGGATTTTCCTGAACCAATATATACGGGAGATTTTTATTTTTATCCCTGCGGTGTGCCTGTGGTTTTAATGAAGCAAAATGGATATGATGAATTCATCAATACTGAGACTAAGATTCCTGAACTTTTTAAGAATCATATGATCCCGGCTTATTTTTTCCTGCTGGATAAAATATATTTCGGGAAACAGTAATGTCAAAGATTTTTGTATAAGCAATTTTTAAACTGAATATAAAAAGAGAAACAGCTGATTTCGTTTTAAAATATTTCAATCACCCATACGTCCAGAACGTTTTGTATTAATGTTGATAAAGCTATTGTAAATTTTAATTATCTTTGAAATCAAATCGAATATCATCATAACCCCGCCCGTGCGCGGGGAGGAGCAGTAGAAAGATTAAGTTTGAAATGATAATATAAATTTCAAATTTGGAAATATTCTCAGCATTATTTGATACAAATAAATCGTTTTGGACAGTAGTGTTTCAATCATTAACTTGTCTGTCATAAATGAATATCAATAAAAATTTTTAATAAGTATATTTTATTTAAACAAAATCATAAATGAACGAAGATAAAAACAAACAATTATTTTTTTCCCTCATCTACAGTTTTCAAATGCAGACAATGATGCAGCTAGGCAAACTCGCCAATCCGGTAACCGGAACAATCGAAAAAGAACTGGACGGCGCTCAGGTCACCATCGACATGCTGGATATGCTTAAGGCAAAAACAAAAGGAAATAACTCTGAAGACGAGAACAGATTTTTAGATCAGGTTATCGCAGACCTCAAGCTGAATTATGTAGAAGAAAGAGACATTGAAACTAAAGCTTCACAGAGTACCGGAACAATCGAAGATTCAAAACCCGAAGCTGAAACAGCCGAAATATCTGAAGACGCTGAAGAAGAAAAACCAGATGAAGGAAAAAAGTGATATAGTTTTAGGAATATTCGGTAATACCAGTAAAGAAGAAGTTTCAGTCTTATTGTCCGGGATAATTCAATTTCTTGAATCCAGGGACATAAAATTTCTTGCTGATGAAAGTCTTGCAGGGATATTCCACGGAAAGTCCGGAAAGAATTTTACTTCACAGTCAGAAATACTGAAGAGATCGGATTTTATTTTATCACTCGGAGGTGACGGTACTTTTCTTAATACAGCAAGAATTGTGGGTAATACAAACATACCCATTCTTGGTATCAATTTAGGCAGACTCGGATTTTTTTCAGAAGTAAGTCCTGTTGAAATAAAGGAATTCATTCCTAAGTTGCTCAATAATAAATTCAGGATCACCGAAGAGGTTATTATTAAATCCGTAACTGAATCTAAGAAGGTTCTTTTCGCATTGAATGACATCGTAATAGACAAGAACAACTCAGTAAGGATGCTTGAGATTGAGACTTTTTACAATGATGAAAAAGTTGTGAGAATAATTTCTGATGGTATAATAATTTCTACTCCAGCAGGTTCTACAGGTTATTCTTTATCCTGTAACGGACCAATCGTGAATCCTGAAAGTAATGTATTTATAATTACTCCAATCTCTCCTCATACATTGAATGTAAGACCAATAATCGTACCTGATGACGGCATAATAAAAATAAAGATCCATAAAGAAGGCCGCGCCAGAATATCAGCCGACGGTCAGGCAATTCAGAATATTCAATTCCCAACGGAAATAATAATTTCGAAAGCAGATTATAAGATCAAAGTAATTAAAAAACTGCATTCGACCTACTTTAAGACCTTGAAGCATAAGCTTTTCTGGAATGTAGATAAGAGATACAGTTAGCAGTTAAGCAGTTAAGCAGTTAGCAGTTTGTGGTTTATTATTCTTTGCTCAGTAAGGTATCCCGTCAGCCGCAGGTGGTTTTGTTTTCCCTATAAATCCAATCAGAACAAGAACCGTGATAAGATAAGGAAGCATCTGAATGAACTGTGATGGAATATTTGTACCTGATACCTGAAGTGTTATCTCGAGCGCTTCGAAAGCTGAAAACATAAGACATGCAAAGAATATATTCACAGGTTTCCATTTTCCAATAATCATAGCAGCAAGTGCGATGTAGCCTCTGCCGGCGATCATTCCGTCACTGTATGAATTCTGACTTGAGGCAAGCCAAATACCAGCAAGTGAACTAAGAAATCCGCTGAGCATTATTCCGTACAGTTTATATCTCCTTACATTTATACCAAGACTTTCTGCTGCCCAGGGGTTTTCACCGGCAGATCGGAGACGAAGCCCGAACTTTGTTTTGTAAAGTATAAATCCTGAGAGAAAGATAAGTATGAAACAAAAAATAGTTATATAATCAGAGAAGATTATGTTGATGAAAGGAACAGATTCAAATAAATTCAGATCAGGCAGTCCTTCGAATCTTTCAGTGTTACTTGAACTTTTGAAAATATAAACCATCAGAAATTTTGTAATACCTGCTATAAGAAGATTAAATCCTACTCCTGTAACAATCTGATTGATCTTCAGCTTTACAGTGAACAATGCAAAGAGAACACTGAAAATGAGATTAATCAAAACAGAAAGTATAAAACCAAAAGTTACATTTCCTGTTACAATTGAGAAAAGTGCAAAGCTGAAAGCTGAAAGATTCATGAATCCTTCTATCGAAATATTTATTACTCCTCCTCTTTCGGAAAAATTAGCAGCGCTTGCACCAAGATAAAAAGGTGTCATCAGTCTTAATACCTGAGCAAGAAATGTAAATGATATAATTGTATTAACTATCTCCATCCGAAATTTCCGTAATTGTATAAATCTATCTTAGTAAAATATTATTATTACTATTCAACCATTAAACTAATTAACCAATCTTTCTTTCAAAGTAACTGTTAACCAATCTGTCTGTTGACAGTATTGCCAGTATGATAATTCCCTGAACTACCAGCATGATCTCTTTCGGAACCAGCTGATTTATAGATAGTCCGCCATAGTCCATAGCTGCAAAGAGCAGTGATGAAAATATTATTCCAATCGGATTGTTCTTAGCAAGCAGCGCAACGGCAATTGCAGTAAATCCTACGTTGTTAGAAAATCCCAGCTCATAAAATCCTTTATATCCGAAAACAAAATTAATGCCTGCCAGTGATGTAATCCCCGCACCCGTAAAAAATGCAACGAGAATAATTTTATTTGTTTTTATTCCCATATACTTTGAAGCCGTTTCATTGAACCCAACAGCGCGAAGCATATAGCCAAATTTAGTTTTATAAATAAAAATGTATGTGAGGATTGAAATTATCAGAGCGATCAGAAAAGCCGCGTTCAGTGATGATCCGCTGAAAAACGGAATATAATCTGACATCTTGAACAGCATATCATTTTCCGGGATCTTTTCAGTTCTCATTGTGGACTTCACTGCAAAGAAATCCAGAAGGAAATAATTTACCAATGCGATAATAATAAAATTGAACATAATTGTTGTAATGACCTCGCTTACATCTTTTTTTACTTTTATGTATGCAGGGATCAGTCCGAAAATTCCGCTGACAATAAATCCACAGACAAAGCAAATAAGCAGCAGCAGAGGGAACGGAAGGAATGACAGCTTTAATGCCATGACTGCAATTACAAATGAACCTGCATTAAGCTGACCTTCTGCACCAATATTGAATAAGGATGCGTGAAAACAAACCGCAAGTCCGCATCCGCAGATGATAAGCGGTGTAGCCTTAAATAATGTCTGACCAATCCCGTAACCGCTGCTGAATACATCTGTGAATATTAATGAGAAAATTTCAAATGGGTTTTTATTGATTACTATCAGAAGAAGAAAGAATATCAGAAATGTAGCAAATAGGGAAAAAGATACAGAGATCAGATTTATTTTCGTATTCCTGCTCAATTTGTGATTCCTATCATTAACTTTCCGATCTGCTCAAAAAAAGGTTTATATTTTTCATGCTTTAGCTCAATGTCAATTTCAGTTGTACTGTCAGCAGCATTTTCATTTATGTCAAATGATTTAATAATTTTTCCGTTATACAATACACTTAGCCTGTCGGAGAGTGTTATAAGTTCGTCAAGATCGGAAGATATCACAAGTATAGATTTACCCTTGTTCCTTTCTTCAATTATCTTTGAATGAATAAAAAGTGATGCGCTGATATCAACTCCTCTTGTCGGATGCGAAAAGATCAGTATATCATTATCCAGTTCTATTTCGCGGGCGACTATAACTTTCTGCTGATTCCCTCCCGAGAGTGATCCAAGTTTTAATTTTTTATCAGAGACACGCACATCATAATCCTTTATGACTTTCTCCGATTTTCTATCTATAATCTTTCCTGTCAGAATATTTGCATCCTTATCTTTTAACAGTACATTTTCACCAATCGAAAATTCCTTTATCATTCCCTTTTTAATTCTATCATCGGGCACCAGTGAAATCTTCATTGATCCGGATTCATAATCTCCAGTAAACTTAGTTTCAATTCCGGTAATAATATCTACTATCTCATTCTGCCCATTACCCTCAACTCCGCAAATTCCGTGAATCTCTCCCCGGTTCAGCTTAAGATTCAAACCATTCAGTACCTTTATGTCTTTTTTATAAAGGTCAATATTTTTCAGATCAAGAATATTTTCTACGGATTTATCAGGTTTAACTTTAACACTGCTTTGTGATAAATCAGATTCACCCACAATAGCCTTACTCAGCTTATCTATGTCTAGCTTATTGTCAATATTATCTTCTTCAAACACAAGCTTCCCTCTTCTAAGTACAGAAACTCTGTCAGAAATCCTGCGGACTTCATTGAGCTTATGTGTGATCAGAATGATCGTCTTACCTGAATTTTTAAATTCACTTATTATTTTAAAAAACTCTTCTACTTCCAGAGGAGAAAGTACAGCCGTCGGTTCATCGAAGATCAGTATCTCTGATTCCCTGAAAAGAAGTTTCAGTATTTCAACTTTCTGCTGACCGCTTATGCTTATGTCAGAGATTTTCATATCCGCATCCAGGCCTAAATTATATTTAGCTATAAGACCGCTTATAATTTGTCTTGCCCCGGTTATATTTAATTTAATTCCTTTTGTTAATTCATTCCCAAGCACGACATTTTCCAGAACCGTAAAATCATCCACCAGCATAAAGTGCTGATGCACCATTCCTATTTTTTTTTCAATTGCCTCCTGCGGAGAATTAAAATTAATTTCTTCACCGAATATTTTTACCTTACCGTAATCGGGTCGGTCCATACCGAAAAGAATCTTCATTAATGTTGATTTCCCTGCACCATTCTCGCCCAGAATACAATGTACTGTATTCTCACTGACAGCGAACGAAATGTCATCGTTTGCCGGAAATTTTCCGAACAGTTTTGATATGTTTATAAATTCTACTGCTTTCAAAGTTGTCAAATTTACGAATTAAGAAATTAAAATGATAAGTGTAAAACATTCCTTTAAACTTATTTATTAATCAGAATACTGATTCTCAGATATGATACCAGATAAGGAGAGTATTTAATTTCAATTGAAAAGATCATGATTATGTGAGAAAATATTTTTTTGAAACTGCTCTCTTTAATATATAAATTCTTTCAGAATATATTTATTTTCTTTACAAATATTATTTCATGTTTTCATTCGACAATATTCTTTTCTTTATTTCTTTACTTATAGTAATAAGCATATTTATTACTAAGATTTCTGAAAATTTCGGACTGCCTGCCTTATTGCTTTTTCTCGGAATTGGCATGCTTGCCGGATCGGACGGTATCGGGAAGATTTATTTTGATGATGTAAATATTACCCAGTCAGTCGGAACGGTTGCATTGATCCTGATTCTTTTTTCCGGAGGGCTGAGCACCAACATTAGTTCTGTCTTTCCTGTAAGAAAAGAAGCTGTAAGCCTGGCAACGATCGGAGTGATATTAACGGCAGTTCTGGTCGGATTATTCTGCCATTATGTTCTTGGATTTGATTTTATATATGGACTGCTTATTGGAGCCATTGTTTCTTCTACAGATGCTGCCGCAGTGTTTTCCATACTCAGATCAAACAATATAAATTTAAAGAATAATCTTAAACCTCTTCTCGAGCTCGAATCCGGCTGCAATGATCCGATGGCAATATTTCTAACTATGACAATTACTACTGTAATCGTAAGCAATGAAATTAATGTTTTCTCTATTTCGGTAAGTCTCATAAAGCAATTTATATTCGGCGGACTGATTGGATATTATGCAGCCAGAGGTGTCGTAAAGATATTCAACAGAATAAATCTAAGTTACGAAGGACTTTACCCTGTTCTTGCTCTTGCATCTGCTGTATTAATTTACAGTCTTACGACACTGACAGGCGGAAGCGGGTATCTTGCTGTATATATTGCCGGAATAATTATCGGCAACAGTAATATCATTCAGAAAAGATCATTGATAAGATTTTTTGACGGGCTTGCCTGGCTCGGGCAGATTGGTATGTTCCTGACACTTGGACTTCTTGTTTATCCTAGTCAGCTTATATTTATTCTCAGCACAGGAATACTTCTTTCTATGTTTCTTATATTTGCTGCCCGTCCCGTAAGCGTATTTATCTCGCTGATATTTTCAAAATACAAAGTGAAGGAAAAGCTAGCAATTTCCTGGATTGGACTGAGAGGAGCTGTTCCGATCATTCTTGCTACAATACCGCTTTCTTCAGGAATAGACGATTCACATAAAATTTTTAATCTTGTTTTCTTTATAGTCATTTCCTCAGCACTAATTCAGGGATGGACAATTAAATACATTACGAAAATATTTAAGGTTTCGGCAAAATCAGAGCAGAAAATTAATTCGCCTGTTCAGTTTGAGTCGCTTGGAAATAATACTTCAGAACTTTTCGATATAATTGTACCATTCAATTCTAAAATGAAAAGGAAAACAATTATAGATCTGAATCTCCCAAAAGACTGTCTTGTCATTTTTGTATGCAGGGACGAAATATTTTTTGTGCCTAACGGTAATACCGTACTGGAAGCCGGTGATGTCCTGCAGATACTTATGAATAAAAAAGATCTGCCTTTGATTTCAGATAAACTCAAATGATATAATATTATTTCAATATTATCGCTGCGTTATTAAAAAGACCTGACTCTACACAAAAGTTTTTGAACACACGGGAAACGCAGGAACTTAGTTATAAAAAAATGCAGCGCTTTGATTTCCAGTTTCGAAATTCCAAATCCCAAATCTGACAACTCTGTGTTTCATTCTTAATATGAAATTGTTTTTAAATGAATGAATATTAAATCAATTGTTATAAATTTATATTAAAGTTATTTTTACAACCTTGTATTTTAACTTCATAATTTGGAATCTATTAAAGACAGCTTTAAATTAACGGCAGATATTATAGAGAAAAGTAATAACATTGTTCTAACTACACATGTTGTTCCGGACGGAGATGCTATTGGCAGCGTTATGGCTATGTCAGAATATCTCAGGCTGAAAGGCAAAAAACCTGTTGTAATAAACCATTCACAGACCCCGTTTAATCTGAAATTCCTTGATCCGGAAAATTCAATCCGTGTATTTTTGGAGAATGAAAAAGAGAATAAGGATATTATTGAAAATTCCGATCTTATAATAATACTTGATACTAATGAATTCTCACGAACAAGATCCATGCAGGAACATATTATAAAATCTCATGCAAAAAAAATATGCATCGACCATCATACAGGATTGAAACCTGAGCTTTTTCATGCGTATATATCAGATACAGATTACCCTTCAAATTGTTCTATTCTGTATGAGTTTATAAAATCAGAAAGTGAAAAATTTATCAATGTAAGAAATGCATCCGCATTATATGTAGGAATAATGACTGATACAGGCTCTTTCAGATATCCGAGAACTACTTCAGATGTTTTTAGAATGTGTGCTGAGCTGATTGACAAAGGTGCAGATCCGGTTCATTTATATGAATGTCTTTATGCGACAAATACCATTGAGAATTTAAAACTCGCATCTAGATTCATTAACAGTCTCGAGTTTCATTTTGATAATGAAGTTGTGGTAGGAATTGTCACACAGAAAGATTTCAAAGATCTCGGATTAAATATAGATCATGTCGAAGGATTCTCTTCAATCATTATGAATATACTTGGAGTTAAAGCCGGCATTATACTGGTGGAATTAAAAGATAACATAAAAGTATCTTTCAGATCTAAAGGTGATATAAAAGTAAATGAACTTGCGCAGGAATTCGAAGGAGGCGGTCATAAGAATGCTGCCGGAGCCAACGTTAAAGATACAAATATATCCGATCTTAAAAGTCTGATTTTAAATAAACTTGAAAAATATCTAAATAATTAATTAATGAACAAAATGAAAATTACATTTGAAAAATCCGGCTTTGAAAAAGTAAAAGCAGATGCATATATTTTTTTGTGCTATGAGGATAAAAATTTGTTTGAAGAAGAGCTGAAACTTGTTCAGAGACTTTTAAAAACAAAGATAATAGGATTAAGCCTTGAAGATTTTAAAGGAAAGAACGGACAGACAATACTGATATATACTTCAAAAGCACGGGTCATTTTATGCGGATTAGGAAAGAAGGAAAACATTTCTCTCGAAAGGATCAGAGTTGCTGCATACAATGGAATAAAGAGAGCGAATTCTTTAAAAATAAAGAAAGCAGCAGTTGAGATACTTCATGATGACACTCTTCCGGAAGGTTTAGAGGAAGTTGCAGCGGCTGAAGCGGTAAGCTGCATTCTCGGAAATTATTATTTCGGGAAATATCATACTAAGAAAGAAAAAAAGGAAAAGAATACTATAAAGGAAACTGTTTTCTTTGCAGAGAAAAAAATGATGGAAAAATATTCCCGTGAAATCGAAAAAGGAATTAAAGCCGGAAGTATAATTGGAAACGCAACTAATTTTGCCCGTGATCTCGGTAATGAACCGTCAAATTTTATGTATCCGGAATCTTACTGTAATTTAATTTCCGAACGTTCAAGAAATAAAAAATACACTGCCGAAATATTAGGTATGGATGAATTGGTCAAGCTTGGAATGGGAGGTGTACTGGGCGTGGGTAAAGGAAGCGCTCACGAACCTAGATTTCTTATTTTGAAATATAACGGAGCAGATGAAAAGGAACAGCCATATGTAGTAATAGGAAAAGGAGTTACATTTGACAGCGGCGGTATATCAATTAAGCCAAGCGCAGGCATGGCAAGAATGAAAATGGATATGTGCGGCAGCGCAGCAGCAGTCGGAATAGTGGAGGCGGTTTCCCAGCTTGGACTAAAGCTGAATCTTATCGGACTTATTCCTATGGCTGAAAATATGCCGGGAGGAAATGCTTTTAAGCCCGGAGATATTCTTACAGCATATAACGGTATGACAATAGAAGTTGATAATACTGATGCAGAAGGCAGGCTACTGCTTGCAGATGCTCTGGCTTATGCAGATCAGTTAAAACCTAAAGCAGTGATTGATCTGGCAACCTTAACCGGAGCCGTTGTAATTGCCATCGGTAATGTTGCTTCGGCAATTATGGGAAATGATCAGGAGCTGATTGACAAACTTTCTAAAGCCGGAAGGGAATCTTATGACAGAGTCTGGCAGCTTCCGCTCTGGGATGAATATGATGAGATGATTGATTCTGATATTGCTGATGTCAGAAATGCTTCGAATGTAAAACAGGCGGGTACTATTACCGCGGGTATGTTTCTAAAAAGATTTACCGGGAAATATCCATGGGCGCATATTGATATTGCAGCAACTGCAATGCGTGATTCAATGAAGGATTATCTGCCGAAAAATGCAACAGGTGCAGGCGTCAGACTTGTTACGCAATACCTGATAAACGAAACTAAAGAAAAACAATAATTCTGTTTACAACAGTTTTCATATTAAAAAAAAGACTCTGAGAGTTTAATATCAGAGTCTTTTTTTTTATTAAATCTGATAATTCACAATTAACAATAATTCTACTCCCCTTCACTTCCTGATCAGTTTTAGATTTATCAGCTTACTTCACAATATTAAACGGAGTCTTTACTGAAATAAAATTATTACTGTTATTAAAAGAAAGAGTTATGTCAGACAGATCGACAAGGTTGTCAGCATTCAGATCACTTACTATCCTAATTCCAGATAGAAAATTTCCTGCATCATTATAAATATAAAGTATATCATCAAGATCTATGCTGCCGCTTTTGTTAATATCTCCGCTGTACATAGTGTATTTACTGCCCTTCAGCAGAAGATTATTACCATATGCCTGTGAAACGGCAGAAGTAAAATCATAACTGTAAACCGGTCCTCCTGCTGTCAGCGGCTCACCGCCAGCCCTGCTCCATGTTTCTATTGCATTGAAATATTTCACAACGATATAATAATTTCCTGTTGCTGCTTTGGAAAATTTGAAATTACCTGAAAGGTTAATAGAATCAACTGAAGTTTTCGCCGAATCAACTAATGCAAAAGGACTTGAAGCATTTCTTAAATACACTGTCACTGAGTCCTTTCTCGACAGCCGGTTCAATGAAGAATTATATAACCCTTCTGAAAATACTTTTAGATTTATATTTACCGGCGGAAAGTTGAAATCCTGTACTGTCGTTTTTATAACAAACAAACCATTGCTTATGTCAGAGCCGATGATCTTTCCTGAAGAAAACTTATATACAGCCCAGCAGCCGTTAAAAGTGTTTGCATTGGAAGATGTATAAGTATCATACCACGCAGCCTCAACAGGATTCACCGGGTCGCTTATATTTAAAAGTCTTATGCCTGCTGTGTAATGCGCAATGAGAGCATAATTACCGTAAATTTCAACATTGTGTACGATTGAATTTGTAATTCCCGTTGGCTGCCAGTCCCGGACAAAAGTGATATTTCCCAGATCTTCAACATTCCAGACATTCAGTTTACCTGCAGGTGAGCTGAGTTCATTTGTTGTCAGCAGATATTTTCTGTCTGATGTTAATTCGGAATTATGAGTGGAAACTACTGCAGTAGGATAAGACTGAAAAGTTCTGACAAATGACAAACTGCTTTTATTTACAGCATTGATAATGGAAGTCTGACCTGTATATATATTTGAAGCCCATATTGTGTCATTCCTGACTCTGCAGTCGTGTACGTACAGAGTTGTCCACTGTCCCAGTTTCACTGGTGTTTCTGGACTGATGACATCAACTACAGTAATGCCGCCGTTTGCGGCAGAATTGCCGCCGTTCAGGTAAAGATAATGACCGGACTGCTGAATTGAATGCGTTTTAGTATAACCGCTGTAGTTCCATGCTTTTACAAAATGGACAGAGTCGGGAAGATACTGCAGATCTATAATCTGGAGGTAACTGTTCGTTCCTTCTGAAACTATATAAGCATAATGCGAATAGGTTTTCATTTCTCTCCATTGGCTTGTAACACCTGTCTGGAAATCAACTTCGTGTATATTTGCAGAGTCTGTAATATCCACAAATGAAGTTCCGGTATTACAACCGAGTATCGCGTATTCCCTGCCGTTGGGTGCCGTGTAACCCCACAGGGCTGAATAACTGGAACCATAACTGTCTAAATTTTTCAGCAGATAAGTATTTTGATTTGCAAGCTGGGAATTGGAGACATTTACTAATGTAAAAAATATAACGATGTAAAGTAAATCAGTTTTTAGCATTTGTTTTAATTTTAATTTTATAAATAACTGAAATACTTTGGGAGTTATATCAGTGATGGAATTTGGATTGGATCAGAATATACTTACAAAATTTCTTCTTTAAAATAGTCAAATCAAATGCTAAATTGCTGATAAATATTTCCTGATTCCATTTTATAATTCAATCTTCTGAAATAAAATATGTCTGTCAATCTTATAACTGTATTATTGATATTATTCAGTATCTTCTTATTCAGTTCAAAAGAAAAAATCAATGATCAGAACAAATTCACACTGGGAAATGAATCTCTTCTAAGAAATAATTCAGAGCTTATTAAAGACAAAAGAATAGCTCTTGTTACCAATACCAGCGGGGTATTGTCAAACGGTGATCTCTTTCTTGATTCTCTAAATAAATACTTTACAGTTACAAAAGTATTTACGCCGGAGCATGGACTGAGAGGTGATGACAGGAATGAAAACTTTACTGATGAGAAGACCGGATTACCTGTTATATCTTTATACGGGACTAAGAAAAAACCTACGGCAGCGGATCTTGAAAATACAGATATACTCGTCTATGATATTCAGGATGTCGGAGCAAGATTCTACACATTCATTAATACAATGTATTACTGCATGGAGTCCGCTTTTCAAAATGACAGGGAGATAATTGTATGTGACAGACCTATGATCCCAGATGCTGATTATGCAGACGGTTTTATTCTGAGTGAAAGGAATAGTTCTTTTGTTGGACTGCTGAATGTTCCTATCGCTTATGGTATGACCTGCGGTGAACTTGCCGGATATATCAATTCCGAATATTTCGACGGTAAGTGTAAATTAAAAGTTATTAGAATGGAAAATTACACACGCAGCACTGAATATACTTCATTAAATCTCCCGTGGATCAAGCCTTCTCCGAATATTTATTTTCCTTCCTCTGCTTTGTGCTATCTCGGAACCTGTCTGTTTGAAGGAACTAACTTTGCCGAAGGCCGCGGTACTGACAGACCTTTCGAATATATAGGAGCACCTTATTGTGACGGGAGAATGCTGGCCGATGAGCTTAATTCATATAATCTGAATGGTGTGACTTTTGAAAATATTTCATTTACGCCTCAGACTATTTCGAGTAATTCCAATCCACCGAAATTCATCGGAGAATTGTGCGAAGGCGTTTTCATAAACGTGAAAGATAAAAAGACTTTTGAACCTGTGAAGACAGTCATTGCCGTTTTTGTATCACTAAAAAAATTGTTTCCTGAGTTCCAAATCAATAAAAATAATTTTCTGGATAAGCTCGCGGGCACGGATGATTTGAGGATAATGCTGAATAACGGCAACAGTTATGATGAAATTATAAATTCATATACTGACGGACTTAACAATTTCAAAGTCAAAAGAGCAGCGCATCTTTTATATAAATAGACTTAAACAGTTTGTCAGGTATTTTTTAAAAAATTTTAACTCCCAATGAAAAAAAGCAGTATTCTAGTTCTTCCTGAATATTACATAAATTATATTAATGAAATAGATGACATAGAGCTTAAGGAAGCATTGAGTAAATACAGCGTGAATTTTCTTGATAAGTATAAAGACAAACTCATTGCTCTTGGAAATAAGGTTTATGCAGATGGTAAATGGACGGTAAGAGATATTCTCCAGCATTTAATAGACAGTGAAAGAATTTTCCAGTACAGGGCTTTACGAATTGCACGAAATGATGATACAGCTTTGCCGGGATTCGAAGAAAACGAATATGCTCCTGAAGCGAAAGCGGATATGAGAAGTATTGATGAACTATTAAATGAATTTGAATCAGTCAGAAAATCAGGTATAATTTTGTTTGACAGCTTTGATGATATAATGCTTCAGAGAAAAGGATTTTGCTCTGAAAAGGAAATCTCCGTCCTTGCAATTGGATTTTCAATTGCCGGACATACTTTACATCATTTCAATGTCATCAAAGAAAAATACTTCCCACTATTATAAAATTTTAATTTTATATATCAACTTGTTAATCGCTTAACTGTTAACTGTTAACTGTTAACTGTTAACTGTTAAGCGATTAACTGCTAACTGCTTAACTGTTTCTCAACACATCTCTGACCCCCGCCTGGGCTTTAGGAAACAATACCATTTCAGCTACGACAAAATTTTCATTTCTAGTGGCAGTAAAGATAATTGCTTCTGCAATATCCTCAGGAGTCAGCGGCAAGAGACCTTGATACACAATTTTAGCTTTCTCTTCATCACCTCTTTGCCGTACAATGCTGAATTCAGTTTCAACAAGACCCGGATCAATGGTTGATACTTTTATGTTTGAATCAAGAAGTTCCATCCGCATGCTTTTTGTGATTGCATCAACAGCATGTTTTGTAGCGCAGTAAACATTTCCGTTGGGATAGACTTCCCTTCCGGCGATTGAACCAATATTTATAATATGTCCGGATTTATTATTCTGCATAAGAGGGATCACGCATTTTGAAATATACAGAAGTCCTTTTATATTTGTATCTATCATTTCATTCCAGTCTTCAATAAGTCCGTCTTTTACGCTGCCCATTCCCCGCGCAAGACCTGCATTATTCAGGAGAATGTCAATATTTTTCCATCTCCCTTCAAGCTTATCGATCTGATATTTTACAAATTCATAGTTCTGTATATCCATTGATAATACTATTGTTTCTATACCATACTTTGATTCCAGCTCTTTGGAAATCTCATCAAGCCTGTCTTCCCTTCTGGCAGCCAGAATCAGATCAGCACCGAGAGCTGCAAACTGATATGCGGCTGACTTACCTATACCGCTTGTTGCTCCGGTTATAAATACAATTTTTTTTTCCAGATCTTTCATTTTGATTTATCTTTTTATAAAGTTTATGATTGAATATTTTAGTACCGGCTGGAAGTAAGAAATTCAATTATTATTATCTTTACTTATTTATTATTCTACTCATCAGCTGATTAATTTATTGCAATTTAGCCCTAACTAAACAAGTAAAAAATATAAAAATTGATTTACAAAAAAACAAAAATAATCTGTACAATAGGACCTGCAGTTGATACAGTAGAAAAAATAGGAATGCTTATAGACGCAGGAATGGATGCAGCAAGGCTTAATTTCTCACACGGATCGCTTGAAATTCACAGCCGGTATATTCAGAACATACGCAAAGCCGGAAAGCTGAAAAAGAAAATGATAGCAATTATTCAGGATCTTCCCGGTCCTAAAATCAGAGTCGGACATCTGGAAAAGGGAGCAATTGAACTTCTAGAAAACTCAACAATCAAAATTACTTCCCGGGAAATTACAGGAAGCAATAAAAAATTCTCAACGAATTATCCGCGCCTTATATATGATGTTAAGAAAAATGAGATAATTCTTCTCGATGACGGAAATCTAAGACTGAGAGTAATATCCAGATCACCCGTAAATAATGAAATTGAATGTGAGGTTATGACAGGTGGAATCTTGAAAGAAAGAAAGGGAATAAATCTTCCGCATACAAAATTGAATCTGCCTTCTCTTACAAAGAGAGACATTTTATATCTTAATTTCGGTCTGGCTAATGATGTGGATTTTATTGCCATGAGTTTCGTCAGATCTTCTAATGATATAGTTCTTCTTAGAAACAAGATAAGAGCAAAGAACGGGAATGCGCTCATTATTGCTAAAATAGAAAGACCGGAAGCTGTCGAGAATATTGACTCTATTATCAGAGAAACAGACTGTATAATGGTTGCCAGAGGGGATATGGGAGTAGAGATCTCAACTGAGGAAGTTCCCCTTATTCAAAAAAGAATAATCAAAAAATGTAATATTGCAATAAAGCCTGTCATTACAGCTACACAAATGCTTGAGTCTATGATCAATAATTCATCCCCGACAAGAGCGGAAGCATCGGACATTGCAAATGCTATACTTGACGGAACTGACTGCGTAATGCTCTCAGCCGAAACATCAACTGGGAATCATCCTGTACTGGCTGTCAGCACTATGAAGAAAATTATTCTTAAAACAGAAACAATAAAAAAGCCGACATATTTTAAGGATATGTTTGTTGAAGATTCACCGGAAAATACTCTGCATACGATCTGTAATTCTGCTACTGAAATAGCAGCCAGGGTCAATGCCAAGGCTATTATTACCATTACTCATACAGGTAAATCTCCTATGCTTTTGTCAAATCACAGACCGTTTGCACAGATAATATCCGCAACTTTTGATGATGCAATTATAAGAAGATGTAAACTTATTTGGGGCGTTGAATCTATACTCATAAAACAGAATATGGATTACCATAAAACAGTTGCTTTAATTAAGAGCAAGATAGTCTCTTCTAACATTCTTAAAATAAATGACAGAATAGTCATAATTACTTCTATGCCTTTCTCTCAAAGTGAATCTGCTAATGCTATTCAGGTGTCGGAGATTTAACAATTTGCAATGAACTTCGAACAATGTACAATGAAATAATATTAATGATTAATGAACAGAAAAATGGGTTAAGAACAAAGCATATGATTTAATCTTATTAATAACTTTTTAACTTTCAACTTTTAACTTTCAACTTTGCATTCAAAAGATACATTAGATGTGCTTATAATCGGAGCGGGTCCTATAGGGCTTGCCTGTGCAATTGAATCAAAAAGGAATAATTTGAATTATGCTGTCATAGAAAAAGGGAGCATAGTCAATTCGATTTACAATTATCCGGCAAATATGACATTCTTCTCTACTTCAGAAAGAATTGAAATTGGAAATGTACCATTTGTTTCTCATGGAGTAAAGCCTACAAGAAAGGAAGCGCTTGAATATTACAGAAGGGTAAAAGGTGCTTATGATTTAAATGTCATTACATATGAAAGGGTAATAGAAATAGAAAAGAAGAACGATTTTTTCAGAGTTACAACGGATAAAAATAAATACTCTGCCAGGAATGTTATAATTGCAACCGGTTATTATGACAATGCAAATTTCCTTGATGTAAAAGGCGAATACCTTAAAAAAGTTAAACATTATTTTGACGAACCTCATCCTTATGCTTATCATAAAACAATTGTAGTAGGAGCAGGAAACTCCGCCGTGGATGTTGCCCTGGAGTTATTCAGAGTCGGCGCTGATGTGACAATGGTTATAAGAGAAGACAAAATCAAGCCCTCTATTAAATACTGGGTAAAGCCTGATATTGAGAATCGTATAAATGAAAATTCCATTAAAGCATACTTTAATTCAGAAATAGAAGAGATTAAAGAAAAATCTGTAACAATAAGAACTCCTTCAGGTCATATTGAGATCGATAATGATTTTGTATTTGCTATGACCGGATATCATTCCGACATTGAGTTCCTAATAAAAACCGGCATAGATCTGGATGAGAATAAAAATGCTATCTTTGACCCTAAAACATTCGAGACAAATATTAAAGGTATTTATCTTGCAGGTGTAGTTTGCGGCGGAAAGAATACGGACAAATATTTTATAGAGAACTCAATTGAGCATTCCAAAATAGTCATTGCACATATCTTAAAGCACCGGCATAAATAATTTAGTCTATCAGACATAAATGAGTGTTAATATAATTTCTAAAAAAGAAGCGCGGGCAATAATCATCTCCAGTCAGAAATTATCCGGACAGTTCGGATTAAAAAGCAAAGACCGGCTGCTGAAAATAATAGAGTCAATAGGTTATGTACAGATAGACACCATCTCTGTAGTGGAAAGATCTCACCATCATATTTTATGGACCAGACTGCCCGGATATAAAAAGCAGATGCTTGATGACCTTCTGGAAACTGATAAGAGTATTTTCGAATACTGGAGCCACGCCGCGGCTTATCTGCCAATGAAATATTACCGCTATTCACTGATCAGGAAAAATAATTATTCCAGAAGAAACAAAGACTGGGAAAAATCCAATAAAAAAATTCTTAAGTTTGTTTATGACAGGATCTCTTCTGAAGGTCCTTTACAGTCTAAAGATTTTGAAGACAAAAAAAGTAAATCAACCGGATGGTGGGACTGGAAACCGTCAAAAAATGCTCTAGACTTTCTTTTCCATAAGGGAGAACTGATGATAAAAGCAAGGAAAGGTTTTCAGAAAGTTTATGATCTGACTGAAAGAGTACTTCCGGATAATGTTGACACAAGCATTCCATCGGAAAGTGAATTCTATGAACATCTTATACTTTCATCTGTAAATTCAAACGGATTTGCTTCCATTAGAGAAATCACATACAGCAGGCGTTTTGACAGAATTAAATTTGCAATGACCCTGAACAGAATGCTTGAAGAAAAATCAATTCAGAGAATAAATATTTCAGGACTTCCGGATGAATATTTTACAACCGGGGAAATTCTGAATATTTCCGGAAAGTTAAAATCTAAAGTTGTTCACATTCTTTCACCGTTCGACAATCTTATTATTCAGAGAAAAAGACTTAAAGATATATTTGATTTCGATTATACAATTGAATGCTATGTTCCGGAAGCAAAAAGAATATTCGGCTATTTTATAATGCCGGTTTTATATGGCGATAAATTCATTGCAAGGATTGATGCAAAAGCTGACAGGGCAAATGATACTTTTGTTATAAAAAATATTTTCCCGGAAGGTAAACCTGTTAGCAGAAATGCACTCTCGGGAAAATTAAAATCACTTTCTGAATTCTGCGGATGCAATAATATTTCCGGTTTAACGCAGTTTCTTAAGAAATAATATTTACCGGAATACTATCAGCATCCTTCAAGGTAATTTCTCCTTCTTTTTCTTCCATAATCTCAAATTCAGAACCTGACAAATTATTCTTAATCTGATTAAGAAAGTCTCCATCGTTTAATTTTAAAGTATATGAGATCAAACCCAGTGATTTATCATTTGGAGAAATCTTTTTATTTGTCATCCATGTGTTTGCAGCAATATGATGATGATATCCTCCTGCTGAAAAAAATTTAGCTCCGGGATAACTGTAATTCGAAATATTCAATCTTAATATTTCATTAAAAAACTCTTCAGCTTTTCTGAGATCAGATACATTTAAATGAATGTGACCTAACATTACTTCAGGATGAATTCCATTCCATTCGTCCCTGTCACTGATCTCTTTGGTGATCACACTCAGATCAAGTGGCAGGCTGTCCATTACAACTTCGCCATTCTTCCAAATCCAGGATTCTCTTGGTTTATCAGTGTATAATTCAATTCCGTTTCCGTCCGGATCTGCAAGATATATAGCTTCACTTACCAGGTGATCAGAAAATCCCTGGAATTTAATTTTATTATGGAACAGTCTTAGAAAAACTCTTGCAAGCTCTTTTCTGTCGGGAAAAAGAATTGCAATATGATAAAGCCCTGTTGTTCCTTTCATTCTAACCGGTGCTGACTTGTCTTCAATAAGTTTGAATAGATATGGATATTTGCCGTCAGCAGAAATAAATGAAGCATTATCTTTTATATCAATTACTTTGAATCCGAGCTGGTAAATATAAAACTCAAGAGAAACTTCCAGATCCCTTACTCTCAGATCAATACTGTGTAATTTTGTATTATCCGGTATTATATTTTTTTGATGCATAATTTTTATAATTATCCTTATTGAAAATACCTATACGTGTTCATTCTTTTTTTCCCTGTCAAAAATTCCTGCAAGCAACAATGCTCCACCCATTAATCCTGTGTCTTTATAAAGTCCCATCATTCCCATCATCATTGTTTCAGGTTTCATTGCTGCCGGTAAATGTATGGAAATTATAAAAACAAAAAGAAGTACTGCCAGCATCATCATTGCCTGTTTTCCCATAATTTTTGTAATCGCTGAAAATCCGGCAAGTATGAGAGCAATTCCTGTTATGTATATCCACATTATGCCTCCTGGAACTGGTACGACACCGGCCATCATGTCTGCATTTCGGAGATGCCCGATTCCTAAAGCAATGAACGGTATTGAAAATAAGATCCTTGCAATTGTTGTTGTCAGAAAATTCATAATATCCTTTCTGCGCATTAAGCGCTCTTGAATTACCTTAGTTTAATGAGAATTGCGGTAATGTGTGACCTATTGTGTTATGGAATGCAAGTTTGCTTAATCTGTATCTTACAAGATTTATAACAGGAAACGATGAAAGAATTTCTCCGGCACTTTCTTCTGAAGCTGCAAATAGTGTTGTCCAGAGCTTACCCTTTTCCAGCGAAACAGCATAGCTTGTTATTATCTTTTCTTTCAAGAGCTTATCAATTGTTTCCCTCTGTGCGGGTATGAGTGATATGAACTCGCTGCTGAATGGCAGAGGTAGATCGATCTCTGCCATATATTCATAAAGTATTTCCATTTATATTTTCCTTATCTTATATTATTTCTGATTACTAATCATTCAAAAACTAATTATTCATTTTTCAATATTCAACATTCATTGTTAATTGCTCATTATTAATCGCTCTTCAGCCAGCTTTCAAATGATGTCAAACCAGGATAAATTGACTTCAATGTATTAATATCCGCTTCATATCCTTTATTAATAAACCACTGAAACATATCTGCCATTTCAGGACTGTTTTCTCTTACGACTTCAACAGGCAGTTCATTATAAGAAACTTCTTTGCCGAGTGCCGCAGAAAACTTGTCAGCCATTTCCTTCAGTGTAAGTTCATCACCGGCTATCTCAATTTCTTTACCTAAATATTTTTCAGGATCATTGAAAACAATTGCTGCAATTGCTCCTATATCATCCACTGCAATTATCTGCAATCTAGTATCTTTTTTAATAGCCATATTCAGAGTTAGCTTTCCTTCAGATTCTGCAGGCTTGAACCATGTATTAAAATTTTCCATGAAGAAAACAGGTCTGATTATTGTAAACGGCAGGTCTAACGTTTTAATAAGTGTTTCAGCTTCAAATTTGACTTCAAAGTGAGGAATTTTTGTATTCCTGTCTGCTCCGCCGACTGAACTCATTACAAAATGCTTTACGCCTGCTTTCTTAGATGCTTCAATTACAATTTTCGCCTGCTTTAGTTCACCTTCATATCCGTGCTGCCAGAAGTTCTGTACATTGAATATTCCATAAACACCTTCGAGTGCCTTCTCTATGGAATTAGTATCCGCCATATCACCGGTAACTAACTCTGCGCCGAGCTTTCTTATTTCCTTTGCAGCATCTTTATTTTCATTTCTTACTAAAGCCCTGACTTTCCAGCCGTCTTTAAGCAAATGTCTTGCAGTTGCTCCGCCCTGCTGACCGGTTGCGCCTGTTACTAATATTATTTTATCTGATTTGTCCATGATTTTTCTAATTAAGTTTTTCAAATATGTTATTTAATTTTGGCTCGTATTTTTCCTGATAAATTTCATAACTGACTGTATTATTTAACTGATTCTTAATATCAGATGCATCTATGGTTTCTTTAAATGTCACATAGCAGTCAAGAGCTTTTCTTGAATTCTCAATATCCTCTTCCTCAACTTCATAATAACAGTCAATCTCATCATCTTTGGAACCGCTGATATGAAAGTGTTTCTGATTCGAAGCCTGTTCCTCTGTGACTGTAAAAAAGGCAAGTCTCTTCAGATAGCCGGATTTCTCCTTCATTTCTGCATAAACCCTCTTTACAACGGCATGTATTACCAGATGATCATGAAAACCGCTGATCCCGTGAACTGCATAAGTCACGATCACATCAGGTTTTATTTTTTCGATCTCTTCCTTTAATACTTTTTCAATATCTCTCGGATCCATTTCTTTCAATCTGCTGTCGGGCAGATCCAGAACTGTCATTCCTGTCAGATTCAGAACTTTCGCCACATCAAGCATTTCGCTGTGTCTTACTTCTCCCATTTCCTCTATTGAATATCCGTATTTATGTCTCTGCTTGGTGGCACCGCCTTTTGTAAGAGTTAGTAAATAAACTTCATTCCCTTCTCTGACCTGCTTTGATATAGCCTGCGCGGGTCCGAATGACTCATCATCAGGATGAGGGAAAATATACAGTACTTTCACTTTATTATAATTTATATTAATGAAAATTATTTATTTAAATATGATGAATACATCCATACTAGCTTTTCCTGCTGAGGGATATAATCACTCATAAGAGAATTCGTACCCTCATCATTTGCCTTTTCAGAAAGCTTCAGTATTATTCTTTCAATACCCAGAATTTCTTTAAATCCTTCTAATATCAGGCTTACTGCTTTATTCCCGTCTGAAATATTTTTTGCTTCTTTTATTCCTGAATGTTTGAGATAATCTGTGTATGTGTGCATCGGTGTATAGCCAAGTGTAAGAATTCTTTCAGCTACTTCATCTATTTTAAGTAACGCATCATTGTAAAGCTCTTCGAACTTTATGTGAAGTTCAAAGAATTTATCTCCTTTTATATTCCAGTGGAAACCTCTTGCATTCATATAGAATACCTGATAATCTGCCAGAAGTTTGTTAAGCTTATCGGCGAGTTCCTTCGCAGGTTTACTGTCCAGCCCGATACTGTTTGATAGTTTTGTCATTATCACTTTTTATTTGGTTTTTGGATTATTGTTTCTGATTTAATTCATTGGAACTTCAATCAGCAGCACTTCACTCTTTTCGAGTGCCTTTATGTCTAAGTTCTCTATCTGCTCCAGACCTATGGCATCTCTTCTATTCAGAGTTTCTCCTGCAATTTCAATTTTACCTTCGATCAGAAATACATACAGTCCGTTTCCTTTTGATTTAATATCATAATTTACTGATATATCTTTCTCAAGAGTCGATAATGAAAAAAAAGCATCCTGATTTATCCATAACGCATCTTTATCAGATGGAGATACAACTGTCTTAATTTTATTCTTTCTGTCAGAAGGATCAAATACTTTCTGATCATATCTCGGCTTAATGTTCTTCTCTTTTGGAAATACCCAGATCTGTAGCAGATTTATCACTTCGGTTTTTGAATTATTAAATTCAGAATGTGTTAGACCGCTGCCAGCCGACATTATCTGTACTTCATTTGGCTTCACAACCTCTTTGTTTCCCGTGCTGTCCTTATGTGCAAGTTCACCCCTTATTGGAATAGTAACTATTTCCATATTATCGTGAGGATGTGTTCCGAATCCTTCACCGGGCTGCACTATATCGTCATTCAAAACTCTTAACGTGCCGAATCTTATCCTTTCAGGATTATAATAATTAGCAAAGCTGAAAGAATGATGAGCATCAAGCCAGCCGTGATCTGCGTGTCCCCTGCTGTCTGCTCTGTGAATTGTCTTTTTCATAATTCTGTTTATTTTAAAATAAATAATTTTAGTTCGCTGAAACATTTAACTTTAATTCTATATCATCATTTATCAGTTTATCTCCAAGGTTTTCATAAAATTTACCTGATCGGAATTTTACGTCCCATAAAGTCCTGTCTATCTTAAAATCCGCTGAAGCTGTTACTGCATCACCGTTTACATTTACTTTTGCAGGAAAGGTTATTGGTTTAGTAATTCCTTTTATAGTAAGATTTCCTCCTATTGTATAATTATTGCCGGTTCCGTTTGAAAGAGGAGTTACGGTTGTTATTTCAAATTTTCCTTCAGGAAATTTTTCCGCAGAGAAGAAATCATCTGACTTTAAATGATTTGTTAATTTTGCATTCATCTCCGCATCAGACAGATCCAGTACTGCTATCGTGGCAAAATTAATGTTGAAGTTTCCGCCTGTAAGTTTGCCGTTATCTACAAACATCTCGCCTTTTAAAATATCAACAGTTCCGTTATGCTGGCCTGTAACTTTCTTTCCCGTCCATTCAAGCTTACTCTCAGGGATTTTAAGGTTAATTTTCGTTCCCTTGTTGGATGCTGCCGTACCTTCATTGCTGCCTGCCGTTTTAGTTGCATTATTTGATTCCGAACAACCTGAAATCAATACAACTGATAAAATTAATACTGCAAATACTGATGTCACTGTTTTCATTTTTAACATATTATTTAAGTTAAGTTTATTATTGTTAATATTGTTTTATTATAAATCACAAAAAGAAATGATAGCTTTAAAGATTTCACTCTAATTTCTACCCTCTCAGTTTATCAAGCAGATCATTAAGCTTTTTAGCTTCCATTTCATTCAGAGTCCTGAAATTACCTTCGAATTTAATTTCGGAATCTTCTATTTTCTTAAGGAGCTTTAATCCTTTTTCATTAATTATAACATCCACACACCTTCTGTCTTCGGCTTTCATTTTTCTTTCTACAAGCTTTTTAGCAACCAGACGGTCAACAATCCTGGATGCATTTGACATTTTATCCATCATTCTTTCGATGAGAAGATTTACCGTTACGGGGTTTGGATACTGACCCCTTAGAATCCTTAATATATTATACTGCTGAGTAGTGAGCTTAAAAGGCTTGAGCATTTCATAACTCCTGAAGCTCATCCAGCTTCCGGTAAGGAGAATATTTACAGCGAGCTTCTGGTATTCGTTTCTGAAATTTTTCTGCTTTATTTCGTCTTCAAGTTTCATGCATAATTTATTTTATACAAATATATGTATATACATTTAATGTGTCAACACTTTTTTCTATGTATATACATATATTATTAGTTTTTTTTCTCCTCATTCAATATTTATCAAAGGTTATTATGCTAACCGGTATTTTTCCAGAGGAATGCATATGATTCAGTACTGTCCAAAATAAATACGAATAACTTATTGTATGCATTATTTGGTTCAGAATAAAACTTAATTTTCTCTTTTAAAAACAAACCCGCATATGAAAAATTGCCGTTAAGAAATTCTGAGAAATGGCGAAAGCAAAAATCACCTGTCTGACGAGCGAGCGAAGCGAGTGAGGAGTTTTGATTTATGCTGCCATTGAGAAAGAATTTCCGGCAATTTTTCACCAGCGGGAAATTTTTCTTTTGCCAGGCTTTTCTTTTGATTTATAAAAAGAAATGCAGATTAAATATATTGTAAAGTCTTTGAATAACGTTTTGGACGGATGTGCAAATGAT
>DAIPYG010000020.1:0-43140 GCA_036782875.1 Bacteroidota bacterium | reverse complement strand
TTGCTTTTTTACGTATATCAGTTTCCATATTCTGCGGTTCATCAACAATAACTATACGATACTTCAGGAAATTTCTGAATATCCTGAATTTGAAGGACCTGAATATTAAAACTGAACTTAACAAACTGGCAGATGAAAATGAAAGGGAAGAAAAGTTCATTCCATACAGGAATTTGTTTTTACAAATTATAAAAAATAACATCACGGCATAGTCACTTCCCTTCTGCATTGTAATGATAGAACAATTATTCAAGGGACGGACTTTGTGTGAACGACAAGAATTATCTAACCCAGAAAGTGTGATATTATTCCAATATTTAATATCACACCTCCTGGGTTTGATTTTTAACATTTTCATTTGCTTTTATAATGTCATCCTTCCGGATTGATATAAACCTCAGCACATATAAATTCACATCCTAAATCTCAAAACGCCTCGCCTATTCCGAAATGAACAACCATCCTGCTTCCGAACATATTTCCGAGATCATTGAACAGCCAGGCATTAGCGCCTGTCATAGGGTCATATAGCTTGAATCCGAGGTCAACTCTTACGGGACCGATGAACAGATTATATCTTATGCCTAATCCTACAGCCATTGCGATCTGATCAATTCTGAAATCTTCGTCAGTCGGCCAGACATTTCCGTAATCAAAGAAAAACGCAGCGCTTATATTCTTCTTAAAGTTGTCCGCTGCCGGGAATAATTTTCTTCTGATCTCAAAGCTGCCTTCCAGTAAAAAATCTCCTCCGTCCAGAGTGTTGACAAGTATTCCGTTATCTTTCGCGCTCCATCCTCTGACACTGCTGCTTCCCCCGCTGTAGAATTTATAGAACGGGGGAAGCGGAATGAGCCGGTCTCCTCTTCCGTATTCTATAATGTCGCCCACCATGAACTTTGTTGCGAGAACAGTATTTCGCGGCTTTTCTGAAATATTAAGATAAAAATTATTACTTGTGAAAAGCTTCAGATACTGTGAATAATATACATCCGGCTTGAAAGCATTTATCACAAGCTTTGGAATCAGTCCCCCGCTGCCGACTGTGATGGAATGGAAGAATCCCTTTGACGGTGAGAAGACATCATTGGTATTGTCATGAACAAATGTAGTGCTGAGTAATGTATTGAATACTGTCAGAGGCGGTCCTTCAGTATTATCATACTCAAACCTCACGAGCTCTTCTGTAAGATCAAGTGATGCATTATTGTAAAATGTAAAGTCTCTGAATGACTGCAGTAATGAAGTAAGGTTGCCGATGTAATAATTCTTTGATGTCTCGACATTATACAGTCCGAGAGTGACCTTATCAGTAAGATAAGATCCGCTGTTGAATATATGCGGCTTTGTGAGAGCTGCTGAAAGTTCGATCCTGTTCATATCAAGCGAGTTAATGAGCGCGTCAAAGGTCAGATTAAATATTTCACCTCCTTTGAAGAAATATTTATCTATATACTGCACTCCCCCGCCGCCATAAAGAATGTTTTCTATTACCGTAGCTTTTGCATAAGGCGTTATCTCGTTTTTTTTATTCAGCAGGATCTCTGCTTTGAAGTCAACTTTATTACTAACGGCATTATCAGCTTTTATTCTTGCACTCTGAACGATGGGTATCTTTGTCATATTGCTTTCAGTAAGAAGTACTTTTTCCTTGCTGTAAATGTCACCTTCGTTATAAGCGATTTCATATTTCAGAAGATCCTTGCCTACGTTATATTTATTGTCGGATATTTTTATCGCTGTGCTGCCGAAATAGAATATTGAATCCGCTCCTTCAATATGCACGGTGACAGTAAGATACTGTGAAGATGCGTTAGAATATTTCCTGACGATGGTTCCCGAATCCTGCTTCAGTCTCGCATTCATATAACCGTTATTCTGCAGCAGGTCTATCATTTCATTTGTCTGCCGGCTTATCAGAGCTCTGTCATAAAAATCATTCTGCCTGATATTTTTAATTTTACCTAACAGCTTTTTTACATTCTCCGGTACCTCCTCCGGTCCGGTATAGATCAGCGAATCTATTTTATAATGCTTCTTCTCTTCTATGATCAGTTCAATGAATACCTCTTCATTCTGAAGATCATACTTAACGCTCGTATCAATTTTCACATCAAAAAATCCTTTATCAAAATAAAATTTCTGCAGCTTGTATATATTTTCCCCGAGAACAGCCGGCTTATAAACACCGGATTCATTCAGTCCTAATGCGGATATCAGAGCATCATCATCAAATGACTTCGTATCTTTATGCGTGACCTTAATTTCTTCTATTGTTAAAATCTGTGAAAATAATGTATCTGTAAAACCTGTAAGAAATAATATTACAACCGCATATCTCCGGATGCTTTTAATAATTTTGTGAAGATCAGATAGAATAATATTTTTTACTTTGGTTTTCATTAAAGATTTTCTTGTATGTAAATTTATGTATTACTGTCTCACTCGAAACTGTCATCCTTCGTATGTTTTCAGCGGGGAAGACATTAAGGGATGGAAAGCAATTGTGCCTTTGTGTTTTTGTATTTCTATATTAAATGCCAAAGTTCCGGTTATTTAATTCTATCTGCTCTGACTTTCCTGAGATTCTTTATGAAGTTAGAGTTAGTCGGTACATCCATTCCAAAGAGAAGTCCGTAAGGTTTCATTGATTCAATCCTGTCAAATACTATTTTGAGGATCGCAGTCAGAGGTATAGCAAGAAACATCCCTGCAATTCCAAACAGCGCTCCGAAAACAAGAACAACTACAATTGATATGAGAGCATTGATCTTTACTCTTGATGCTACTACAAGCGGTATCAGAATATTATTGTCTATGAACTGAATCAGCAGATAAACTCCCAGGACAAGCAGTGGTGAAGCAAGTGAGTCCTTGGTCACAAGCGCGACAAGCATTGGCAGCGCTGTGGAAACTACTCCGCCTATGTAAGGAATTACATTAAGAAATGCTCCGATTATTCCAAGAAGTATTGCATATTCGATTCCTAGTATCATAAGACCAACAGAATTTAATACCGACATTATAATTATTTCCAGCAGAAGACCGACGAGATAAGACTGAATCATTTTCTTTCCTACCACCAGAACTTCGCTTATAGTTTTCTGATTTTTCTTATCACTTACTCTTTCCACGAATGTTAACAGCAATGATTCATAATAAAGGAAAAGGTATACATACACCGGTATAAGCAGCCACACCACTATCAGCTCTGTCACAGTAGTAACTGTGCTGCCGATCAGTGCGCCGCTTTCATTGAAAACAGAATTTCCCCACTTCTCAACCTGCTGATTTACAGACTCCCTGCTTAAATGAAATTCACCGGATACCCAACTTAAGCTCTGTTCCAGCACCTGGCTGAATTTATCCTTGAATACAGGTAGAGATTCGTTGAACATGCTGAACTGAATTGAAATAAAATACACGATCCCGGTCAGTATCAGAAATCCAATTGTGATCGCAAACGTAATAGCGGCAATACGCGGTAACCTGATCTTCTGAAGCATCGTGACGAGCGGATCCAGAAGTATAGCTATCAGAGCAGAGAACACAAGCGGGATCAGGATATCCTGACCTATGTATAGTATGAACCCAAATGCTCCTAATCCGGTAAAGAAAATAAAGAACTTTATGTAAAATGGAATTTTATCTGAATTTAAATTCATTTTTGTCTGGTAATATTTTTATGTTCCGGTTGTGAAAGCTCTGATTCTCTTTTCAATGCAGGAGTATGAATAACTATGAACCTGCTGAAGTAAATAAAATTATTTTTTGTTAAAAAATTATTTTACAGGAACAATTTTTTTTCAAAGACAACGAATCAAGGTGCAGAGCCTGCATTTTCAAAATATAGTATGCACTGCTTCTATCAAAGGTATTGTCCGCACAGATAAAAATACACACTGAAGTCTTTGATATTGTTACCCGGATTCTCAACCTTATAGCTTTTAATATTGTGAGTAATTTTTTTTGTTGAAAGTATTTTGACTTTGAGTTTCATACAAATGATTTAAAATTTCATATTTAGATTCAGTAACCGCACAAATGATTTTACGAATCTTTACTGTGTTTTTAATATTAATTACGGAATCCGGTAACACGCCAGTTGGCTTGTCACCGGATTATCCGTAAGTCATTCATACCGGTCGTGTCATAAGCTGAAATATATTTTCGGCTTTTATTTCAATAGTAACATCTTTTTTGATAAAACTGCATTATCCGCGACTAAAGTATAAATATAAATTCCGCTCGATAGATCATTACCATTAAAG
This sequence comes from Bacteroidota bacterium, assembly GCA_036782875.1. GTDB lineage: Bacteria > Bacteroidota > Ignavibacteria > Tepidaquicellales > Tepidaquicellaceae > JAGPCH01. The sequence continues at coordinate 38,869 of DAIPYG010000020.1, read as the reverse complement.
CTAACCGTATAATATCCTGCTGTCCTGTACTCATTTACAAGCTCTGAAACTTCTCTTCCTGATACATCAAATACTTTCATAGTGACTTTTCCGTCTGCCGGAATATCGTAATTGATCGTTGTAGCCGGATTGAATGGATTCGGATAGTTTTGTGATAAGTCAAACTTTTCAGGAATTCCCACGATCACCTCATTGCTTAAATTGAAATATTCAAAGTTTCCGTTGAAGTCTGTTTGCTTAAGTCTGTAGTTATATTTACCTGAGCCCAATCCTCTGTCTGTAAATATATAATTTGATGCAGACTGTGTCGAACCGCTGCCATTCAATGATCCTGCTTCCATCCACATATTATTGTCTGATGATCTTTCAATCATGAAACGTGAATTATTTGTTTCTGAAGCTGTCGTCCAGTTTAAAGTTACGTCTCTTCTGTTAACAGCTGAAGTAAATGATGACATTTCAACCGGAAGAATACCGCACACCCCGTCCCAGATATAAGTCAGTCCCTTAACCGGAAAAACTGAGCTACTCATCAGACTTGTTGCAGCGTTGTCTGATCCTGCTGTTGAGGAAAGCCAGTTTAAAGTGGAAGAGTTTGATCTGAGGTTCCAGTCTGAATTGGTTGCTCCTCTTAGCCCTACCTGCCCGAACACAGAAGGAACAGGCACTGAGTTTTTATCCATATTGCCATACACAATGTGAACAGCACCGGATATTAAATATGTAGGCTCATAAAGTTTTATCTGAAAATTGAAATTATCATCAGTGCCTATGATCTGATACTGTCTGAAATTTTTAAACTGGATTGTATGAACCCTGTTAGGAGATGCACCTTCTGTTTTACTTTCAATGCTGCCGGACGCTGTCTGAATAACCAGATCATTTACTATTATATCAGTAGTAAAGTTGGAAATGGTAATTGTCCGTAAAGTGGTATCCATTGCAGTGATAAATGTATTTGCAGGAATGCCTGTAGCAGCGGTTATATGTCTGCCGACAACAATTCCCTTAAAATTCCTTACATCAGATAAAACATTTGTGACTCCGCTGAAATCTATCGTTGTGCCGAATACACCAATCAGATCAATACCGAATGCACTGACTGCACCTTCATAAGCTTCTCCTGATGAAACCGGATTGTAGTTGGAAATTCCGGGTGCCGTAGGTCCGAAGGTTATAAATCCATTGGAGTTGACATAATAACTTGTATAGTCAAGACAGTTGAATGTAAAGATAAACGGGAGGGCGAAAGGTCCGTATGTGACATCGTTCAGATTACCCGGATCCTGGCTCGTGTGTGTTGCAGCTGCGATTAAATTACCGCCTGTTATCTCGTTGTATGTCCCTGCTGAGTCTCTGAATGTATAAGTAACAACTTGTGCGAATAAATTTACATTTAAACAAAGGAGGAAAACAACCGAAAATTTGAAAATTAGATTTTTCATTTTTTGTTTTTAAAATTTATAAATATTTTTAATTCCGGATTTCGGAATGAATTTTCTCCTTTCAAAAAGAAATTGTAATTATTTCTTATCCGGTGTCCCGGAAATGTGAGAAATAATTGAACAACTGTCGTACAGATTACCTCCTTTGTTTGGGTTAAGTGAATATTAATTAGTAAATCAGAAACTTTGGTTTTTCTGAATTACTTACTATCCTTGATGAATAAAATTTTATAGTAAATAAATACCGCATTATCCCGGTATCAAAAACCTCTCCTATAATTCACCTCTGTGATCACAAAAGGAATTGTTATAAATAATATAGGGATAGTTTTTTTCATATTTTTTTTTAATTCCGTTAAGTTATGAAGTTTATCGGATTTTCGTAAGACCTCCCGTGAATCCCTGTTCTGCGCTCTATATTTTAAGACTTTCACAAGGGAGTTATTATCGTGGTTCTTCAGTCTTTTCCTGACTGACATTCTACCCGGTAACGAATCAAATATTCTGAAAACCCCGGATTATTTGCTGAACATATTGTCAGAGTGTTTCCTGAAGAATGTGTTAGCAGATGAATAATATTTTTAAAACTTACTCTGAACTTTGTTTTTAAATATTATCTGATATAAGTTAGTCTTCTGCTCTTTATAAAATGCCTGCTTCATCTTTCGTTTCATAGATTTTACTTCTCTGACAGATTCTTCTCAGATATTTTTCCTGTCAATAATTTTGTTCCGTCATGTCCGGTCCTTGATTCTTAACGAATTCCAGACCGGTCAGACTTTTCTTCGCAGAGGGATCGCGTGATTTATTTACTTCATTCCTGTTTTGCATAATCTCATTAAGTTTTAATGTTTTAACTGGTTTTGATTAAGCGACCGGATTTCTTCCCTGAATCAGCCGGATGATCATTACGACAACTGCAATTACAAGAAGTACATGTATGAAACCACCCATTGTATATGATGAAACCATTCCGAGCAGCCAAAGAACCAGCAGTATTACAAAAATCGTCCACAACATGATTTTTCTCCTTTTCTATATTTAATTTTAAAATTGATCAGCTACTGTATTGAAAATATCTGAGCTGTTTTTAATTAGTTTTAATATTTTGCATTGCTGAATTTGTTCTTGTCATTTCCAGTAGCGTAACTTTTTACTTCTGATTTATCTTTGGAATCAGAGTTCAGTTTGCTTCTTTCTTCAGTGAAAGCTTCGGCTCCTGACCTCACGGCATTTTTTATCATTGATACTTCCTCTTCCATTATTTCTCTTCCATGGGTGATCATATAAGCAGCACCGTGAGTTATGCTACCAACAGTGTTTTTTCCTTCTTCCAGTAAATTCCCTGCTTTTTTTTTAACATCAGATATCACATCCGCGGCTTTTGATTTTGCATTTTCCAAAAGTTCTCCTGTATCATTCATTATTTCACTGCTTTTATCGGAAATGTCTTTTCGAAATTCACGACCGCTTTTCGGTGCATATAGAAGGGCAGCCAGTGCTCCGATAAATCCTCCTGTTAATAATCCGCTTATAAAACCCTTATTGTTTTTTTCATTCTTATGCATTTAAATCTCCTTTCCCGGTTAATTTTATCTAAATGATTTTATTTTAATCAGACCGGATAAGAAGTAATGTACCTCTTATCCCGAATGTATTTTACTTTTACAATCTTATGTCTATTCCTAAAAGCGGTGCTAAGAAGCTGGTCGAACCGTCGGAGGTAAATACATCATGATATTTCACCTTAATGATCAGATCAACTGATTTTCCCAGATTCAAATTTGCACCCATTCCGGCATTCACGCCAAAATTAGTTTTTGAATTCTCAGGAACCGGAGTTTCTACATTATTAACTGTCAGATTATATGCATCCTGCATATATGAATACCCGCCTAATCCAACTTCAAAGAAAAGTGATGATTTCAGGTTTTTAGACATAAAGTAATATCTTGGACCTGCAGTATATTCCAGAAACTTTCCGTCTGATACTCCGGCTATTTTACTTGGAAAAATATAGTATCCGATTTTTGTATACAAACCGACTTCTTTGTTTACTTTATAACTGATATCCACGCCGAATGTCAGACCGGATTTAAAATTATCCGCAAATGCACCCATTGGAAATCCTATACCCGCTACAGGACTGATAGACCAATATGAATAATTTACAGGTTTTTTAACTGTCTGTGATTGAGCTGAAGTACTGATAAAAAACATTATTGCCATTATTACACTTAGAAACTTAACTGTTTTCATTCTTATTTTTTTGATTAATAAATTTACAATCGCTTAAAATTATCTTATTTGTTTTCCGGATTGTATTATACATAAGTCATATATGATGCCAAATATTTAGTTCAAATCTGTTGTATTAATGCACAATAGAAATTATTAATTTAAGTTTAAGTGACACGGTTGTCAATTAGTGTCAGTAAACAGCCGGAAGATTAATTGAGAAAAATATTGAATTGAGATAAACAGTATGTAAGTACTGAATTTATTTCTGCTTAAATGAAAATACAAGATCCCCTGTATTATAAAGGGGATCTTGTATTATCCTATATAATCCTGAAGTTTATAATTTAAAATCTACACCCAGCTCCAGAGGATAGAAATCATTGTTTCCGATTCCCACTCTGAATGTTCCGGCAACCTTACTGCTGAAAAAATATCTGGCGCCAAGCTGACCCCAGACCCAGACTCCGCTGCTGTATGTGTCATTTACAACTACCGTGTTGTTTCTGTTAACATAAGTTGATGATACATTATTGTATCCGAGTGTAATTCCCAGGTAAGGGACGAACTCACCTGTACCTATGGATGTAAAATTATAATTTGCCTGAAAACCTAGCGATGAGAAATTGTAATCCCGGTTAGTTCCGTTGTTGAAATTTTCATTGTACCCGTGATATCTGAACAAACCTCCGATTCCAAAGGTACCGGATTCTGAACCGGCAACTTCAGATTCAAAGCTTGCACCAATCACAGGAGTATTTCCCTTTGTCCAGAGACCTATAGAAGCGCCGAGGAAACTGTCTCCTTTTTTCATCTGAGACTGTGCGTTCATCAGCGGTAATGACAGCAATATTATGATCATAAGTGTTCTCATTTTTAATCCCTTTCGTTTAATTTATAATTATTTAATGATTTACCCGGCAGTATCTTGAAATCTCATTTGCCGGGCAGACCTGAATATCAGAATCTAACATCTATTCCCAGTACAGGAGTAATAAAGCTGGAAGAACCGTCTTCTGTCATTATTGTATTATATTTGGTTTTGAACAGTAGATCTATGTCTGTTCCGAGATTAAGTATGGCGCCTATACCTGCATTGTACCCGAACTTTGTGTATGAAACTTCCGGATATGCGGTCTCCTCTAATACATAACCCTGCTGATTAAAAGTATATGCCCCAATTCCTGCTTCAAGAAATATTGAAGACTTTAAATTTTTAGCAGTGAAGTAATATCTTGGTCCGACACTGTATTCAAAAAATCTCCCGTCAGGAACTCCGCTGGTCTGACTTCTGAAAAAATCATAACCGAATTTCGCAAAAAATCCAACTTCTTTATTTACTTTATAACTCAGATCCAGCCCTACGCTTCCGCCCGGTTTGAAATTGTCCGACAGATTTGCTACCGGAAACATAAGTCCGCCAACAGGACTCAGGCTTAATTGAGGATAAGTTGATTTTTTTACCGTTGTATAACCGGTCTGTGAATTTACCGGAGAGCTGAATAATATTATTAATAAAATTAATAATATGTTTAACTTTAGTGTTTTCATTTCTACTCCTTTTTAATTTATAAAATAACCCTGAATCCCAAATAAAATATTTGATAGTTCGGATTTTATAAGGTATCTTTCAGCGCTTAAAGTTTTCTTACTTTATTGTTTCGCAAATATTGTGCCAGAGAAAATTTCACTAATTCAATCAAAATTAAATTTATTTTCGAAGAGAAATAAATTTTTGACATCTTTGACATAGTTTGTCAGAAAAAACTTTAGATTAATGAAGACCAAAATAAGAAATAAATTTTCAGAGCGTTTCGTAAAGCTGGAAAATACATTACCGCTTGAAAAATTCATCCCTTCCGCATTTTTAGTTTTTCTGCTCTGCGTGTTTATACTAAGTCTGATAACTTATCAGAACATTGAAAGATACAAGAATGATATAGACTGGATGATCCATTCAAACGATGTCCTTAAGAAAATAGATGAGATCAAATATAACGTAGTTGAGATCCCTATGCTGCGCCGCGGCTATACTATTACAGGTGAATGGAAATATACTTACAATCTTGATTCAATGATATTAAATGTTAAAAAAGAGACCGCCATTCTGAAAGAGCTTGTGTCCGATAATCCGCAACATCTGCAGGAGATCAAGCTTTTGGATTCTCTGGCTGCTGAAATATTTTGGCTTGTAAGCATTTCCGTTATAGATTCATCCGATTCCATCCATTCCGATAAAATACCTTCGGATCAGATTTATATTACCAATAAAGTTCAGTCAAATCTTGATGAAATAAATGAGATCATAATAAGATTCAAAGCGAGTGAGCAGAGATTATTAATCGAAAGAAGTGATAAGGCAGACAGGACAAATTCAATTATACAGAATTTCATAATTGTAACGGGAATATTTTCCTTTATTGTGATCGGACTATCTCTCTTTATTTCAGGAAGGCTTATAAAAGGCAAAAGCATTGCAGAGGGACTTCTTTTAAAATCTTATGAGGAACTCGAAGATACTGTTGAGGAAAGAACACTTGAGCTTAAGAATACAAATGATTCATTGATAGATGAAATACGCATAAGAAAAAAGACAGAAGAGATACTCCGTGAAAGTGAGCAGAGATTCAGAATGATGGCGGATTCGGCACCTGTGCTGATATGGATATCCGGCAAAGACAAACTTTGTACTTATTTCAATAAAGCCTGGCTGGACTTTACAGGACGGTCTCTTGAGCAGGAACTTGGTAATGGCTGGTCGGAAGGTATTCATCCTGAAGACCTGAAAAAATGTCTTGAAGTATATACAAATTCTTTTGATAAACGGGTTTCCTTTGAAATGGAATACAGGTTAAGAAATGCTGAAGGAGAATATTTCTGGATGCTTGATAAGGGTATTCCCAGATTTGAAGGAAGTGAATTTGCAGGCTATATAGGTTCCTGTATAGACATTAATGACCGCAGGAATAATGAACGGTATCTGAAAATCCAATATGATATTTCTAAAACTCTGGCCGAATCTGATTCGCTTGAAGAAGCATCCAAAAAGCTTCTGAAAAATATCTGCAAAGATATTGGCTGGAATTTCGCCATCCTCTGGCTTGCTGATGAGAATAACGAATACATAAAGCCCGATTATTTCTGGAGCGAAGATGATAATTTGACAAAGGAAAATTCCGAGCTGTACAATGATTCGATGAGATTCTCGAAAGGAATGGATTTCACAGGGACAATTTTCAAAGAAGGAAAATCCATGTGGACCAAGGATCTTGGCAAGGAGAAATCATTTAAAAGACTGGAAGAGCTCTCCAGGAAAGGGTGGAAATCTGGTTTAGGAATTCCAATATCAAATGGAATTGAGACAATCGCTATTTTTGAATGTTTCAATAATAAAAATATTGAGGAAAAAAAAGAACTGATAGAAGTTCTGGAATCTGCCGGCAGACAAATCGGAAACTTCATGGAAAGGGTAAAAACGAAAGAGAAGCTTAGAATATCATACCTGGAACTGGAAGAGAAAGTAAAAGAAAGAACAAATGATCTTGCCAGAACTCTTTCCAAACTGATAAAGGAAAGTGCGGAAAAGGAAAAAATACAAAGCAGGATCAAGCTATTTGCACACGCTGTCAGAAGTATAAAAGACTGTGTCTTTATTACTGACCTTAATTATAAAACTATCTTTGTAAATGAATCTTTTCAGTCTGCATATGGATATATGCCCGATGAAATAATGGGAAAGGAAATCCCTGTTCTATCGAATGAGAATGTTACTCCTAATTTAAAAAAAGATATTTATACAAAGACTTTGAATGAAGGCTGGAAAGGAGAGCTTATCACTTACGGAAAAAACGGATCAGGGTTCCCGACCTATCTTTCAACTTCATCTGTAAGAAACGACGAAGGTACAGCCGAAGCCATTGTGGGTATTTGTCAGGATATTTCCGATCTTAAGAAAACTCAGGAAATCGTTAACAGAAGAAACAGCCTTCTTATTCTTCTTAATGATGTTATCCGGTTCATAAGCAAAAGCTTTGAATTTAACGAAGCAGTTCAATACTCTATTAATAAAGTTTGTGAATATACTCACTGGGATATCGGACACTGTTTTCTGCTTAAAAATGACAACCTTATCTCATCAGGCATATGGAATGAGGAATTAGCTGAAGAGTATTACCAGTTCAGGGATATCAGCGAACAGCCTGATTTATTAATGTCAAAGGACATTCCCGGAAATGCTCTTGAAAAGGGAAGTGCTTCCTGGCTGGATATTGACACTCAGACAGATGACAAATATTTTAAACGATCTCATGTTACCAAAAGCCTTGGAATAAATACAGGTATTTGGGTTCCTATAAGTTTGCCGGGCAAAACTATCGGGCTACTGGAATTCTTCAAGAAAGAGAAAGAGCAGCCTGACCAGGAATTACTTGATTTTATATACAATATAGGTCTGGAACTTTGCCGGCACTATGAGAAGCTCGAAACAATAGACAAATTAAAGCAGAGTGAAAAATTATTAACAGATGCCCAGCACATTACCAAGCTCGGCAGCTGGAAATGGGACATTAAGAACAATGAAATTATCTGGTCAGATGAGATGTATGCGATTTATGGTTTTAACAAAAAAGATAATGTTTTAACATATGAAAAATATCTTAAACTAATACATCCTGATGACATTGAAAAAGCCAGATCAATAATAAAAGAATCAATTGAAAATAAGAAACCGTTCAGTTATTATCACCGTATCATTTTACCTTCAGGAGAAATGAAAATTATAAAAGCTCAGGGAGAGGTAATTTTAAATGAAGATAATGCCGTTACTCAAATGTTCGGAACCGGTCACGATGTTACTGAGATCAGACTAGCAGAAGAAGAGCTTAGAAAAACAAATACAAAACTTATCGAGACTCAGAAGGAGCTGATATACAATGAAAAGCTAGCGGCGCTCGGAAGATTTTCTTCGGGAATTGCTCACGAGATCCGGAATCCTCTGGCAAACATCAACAGCCTGGCGCAGTTGATTTCAAAAGCCGATATAGATGAGAAAAATAAAAAGAGGCTGAATTATATTATCACAAATGTTGATATTGCCAACAAGATAATTAAGAATCTTCTGAGCTATGCAACTCCTGAAGACCTGGATTTCAGCTACAGGAATGTAAAGGAAATAATAGAAAATATTCTGGAAAGCGTAGAAGCGAGATGCAAAAACAATAATATTAAAATAGTCGCGGAGATTCCGGTTGATCTCCCTCTATTATTCATTGACAAGCTTAAGCTTGAAAGCTCTTTTATGAATTTCGTTTCAAACTCAATAGATGCAATGAGTGATGGCGGGACGCTGACTGTAAAAGTGGAAGTTAACAAAGCGGGAAATGAATTTATTATAGATTTTTATGATACCGGTATAGGAATTCCTCCGGAGAATCTGGATAAGATCCTTGAACCATTTTTTACAACCAAAGATGAAGGTGTCGGTCTTGGAATGGGTCTTGCCTACCAGACCATTAAGCTGCATCACGGAGAGTTTGATATTGACAGCACACTAGGAAAAGGAACACATATAACTATAAAATTACCAATTAGAAATATAAATATAAACTGATGGAAAAAATATTAATCGTAGATGATAATGAAATTCTGAGATATACACTGACAGAGTTGCTCGAAGAATCAGGATTTCAAAGCAAAGCGGTCGAAGACGGACTGACTGCGCTGGATGAAATAAGAAAAAATTCCTATGGACTTGTCATTCTGGACATGAGGCTTCCCGGAATGAGCGGACTCGAGATATTAAGAAAGATCCGTGAAAAGGATGCTGAATTGCCGGTAATAATGCTGACTGCATATGGTGAAATAAAAGCTGCAGTAGAAGCAATGAAACAGGGCGCGCAGGATTTTATTACAAAGCCGTTTGATAATGATGCTATGATTATTGCAATTAAAAAAACTCTTGAGCTTAAATATCTGAATAATGAAGTCACTTTACTAAGGAAGAAACTTGATGAAAATTACAGAAGCGGAGAAGTGATCGGAAGCTCTGAAGTAATGAAGAAAGTTTTCGAACAGGTCGATATTGTCGCTCCCACTAATTTAAGCGTATTAATAGAAGGAGAAAGCGGAACAGGAAAAGAAGTCATTGCGTGCCTGATCCACACCTCAAGCCAGAGAAGCGATAAACACTTTATAGCTGTTGACTGCGGAGCAATACCGGAAAGCTTAATAGAAAGCGAACTTTTTGGACACGAGAAAGGTGCATTTACCGATGCTAAAAATGTAAAGGAAGGAAAATTTGAGCTTGCACATGAAGGAACAATATTTCTTGATGAGATAACTAATCTTTCCGAATCTAATCAGATAAAACTGCTCAGAGTAATTCAGGAAAGAAAAGTAACAAGACTTGGAGGGAAGAAACCTATAAATCTGAACATAAGAATAATTGCAGCTACAAACATCAAGCTGTCCGAAGCTGTAAACAATCAGAGGTTCAGGCAGGACCTGTATTACAGATTAAATGAATTTTGTCTTGAGCTGCCTCCATTGAGAGAAAGAAAAGAAGACATAAGCTTATTTGTAGAACATTTCATTGCAGATACAAACAAGGAGCTTAACAAAAACGTGAAGGGTGTTTCAGACAGTGTAATGGAAAAGCTTATTGCACATTCCTGGCACGGTAATGTAAGGGAACTTAGAAACGTAATAAGAAGAAGTGTGCTTCTTTCAAAGGGAGAAATTATAAATGCGATAAATATTCCGGATGAGATCAGATTTGTAACTCAGGAACCAGCTTCGGTTGCCTCTTCCATTACAGAAATTAAAAATGATATGGAAAAGGAAATTATACTGAAAGCAATTAAAGATGCAGGCGGAAATAAGACAAAAGCTGCTAAATTACTGGATATGAATGAAAGAACTTTTTACAGAAAAATAAAAAATCTGGGGATCAGTTAATTATTCTTTTCATCCAAATATTCGAATTAAAAATTTTAGAAAAGACTTCTCTGATATAGCCATTGATATTTCCGGTAGTTATTCCTGACCTACTCCGGGAGAACTTACACATAGTGCTTTGCGACAAACTCTGACAATCCTTGTCAATTCTGACATACCCATATCTCAAAATATTTCGTCATTTAGTCATTATAATGTTTAAAACATAAACATTTAATTGGCACGGTAAATGTTTTTATAGATTTTAAATTCTATTTAACTAAATAAAGAAAAAGGAAATTGAAATGGAAGATCTGAACGCTATTCCGAAGGAAGATTTGAAAGTTAATATAGATATTGAAATTGAACAATCAGATTCGAAAATCAACGGTGAAGAAACATCAGGATTAAATCCAAAAACCGAGACCTTGACAGAAAAGAATCCGGAAGAATTAATTCCTTCCAGTGAAGTAATAAAAAAAGCGTACAACATGAAAAACAGAAATCAACTGCTTTGAATGAATAAGATTTAGATAATTTATGTGACTGAAATGAAAAGAGTTTAACTTTAAAAAGCAACTGTGCACAACAGTTGTAGTAATAAAAAACGTAACAAAACACACATCAAATAACCTGCCCAATTAGGAATTATTGGGGAATGATTCCGGGCAGGTTCCTTTTTAAATTTTATTTTATTACAAGAGATACCATTATATTTTTATTTTAAATACGATAACAACAAAATCTTATTAAAACAAATTTAAAATTATAATGAAGTTAACAAATTATCATTAACGTTCTAGTCCTTCGTTAGTTTAATAAATGCATTACGTTAACTTCATTATATAATTTTCAAATTAAAAAAATATCATGCAGAAAGAAATGAGCACGCTCACTGAAACAATTGAAAAATTCAGAACCAAGCAATTCATTCACGATTTTCATATTAAGGATGATTATCTTGTATGCGATGAAACGGGTGAAAAATTCTCTGCTGAAGAGCTGATCATTGAGAGAACAGGAAGATACGAAGGAGACTCCAATCCGGATGATATGTCAGTTATTTATGCAATAACAGCCAACAGCGGAACTCAGGGAATTCTCATAGATGCCTTCGGCGCATATTCCAATCCAGCAATTTCCGAATTTATAAGAAATGTTCCCGTTAAAGAAATTGATCCGAATCAGGTCAGTCAGATCTGAAATGTTACCTGCTATAAAATATTCACCTAATTGAATTTTTATTTCTATAACCCTTTAATCAAACAATCTGTAATAACTTCCATTCCACTATTCCTTTTTTCCTTCCATTTTCTAAAATTATATTTTTGAACAATCGGTAAATTATGAATTTCAAAAGAGGATTGTATTCATCCTGAATTCAACTTCTTCTATACTCAAAGATTTTTCGGAACCCGGATAACGCAGAAGTTGCTCAACTCCGCTGATTAATTAAGAAAATTTATTATAAATAATTATCAAGTATTCAAGGACAGTTTGAATTAACACTTTCCCGAATTGTCCGGCTCTCGACCAAACTTAATGAATTATCAAATTCAGGATTTCAGGGAATTTCAGAATTATTTTTTAGACAGGAAATAATAAGCTATTTATCAGATCAATCCGCATTCCGTTTTCCTGCTTTTACAATGTTCAGTTTCAGACAAATTTTTTATTAATTAATTAATTGAAATAGTTTAATTATCTTAATGAAATTCAAATGGCAAAAGTCGAAACAAAATATTTAATTTCATATAAAAGCTTAACTGAAACTTTTCAGAAAGGAAGCATTCCGAACAATATACTTATCTCAATAAAGGAAAAGGTTTTACTGAATGAACTCATTAATATAATTTGTGAATCTTTCGGGGATAAAAATTTTAATTCAAAGGATAACCTGATCTCTTTTAATGCTGAAGACAAGCAGATGGATAATGTTCTGAATGAATGCAGCAATATCGGGCTTTTCTCAGAAAAGAAAGTTATAGTTTTGAAAAATGTAAAGAAGCTTCTGAAGGATGCTAAACTTTCCCTTCTGGATTATCTGAAGCGTTCGAATCCTGACAGCTGTCTTATTATGGTATCCTCCGACGAAGAGTTTGCGCCGGAGAAAATATTTTTATATGACCCGAAAGCTCCGACAGAATCTTCGGCTGATAATAAGAGTACAATTGAGAAGAATGTGAAGATCTTTCAGATAAGCGAGTTTTCTGAATCAGAATTGATCAAATGGACAGCAGAAAAATTTGAAGGTTATAAGATCAGCAGCGAAACACTGAAGCATTTCGTTCATTTTTCCAACCATTCTTTTGATGAAATACTTTCGGAGATTGAGAAACTGAAAACCTACTGTTGGTTTACAAAAGAAATAACTACCGATTCAGTAAACCTCTGCAATGGAATTGCAAAAGATTTTAATGAAATGGATTTTATTAAAGCCATAACAGAGCGTAAAATGGAAGAAGCTCTGAAAATATATGATCATATTTCGCTTAAGAAAGATTCTGAAGTTTATCTGGTATTTTTAATGAACACTGCATTTATCACCATTAACAAGCTCTTCGATCCTAATACATCGCGGCTTGACGGTTTTATGCTGAAGAAAGAGCTGAAGCTCTGGTTTCCTGATCAGGAGAAGCTCTTACCTTATTATAAAGATTATAGAATAACCATTTCACACGATAAGATGAGTCTGGCATTTGAATATATTTATTCAACTGATAAACTTTTAAAAACATCAGGAGGAGATAAGAGAACTATGATGACCTCATTGATTAAAAATATATGCAGTTTATGATGATAAATACGGAACAAAATTTACTTTAATCAGTTAACATAATTAGCGTAGATGTCAGGCAAACCTAATCCTGAACAAAATTACAAAATACTAACGGACGAAGAGCTTATATTAAAATTTCAGAAAGAGGATATTAACGCTTTCAATGAAATTGTTTTCAGATATAAAGACAGGATCGTAAATTTTTTGTTCAGATATACGGGCAGCCGTGAAGAGTCTGAAGATATTGCTCAGGATTCATTTTTAAGATTGTATAAATCAAAACATCTGTACAGGGAAATAGGAAAATTCTCAACCTGGTTCTATACTATCGCGATCAATCTTGCCAAAACCAGTCTGAGGCAGAAGAAAAAGTATAATGCAATGTCTATAAATAATTATGATGAAAGTGAAGAGAAAGATTATGAGCTTACAGCTGATGTCATAGCACCGGATGAAAGTGCAAACGCCGCAAATGAAAGTTATTATATACAGAAATCCATTGATTCCCTCAATGAAAAATTCAGGGAAGTGATCATATTAAGAGACATACAGGATCTTGATTATGAAGAGATTGTAAGAATCACCAATCTCCCACTTGGTACGGTTAAATCCAGGATCAACCGAGGCAGAGAATGCCTGAAGGAAATGCTGGAGCACATATATAAGTCCAGATCTTCAAAGAATAAAAATTAAATTATTTGTAATATTAAGTTGGATAAAGAAGAAAAATATACCGATATACGTGATAAGCTCAGGAATCTCGAAACTGTTAAAGCCGGAGATAATTTCGAACATAACCTTAACAGCAGAATAATTGAGATAGAAGCAGAAAAAAGAAAGGTCCATGAAAAGAAATATGATGAAGGAAGAGGAGGATTTTTAAAAAACCTGTTTGGGAATATGCAGTATCCCTGGCTCGTGCCTGCGGCTGGATTTACAGTACTTATTTTCTTTGTATTCTACATAACATTTCTCAGTAAAAATGCTTCTGAAAATATACCTCAGATTTCCTCTGATAAAAAGCAGGAAATTACAGAACAAAAAAACACACCATTCGAAAATAATAGTTCTCCGGATAAAGATCTTAAGACAGATACTGATTCAGGTAAGACTTTTAACGGGAATGATAAACTGTCCGGAAAAGATATCGCCGGTGATATGACATCTAAAAATAAGAATAATAATCCATCACCTGTTGATAATAATATTCATAATACTGACAAGGATGAGAACAGAAATTACAGGCAGGATCCTAAAGCTGTTACACCGGAGCTGTCTGACGGGATGACCTCAGAACCAATTGAAGATAAAAAGAGTAAAGAAAGTTCAGAACCGGGCAGAACTGAAACCAACGGAATGATATCGACAGAAAAAAAAGAAGCTGTAGCTCCGGAAATAACAAGGTCTTCCGAATTAAGCGAATCACTATCATCGGTCGAGCAGAGTGATAATTCAAAGTCAAAAAAAAGCGGTAAAGATTCAACAAAAAACAGGCTTAATGAAAGATTAAAAACGATTACAGGTGAAAGTCTTGAAAAGTTAAGGGAAGAAATAAATAAATAAACCGAAATTAACCTAATTAAACAATATTGTTTTGTACACATCGAAAATTAATATATCAATCAGAAAGACGATTCTCGACCCTCAGGGCAAGGCAGTTGAGCATTCGCTGAAATCACTTGGATTTGATTCTATAGAAGATACTCGAATAGGAAAATACATTGAGCTTAAGATAAATGCAAAATCAAAAAAAGAAGCCGAGAAAATATCCGAAGATGCCTGTAAAAAACTTCTTGCAAATTCCGTCATGGAAGATTATTCTTTTGAAGTATATAAAAACGGAGAAGATAAATAATGTCAGCAGTCAGAGCGGGAGTGGTTGTATTTCCGGGATCAAATTGTGATCACGATATTTACAATGTATTGAAAAATGTAATGAATGCTGATACAAGCTTTCTCTGGCATAAAGAAGGAAGCATCGGAGACAGAAATCTGATAATTTTGCCAGGAGGATTTTCTTACGGTGATTATCTGAGATGCGGCGCGATATCCAGATTTTCCCCCGTGATGAATGAAGTGATCAGATTCGCCAACAATGGAGGGATTGTAATAGGCATCTGCAATGGATTTCAGGTGTTGTGTGAATCAGGACTTCTTCCCGGCGCACTGATGAGAAATGAAAACCTTAAGTTCATTTGCAAAACAGTTACATTGAAAGTAGAAAATAATAAGAGTATTTTTACGGGCGAATACGGAATCAAAGAAGATGTCAATTTTCCTGTTGCCCACGGTGAAGGAAATTATTATTGCGA
The DNA here is from genome assembly GCA_036782875.1 of Bacteroidota bacterium. Classification (GTDB taxonomy): domain Bacteria; phylum Bacteroidota; class Ignavibacteria; order Tepidaquicellales; family Tepidaquicellaceae; genus JAGPCH01. The sequence goes on along the minus strand of DAIPYG010000020.1, from coordinate 23,162 downwards.
TTATGATACTCTCACTGAACTTACAGGCAACAATCAAATCCTGTTTAGATATTTAGATAATCCAAACGGCTCAATTGATAACATAGCCGGAATTCAGAATGTAAGAAGAAATGTACTGGGAATGATGCCGCATCCCGAAAGAGCATGCGATGAGATACTCGGTAACACAGACGGGGTAAGATTTTTTAAAAGTGTAGTTGAAAGCATAATTTAATTTTTCAGTAAAAAAAATCCCGCTTATTAACGGGAAAGGAGTAATAAAAATGTTTGGATTAGGAACGCCTGAAATAGTATTAATAGCGATTGTGATACTGGTTTTATTCGGTGCAAAAAAAATCCCGGAACTTATGCAGGGACTGGGAAAAGGAATAAAGGAATTTAAAAAGGCATCATCCGATATAGAGAAAGATCTTTCTTCAACGGATGAAAAAGATAAAACAGTAAAGTAAAGTTTATTAATATTCTTAAGTACTGCCGTTTTGAGTTCACGTTTATTGGAATTCAGAACGGCATTTCTATTTTAAAAGTAAAATTGAATAATGAATAATATTCCTAAAAGTTTTAAGGAAATTAAGACCTTATTAGATTCAGGAAATCTGACTTGTGAGAAACTAGTAATGCAGTATCTGGATAATATAAAAGAGCAGAAAGATCTGAATGTTTTTATAACATTATTTGAAAGAGAATCTGTATTAAGGGCAGCTGAGATCGATAAAAAAATTAAATCCGGAAATGCGGGCAGGCTTGCCGGTGCAGTGTTTTCAATTAAGGATGTTATATCCGTAAAAGACTCGCTTCTTACCTGCGGTTCAAAGATGCTTAGTAATTTTGAATCTGTATATGATGCAACAGCAGTGGAAAGACTTATAAAAGAAGATGCTATAATCATAGGTAAGGTCAACTGTGACGAATTTGCAATGGGCTCTTCAAATGAAAACTCATATTACGGTCCGGTAAAAAACCCTATTGATATAACAAGAGTGCCTGGAGGATCTTCCGGAGCAAGCGCCGTGTCAGTTGCTGCAAATATGTGCCTGATGTCACTCGGCTCGGAAACAGGGGGCTCGATCAGACAGCCTTCCTCTTTCTGCGGTATAACAGGACTAAAAGCTTCATACGGTAGAATTTCAAGATTCGGTCTTGTGGCATTTGCATCATCGTTTGATTCCATTGGAATTTTCGGAAATAATAATTACGATATAGCAGCAGCGCTTGAAGTGATAGCAGGAGCGGATGAAAAAGACAGCACTTCATCTGATGTTTATGTTGATAATTACGCGGAAAATTCAGAACTGAAATTAGATCCGGAAAAGGTCAGCATAGGTTATATTAAAGAATATTTTGAAAAAGGACTTGATGAAGAAATAAAAGCAGGAATATTAAACAAAATAGATTCTCTTAAACAGAAAGGATTTAAAGTAAAGGAAATATCTCTGCCAAACACCAGATATCTTATTCAGACATATTATATACTTACATGCGCTGAGGCTTCAAGTAATCTTTCAAGATATGACGGAGTAAGGTATGGTCTCAGAGCTGAGAATTCATCAGCTCTTGAAGCCATGTACGTCAATACAAGATCAGAAGGATTCGGAGAGGAAGTGAAGAGAAGGATCATGCTCGGAACTTACGTTCTTTCTGCGGGTTACTATGACGCCTATTACAGGAAAGGTCAGAAAGTAAGAAGACTTATAATGAATGATTTTGATAATGCGTTCAGGAAAGTAGATTTTATAATTTCACCGACCACACCGACCACTGCATTCAGACTTGGTGAGAAACTGGATGATCCTCTTGCAATGTATCTCAATGATATATATACAGTATCAGCAAACCTTGCAGGTATTCCCGCCATATCTGTTCCGGCAGGCAGGGATAAAAATAATCTGCCTTATGGCATTCAGATAATGGGAAAGAAATTTGATGAATCAGGTTTGCTCAGAATGTGGAATGAAATATGATTTCTGAATTATAAAATAATACAAAATAAATTGCTTAAGGCATTTTATCTTTTCAGATTAAATTCAAATTTTGTTCCTTTGTTTACTTCACTTTCAACTTTTATCTGACTTGAGTGTGCTTCCAGAATATGTTTAACAATTGACAGTCCCAACCCGCTGCCGCCTACATCCCTTGACCTTGTTTTATCAACTCTGTAAAACCGTTCAAATATTCTCGGCAGATCTTTTTTAGGAATTCCGATACCGTTGTCTTCAATATTAACAATCACTTCCTTTTCCTTTATATCCAGAGAAACTTTTACATATCCATCTTTCGATGTGTATTTGATGGCATTATCAATAAGGTTTACAAGTACCTGCTTAAGTCTTTCCTCATCACCAAAGACACTGACACCGTTAGCAGCGGAGGAATCAAATTCCAGAGACACATTCCTGACCTCTGCCAATGCTCTGAGCTCATCAATAGTTTTATTAATAGAGTTTGAAATTCCGAAATAGCGCTTGCTCATCTTTACTCCTGTTTCAAATTTGGATATTGTAATTAGATCATCCACAAGTTCTTTAAGTCTCTTTGTCTGATTGAATGCACGTGAAATGAAATCAACATTTACTTTTTCATCGTTGATAGCTCCGTCCAGAAGTGTTTCGAGAGAAAGCTGAATGGCAAAGATAGGGGTCCGCAATTCGTGAGCTACATTACCCATGAATTCATTTCTGTTAACTTTAAAAATCTTCGCTGTCTCCAGTTCGTGCATTGTCCTTCGTGCTATCAAATATAGCTCTTCAGTAATATTATAAATCTCTTTATTTAAAACCGTTCCCGTTTTTAAATTATTGAGTTCTTCAATGAGCTCATTAAGTTCACTCATCTTCTTATCAAACTGATCTGACTCATCGGAATCATCCTTTACTTTGAGTTTATTAGAGAAGTAAAATAATTTTTTCAAAGGAGAATTAACTTCAGAGTAAATGAATATCATACAAAAGATATAAATTACTAATGAAGCAGCAGTAGTGTATAGCAGAGTCTCATTAGATACATCGGCGATATGAGAAATTACAACAAACATTAAAAGCAGAAGTGTAAAAAACAGGACGGAAAATTTTGTTAGAAGGTTAACTCTTTTCATCCACAGAGTCAGTTTATAAAAATTATTTCGGATCTTTGAATCTGTATCCCAGCCCTTTTATGGTTTCAATGTAATCTGAATACTCTCCTAGTTTTTCACGAACCTTTGCTACGTGAACATCCACTGTCCTGTCTACTACATAAATATTCTCTCCCCAGATCTGATTCAGAAGAATCTCTCTTGAATAAACTTTTCCTCTGTTAGATAATAGAAAATGTAAAAGCTGAAATTCTTTTTTGGGGAAGAATACTTCTTTCTCATTTATCCGTACACTATGGCTGGAACTGTCGATCTCAAGATTTCTGAATTTAACATTATCTTCAACCTTAATCTGTTTTTCGTGATCACCGGAAGTTCTGCGTATTACTGATTTTATCCGTGCAAGAACTTTTCGCGGTGAGATCGGCTTGCTGATATAATCATCAGCACCAATTTCAAGACCAAGTATTTCATCTATTTCATTTTCTTTAGCGGTAAGGAAGATGACGGGAATCCCGGAAGTATTAACATTATTTTTTAGCTGTTTACAAACTTCAAAACCATTCAGCTCAGGCATCATTATATCAAGCAATATAAGATCAGGAATATTTACTGCGAGCTCAAGAGCCTCCCTGCCGTCTTTGGCAGTTAAAACTTCAAATTCATTTTCCCTTTCGAGATTATATTTTAAAATATCTACGATATCTTTTTCATCGTCTACTACCAGAACTTTCTTTTTCATTTTTGGTTTTTTCATAAGCTACCGATCTAATGTTAACAAATCATAAATTTATCATTTAAAAATTATTTCCTTTCCTGCTTTTGCGGATTTATAAACTGCATCAACTATTTCCATTACTTTCAGAGCATCATCTCCGTTAGAAATTATATTATGATTACCGGCAACCGCTCCTACAAAGTGTTTCAGCTCATATTCATAACTTTTCTTAAAAACATTTGATGGGGTGACGATCTTTTTCGGTGTAATGTTATAAAGATCTCCGTCCATTCTTTTGTATATCTTGAACGGATTGATAGATGAACTTCCTTCCTTGCCGTAAACGTTGCAGTAAAATAACTCCCCTTCTCTGAGCAAACTCCAGCTGACTTCAATTGTCAGAGTAGTATTGTTTTTGAATTTTATCATGGCAATGCTTGAATCCTCTACAGATTTCGTATTGTGATAATAATTCATTGCAGTTACGCTTTTTACTTCCGGAAATCCCAGAATCCACAAACCTATATCCAGCATAGCAATCCCGTTATCCAGGAATACTCCTCCTCCGGCTTTGTCTTTCTCAAGCATCCATTTCTGATTCGAGCTTTGCGGCTTTACCCATCCGGCTTTGACATAAAATATTTCTCCGAGTTCTTTTGCTTTTGTAAAGGTCCTCTGCATCATCATGTCATTCCTGAACCTGTTGTTCATTGCCACCATAATTTTTCTTTTATAGGTTTTGGCAGCATCAACGATGTCTTTTGCTTCCTTATAATTTCTCGCAATTGGTTTTTCAATCAGAATATCCTTTTCAGCCTGAAGGCATTTGACGGATATATCCTTATGAGCATTGGTCTGCGCAGCAATGATCACAGCAGATATTTCGGGATTCTCTTCAAGCATTTTTTCCAGATCCTTATAATATTTCCCGACATTATACCTGGCGGCTATGTTTTTACATTTGGAAAGGTCACTGTCACATACTGCAACGATCTCAACTTCTTCCATTTTGGAAAGAATCGGCATATGAATTACCTGTGCTATGCCTCCAAGACCGACAATTGCAAGTTTTACTTTATTCATAAATATTGAGGAGATTTTGAAAAAAGGTTTTCATAAAAAAATGTCAAGACACCCAAATCACATATAAAGAATACTTACCGTTGCTTTCTTCCGAACCTGGCGGAGTTGGGTAACTTTATATTGTTCGGGGCTTGACAATATTTGTACTGTTAAAGTGTTTTAATATACTCAAGAAGATTTAAACATTAAATACAATCCGAAACATCCAATGATTATATTAGCTATCCACATTCCGACGAAAGGGCTCACAATCCCCCTGTCTGCAAGCTTCTCACCACCCATAAGGCATGCCCAGTAAAGCAGAAAGAATACCAGGGAAAATCCTGCTGCTATCCCGAATCCTCCTTTTCTTACTCTGAATCCCAGCGGAGCGCCCACGAGTATGAAAACCACACAGGCAAAAGGGATGGAATATTTTTTATATATTTCCACATCATAGCTGTCTATTTGCTTTTCATAAGATTTATTTGCTGCTTTTAAGTTAATTATATCGCTTTTCTTATTTATAAATGTTCTGATATAGTTGTTCAGAGTATCATAAGCCGAAAGCTGAGCTTTTCTTCTAAATGCAGTATCAGCATCATTATTCGGAATTAATGAGGAATTTTTATCCTTCGTAAACACTGTATCAGTGAATTTTAAAGACAGTATCTTTTTTAAATCTCTATTTATTCCTTCATAAAATTTTCCATCTAATCTGGATTTCTGAACCGTAAGACTGTCAACAATTACTTTCATTGCATCTGCTGATAATTCCCTGTCTGATCTTGTGAATGCATTTTCGTCGGATTTCTTAAATCCGAATCCTTCTGCATCAAATGTAAGTCTGTGATTTTCAAAATTAATTTTTCTGTACTCCTGAGTCCCGCTTTTCATATTGAGCTCATGTATCTCTCCGTCATGTAAATTCATAATGACTTTCTTAAGATCAGAGGAAAAACTGATATCGCCGCTTTTTGCGGTCAAAAGATCAACCGCTTCGGGATTAGAGTAATTATAAATATATACACCTTTGATGTTATTGCTGTTAGGAAAAGTTTCTCTGACAAGAATCTGTACTCCCTGAAGATCATTTGAAAACTTCCCTGATTCGAGTATAAAAGTCGGTTTTGTCTTGGTTATATCAAACAGAAGGATCTTTGCGCTGTGATTAGCTTCCGGAAGCACGTCATTATTAAACCTTACCATTAAATAAAACATAATAAATCCTATCAGCATGACCGGGATCATGAGTCTTTTTAAGCTTACACCGCTTGCTTTAAGAATTGTAATTTCATTGTTGGATGACATTGTTCCGAAAGTCATCAGGGATGAAACCAGCATAGCCATTGGAACTGCAAGTGTGAGCATCCACGCAAGATTCAGTGAAATGAGTTGAATGATGACCCAGATGCTGAGACCTTTTCCCACAAACTGGTCCAGCGATTTGATCAAAAACTGAAATAAAAATAAAAATATAACTGTCATCAGTGCAAATACAAACGGACCTGCCAGGGATTTTAATATGTATCTGTCGAATATGTTCATTTCTAATTCAAGTGTTAAATGTGCGGAAATTTAATATGAGTTAATCCAGATCCAATGAGTCTTTAGTTCATAATCGAATCTTATTGTTATTTTTTTGATCGTAAGATAGATCAAATTCAAAATATATACAAGATTGTGTTTCTTATATAAAAATTTGAGTCATAAAAATCTTGGTAATTATTTCTTCAGACTATAGAGTTAGATGCGGTGATTAAGATATAACGAATAATAAAGGTATTATACTTAATATAAAAAAGGAACCTGCCCGAAATCATTCCCCAATAATTTCATAATGGGCAGGTTGTTTGATGTGAGTTTTTGTGAGCTCTTTATTCTGTTTCCACACCTTCAAGTGCTTCAACATTAATATTTTCTGCAATTTGCATCAAAGTTTTGTCAGCATTTCCTTCTTCATCAAGTGTCTCTCTGAGTAGAGATTCTATTTTGCCATTGTTTAAAAGCTTTGCATAAGTAGCAGCACAGCCATAAGAAGCGATTTCATAATGCTCTACTTTCTGAGCAGCTGCAATCAGAGCAGCATCTTTGACAGCCGGGATAGCGTCTTCTTCTATTATTTCCTTTCCTTCTTCGATGAGACCTTCCATAGCTTTGCACTTTTTACCTGTGAGAGTCATCCCTAAGTTTCCGGAAATTTTTTCAAGGCGCACAACCTGAGCTTCTGTTTCCCTGAGATGATTCTCAAATGCTTCTTTGAGCTCCTGAGAATCAGCAGCTTTTGCCATTTTTGGAAGTGCTTTTAAAAGTTGCTTTTCAGCACTGTAAAGATCTTTTAATTCTTCTTTAAAGAAGTCCTCTAACTTTTTTAATTTAGACATTTTATTTTATGTTTAGTTTATATTAAAACATGATTTAAATTATAAAGGATGATTTTTATTTTTTTCATTATTATTTTTCTTCAAATCTTCATTTGGAAGTATTATTATTTCGTCCGGATCTTTTTCGGTAATAATTTCAGACTCCGGATTTAATCTTGAGACTTCAGGTTCACTTTCCTTTGTATCTTTTTTCTCTTCTTCACTTTCTTCATTAAGTCCGTCAATTAATTCTTTTGCATCCTCCTCAGGAATATTATCAAGAACTTCTTTTAAAATAATTTCCTTTTCCGACAGAAATGGTTTCTTAATGATCTCGTTAATTTCGATATTTATGTCTGAATCATTCCTGAGTATATCATTATTACCGGTTGATTTAAGATCCTTTGCGTTTGCCATTGATGAACTCCTTTTCATTTAATTTTAAAAATATATTTTCATATTCTATGCCAACCCATTTATACTCATTTTTTAGGGATAATTTAATTTCTGAATACTTCATGATATATTAATTTATGTCATAACTGACAAAGTGTGTCATATGATTGATTGCAAACTTCAAAATCAAAACTTTTCTTACCGGGCATATCATGGATAAATGCAAATACTCTAACCTGAATTAATCCTGAATTAATCATGAATTAAATTGAATTAAATGATCTGTTTGTGAAAACCTTCTATTGTAATTTGAATGTCATCAGACAGCAATTTTCATTTTTATTTCCACTTATGATACAATGAATACTATGAGCTTTCATAATATGCACATCAATATAAATCTTCACATATATATACATCATTAATCAATTTCCGCAGTTTTCGTTTTTTCTTAAGAATTGCTTTTACTGTGACAGAATATGTCATTAATGTCAAAATTAAATCCTAACTCAAAAAAAATCTTAAATTTTGCAATGCATACATCCTTTTTACTCTGGCATTGTATTTGTAAAAATTCTCATCGGGATATATTCATTCTAAAAAAAATTAAAATTCAAATTGAAAAAGAAAGGAGTTCTCAAATGTTTAATGAAGAAAAAAACACAAAGATCTTTTTAGGGGGATTAATAACCGGTGGGCTGATAGGTGGTCTTGCCGGGTTAATATTCGCCCCGAAAAGCGGTAAAGATTTAAGACAGGATATATCAAACAAAAGTAATGAACTGATTGAAGATACAAATGAGCTGCTCGAAAATGCAAAATCAAAAGCGAATTCTATAATCGCAGATGCAAAAAAAGGAGCTGAAAATCTTCTGGAGGAAGGTAAGAAAAAACTGAATGGTCTCACTGACGGAGCTCAGAATATTTTAAATGAAGGTAAAGAAAAAGCAGAAGAGAGTGTATCAAAAGTTAAAGATGCCGTAAAGACAGGCACTGATGCTTTTAACCAGGAAAGAAACAAACTGAATCACGGAAATGACTCGGAAGAGCGTTCCAAACATTCTCAGGATGATAAAAGCAAATATAATAAATCAAAAATATAAAACAGGAATTTGTAATTTTGAGTGAAAATAATTTAAATACAATCTTAAGTTTTTCAATAATAGTATTCTTTATTTTAGTAACTATTTTTGGAATCTATCTGATTGCTTCTGTCAGAAAGTTCATTAACTCAGTTGAAAAAATTGAATCCAGGGTTTCTGAACTATCCGATAGCTTAACACCCGTAATTCAAAATTTCAGATTTATTTCTGATGACCTGAAATCAATTTCAGTGAGGACCCGCAGTCAGTTTAATAAGGTTGAAGATCTATCCGAAAATCTGATAGAAAAAGGTTCTATGCTGATCAATACAATTGATGAGATTCAGCAGACAGGAAATAATATATTCAGGAATTCAGCAAATTATGTTAGTGCAGTCATTAAAGGTATTACATCATTTTCTGAAAAATTAAAATCGAAACCGGCTCTGCTTAAAAGGAATTCAGATCCGTTTAAATATTAACTTAAAATAAAGGAGTAGTAAAATGCTTTGGACAATAGCTGTAATTTTGCTGGTACTCTGGCTGTTCGGAATGGTTTCATCTTATACAATGGGTGGATTCATTCACATTCTTCTGCTGTTAGCTGTGGTTGCTGTAATCATCCGGCTGATTCAGGGAAGAAATCCTATAACCTGATTTTTAAATTCTCAGTAATCATCATGCAAAAAGGAAAATTAAAAAAGAAGGTACGTCCCCCGGTGACACAAAAAAGTCAGCCCGGTCTGGAATTTAAAATGGATCCCAGACCGGAATTTACCGGTGTTAAAATGGTGAAAAGACTTTTTAATAAAACCGCATTGATCACGGGGGGTGACAGCGGTATTGGAAGGGCGGTAGCAGTTGCCTTCGCGCGGGAAGGTTGTAATGTAGTGATCATTTATCTGAATGAACATAAAGATGCAGACAGAACAAAATTTGAAATTGAGAAATACGGTCAGAAGTGTATCCTGATACCCGGCGATATCCGAAACGAAAAATTCTGCAGGACAAGTGTTAATATGGTTTTCAGAAAATTTAATAGGCTTGATATACTTGTTAATAATGCGGCGGTACAGTTTCCTCAAGCCTCAATAGAAAATATATCAGTTAAACAGCTCCATCAGACTTTCGAAACAAATATTTTCTCTTATTTCTATTTTACAAAAGCATCATTGAAGTATATGAAGGAAGGATCAGTTGTAATTAATACAACATCGGTTACGGCTTACAGAGGAAGCCCTGAACTTATAGATTATTCATCGACAAAAGGAGCAATAGTTTCATTTACCCGATCTTTATCAGCTTCACTTACAGAAAAAGGAATCCGTGTCAATGCTGTAGCACCCGGTCCGGTATGGACACCTCTGATACCTTCAACATTTGAGTCGAAGAAAGTTTCCACATTCGGAACCGATGTGCCTATGGGAAAGGCAGCACAACCGGAAGATATTGCTCCGTGTTTTGTTTTTCTGGCTTCAGATGAATCAAAATTCATTTCTGGTCAGGTGTTGCATCCAAACGGAGGAGAAATAGTAAATGGCTAAAATAAGAAAAGTAAAATTTGAACAGAGATTTGAAAACCTCGCTGTATTACTTACAAAATTTACCGGTAGTACAGTTGCTTTTATTTCTGCTCTTATGCTTATAATAATCTGGGGTGTAAGCGGACCGGTCTTTAATTATTCAGAAGGATGGCAGCTTGTAATAAATACCGGGACCACCATTATAACTTTCTTAATGGTCTTTCTTATTCAGCGAGCTCAGAATAAAGATTCACTTGCCATACAGCTCAAGCTTAACGAGATAATCGCGGCAACATCCGGCGCAAGCAATACTCTTGTTGATATTGAAGAGTTAAAGGAACGGGATCTGGAAATTCTCCGGAATCATTACAGGAAACTCGCAAAACTCTTTGAAAAGGATGTAGATCTCACTAAATCACATACAGTAGAAGAAGCCGAAACCAGACATAAAAGAAAATTAAAAACAATCAAATAAAAACTTATGAAAAAATTATTTGCACTATTTAGTATTATGCTGTCTGCTTTACTTTTCTCTGGATGCGAATTTATTGGCGATATTTTTAAAGCCGGGATCTGGGTTGGCGTAATAATAATCGTTGCCGTAATTGCAGTGATTGCTTTTATCGCAAAAATGTTTTCCAAATAAATTCCGGACTAAAAATATTATTACCGGAAAAAAGGACCAGTTAGTCTTATGATTTTCAAAATTGTTTTTTTGTTCATCTGTTTTGATATAGTCATTCTTTCATAAAAAAATATCTCAGGTTTTTATTCAGACAGGCAAATATATCAAGTAATTCCGAATATTGCCGGTTTATATTTAGCAATTAAATTTCTGCAACTGCATTTTTTCACATATGCCGGAATAATAATAAATAATAAAACTTTATATCAATCACTTTAATAAATCTATAAATCAGACAATACCTTAATGAAAAAAAGAAATACTGAAAAGCCGCAGTTATCAAAAAAAGACGATCTGAAAAAGAACACAGAAAGTGGTCTGGGTAAATTTCTAACGACCAATCAGGGACTCAGGATAAATGATAATCAGAATTCCCTGAAATCAGGCGAGAGAGGATCAACTCTTCTGGAAGATTTTATTCTAAGGGAAAAAATCACACATTTTGACCACGAGAGAATTCCGGAGAGAATTGTTCATGCAAGAGGTTCAGCAGCTCATGGATATTTTCAGGTTTACGAATCAATGAAACAGTTTACACGAGCAGATTTTTTACAGAATCCTGATGATAAAACTCCTGTGTTTGTAAGGTTTTCCACGGTAGCAGGCTCAAGAGGATCTACCGATCTGGCTCGAGATGTGAGAGGTTTTGCAGTCAAATTTTATACACAGGCAGGAATTTTTGATCTTGTCGGCAATAACATGCCTGTATTTTTTATTCAGGATGCGATTAAATTTCCGGACCTTATACATGCTGTCAAGCCGGAACCGGATAATGAAATACCGCAGGCTGCTTCGGCGCACGATACTTTTTGGGATTTTATTTCCACAATGCCGGAGTCTTTGCATATGATCATGTGGGTAATGTCTGACAGGGCAATACCGCGAAGCTTAAGAATGATGGAGGGATTTGGTGTTCACACTTTCAGGTTTATAAACCAAAATAATAAATCCGTATTTATAAAATTTCACTGGAAACCTTTACTGGGAGTGCATTCCGTAGTGTGGGATGAAGCTCAGATCATTTCAGGTAAGGATCCGGATTTTCACCGCAGGGATCTCTGGGAAAATATAAACAGCGGGAATTTCCCTGAATGGGAATTAGGTGTACAGATTGTCGAAGAAAAAGATGAATTTAATTTTGATTTCGATCTGCTTGACCCTACAAAATTAATTCCCGAAGAGATTGTTCCTGTCAGAAAAATCGGAAAGATGGTATTGAACAGAAATCCTGATAATTTTTTCTCTGAAACAGAACAGGTTGCTTTTCATCCGGGTCATATTGTAACGGGTATTGATTTTACGAATGATCCACTTTTACAGGGAAGATTATTTTCTTATACCGATACACAGCTTTCAAGGCTCGGCAGCCCCAACTTTCATGAGATACCAATAAACCGTACTCTATCTCCTGTTAATAATAATCAGAGAGACGGACATATGAGACAGACCATTAATTCTGATAAGACCAGTTATGAACCCAATACACTCGGAGCCGGATGCCCGTTTCAGGCTAAAGCAAGCGAAGGAGGTTTTACTTCCTATACAGAGAGAATAGATGCAAAGAAGGTCCGTGCAAGAAGTAAAAGTTTCTTTGATCATTACAGCCAGGCAATTATGTTTTATAACAGTCAGTCACAGCCTGAGAAAGATCATATATTAAATGCTTTGACTTTTGAATTAGGAAAAGTTAAATCTGATGAAGTAAAAAGAAGAATGCTTGGTCTTCTATCAAATATTGATACTGTTCTGGCTGAAAAGATTGGTAACGGTCTGGGATTAAATGTCACCAAACCCGTATTTCCGGTTAACCACAGTATTCCGGCAGACGGAAATCCAAAAAATTATCAGCCGTTAAAGCCATTAACCAGCATTATAAAATCAGAAGCGCTCAGTATGAGCAGTACAATTAAAAAACCTGATACAAGAAGAATAGCAATTCTTGCGACTGACGGATACCACGATCTGACGATGAATTCCATTCTGAATGTATTAAAAAAAGGTAAAGCTGTTCCGGTAATAGTAGCTTCACACCTGGGAGAGATCGTCAGCAGTAAAGGAATAAAGATCAAGGCAGACGAAAGCTTTCTGACAACATCATCAGTATTGTTTGATGCAGTTTATGTAGTAGGTGGAAAGCAGAATATTGATACGCTGCTGAATATACCTGAAGCCGTTCAATTTTTGAATCAGAGTTATAATCATTATAAACCGATTGGAATTAATGGAGAAGGAATAGAACTGTTTCACATTTCCGATGTTTACAAAAAGTTCTATGAAGGTTCTGATGAGAAGAAATTACCCGAAACAGGAATCATAATAAATAAAAACCCGGAAATATTTTTATCAGCCGTAGCTTCACACAGATTCTGGAATAGACCGGTTTAATATTTTAATGTATAAATTTAAATTATTCGCTTATGAAAGCTATATGGAAAGGTTCCATAGGATTCGGGCTGGTAAATATTCCGGTCAGACTATTCAGCGCTACACAGCAAAGCAAGCTTGATCTGGATATGGTGGATAGAAAGAATATGGGAAAAATAAATTTTAAGCGGGTAAATGAAGAGTCAGGGAAAGAAGTAAAGTGGGAAGAAATTGGAAAGGCATATAAATTAAATGACAGGTATGTATTGCTGGATGATGAGGATTTTGAAAACGCGGCACCGGAAAAAAGCAAGATCATTGAAGTAAATCATTTTGTAAAGGAATCTGAAATTGATACCATATATTATGAGAATTCATATTATGCGGAGCCTGAAAAATCAGGAGCTAAAGCGTATGCATTATTAAGAGAAGCTTTGACTGAAACCGGAATGGTTGGCGTAGCTCAGTTTGTATTACGTACAGCAGAAGTGCTGGCAGTTTTAAAGCCTCTTAACAATATTCTGGTTCTGAGCAAGATAAGATTTGCCGAAGAAATAAGAAGTACGGATGAATTTTCCCTGCCGTCAAACAGCGGCGTAAAGCCTGCACAACTCAAAATGGCTGTTTCACTCATTAATCAGTATAGTGGTAAATTTAACATTAATAAATTCAAGGATGATTATTCTGCAAGACTTCTCAAACTCATCAAAGCAAAATCCAAAGGAAAGAATTCTAAGCCGGTTACAAAAGAGGTTAAATATAAAAATACACAGGATCTGATGGAACAGCTTAAGGCAAGTCTGAAGAAAGCCTCATAGGTGCGTTATAGAATTTGGAATTTGGAATTCAGAATTTGGAAAATTTTAAAATTATACTCTTTACTAAATTACTACTTACTTTTAACTTTTTACTTTTAATTTTTTACTGCAAACCGACTTGAGTCTTTCATTATATAAAAAGAAGCGTGACTTCAAAAAGACACCTGAGCCGCTTAAATCTTCATCAGGAAAGAAAGGTAAGCTCAGGTTTGTAGTTCAGAAGCACGATGCATCACATCTTCATTATGATTTCCGACTGGAAATGGAAGGTGTACTAAAGAGCTGGGCTGTACCAAAAGGTCCGTCGATGGATCCGTCCGATAAAAGGCTGGCTGTAATGGTCGAAGATCATCCTCTGGATTATGGAAATTTTTATGGAATAATTCCTGAAGGAAATTACGGGGCGGGTGTAGTTGAAATATGGGATAAAGGTACATTCAGGCCCATGGAAAATCCCGGGAAAGAGAAGGATGAAAAATTACTTTTGGCAATGCTAAATAAAGGGGATCTGAAAATTATACTCAACGGACATTATCTTAAAGGAGCTTTTGCACTTGTGAGAATGAAAGATGAAAAGGAAAAAAACTGGCTTCTGATAAAAAAGAAAGACCGTTATGCAGAAGATAACTTTGACATAAAAAATCTGATACCGCTTAAGATATATAAAAAGGGATCCGATGAGAAACAGAATAAAAAAAAAACGAAAAATACTGAAGAGTCGGACTCGGATATTCTCGAAAAGGAATGGGAAATTCTGAAAAAACCCATGCTGGCAAAGCTTACAGACAAAGCATTTGATGACCCTGAGTGGATCTATGAAATAAAATATGACGGGTATCGTGCAGTAACGAAAATCCAGGACGGTAGAGTAGAAATGTTATCCCGCAACGGAAACAACTTTAATACGACATACCCTACAATTGTAAAAGAACTCGAGAGAGTAAAAGATGAAGCTGTGCTTGATGGGGAAATTGTAATAGAAAACCAAAATGGAATTCCGGACTTTCAGCTGCTTCAGAATTATTCAAAGACAAAAAAAGGAGTTTTGAAATATTTTATTTTTGATATTTTATATCTTAATGGACATAAGCTCACCGGTCTCCCGCTGTTCAACCGAAGAGTACTGCTGGAAAGTTTTTTTAAAAAATATAAGTTCAAGGATATTTTTTTAACTAAAAATATAGAATCAAAAGGCAGTAAGTATTTTGAAACCATTTCCAAAAAAGGATATGAGGGAATAATAGCAAAAGAAAAAAACGGACTTTATTATCCCGGAAGAAGAGCAGAAAGCTGGTTGAAAATAAAGGCGGGGCTTCAGCAGGAAGCTGTCATAGGCGGATTTACTCTGCCTCAGAACAGCAGGAAACATTTTGGTTCTTTAATTCTCGGAGTCTATGAAAATGATGAACTGAAGTATATAGGAAACTGCGGTACAGGTTTCACAAATGCTTCTTTAAAAGAACTGTTTGACAAACTGAATCCGTTAGTTGTATCAGAAACTCCTTTCAAGAAAAAACCTATTATCAGAGGACCGAAAGGTAAAGCTGTATGGGTGAAACCGGAGCTTGTTTGTGATGTGAAGTTTTCCGAATGGACTGATGACGGTCATATCCGTCATCCTGTTTTTAATGGTTTGAGAAATGATAAGAAAGCTGTCAGTGTAATCAATGAATCAAAAGTTAATAATATGCCTGAAAAGAAACCTGGATCTTCTCAGAAATCTTCTGATGAATCTTCTAAAGAACAAATTTTAAAGATAGATAAGAAAAATGTAAAGGTAACGAACTTTAACAAGATATACTGGAAAGATGAAAAGATATCGAAAGGTGATCTTATAAATTATTATATTTCTGTCAGTAAATATATAATTCCTTATCTGAAGAACCGTCCTGAATCGTTAAACAGGCATCCAAACGGGATTGACGCTCCCGGCTTTTTTCAGAAGGACATGGAAGTTAGCCAGCTTCCAGTTTGGGTAAAAACCGCTAAGCTCTATTCCACTTCAAATAATAAATATATTGATTATCTGATTTGCAATGACGCTGCTACTCTGATCTATATGGCAAATCTCGGATGCATTGAGATCAATCCCTGGAATTCGGTCTATTCAAAGCCGGACTATCCTGATTACATGATACTTGATCTGGATCCGGGAAATATCGGATTTAAAGAAGTTGTAAAGACTGCAATTGTGATTAAAGATATCTGCGATGAGATAGGAGTTTTATCATACTGCAAAACATCCGGATCTACCGGTCTTCACATTTATTTACCTTTGAAAGGCAAATATGACTATGATCAGGTAAAAGTCTTTGGACAGATATTTGCAGAAGCAGTCAATTCGCGCTTACCTGATATTACAAGCACAGAGAGAACCGTAAGTAAAAGAAAAGATAAAATTTATATTGATTATCTTCAGAACCGGAAAGGACAGACTATAGCTGCTCCGTACAGCGTAAGACCACGTCCTTATGCAACTGTCTCAACTCCCCTTCTATGGAAAGAAGTTAATGAAAGTCTGTCACCAGCAGATTTTACAATTAATAATGTGAAGAAAAGACTGGACAGGAAAGGAGATCTTTGGAAAGGAGTATTAGGACCGGCAATACCAATGCTCAAAGCTCTGAAAAAGCTTGAAAAGATATAGCTTTGATTTAAGATTAATTTTTTTATTAGCTGGAATAATGAGTACCCGGATTATATACATTTACTTCAGCTTTACAGTCTTAAATTCATAAAGACCACTATAACGATTTAATAATCATAAAAGATGAAGGAATCTGAATTAAAAAATTCCGGTGATTTCTGCGCCAAAACACTTTCCATATGGACAGATACATTTCAGGTTCCGGAGTTTTCTGTTTTAACTGAAGATATTCTCACCGATGTCTGCATTGTTGGAGCAGGAATATCAGGAATTACATCCGCCTATCTTCTTGCCTGCGCCGGAAAGACAGTTGTAATACTGGACAACGGAGAGATAGGCGGCGGTGAAACGGGTAACACTACCGCGCATATTACATCCGTGATAGATGACAGATACAGCAGGCTTGAGAAAATTCACGGAGAAGATGCGGTCAGGTTGTCAGCACAAAGTCAAAGAGCTGCTGTTGAGGAAATTGAAAGGATTGTTAAATATGAGAAAATAGAGTGTGATTTTAAAAAAACTGACGGCTATTTACTTTTTAAGCCGGATGATGATACGTTTACAGAAGAATTTGAAGCTGCAATGAGAGCAGGAATGGATGTCTGCATTTCAGAACCTCCGCTTGAATCCTTTAAGAATTATAAAACTCTTGAGTTTCCAGGTCAGGCACAGTTTCATATTCTGAAATATATTTCCGCTCTCGCAGAAGCTATTCTCAAAAAAAACGGAAGGATCTATACTAATTCAGGTGTAACTGAGATTGAAGATCTCGAAAACTGTACAGTAATTAAAACTAAAAATGGATCAAGCGTTACAGCAGTCAAATCTGTATTTGCAACCAACAGTCCTGTCAGTGATAATATTTCCATTCATATAAAACAAAGCGCATACAGAACTTATGTTATCGGATATAATATTAAAAAATATTCTGTTCCTGACTGCCTGATCTGGGATACAGAGGAACCGTACCATTATGTAAGGGTTTATGAGAAACAAAATAATGATGTTTTGATCATTGGAGGAGAAGATCATAGGACGGGGCACGAACATAATCCGGAAGACAAATTCAAAAATCTGGAAGACTGGGCAACTTCGCATTTTAACATTGGAAATTCACCGGATTACAAATGGTCCGGACAGGTATTGGAGCCTATTGACGGATTCAGCTATATCGGAAAAGATCCGGAGAACAAAAATAATGTCTTCATTATTACAGGTGACTCGGGTATGGGAATCACCCATGCTACTTACGGAGGTTTAATCATTAGAGATCTGATAACCGGAGTGGATAATAAATGGACTGAACTTTATGACCCTTCCAGAATAACTGTACGTTCAGCTATTGAATATATAAAAGAAGGAGTTACAACAGTTTCTGAATATCTCGATCTAATAACTGCGGGTGATGTAACAATAGTCAGTGACATTCCATCAGGAGAAGGTGCTGTAATAAGAAAAGGTTTTACTAAAATCGCCGTTTATAAGGACCTGAGCGGCGAAACATTCCGGTTTTCCGCTTATTGCCCTCATCTGAAATGTGTTCTCCATTGGAACAGCGTTGAAAAAAGCTGGGATTGTCCCTGCCATGGATCGAGATTTGACTGCAAGGGAAAACTTCTTAACGGACCGGCAATTTCTGATCTCAAAAGAATTTAGTTATTTGATTTAATTTTACTTTAAATTTTCAACTCCGGTTATCTGTAATTCATTTTTAGAATCCTTATAGTTTAAGTTTTTTAAATCAATTAGTGAATAAATCAGAATACGCCTTCCGCCTGCAGGTAAACTATTATAATCAGAAGATTCATAAACAGGAAACAGTCTGACAATTTTATTATCCTTAATGTAGATTGAATCATTACCCAGATATCCGCTGAACTTCCGGTTTTTTTGTATTTCTTCATCAGTAATTTCCGGAATCAGAATCTCACTAAAGGTACTGTCCTCATACGATGCGACTCCTAAGAGATCAAGAAAAAACCCCGGTCCTGCGGCTTTAGTCACGATATATAACTCTTCAAATCCATTTTTGTCAAGATCGGTCAGATAAACTGTAGTCATTGGATTCTTTAGGTTATATTTTATTGTATCCGATGTTTTAAAACCAATTCCGTAAATTGAATAATTACTTATGCTGATTGACGGTTTGGCTTCTATAATTACCAGCTTTCTTCCGGACCGGGTTGTAAATTCCCTTTTTACTGTAATAGCTGTATCCTTTTTGACAGTTATAATTTCGACTGAATCTTTTGCAACAATTGTTTCCGGCTTTTTTTGACTGCAAGACATGCTTAGTACAGCTGTAAACAAAATTGAAAGAAATATTTTTTTCATAAGTCAGGTTTTAAGATTCATTAAATTTCGCAAAATGTCAGCGGGTTTAAAAAAGTTTTGTAGTTATAATCTATCAAACCATATGCCATAATTTGAAGTAAAATTTAAAATTAATTCATTCATATAATTAACTTCAGCTTTCTGGTTAATTTTTTGACAGTGACATATTCTGTCTGACTTTGACATTTTTGACATACTTTTTTTCACTTTTTAAAATTTATTCCCCATTCAACCGGGTTTTATAATCTTATAATTGTGGCATATGTGTTGATATTATTTTACTAAAAAAATCAAATGATGAATCTAATAAATAGTCATGATCCATTGAGTGAAAATGAAATGGAAAAAATTATCGAATGGATAATCAGGATAGAACACAGAGAAGCCAATAAATATGAAAATGATTTCATTCCAAAAAATAAAAACATAACTATTGAAGACGGTTATAACGCTGAATTCAGTTTAGTATCAATTAGTGACAGTATTGATCCTGATACAACCTCAATTCATCAGAACCCGTCATTATCCAGTTTATCGGAGAATAAAGATCATCTCAGTGAAAATTTTACAGAAAAAGCTGAATTAGATGAACCAAAACATGATGAAAAAGATTATGAAGAAATTAAAGATATTATAATGAATGATATGAAAAGAGTGATTCTCCGAAACTTTGACAGATGAAAAGATTCTTGAAAATTTCCTTTAAAACTTTAGCAGTAACTGCGGATTTTTGATCTATTAATAACAGAAAAGATTTAATTATAAAGCAGGAGCAATATACATCAGAGTTACATTCTAAAATCTTTAACCCTCGAAGTTGAATAATCCTAAAACCCTTTTTAGGAATTATCCATGCTGAGTATTTTCCAGTTTCTGTTACTTCTGGGAATTATGCTCAGTTTCCAGGACGGCAAGCTCTAGTTCATCAATGTTTTTTAAACCTTTAAGTCTGATTGCCCGGCATAGATTATAAGCAGTCAGCTTTTCATTCTGGATTTTCGATTCGAGAAGTCTTCCGTCTTTTACAAGAGTTGCCGGTAGTCCTTTACTGAATTTCCTTAACTTTATTGATTTTATCCAACTCAATTTTTTAGTTTTTCTTTACTTAATATTTATTGTATTTATTATATAAAGATATCTTTGTCCGTATTTTCGTTTAAAATGGTCCCGTCTGGCTCCTTATAAGTAAAGGTACCTAAATTTTTTTCAAATAAAAAATCACCTGAATATCAATTAATTCTTATTATAGTTATAAAAAGAATTTAATTTTAAACTGACCTTTCATTCTCAATTTTAAATTTATGTATTTTCAGACAGACGGGTTTAATATTTTTATGAATATTGATTTTTAACATGAAATAAAGTTTCCTGCCCATTAATTACTCCCGAAATTAAAGGCAGGAATACATTCACCGAATCCGAACCATGAATAAGAACAATTTAGAAATTCAATTAAACAATTAAATCAAACAGCTTCCTGTAATGCTTCGATATTAAGATTTTCTGAGATTCCAGTCAGGGTTTCATTTGCATTTCCTTCTTCGTCCAGAGTCTCCTGCAATAATTCTTCAACATCAGTCATTTCAAGCAGTTTAGCATAAGTTCTGGCGCATCCATAAGATGCAATCTCATAATGTTCAACCTTTTGTGCAGCAGCTATAAGTGCAACATCTCTTAGAGTTTCTTCCATATCTTCCTCAATTATTTCCTTCCCTTCTTCTACAAGACCGGCCATTGCCTTGCATTTTTTTCCGGAAAGAGGTTTACCGATGATCTTTGATATCTTATCAAGTCTTGCTATTTGATTTTCTGTTTCCCCAAGATGATTTTGAAATGCATCTCGCAGATCATCTGCAGAGGCTGCTTTTACCATTTTGGGTAAAGCTTTTGTCAGCTGCTTTTCTGCGCTGTATAGATCTTTTAATTCTTCAATTAAAAAATCTTCGAGTGTTTTTAGTTTAGGCATAGTTTTTTTATTTAATTATAATGGAATTTTTTTCTTGTTTTTAATTTCTTTCGACTTTTTTAAATTTTCATCCTCATCTTTAATTAATTCTGTTATTGGATTTAAGCCTGACGAGTTGTGTTGTTTAGCGCTTTCCGGACATTCCGGTTTATTTGGTATTAAAGTAATATTGTCATTTTGTTTAATCAGAATTTCATTTTCAATTTCTTCTTTCAATTTCATGCCTGTTAAGAAATCGAGGTCTAATTCTTCAGGACTTTTGAGGTAATAGTTTTTATCTGCCGTCATTTTTTTAACTTTACTTATATTTTAGTCAATCAACGTGCCAGAAAAATTTGATGAATTAGAGTATATTTTCAATAAAATATTTTGTTGATGAAAAATACCTGACAATATTGTCAATACAGATGTCAGACAATTCCGCATCATTTGAAATATCGATGGAGAATAAAAAATGTTAAATACAAAATTCATGCAGTCCCTCACTTTTTAATCTGATAATTATAGAGCAAAAAGATTCAATCTTTCAAAAAGATGGAATTTTTTTTTATTTGTTTACTATTTATCTGAATGAATTAAAAAAGTTGTGACTTGTATAATCAGATCTGAATTCCATTTTCATCATCAAAGGTTTATTAAGCGGATTACAAACAGGCAATACAGTGCTTGCTGCCGATAGAAGAAAACTGATTATAAGCCGGACCTGCCATTTGCTTTTAATGTAAACACGGAAGTAAGAGTTAACCGGAATGTAAGATTTTCACAACTGGGAGACAGACTTACTTATTCTTTCAGGACACGGATAGGTAATCCGTCAGAAGAGCAGGTGAACAGCTTTCAGTGGTAATCCGGATTCCTTAGCATTGCCACCGCTGACTGTAAATGTTACTGCAAACTAAGGCACATAGTGCGAAAATATTGTGAACCGTTTTAAATGATCAGAATCAAAAGCTAAAAAAAAACTAAACAGAAAATTGTTTCACTCAAAATACAATTAAATACTAACTATTAACTACTAACTATTTTTTCCGTAATTTTCTTATAAATATCTTTTACATCTTTCACGGCTTTATGCATATCACTGACCTTAATGAATTCATTTTCCGTATGCGCGTCAAAAATGCTTCCCGGACCGTACAGCAATTTATTCTTAATGTTAGAAAAAGAAGGAGCATCTGTTCCGTAAGAGACTATTCCTGATTCGAATCCTTCAACAGTTAAAAAATTTACCGGGCTGTGAATGAAGAGAACTTCCATATCTGTTTTCTCATCTTTTATACTTTTTAAATATTCTATGATCTTATTCTCAGAAAGGAATGTAGTCCTGAAAAATATCTTCATGTTCACAAGGTCAGAAACAACATTATGCGCATTATCCGATCGCAGCATTCCGATATTGTACTCTGTCTTTCCGAGAATTTCATCCATACCGAAATCCTTTTCATTGAGTCTCTTAATGAAATCAAACATTCTGTCAATTGCATTATCACCGAGATGCGGATATCCCGAATGACAGTTCTTTCCTCTGAATGTAAAATTAATGCACATATTTCCTTTCGAAGCTCTTATTAGTCTGTTTTCCGTCGGCTCTCCAATAATAATATATTCACAATCCCTGATAAGTTCATTCGCTTTCATCGCTCCCTGCGAACCGTCTTCCTCACCGCAAGTCATCAATAATCCGAAATTATCACAGCCTTCAATTCGTAATTGTTTACAAACTTCAAATAAATAAGCGACCTGTCCTTTAGCATCACAGGATCCGCGCCCTTTTATTATGTCGCCCTCTATGCTTGGAGGAATATAAGGTGGGACAGTATCAAGATGGGAATTAAAAATCAACTTCGGCACACCCCATTTAAAAAACACATTAAGTCTTTTGTATTTTGTTTCATGGATCTCAAGTTCTGCATCTGAAGGTTTATATTTTTCTGAAATATATTTCGCAAGTTCAGCCTCTTTTCCGGAAGTTGAATCAAAACGCATTATGTCTAATAGAAAATCAATCATGAGAAGTTTGTTGAGTTAATTAAGTTCGTTGAGTTCGTTATGTTTTAAGTTTCGAATCTTATGAATCTTACGAATCTTACAAATCTTATAAATCTTACAAATCTTATAAATCTTACAAATCTTA
>DAIPYG010000019.1:17740-44244 GCA_036782875.1 Bacteroidota bacterium | reverse complement strand
CTTATTTATAATTTCTTATCAAATACTTATTGGACAGCCCCAGCGGATTAAATTTCTTGTAAAGTCTTTAAATAACGTTTTGGACGGATGTGGTAAAAACTTAATCTGTAAATTTTGAGTTGTAAAGAAAATATTTTTGAAATATCTTATGATGAAGGGGTACAGGTTAACAACTTGTTTCCCTTTTATTTTTTAACTCTTTTTTTAATAAATTAAATATGTCCTCTATGAAAAAAATCCTACTAATTGTATTTATTTTTCTTGTTGCCGGAAATGTATTTCCGCAATATCTGAAGATCACTGACAGACTACAGAATAAAATTCAGACTTTGAATCCTCTGGAGTATACACGCGTGCTGATCATTCTGAAAGATCAGGTTGATATAGAAACTTTGGATATAGAACTCTACAGAATAAATGCTACTCTTGAATACAGATCCCAAACTGTAATAAATACTCTTCAGCAAAAAGCACGTCAGACTCAGGGAAAGGTGCTTGATATTCTGAGTAAAGAAAAAGAAAATGGGAAAGTAAAAGAGTATATCGATTTCTGGGTGTCAAATGTTGTATATGCTGAAGTGACAGCGGAAATTGTAAATGAACTTTCAAGACTGGATGAGATCGGATTGATAGACCTTGATGAAAAAATTTATTATGACAAACCTGTCTATGACGAATATCTTCCTGCAAATAACAGTACTGAATCCGCCGAGACCGGTCTGAAGGTAATTAAAGCTGATATGCTGTGGAGACTCGGGATCACAGGCTCCGGAAGAACAGTAATGCATATAGATACCGGAGTTGACGGACTGCATCCGGCTTTAGCTCCGAGATGGTGGGGAAATAACGGCAGACCCTGGTTTCATGCATGGTTTGATCCTGTATCACCTTTTACAACTTCCCCGACTGACTGCGGATCTCACGGAACTCATACAATGGGAATTATGTGCGGAAGAAATACTGCAAGCGGTGATACAGTCGGTGTAGCACCTGACGCTTACTGGATGTCAGCAGGAATTACGGATTGTCCGGGAGCTTCTTACCCTTCAATGAATATAGCTGCTTATCAATGGGCTATGGATCCGGACAGTAACTCCGCAACTATGGATATGCCAGACGTGATAAGCTGTTCATGGCAGGATCCAAATGTTCCGGGTGTTGGTCAGTGCACATCTATTTATGTTTCAACATTAAATGCTGTAGAGGCTGCAGGTATAGCCGTTGTTTTTTCTGCGGGAAATTCCGGACCGGGCGCTTCAACAGTCACTCCGCCTAAAAATATAAACACTGATTCCGTAAATGTATTTTGTGTTGGCGCAGTTGACGGAAACACCGCCGGCACTCCGATCGCAAGTTTTTCCAGCAGAGGTCCTTCTATTTGCGGCGGTTCGGGAACACTTTTAATAAAGCCTGAAGTTTCAGCTCCCGGAGTAAACGTAAGATCTCTTGTACCGGGAAATTCCTACGGATTAAATTCAGGAACATCTATGGCTTCCCCGCATGTTGCCGGATGTATTGCATTATTAAAACAGGCAGCTCCCAATCTTACTGGCAAACAGCTTAAGGCAATCTTATTTACAACCTGTACGGATCTCGGGACACCGGGTGAAGATAATGATTACGGTAAAGGTCTTGTAAATGTATATGAAGCATTTATGCGTCTTGGACTTTTCCCTCTTAATAATTTTAATCTGCAGACTCCGCCGGCAGGAACAAGATTAGTAACATTTCCAAATTCAAATGTTCCTGTTACTATTACATGGGATACTTCTGCAACCGGAGCTCAGTATAAATGGATATTCGGAAGTCCGACAACTTCTCCGAGAAAATTAACTATTCCATCAAACACAAATACTCTCACAACGACACTAGGTCAGCTTGACGCTTTGCTCGCCGGCATCGGTGTTGCACAGGGCGATTCTCTTGCAGGTCAATGGGACGTATGGGCATTCAGACTAAGCCCGGTGGATTCTATGAAAGCAGGAAACGGACCAAGAGCACTGACCTTAAAAAGAGGAGTGCCTTCATTGTCAGCATTTAATCTTTCTTCACCTCCCAGCGGAACAACTATTCTGACCACACCAACAGATCTTACACTTATAAATCCAAACTGGACAAGATCCGGACAAGGTGTAAAATATAAATGGATATTCGCTTCTCCTACATTTACACAGCCAAATATAAAAGCAATTTATCAATCTGATAATTCAGGATTTGATACAACTGTCAGCATAAGAGCATCAAAGCTGGACTCACTGGCAGCAGGTCTTGGAATCGGAATTAATGATTCAATATCAGGACAATGGAGAGTGTATGCATACAGTGCGGCTGATTCATTAGCTTCTGCACAGACTTATAATTTAAAAATAAGAAGACTGCCGGTTACAACGGTCACAATCGGAAACGGCACAGCTGACGAATCATACCCTCTTAACAGATTCTATAATTACTATAGATGGCAGGGTATTTATACCGGTTCAGAAATAGGTACAAGCGGAACCATAAGAAAAATAAAATTCTATCAGAATAATTCAGTAGGCGGTGTCAGCAATGATAATATGAGAATATTTATGAAGATCACGACAGATTCTCTGTTACCTACAGGAGGATGGGACTCGACCGGAATGACGCAGGTATTTTCAGGAACGACAACAAGTCTGGCTGCTCCGGGTTGGCAGGAGATTCAGCTGACAACTCCAATTTATATTAACAGCAATCAGAATCTTATGATATCAATCTGCAGGGATTATCTTGTTTATGTAAATACATATCCGAGATATGCATATTCAGTCCTGACAAGCTACAAGGCAAGAAGAGGACAGAGTGATACCCAGTATCCGACAAGCCTTACACAAAGCTTTAACAGACCTAATGTACAGTTCGAGATCGGACTTGTAACGGGAATTTCGAATAACTTTACTGAATCAATTCCGGATACATATTCTCTTTCACAGAATTACCCGAACCCGTTCAATCCGACTACGAATCTGGAATTTGGGATTTCAAAATTGGGATTTGTTTCTCTGAAGGTTTATGATGTGCTCGGAAAAGAAGTAATGACCTTGGTGAATGAGATCAAACCTGCGGGAAGATATAAAATAGATTTTAACGGAAGCAATCTTTCAAGCGGGATGTATTTCTATAAACTCGAAGCAGGTAATTTTACTGAGACAAAAAGAATGCTGCTGATAAAGTAGTTGATTGGTTTATTGTCTTAATTGAGTTAATAAAATTAAAACTAAATAGCAGTGGAAAGAAATTTTCATTGCTATTTTTATTATTAGATAAACCTGAACTCGAATTAATGGAATTTATTGAATTACACGAATCATTTTTTATTATAAAAGCAGCTTCATTATGTGAATTATTTTATTTATTTATCCCGGTGCAGATAACTGTTCGCAGGTAGACCAAAGACATTCATTAAATAAAACAAAAAACCCCGCGATAAACTGCGGGGCTAATTAAAGGAAGAACAAATATGAAAGAACAATTGCCGGCGGGCGCCGGCCGATGTAAACATAATAAATTTTTTTAATAAAAGAAACGAATTATTGTATACAATATTTTTTAGCGCCGCCGGAGCAATGGAACCTTTGGAAATGCAGACCTTAATCCCCTGCTTCCGTTTTCTTGTAAAAACATCTTTTTTAAATGTAATTCTACTTCAAACTAACGTACCAGTTCTTTTTCCTGCTGTATCATAATAAATTTTCAAAGTCCCTTAGCTTCCATTTACAGTTCTGCAGCTTTGCTGTATGTTCTTTTTGATTAAATTAATGGTCACCTGAATTAATTTTACATTTCATTCAGATTATTTGAATTGCTGATAACAAGGATGTATTGGATCTTAAAGGATAAATAAAGAAATTTTATGTTATAATATTTTTGAATTATAAAAATAGTATTGTAAAATGTTTTCTGATATAAATAGAAAAGATCTGTTATTCTTCCCCTCAATCCGCGTCACCGGGGTTCCATTTTGACAATTACTAAATTAACTTACTGATGAATTAAGAGTGACTTAATTAATACGGCAGATTTTATTAAATTACATAAATCAAATCAAAATGAAACACACCCACATTTTAAAAAATGCACCTGAAGAGGGCAAAACTTACAGGGTCGAATATAAAGGCAGCGAATTATATGACGCGAAAGTACTACAGTACGAAGGCGGCTGCTGGGCAAAGATCAGGATTGAAAATGTATTACCATCCGAGAATGAAAATATGTACAAAGAAGGTCAGGAGTTCGATCTGAAGCTCGGATATTATAAGCTCTATGAACTGCAGGAAAATACTACCGAAAGCAGCCGTGAAGAATCAGCCGGATAAATGACATTTGAGGAAGAAGAAATTACCTTAACCGGGAGCCAGGAAAAATTCATTGTAAGTGGCTGGGGAATAAAAGTTCTGAATGACACCATCGTAAAAAAAATATCATATACATCTGACGGACATAAAGTTAACGGATATTTTGCACATCCTGTAAATACCGGTATAAAATACCCTTTAATTATATGGAACCGCGGCGGCAGTAAAAGAGACGGGATGATAGATAAATTTCTTGCAAGAGGAATTTTCGGCGAGATGGCATCGTGGGGTTTTGTTGTGCTGGCTTCACAGTACCGAAAGGAAGACGAATTTGGCGGTAAAGATATAAATGACATTCTGAACTTATTTCCGATTGCCGAAAATATTTCATTTTGCGATACAGGTAAAATCGGGATGGAAGGATGGAGCAGAGGAGGAATGATGACTTACAGGGTTCTAAGCTTAACAGATAAAGTGAAATGCGCAGTTATAATATCCGGACTCGCTGATCTTTTCAGAAGTGAAAAAAACAATGATGATCTTGCCGGGATATATTTTAAATTATTCGGGACGGAGGACGAAGGAGAATATATTAACAGAAAAAAGATACGTTCTGCTGTTCATTTTGCGGATAAGATAAATAAAGATACAAAGCTACTGCTTATACACGGAACTGCTGATGATAAGGTCTCACATGAGGATTCTGAAGATATGTATGAACTCCTTAAAAAGTCGGGTGTTGAATGCGAACTGAAACTGATAGATAACGGAGATCATTATTTAAAATCTCACAGAGAAGAAGTTGCAAAATTAAGGAAAAAATGGTTTGACAGGAATTTAAAGGTATAGAAACCGGATTTTTCATAAGATACTTTTTTTAATCACTAAGGCACAAAGACACTAATGATTTTAGGTTAAATTGAATTGTACGAAAATATCCTTATTACTTTTTTTATAAGTTTTTGTACAAGTATGGTTTTACAGAAAGTTTCATATTTCCATTTAACAATACGGAAAAAATAAAATAGTATTTTATCTTAGAGGCTTTGTGACTTCGTGGTTTATATGGTTTCAAATTATCTCCCCAATATTGCAAAAACAAATGAATGGAATTAACAAATAATAATAAAGGTTAATAGAAACTAAGTTTATAATAAAATAAAAAGAAAGGAATATAAAAAATGTACGATCCAATAATGGTTCAGCCGATGAGAAACGAAGCAAAAGAGATCGGTTTTAAAGAGCTTTTTTCAAGGGAAGATGTAAAGTCGGAACTGAGCAAAGAAGGGACAACACTTGTATTTGTAAATTCCGTATGCGGATGCGCAGCAGGAAAAGCAAGACCCGGACTCAGAGCTGCAATTGAATGGGCAAAAGAAAACAACGCAATGCCTGATAATCTTGTGACAGTTTTTGCAGGAATGGAAAAAGAAGCAGTGGATGAAGCAAGAAGTTATTTTACAGGAGTTGCTCCATCATCACCTCAGCTTGCGCTGCTGAAAGACGGAAAGCTGGTACATATGATTCAAAGATTTGAAATTGAAAATAATGATGCAAATGAAGTAGCGAATAAGGTTGCCGGAGCGCTGAAAGAGTACTGCGAAAAGCAAGGCGCATAGAACTTTTAAATTCAGTTTCGTTTTATCAACAAAGAAAACCGGAGTTACTTATTCCGGTTTTTTTATAATCTGATTTAAGATTAAAGATTTTATCAGAATATGGGTTTTGATGTCCGGCAAAGAGTTTTTACACCTATATGAATGAGTACAACAAAAAGGAAATTTGCATCGGGAATAAAATATTTTTTTCCTGAGTTTCTGTACAAATATTTATTATGGAATTTATATGACTGAATAAATAGTTATATGAGCTGAACAAAAAAACAATTATTCTTTTCGCAACAGATAAATTTAAAAAATAGTTAGTTAATTATTCAGGACTTGAATTATCTGATATTACATTATAAGTTGATTCGTTTTTTAATATATTTGTTTAAAATTAATATCTGAAAAGAACAGTTCTTTTTAAGAAGGACTGTATAAAAAGTATACGAAATAAGAATAATTCCCAAAAATTATTTTTAAAATTAAACATAAAAAACAATGGATAGCAACTTTTCAAGCAGAGTTCAGGATGTAATAAGATTGAGCAGAGAAGAAGCAATTCGACTTGGCCACGATTACATTGGAACCGAACATCTTTTATTAGGAATAATAAGAGAAGGAGAGGGAATTGCAATAAAGATTTTTAAAAATCTTGGTATTGAAGCATTCAAGATCAAGAAAGCGGTAGAAGATACAGTCAGACAATCAGGAGGCACACTTACAGTCGGCAATATTCCACTTACTAAACAGGCGGAAAAAGTTTTAAAGATCACATATCTGGAAGCAAAATTATTCAAATCAGAAGTTATAGGAACCGAACATTTACTTTTGTCTATTCTTCGCGAGGATGATAACCTTGCGGCGCAGATCCTTCATCAGTTCAATATAAATTACGAAGCAGTAAAGACAGAACTTCTTAATATCTTAAGCGGCAAACCGTCCGGCAATCAGCCAACCACAAAGGCGGCAGCAGAAAAGAAACAGGAAAGAAGCAAAACTCCTGTACTTGATAATTTCGGAAGAGATCTTACGAAAATGGCTGTTGAAAATAAACTTGACCCTATAGTCGGGCGTGAAAAGGAAATTGAGAGAGTAGCACAGGTTTTAAGCAGAAGAAAAAAGAACAATCCTGTTCTGATCGGCGAGCCGGGCGTCGGAAAGACTGCAATAGCTGAAGGACTTGCCTTAAGAATAATAAATAAAAATGTTTCCAGAGTACTGCATAATAAGAGAGTTGTAACGCTTGATCTTGCAGCCCTTGTAGCGGGAACGAAATACAGAGGTCAGTTTGAAGAGAGAATGAAAGCCGTAATGAATGAGCTCGAGAAAGCAAAAGATGTAATACTGTTCATAGACGAGCTGCACACGATAGTAGGAGCAGGCGGAGCGAGCGGTTCTTTAGATGCATCGAATATATTCAAGCCTGCGCTTTCCAGAGGTGAACTGCAGTGTATCGGTGCGACTACGCTTAATGAATACAGACAGTATATAGAAAAAGACGGCGCTCTTGACAGAAGATTTCAAAAGATCATGGTAGAGCCGACAAGCGTAGATGAAACTGTTCAGATCCTGAACAATATTAAGAATAAATATGAAGAACATCATAATGTTAAATATTCCGATAAAGCAATAAACGAGGCTGTAAGATTAAGCGACAGATATATTACAGACAGATTTTTACCGGATAAAGCAATAGACGTAATGGATGAAGCAGGATCACGGGTTCATTTATCTAATATAGTTGTTCCGAAAGAGATAGTTGATCTCGAGGCAGAGATCGAAAAAATTAGACAGTTCAAGAATCAGGTTGTGAAGAATCAAAATTATGAAGAGGCAGCTAGACTCAGAGATACTGAGAAGAAATCTTTGTCGGATCTGGAACAGCTGAAATTAGACTGGGATATAAAATCACAGAGCATGGTATATGAGGTGGATGAACAGAATGTGGCAGATGTTGTGGCAATGATGACAGGAATACCTGTTAATCAGATTGCTGAAGCTGAGACAGAAAGACTTGTGAAAATGGAAGAGCATTTAAAGCAGGTTGTAGTCGGACAGGATGATGCTGTCATTAACATTTCCAAGGCAATCAGAAGAGCAAGAGCCGGTTTAAAGGACCCGAACAGACCAATCGGTTCGTTTGTATTTTTAGGACCAACAGGAGTTGGAAAGACTGAGCTTGCAAAGCAACTTGCAAAATTTTTATTCAATTCTGAAGATGCTTTGATCAGAATTGATATGAGCGAATATATGGAGAAGTTCAATGTATCCAGACTCGTTGGAGCTCCTCCGGGATATGTAGGATACGAAGAAGGCGGACAGCTGACAGAGAAAGTAAGAAGAAAACCGTATTCAGTTGTGCTGCTTGACGAAATAGAAAAAGCCCACCCGGATACATTTAATATTCTGTTACAGGTATTGGACGATGGCATACTCACCGACGGTCTGGGAAGAAAAGTTGATTTTAAGAATACTATAATTATAATGACATCCAATATCGGCACCAGAGATCTTAAACTTGATAAGGTATTTGGATTCGGAGAGTCAACAAAGAAAAGTAATTATGATAAGATAAAGAGTACAATAGATGAATCAGTAAAGAGAGTATTTTCACCGGAATTCCTGAACAGGATAGACGAAATGTTTGTATTCAGGCAACTGGAAAAAGATGACATTGTGAAAATTGTGGAAATAGGTACAAAGAAGCTCTTATCCAGAATTCAGCTGCACGGAATCAAGGTGGAAGTTTCTAAACCTGCGCTTGAATTTCTGGCTGAAAAAGGATTTGATCAGGCTTACGGAGCAAGACCTTTGAGAAGAGCAATTCAGAAATATCTTGAGGATCCTCTTAGTGAAGAGATACTCAAAGGCAATTTCAAGGAAGTAGGAAAAGTAAAAGTGAAATATAAAAAAGGAAGTGAAGAGCTTACTTTTACTGATGACAGGAAAGATAATGTTTCTGATAAAGATAATTCAGTAGAAGAACTTGAAGAAACAAAAGAGAATCTCGAATAATTTAAAATGCTGAATAAAGGTCCTTTTAATGCAATGATAACCTCTGTCGGGCACTATGTACCCGACAGAGTCATTGATAATAAGTTTTTTGAAGAATATCTGGATACAAGTGATGAATGGATCAGGTCAAGAACAGGTATTCAGGAACGCAGAAGACTTGATAAAGATCTTCCTACATCTTTCATGGCGGTCAAGGCAATTGAAAAATTACTTGAGAAAAGAGGTATTGGTATAGATGAGATCGATCTGATAATAGTAGCAACAGTCACACCGGATATGATTTACCCTTCCACAGCTTGTATAATCCAGCGAGAAATGGGAGCAAAGAATGTATGGGGATTTGATATACTAGCTGCATGTTCAGGGTTTATTTTTTCAATGACCACTGCAATTCAATTCATACAATCTGGATCACATAAGAAAGTTATAGTCGTAGGAGCAGATAAGATGTCTTCCATTACAAATATGGAAGACAGGAATACCTGTCTTCTCTTTGGTGATGCTGCTGGAGCTGTATTACTTGAGCCAACGGAAGATAGAAATTACGGAGTTCTGGATGCTATTATGAAGATAGACGGAGAAGGAGGAAAATATTTACACCAGCTAGGAGGAGGAAGTCTTAATCCGGCTTCACATGATACAGTTGATAAAAGAATGCATTTTGTTTATCAGGACGGCAAAACAGTTTTCAAAGAAGCTGTAAAAGGGATGGCAGATGTTTCTTATGAAATCATGAAAAAAAATCATCTTAAGCCATCTGATATTTCATATCTTGTACCTCATCAGGCTAACCTCAGAATAATAACAGCCTGTGCTGAAAGAATGGGAATATCCATGGATAAAGTAATGGTTAATATTTACAAATACGGCAACACAACTTCAGCAACAATTCCAACCTGTATATCGGAATACTGGGATAACGGCAAAATCAAAAAAGGAGACAATTTAATCCTTTCTAGCTTTGGCGCCGGATATACCTGGGGTTCGATACTGTTAAAGTGGGCATACTGAACAAATTACAATTTACATTGTGCAACTGGCATTGAATATTGAAAAGCGCACATTGAACATTCATGGACAGCTTAGATATTAACAATTAAGTAAAAAAATATTTATCTTGAATGCAAATAATATTTCAGGAAAAATGTTTACCGCTTCAGTTAACTCATATGCCAAAATAAACACAGGATTAAGGGTAATAAGGAAAAGAGATGATGGATTTCATGATCTCGAAACAATTTTCTATCCTGTAAAACTGCGTGATCAGATCAGTATTGAGATTCAGAGATCAGAAAATGATCATAATTCAGTAATAATAAAATCAGACAAACCTTTCATTCCACTTTCAAAAGATAATCTTTGTTATAAAGCAGTTGAGCAATTTTTTCGTGAGTTCAGAGTAAAAGAAAATTATAATATCATTTTAAGTATAAAGAAAAACATACCAGTCGGTGGAGGTCTCGGGGGCGGGAGTTCAAATGCAGCAGCTGTGATCCGGTTTCTTATAAATTTTATGAATATCGATATCGCTTCAAACAGGGAAAAGATATTAAATATTGCATTATCTATTGGAAGCGATGTGCCGTTCTTTCTTATGCTTAAACCTTGTTATGCCGGAAGCCGCGGTGAAAGAATGGTTTTTTTAAAGGAATACAGAATCAACTATGACATACTTATAGTAAATCCCAACCTTCATATTTCGACAAGATGGGCTTTCGAAAAACTGAATTACCGAAAAGGATTTTCTAAACCGTATGTACTGAAAGATATTACAAAATTTGAGCCGGGAATTTTCAAATTATTAGAAAACGATTTTGAAGAAGTGGTTTTTAGGAAATATTCTGAACTTAAAGATATAAAAAGTGAATTAATTGATTTGGGAGCAGAGTTCTCTTCTATGAGCGGAACCGGAGCCACAATGTACGGGATGTTTGATAAAAATAATAAAGCCAGTTTAAAAAAATGCCGGGATTATTATGATGAAAAGAAATATTTTACTTTTATTTCAGAATAAGTCAGATTAAAACGTTACATTTAAATTAGCAAAAGGAACAAGCTTCTTTTCACCATACATCGAATATTTATTCTCAATATGAACGCCTGTTTTTATTTTAAGATCTTTGTTGAACATAGATACACTCCATGCTCCGTCAGCAGCGCTAAGTAAATGATTTACTATTATCAAAGTGAGAGAAGTAGTTGCTTTATCATAATAACTGTTAGCATCCTGCCGGCTGTAAGAATAATCTTCATACATTTGAGTCTTGTAAGTGCCGTAGTAATTCGGTGTCCCGGGTGTATTATTTAGATTCGGGTTTGCATCAGCCCAGCCAACGACAAAATTCTGATATTTTCCTATGAGTTCATAATACTGCTGCGATCCTATTTCCGGAAGCTGGTGTGAAAAATTCTGAGCTTCTACAACATTCACCTGCCTTCTCAACAATTCAAGATTAGAAGTTTGAGGATCTGTAATAGCTGCAGAGCCGCTGAAATTCAGGTCAACGAGCCATTGAGCATATTTATTCATACTCCAGTTCTGATTGGCGTATGCCTGATAAGAATCTGTCTGATCATCCCCTTTCGTTTCAAAACTTGAATAAGCAATCCAGAGACCGGCTTCTACGGCAAGAAAAATAGCTCCTTTAAGATATCTTTTTGCATAGAGCTCACCAGTTCCCGGGATTAGACCGGAAAATAAAGCTCCTAAGTATGGTGACTTTTCGTTAGGATTTGAACTGTGGGAAGTGTTATATTTTTCTTCAATTGAAGATTTTTCAGTAGGACTTTGATTTAGAACTTTATTTGTAAGTTCCATCTTTTTGTAACCGCTGTTGCTTTGAGAGAGAGCAAAATTAAATGATGAAAAGAGAATAGTAAATATTAAAAAACAAATTACGTTGTTCATTTCAATAATAGATTTTATTTAAAAATAAAGCGTTACTTGGTAAAAAATATGCTCCCGTTTTTTCTCCTTTTTTAGTTTTTTCTTTAATATCTTTTAAATTAAGTTTTCCCCGCCCTGTATCAATAGCGCAACCAATCAAAGATCTGACCATTGAATGCAGGAATCTGTTGGCTGTTATTGTGAAGATCAGTTCACTTCTGGCTTTAATATATTTAAAACTGAAATGAAATATACGGCATAAGAAATTATTTCTGTCTTCACTGTTCTTGCAAAAGGATCTGAAATTCAGCTGTTTTGATATAAACTCTATAAACTCATCTATTTTTACCATATCCAGTTCATAACCAATCCTGTAAAATTCATCCCTGCCTATAGACCTTTTTCTAAAAGATATTTTATAAATATATTCTCTTTTTAGTGCTGAATATCTTGAATGAAATTCCGGATTTACTGATTTAACATTTTTAATTGTAATATCACCGGGAAGCAGTGAATTCAGAGAATGCCTGAACTTATCAATTACGAGATTACCTTTAAAATGGAAATTTGCGACCTGATTATAAGCACTGACTCCTGCATCTGTTCTGCCGGCTCCTATAAGCTTAATTTTTTCCTTTAATATTTTCTCAATTGATGATTCAAGGCACTGCTGAATAGTATTTCCGGTGTAATTCTGTTTCTGCCAGCCCTTATATCCCCTGCCGTCGTATTCAATTACTAATTTATAATTATACAATCAAAAAATTAAAAATTTTTCACAAGATTGATTTTTACACCGTCAAAGCTCAAATCTTTTTTATACAGTAATTCGGGTTCAATATTAAATGCACTTGGTTTTTTATTCATATTTTTTGCAAGAATATAAGAGCTTATTCCTGCTACAATCCTGTTTGCAATAAGCAGACTTCCGAAAATTATCCTGTTGTTAAGTATCCTTTCACTGCTTTTCCTTTGAGATTCAAAAGTATTTCTGTTGTTTACATTATCCCAGTTCCAGTAATACTGATCTACATTATAAATCATGGAATAAGCCCCGTAAGTAAGCTGTGCATTATTATATTCATAAATATTATCATAGTTGCCAACATTTGCATAATAATTATCATCTTTATTTGTTGTGTTCACATCGGCGTGCTGTGTGGAAAAAGAAATTGCATCATCGTTTACAGAATTACCATATACATTAAGCGTTATAAAGCCTAACCAGCAGGCAACATCTGCTCCTAAAAAATATTTTCCAACATCCATCCTGTTAAGATAATAATGACCTGAACCGGGAAGTACCAGAGAAAGCAGCAGGGCAACTCCGGGAGATTTTTTTGATTCCGATGTTGAAGTATTTATTTCAGGTTTTTTTGATAAATTATCAGTCTTTAGAAAATCTGACTTTAATGTCAGTATCTCATTTCCTCTGGATGTTGTCACTTTTGTCTGACTATAAAGATCTGTTAATGAAACAAAAGTTAAAAACACAAAGATTATTGATTTAAAATTCATTTTTTAAAATATCTATTTTTGGAGTGAATTAATTTTTTTCTTGAATTCTTCAGGCTTAAGAAATCCTGTTACTCTAAGATCCTTGTATTCTGTTCCGGACTGATCAAGAAAAATTACAACAGGTAATCCTTTGATCCCGAATTTATTAGTAATGCTATCATTTTCTTTTGTCAGATCCACTTTAATTGAATTTAGTGATTTAGACATTTCAATTATTTCTGAATTCGTATAAGTATATTCATCGAGTTCCTTACACTGAGCACACCAATCTGCATAGAAATCTATCATTACGGGTTTATTTTCTGATTTTATACTATTATCAATGGATTCTACAGAGGAAAGCATTTTCCAGTTAACTGATTCATTATTTTCTGCAGGTTTTAACATAAGCGTTCCTAAAACAATTGCAATAACAGCTAATAAATTTTTAATTTTTGTATAAACAACTGATGATAATCCCTTTTTGTCTATTAATATAAGATAAGCGCCAGAAAGAATTACATAAACCGGCAGTATTACATTAAAAATATCTTTAGGTATTAATGGTGACAGTGTATTCAGAGCCATCCCGAATAATATCAGACCAAAAATGATCTTTACGCCTTCCATCCATTCACCTGAGCGGGGTAATTTACTTATAGAACTTGACGATGCTGATAGAAATATATATGGTAATCCCAGACCCATAGAAAGTACAAAAAACAGCAAAAATCCTGTAAGTGGATTTCCGAGTTTTCCTACAAAAACAAGCAGACTTAAAACAAATGGACCTATGCAAGGTGCGGCAATAAATCCCACAGTCAGACCCATAAGCAGAGATCCGAAATATCCGGATCTGTTTTTATTCCCTATCATTGCAAGACTTTGAGGCACTTTTATATCAAACAGACCGAACATGCTGGTACCCAAAGCAATCATTATAAGGGCAATTACAATAATTACGAAAGGATTCTGCAATGCTGTACCAAGCAGACTGCCGGTAAGAGCAGCAAAAACACCAAGAGCAGAATAAGTAACAGACATACCCAAAGAATAAAAAATACCCATAAGAATGCTCTGTGATTTGCTCCCGCTTCCCTGAGCTCCGAAATAGCTTACCGTTATTGGAATCAAAGGATATACACAAGGTGTCAGATTCAGGGCTAATCCTCCAAGAAAAATAAAAATAAGAGCAGCAGCCCAACCTTTTTCCTGAATCAGATTACCGATCTGATCTTCATCATTTTCTGGAGTATCAGTTCTCAGATTCTCTTTTAAGGCAGAATTAGGAATTTCAGATTTCTCTGTATCAGTAGTTGGAGATGAAAAATTTATATTTTTAAAAATACCTGTATTAATATCTGAAGTTGATTTTACATTTTTGTCTATTTTTACAGTAATATTTTCATTTATTGTTTTTGGAGGGTAACAGACTTTATTATCGCAAGCCTGAAAATTAAATTTTAACGGTATTTCGTATGACCCATCTCCGATATCAGAAATGGGTAGAAAAGTTATGCCAACAGTAAATTCTTTTTCATAAACATTTATTTCATTTTCACTGAATTCAAATTTCAGCTTTTCATCTTTCGGAAAATAAGTATTCAGAAGTTTAAATTTATCCGAATTTCCTGAAACAGAAGTTTTAATTAAAGTCGGATCTTCTACTTTATAAGAATTGATATGGTATTTTTCCCCTATAGAAATCCTAAGTGCAATTTTAATCGTATCTGTGTTTGTATACTTATCCTTGTTGGAAAATGCTGTGAGCTTTACATATTCTGTATTTTGAGGGAATAAATTCTGAGCAGAAAAAAATATTAAAAAAGCTAAACTGAGCCTGAATAATTTAAAGGGCATTCTTAATTTTATAGGAACTATAAATTGATTTTACAAATTGTAAGGATTACATCACAATATAACATAATTTTAAAATATATGCTACTAAAAATATAAGTTTCCGGCAATTTTTCAAACCTAATCTTGACTTTTCTATACGATTTAGTGTATTTTTGTATAAGTAAATATTCAAGAGATTTGCAAATGTGCATTTTGAAGCATTATTTGAATGTTTTTAAAAATTTAACTTAAATAAGGAGAATTAAAAATTGAAACCAGCAGTAAAATCAAAAAGTGACAATCCTCTAAGTGAGCTTATAGATGACAATGTTTATAATACCCTGAAGAAATATAAACTCCTTGATGAAAAAGCAATAAGAGACTACAAAATAAGGCAGATGTACAAAGAAATGAGAAGAGAAATGAGTGCGGGTGAAGCTATAGATAAAATTCAGGAATTGTTTCCTTATTTGCAGTTTGATACCATAAGAAAAATAGTTTATCAGGTTTCAAAATAACTATTATATTTTTTATTTATATCAGCCGATCAAAATATTAATTATGGTCGGCTTTTTTTTTGCTAATGATATCAAATATTATGGAATTATCTAATAATTATGTGGAAAAAATTCTGTGTGATTTTATTAAAAACGAAACGCACAGGATAGGTATTACTAAAGCTGTGATCGGACTTTCCGGTGGGATCGATTCAGCCGTTTCAGCCTATCTTACAGCTAAAGCTCTTGGAAGCAGAAATGTGACTTGTCTGCTAATGCCTTACAAATCCAGCAGCCCTGATAGTCTGACCGATGCAATAAAAGTGGTTAAGGATTTAAATGTAAATTACAGAGAAATCGATATTACCGGACCGGTGGATTCAGTCATAAATGAAATAAGTAATAAAGATATTTCGAATGTAAGAAAGGGTAATATTATGGCAAGGATGAGAATGATTTTATTGTATGACGAATCTGCTGCAAAAAATGCTCTTGTGATTGGAACCAGCAATAAAACAGAAATTCTTCTTGGATATTCTACTATTTTCGGGGATTCTGCTTCAGCTATTAATCCGATAGGAGATCTTTATAAATCTCAGCTGATAAGTCTCGCAATGTATTTAGGTGTCCCTGAAAGCATAATTAAAAAAAAGCCGTCTGCAGATCTGTGGAAAGGTCAGACAGATGAGAAAGAACTTGGATTTACATATGAGAAAGTTGACAGATATCTTTTTTTAAAAGTGGATGAAAGAATTTCTGATTCTGAACTTATAAAATCCGGCTTTGATGAAAAATTTATAGAAAGGGTAAATTCACTAATTATCAGAAGCCAGTTTAAACGCCTGCCGCCTTTGATTGCAAAAATTTCAAACAGGACTGTAAATATTGATTTCAGATATAACAGGGACTGGAATACTTAAGATGAGAATAATTAAACTCATATTAATTTTAATTCTTTTATCAGATAATGCATATGCTCAGGAAGTATATTATAGCAATGGTATTGTAAGTTCTGCACAGGAACTCGCATCACAGGTAGGAATTGAAATTCTGAAGAAAGGCGGAAATGCAGTTGATGCTGCAGTAGGAGTCGGATTTGCTCTTTCAGTCGTGTATCCTCAGGCAGGAAATATCGGAGGTGGCGGTTTTATGATGATACATCTTAAAGACGGCAGGAATACATCAATTGACTACCGTGAGAAAGCACCTTTGCTCTCAGCCAGGGATATGTTTCTTGATGTAAATGGTAATGTAATCCCGGATTTAAGTACTTCAGGAAATCTTGCTGCCGGTGTCCCGGGATCTGTTGCCGGAATGCTTTATGCATTGGATAAATACGGGACGTTAAGCCGTAATGAAGTTATGGAATATGCAATAAATATTGCTGATACAGGATTTAATATAAATGAGGTATTTGCGGAATTACTGAATAAGTATCAGAAAGATTTTTCAGAATACAGCGGAACTATGAAGATCTTCGGAGGTAATTTCAGACCGGGAGTAAATTTAATTCAGAAGGATCTTGCAAATACACTCAGAGAGATAAGAGATAATGGAAAAGACGGATTTTATAAAGGAAAAATTGCAGATCTGATTGTTTCGGAGATGAGAAATACAAATGGAATTATTTCTTACGATGATCTTTTAAAATATGAACCAAAAGAAAGAGATGTACTGAAAGGTACTTACAGAGGTTTTGAAATTATTTCAATGGGACCTCCAAGCAGTGGAGGGATCAGTCTGATTTATTTACTTAATATTCTGGAAAATTATGATCTTGGTGAATATGGTTATGGCAGTGTAACAAATATTCAGCTTATGACAGAAGCAATGAGAAGAGTTTATTCAGACAGAAGTGAATTCATGGGAGATGCTGATTTTGTTAGTGTTCCGGTGGATATACTGACATCAAAATTTTATTCCCTTAACAGAATGAACGATTATTCTTCCGACTCAGCGTCTAAGAGTATTAAAATTAAACACGGAGATGCATATTATAAAGAAAGTGATCAGACCACACATTACAGTATAGCAGATAAGGATGGAAATTTTGTTTCGGTCACTACTACACTGAATGATGTATTCGGAAATAAAGTTGTAGTTGATGGTGCCGGATTTTTTCTGAATAATGAAATGGATGATTTTGTTTCAAAACCCGGCACACCAAATCTGTACGGTCTTGTTGGAAGTGATGCAAATGCCATTCAGCCTGAAAAAAGAATGCTCAGCTCAATGACACCTACTTTTGTGTTCAAGGATAATAAACCATTTCTTATACTTGGTTCCCCCGGAGGAGGCAGGATCATTACAACTGTACTGCAGACTGTTATAAATATCATTGATTATGGATATGATCTAGATAAAGCAATAGATGCCCCCAGATTTCATCATCAATGGTATCCCGACGAAATTCAGATTGAAAAAGATTTTGGCAGTGAAAGCTCGAGAAATAAATTAAGAGACATGGGATATTCATTAAAAGAGATTCCCGATTTCGGGAGAGTTGATGCTATAATGATTTTAAATGACGGGACAATGACCGGTCATTCTGACAGACGCGGATACGGAAAGGCGATAGGGTTTTAATTCAGATATAATTTTAGAATCAATAAATTTTATTTTTTTGATTCTATTTTTTATTTTGGTAAAGATCAAATATTGTAAAGAAGTTATTAAGTTAAGTTCAGAGCTGACTGACCTTTGTAATACGCAGATTTACAAATGGCTTTAAAAATCCGGATTTCAGTCTTTGGGGATTTATGTATTCGGAGAAACCGGTAATTCCATTTATCACTTTCTGATTTTTTATATAAAGATCAAATCTTGAAATAAATCTTATGTAAAAAGGTCCGTTATCAATCTTTTCTTTATTTCTGCATACCATTTTAATATCATCCTTTTCAATTGTCAGGCTTTTATTGAATTTCAAAAACCAGTAATTCTTCTTGTTTTTCAGATCTGTATCAAACTCATTCAACTCTTTAATTAATTTTCCTTCTTTATAAATATGCAGAACATTAAAAGGATTTCTGCTTTCATCCTTGTATAATATATAAAAGTATACCAGTGAATAATTATCACTGACTGCCCTGCCCCAATACCAGTCTTTGATATTCTCGAACATAGCTTCACTTCCCCAGTTGTGGTCATGATAACCGTAACCAACGAATTCATTTTTTGTTCTTTTAAAATTTCTGTAAAATTTAACTTTACCTGTAACTTCGCAGACGTTAGCTGAAGGAAGCCAGAAATGCCTGTTATTTTCAGCTGTTTGAGAATTTTTTAATTCGGCAGGATCAGATTTTACGGTAAATACAAATTCTGATTTAAACTGATTACTGATCTTTGAATCAGGCAGATTAATATTGAGATAAAATTTGTTTTCACTTTTTTCAAAATAAAAATTACTTCTGTCAATGCTTATTTTTTCGGAACCATCCCCTGTCTCAACATTGAAAAAATCTTTTTCATATTCATACAAAACCCTGTATAACACTCTGTCCTGAAAATAAAGGTTGAAGGAAATTGCGCAAAAATCAAGCGGATCCGGAATTTTAGATTGAGGTGATTTCAGATGATTCTTTATTCTGTTGCTGTAATCAGGTGAAAAAGGATTTCCGGTCAGAAATATTGCCACAAAGGAATATTCATTATCTTCATCTATGCAGTCAAAATACCACCATTCATAAGCTCCGGCTGTTTTTAAATCGTGGAATTTGTTTTCCTCTAAATCTGTAATAACCTGCAAATGAATTTAAACTTAATTTTTAAACATAAATATTGTAGGCATAATATTAAAAACAAATTTAAAATACTATATAAGGATTTATCTTGGAATATACTTTGACCTACTGGTTGCTTCTTATAATAAATTTCATTTTAGGCATTCTCTTTACAATGAATATTATAAATTATTTCGGAATCAGGAAGATCAAACCTTCATTAAATCAATGCAATGTGATGGTTTCTGTATTGATACCTGCCAGAAATGAGGAAGCAAATATGATGAAATGTTTAAGATCAGTTATAGAACAGAAATATGAAAATTTTGAGATCATAGTTTTGAATGACAACTCAACCGACAGAACGGAAGAGCTGATTAATACTATTTCTGATAAAAGATTAAGAATTATCAGAGGTAAGGTTCTTGAAAAAGGATGGGTAGGAAAGAACTTTGCCTGTCATCAGCTTCAGAATGAAGCTTCGGGGAAATATATTTTATTTATAGACGCAGACACGGAAATGAGCAGTAACTGCATCTCAGACGTTGTTGCGTTTGCCGAAGAAAACAAGACGGGATTGCTTTCAATTATGCCTTATGAGGAATCACTTACCTTCTGGGAAAAGACCGTAATTCCTATGCTTTATTTTGCAGTGATGGCTTTCCTTCCTGTGCCATTGGTAGAAAAGTCTCAGAGAAAAGAGTTTTCAATGGGAAATGGACAATTCCTGCTTTTTAATAGAAACTGTTATGATTTAATAGGTGGACATGAATCACTGAAAAACAGGATAGTAGAAGATGTCTGGATCTCCCGAAGGGTGAAGGAATTCGGACAAAAATTGATTTTTGCGGACGGCACAGATCTGATGAAATGCAGAATGTACAAAAGCTTTGGCGAGGTCTGGAATGGTTTCTCGAAGAATTTTTTTGCAGGACTTGCTTTCTCAGTTTCCGGTCTTACGGCAGTGATAGTATCATACTTCTTACTTTTTGTATTTCCATTATTTACTTTGATCTGTTCAATTATAAATACGGACAAGTCGATATTTGTTTTATCAGTTTCAGCTTTTATTATTCCGGTAATCATAAGAATAACTCATTCATTTAAATTCAAACAGCCATTGGTTTATTCTTTTCTGAATTTTCTGAGCTGTTTATTTCTTATCGCAGTATCCATCAACTCATTCAGGATCCTGAAATTCGGGAAGGGAGCTAACTGGAAAGGCAGGGATTACAGTGAGAATGAAATTAAATAGATTTCAATGATTATAATATATAATTTACTGATATCAATAACTCTTATCATAAATATAATCTCAGATCTTGAAGAAAAAATATCTTTTCGTATTACTTATCTTTTTGTTTTCAGTTATCAATCTCTATTCACAGTCCGGTAAGTCTTTTGATATAATCAAATATGACCTGAATCTGAATATATATAATTGTTTCCTTACTCCATTTCCACGTAATTTTAATGCATCAGAGATCATTACCGTAAAAGCAATTGAACAGACCGGGCAGGTGACTCTCAATGCTGTGAATTTATCACTTGAAATAATTTCTGTTTCTGATGCCGGTGTTTCTTTTTCACACTTCAATAATAAATTAATAATAAATCTTGACAAGAATTATGATGCCGGGGATGAATTTAAAATTATGATCAATTACAATCACAAGAACGTGAAAGATTCAGCATTTTATGTGAGAGAAGGAATGGTTTATACTGACTGTGAAGCAGCAAAAGCCAGAAAATGGTTTCCCTGCTATGATGAACCTGATGATAAAGCTTTACTCTCATTGACTGCCAGAGTCCCTTCACAAGTTCTGTTTTGTTCCAATGGAACCCTAACAGATTCGACGGT
The DNA here is from genome assembly GCA_036782875.1 of Bacteroidota bacterium. Taxonomy (GTDB): domain Bacteria; phylum Bacteroidota; class Ignavibacteria; order Tepidaquicellales; family Tepidaquicellaceae; genus JAGPCH01. The sequence continues at coordinate 23,006 of DAIPYG010000019.1, read as the reverse complement.
TTACGGTGATACAGTTTCCTATAAGTGGGAAAGTTATAATCCGATTGCGACCTATCTCATTGCTTTTATCGGTAAAGTTAATTTTAACCTGAGTGTCATTAACTGGAAACGTCCAAACGGGGAAGATATGGAGGTAAGGTTTTACTGGCAGAACGGAGAGACAAGCTTTAATATAAATAATTTAAAAAGCAAAATAGGAAAGATGCTTGATCTCATGTCAGAAAAATACGGGGACTATCCGTTTGAAAAACTTGCCTTTGCTACTACAAACAGGGACTTCCTGTGGGGAGGAATGGAGAATCAAACACTTATAACTTTATGTGCTGACTGCTGGACTGAAGATCTTGCGATTCATGAACTGGCGCATCAGTGGTTCGGGGATCTTATCACTCCTGCGACCTGGTCTGATATCTGGTTGAACGAAGGGTTTGCTACATTCAATGAGGCTGTTTGGGTAGAAAGCCAGAAAGGCTTTAATGATTACAATAAAAATATTCTGAATGAAGCTTCAAAGTATCTCAGGAGAAATCCCGGCTGGGCAATTTATGAAAAATCCTGGGCAACTTCACTTCCTGATGATGATACTCTGTTCAATTCAGAGATATCATACTCGAAAGCAGCATGCGTGATTTTTATGTTAAGAAATATACTCGGGGATTCGGTTTTTTTCAGTTGTGTAAAAAACTATGCTACAAATCCTGACTTTATGTATGGAAATATTACTACTGAGAATTTCATAAAATTTATGAATGAACAAAGCGGAATCGATCTTAACTGGTTCTTCGATGAATGGCTTTTCAAGCCAAATCATCCAGTATATCAAAACAATTTTAAAATAACGGATACAGGAAGCGGCGAATGGAAAATTGATTATACTATTAATCAGATTCAGAAAAATACGGGCTTTTACAAAATGCCGGTAGATCTGAAAGTTATTTTTAAAAGCGGAAAAGACACAATAATGACTGTAAATAATGACTACAATCTGCAGATGTATTCATTTGAGTTTAAGGAAGAACCGGTGAAGATTTTTTTTGATCCCGGGAATAAAATTGTTTTGAAAGAAGTGAAGAATTAAAAATTAGAAAATTTATTTCCTTTTTTTCCAGAGTTCAGTAAGTCTTTTTTTGAATTTTGCCTCCATACCGTTTTCCGAAGGTTCATAATAAATTTTATCCTTAAGTTCATCAGGCAGATACAGCTGCTCGGTAAAATTGTTTTCAAAATCGTGAGCGTATTTATATTCCTTTCCGTAATTCAGATCTTTCATAAGTTTTGTAGGAGCATTTTTTAAATGGATAGGAACATCGAAAGGCGGATTTTCACTTACATCCTGTTTTGCTTTGCTTATGGCAATATAAGAAGCATTGCTTTTAGGGCAGCTTGCAAGATATGTTGCAGTCTGCGAGAGAATCAGAGTTGCTTCAGGCATTCCGATATAATCAATGGCAGTGAAAGCGCTCGTAGCAAGAGTTAATGCATATGGATCAGCATTTCCGATATCTTCAGATGCCAGTACAATCATTCTTCTAGCAATGAACTTCGGATCTTCACCTCCCTTCAGCATTCTTGCTATCCAATAAACAGCAGCATCCGGGTCACTTCCTCTCACACTTTTTATAAATGCAGAAATTATATTATAATGTTCTTCCTGATTTTTATCATACTTGATGTAATTGGTCTGAAATGTTTCCTTGAAGATCTCATTGGTAAGATAAATTATATTTTTATCGTCAGGCTTTGAGAGCTTTACAGCAAGCTCTAATCCGTTAAGGAGTCTCCTTGCATCGCCATTAGAAAGCATTATAAGAAAATCCCTGTCTTCTATTTCAATTTTCAATTTACTGAGTAGCTTGTCATTTGCCAGGACATTGTTTATGATAAAATAAAAATCATCTTTTGTTAATTCTTCTAATATATAGACACGGCTTCTCGATAGAAGAGGAGATATGACTTCAAAGGACGGATTCTCAGTAGTAGCTCCGATCAGGATTATTGTTCCTTTCTCAGCACTCTGAAGGAGTGAATCCTGCTGTGCTTTATTGAATCTGTGTATCTCATCTATAAAAAGTATTGTCTTACTTCCTTTCCGCTTAAGATTAAATTCAGCTTTTTCAATTGCTGCTCTTACATCCTTTACTCCCGATGATATCGCAGAAAGCTGAATAAATTCCGCTTTGACAAGATTAGCAATAAGCAATGCCAGTGTTGTTTTTCCTACTCCCGGCGGTCCCCATAAGATCATTGAAGAAGGTTCGTTCTTTTCAATCATGATCCTGATCGGCTTCCCTTCAGATATAAGATGCTTCTGTCCCGCAAAGTCATTAAGAGATTCGGGACGCATTCTTTCTGCAAGAGGAGTATCAGCAGTTGAATACTTTAATTCAGACTTCTCACCGAAAAGATCCATGTCATTTATTTTTTATTGTTGAACCCGATTTGTTGACCAAATATATACCGATTAAGATAAAAAGCATCCCAGCGAGATGAAGCGCATATATTTTTTCACCGTCCAGAATTCCCCAGAATATTGCCACTATCGGAACAAGGTAAGTAACAGAACTTGCAAAAATTGCTGTAGTCATATGTATCAGTCTTGTATATAGTATCAGTCCAATTGCAGTTCCGAAGACTCCGAGGATAGAAATATATCCGAGCGCTTCATAAGATCCGGGAGTATTCTGAACTATTTTTATAAAATCAGTAGAGAAGAGATATATTATTGAAACTGGACCTATAGTAAATACTGCAAGAGATGTTATTACCATAGAACTCACATCTCCGAGATATGCCTTAATAAAATTCAGACTCAGTGCATAACAAAATGTAGCTATAATTGTAAGCCAGACATAAATGTTCATGTTTCCAATTCCTCCGGAGGAATTAATGAAACTCAGGCCAATGGTTCCTGCAAAACCAACAATAATTCCTGCTATCTGTAACAGTCTGATCCTGAAGCTGAAGATATAAACTGCTATCAGCATTGTGAATATGGGAGAAAGAGCATTCAGAATTCCGGTAAGAGAGCTTTCCAGATTTGTTTCAGCTAATGCAAACAGAATAGAAGGAATGAGATTTCCCACTATTCCGGTAAAAATAATTATTTTCCATTTTCCTTCAGGCACTTTTTTCAGATTTCTGACTGCAGAAGGAAGAAGGAACAGAAATGCAAAAGCTATTCTTATTGTACCAACCTGTAAAGCTGAAAAAACCACCAGCCCTTTTTTTATAAGGATATATGAACTTCCCCAGATGAGCGCAAGCATTAATAAAAGAAGCCATGCTTCTAACTTTTCTGATTTAAGTAAATTATTGTACAGATATTTATTTTAAATTATTCACAAAATACACTAAATAAATTTAAACATTAATTATGTAATTCAGTATATCCGGTTCTCTTCATTCAATAAATTATTCTCAATTAAAATAAAACTGAACCTTTGTACATGGTAATTTTTCTCATTCCGGATAAAACTGAAATTGCGGAAATCCGCTGGTTTGATTTAGGGAAGTAAAAGCTTAATAAAAACTTTTATAAAGTAACAAAAGATCAGATTGAATTATAAATTTCTCTTAATATCCAGTTCATATCGAACATTATATTGGAATCATGAAGACAAAGATTTGAAAAGGTGTTCAGATTTTTATTAAATAAAAGAAAAATTCTGTTATTTTTCCGGTCAGTCTGAGTCATCCGTGCTCTATTATAAATGTGTACATAAAAACTGAATGAATGACAGATATTCATATTGATAAATTTTTTCAATTGAAGTATGTTGAATCAAATGCCTGAGATTATTTACAAAATAATATTCCATATTGATATGGATGCTTTCTTTGCTTCCTGCGAAGAAGCTTTAAATCCATCACTTAGAAATAAACCCCTGGTTGTCGGCGGTACAAAACAGGATACCAGAGGCATAGTATCGTGTCCGAATTATCTTGCACGTGCCAAGGGAGTAAGAACTGCAATGCCTCTTACAAAAGCATTGATGCTAGTCCCGGAAGGAAATTTTATCCGTCATACTAGAGGGCTCTATTCAGATTATTCCAAAAGAGTTCGTACAATCATGAACAAATATACTCCGCTTATTCAGCCCTTAAGCATAGATGAAGCTTTTCTTGATGTTAGCGGAGTTTTGCACAATTATGAAAATAATCATATACTTCTTGCGAACACTATCAAGAATGATATAAAGAAGACTCTTGATATAACCTGCTCTGTCGGGATTGCAACAAATAAAATATGCGCAAAGATCGCCTCGAAAATCAACAAGCCAGATGGAATTACCTGTGTCCCCTTTCTTAAGGAAAAAGAATTTCTGAGCACGCTTCCTATAGCAAAGATTCCCGGTGTCGGAAAGTCAACACAGGAGCGGCTTAAGAAATACGGAATAAATTTAATACAGGATATATTAAAATTTGACAAGTCTTTTTATGAAAATGAAATTGGTATTCATACTTCTTTTCTTTTGAATGTTGCAAACGGTATAGGTAGTGATTCAGTGAGAGAGAATGAAGAAGAGCGTAAATCACTTTCAAAAGAGAATACCTTTTTCAACGATACGCTTGACAGGGACTTTCTCTTATCAGAGCTGTATTATCTGATGGAGCGATGCTGCGAAAAGCTCAGAGCTATAAGTATGAAAGGAAGAACTATTACTGTGAAAGTAAAATATTTCGATTTTAAAGTTAATCAGAAATCATTTACCGGGACAAAATATTCAAATCTTGAAGATGATTTCTATAAAGATGCCATAGAACTCCTCGATAAAATGCTTGCAAATAAAAAGAAAGTAAGACTACTCGGCGTAAAATTCTCGGAATTCATTTCCGGAGATAATTCTATGCAGGAAAATATCTTTCAGGATAACGATAAGAAAGAAAAACTGATGAAAAAAATTGATAAGATCAGAAAGAAATATGATTACGGTATAGTTAAGTTTGGAAGGACGTTTGATCTATAATTTTTTGTCTATATGCAATTGTTGTTAATTATTAAATTAATAAACCCTGAAAAGTTTTGGATTCTTTTCAGGGTTTATATCGTCTCATCGATTCATTAATTATTCACCGTTTATCTTATCAGAGAGTGAAGCACATTTTTTATATAAACCCTGACAAATCGGCGGAGTCTGTCAGGGTTTGATCTATTCATCCTTGCCTTAAATATTCATCGTTGTCATATCAGAGAGCGAAGCAGAATTTTTTTATAAACCCTGACAAATCGGCGGAGTCTGTCAGGGTTTGATCTATTCATCCTGGC
>DAIPYG010000019.1:0-17640 GCA_036782875.1 Bacteroidota bacterium | reverse complement strand
TCATCGTTGTCATATCAGAGAGCGCAGTACATTTTTTATATAAACCCTGACAAATTGGCTGTGTTTGTCAGGGTTTTGATCAATCATCAAATCGCAGACTATTCATCGTTATCATATATTAGAGTGGAGCACATTGCTTATATAAACCCTGAAAAGGTTACGGGTCTTTTCAGGGTTTGAACTGATCATCAATTCATTCATTATTCATCGTCTATCCTTATGGCTGAACAGCATAATAAATTCGAATAAATAAACTCATTTCAATCATCTGTATTATATAAATTATTTCGTTTTAAAGTTCAGTATAATCTTCTGAATTTATTTCATTTTATTTCAAAGAACAAAATCAATTATATATATCCCGGCAATTATATTATCTGCCGGGATATTCTTCATCATCATTTTATCATCGTCATCCTTTTTGTGTGAGCAGCACCATTAAACTCCAGACGGCTGAAATAGACTCCTGATGAGAGTCCGCTTCCGTCAAAATCCATTTTATAATTACCTGCAGTTTTGAATTCACTTACCAGTGTTTTTATCAGTCTGCCTGTAATATCAAATACACTTAACCTGACGAATCCATCAGAGGGAATACTGAAGGATAAGTTCGTTGAAGGATTGAAGGGATTTGGAAAATTCTCCAGTACAGGTTTCTCATAAGTTTGTGTAAAACCCTTCCCGGTAATATTCCTTAAAGAAGCGAAAATACTGCCTGCTTGTCTGTAAACTATTACGGCATAATTTTCATGAGATGTAATAGAAGTATATTCCCCCTCGCTAATATCATCCTGAATCTCCAGTGTGTTTTCACATTGGGCGGATTCGTCAGTTAAGTATAAATCTTTAACAAACAGTCTGTTTGTGTTTGTCGTAACCCAGTTGAGATACAATCTGTCCTGGGATATATAAAACCCGTTTGATATTTTTTCACACGGGAGCAGCTTCAAGTATGAGCTTTTGGCATCATCACAGGAAATTTTTCTTCCGCTTCCTGATCCCCAGATTACTCTGCCATCTTTGCTTATAACAATTCCGTAAATATCATTTTCATTACTCTTTTCATTGTTCCAAATAATACCTGCTCCGTAATTATCATTTTCTGTTATCAGAGGTTTTGACTGATGTGAGTCTGAATGCATATCCATAAGCCATTCCCTGTCCAGATCACTATTTGCTTTAATCAGTATAACATTACTGAATTGATTATCCATAGAATGCTCTATTGCAGTAATAAAACTGTTATTGTCTGACTGGATCATATTATGATTAAAGAATACATCTTTTCTTGAATTTCTTGGATTTACTTTCCGGAAAATGAGTTTTCCTTTTTGTTCATAAATTCCTGCAATACCGTTTGAATCAAGCTTATTCGCATAGAGATCAAAATAATATTCAGTATAATTTCTGCCATCAAGCCATGAAATAAATATATCATTATATTTTCCGCACATTATCGAAGGCTTTCTCTGATCAAATCCCACATTGCAGACAACTGCTTCATTTCCATTATTCCATAATTTATTCCCGTCAGGATCGATGAGCTGAGCATGAATATTAAAATCCCCGCTGCTGAAATTTTCCCAGGTTACTGCAATTTTATTGCTGGAAGTCTTTACTGCAGCCGGACTGTAATTATATCCTCCGTAATAAGATGAAAGACAGACCGGTGCTGTGAAACTATTTCCGTACGAATCTATTTTTTGAAAAAACACATCTTCCCGTTCAAAGAATACCTTTCTGTAAATCACCAAGGCGCCTCCTTTATTGTCGGAAAATACTAAGGGATAATCAGAATCCGCTGTAAATCCCGTACCCGCATAAGAATCAACTAAGACTCCTTTTTCAGTCCATTTGAAATTCCCAAGATTATCAATTTTCTGTATTCTTAAGGAACCGCTTCCGCTTTCTTCAAGCCAGCATATAATTGTTCCGTCATCTTTACCGTAAGATTCAGATCTAACTGAAGAGGGAAGATATCCGTTCTGTGTACCTTTATTGACGAGAATCTTATTTCCTTCAGCACTTAAAGCCGTATGAGTCATAAGAATTATCACTAATATTTTTATGTAATTTTTAAAATTTTTCATATCTCTTGTTTTATTGTTTTTGAATTTTTATGTAGAATCAATAATTTTTTATTGTTAAAAGTTTACTTGACTTTCTGTCTAACTGTTAACTGCTAACTATTAACTGTAAAGATCCGGCTCTCTGATTTTAATTCTTAGCTTTAATTTCATTTCAGCTTCGCTTTAATTTCAAACTCAGCAAATCTATCATTTTTTTACCTTCATGTCAAATTGTAAAAAATCGAATTTGTGAAAGTAAAATAGTGATTTTTGGGAATCATTTTTTTGCGGCAGAAATATTTAGTAACTATGCAAATCCTTATCTGACAAGGGTTTGCAGGGTTTTATATTTTGATAGTTAAAAATATTTCAAAAAATTCAATTTGAACTTTTTTAAAAATACCGGGATTTCAGGGAGGTGCTCAAAATAAAAAAACCGGAAAAGTTCTGGACTTTCCGGTTTAATTGTGATAAATAATATGATGTATTCTTAATGCAGCAGAACTGTATTTTTGATTTAAAACATCAGGTTATAAATTTATTTATTTATATCTTCAAAAATCAAAATAATCTTAATTACAATTTTATAATACTTTATTATATAAAAAAAAAGCCGCAGATTAAATCTCAGCGGCTTTGTACAGACTGTAAATATTTCTGTTGAATATATTTCTCTTGATGTTAACTGTTAACTGTTTAACTGTTATAGCGGAATATTTCCGTGTTTCTTCTTTGGATTCGTATCAACTTTATTCTCAAGTATTTCAAAATAATAAATCAGTTTCTTACGCGTATCCTTCGGCTCTATTATATCATCAATGAATCCCCTCTCCGCTGCAAGATACGGATTCGCAAATTTCTCCGTGAATTCAGTTACTTTCTCTGCAAGGGCTTTTACTTTATCATCTGATGCATCTATTTCTTTTTTAAATATAACTTCAGCGGCTCCCTGTGCACCCATTACAGCAATCTCTGCCGAAGGCCATGCAAGATTAATATCTCCTCTTACGTGTTTCGAATTCATAACGTCATAAGCACCTCCGTATGCTTTTCTCAGGATCACTGTTACTTTCGGAACAGTTGCCTCGCAGAATGCATAAAGCAGTTTTGCTCCGTGACGTATCACTCCGCGCCATTCCTGATCTGTTCCCGGCAGGAATCCCGGCACGTCTTCAAGAACTAATAAAGGAATATTAAATGCATCACAGAATCTTACAAACCTTGCTGCTTTAATTGAAGAATTCAAATCGAGAACACCTGCAAGCACAAGCGGCTGATTAGCAACTATTCCTATCGAGCGGCCGTTCAGTCTTCCGTATCCTACTACTATATTCTCTGCATATTCTTTATGGACTTCAAAAAATGTATTCTCATCAAGTATCGCCGCAATAATATCTTTTACATCATAAGGTTTATTCGGATTATCAGGAATAAAATCATTAAGCATATCAAGATTCTTTTCACCACCGTTATATTCCGTGAATGGTACAGAATCCATATTGTTAAGCGGAATATAAGACATGAGTTTTCTGATGCTTTCAAAACATTCTATCTCATTCTCAGCAGTAAAATGACTTACGCCGCTTTTGATAGCGTGCGTGCGCGCTCCACCGAGATCATCGAAAGTTACTTCTTCATGTGTTACTGTTTTCACCACATTAGGTCCTGTCACAAACATATAAGAAACTTTATCCACCATAAAAACAAAATCCGTAATTGCTGGAGAATAAACCGCGCCTCCGGCACAAGGTCCTACAATTGCAGAGATCTGCGGGATAACACCGCTTGATAAAGTATTTCTCAAAAATATATCTGCATAGCCGCCAAGGGAAACTACGCCTTCCTGTATTCTCGCACCTCCGCTGTCATTAATACCTATCACAGGAACTCCTATCTTCATAGCCATATCCATTATTTTGCAGATTTTTTTCGCATGATATTCTGCAAGCGAGCCGCCAAGTATTGTAAAGTCCTGAGAAAATACGCATACTGTTCTGCCTTCGATCTTACCTGTTCCGGTTATTACACCATCAGTATAATATCTAGTATCTTCAAGATTAAAATCTGTTGACTGGTGCCTTACAAAAAGATCGGTTTCTTCGAAACTTCCCTCATCGAGAAGAAGATTAATTCTTTCACGCGCAGTAAGCTTACCTTTCTTATGCTGGGCATCAATTCTCTTTTGTCCACCGCCAAGATACGCTTCCTGTTTTATCTTTTTTAATTGTTCAATTTTAGAAGAGTTGGTCATAATATTTTAAATTTTAATTCCCTCTAATTTACTAATAATGGAATATCTTTGCAGGTTAGAAATATGTGCTGTAAGGTTTTTCTTTGTACACGACATAATCTGATGTAAAGCTGATAGCACTGATTAGGCGGATTGCCGCTGATATTCTTTATGTATGACAAAATTAAATATCCTTATTTCGGCAAGCTATAACTCAAAATATAAAATCCCATATTTTTAAGCTTAGCCCGCGTTATCCGCGTTCAAATTTTTTTATAATAATAAGGTATAGATTGTTTCATCAAATGAATATTAAAAGCCGGAAATGTTATTTTATTGGTGAGAATAATAACTGTGGGATTTGCAAAGGGAAATTGATTCTGAAAAAAGTTAACTTAATTAAAATACTTTCATATTCTTCATTCAATGATTCCATTTTAGTTAACCCTTTTGATATCAGCTCCCAGGCTTCTCAACTTCACATCTATCTCTTCATATCCCCTGTCAATATAAATCGCTCCGTTTACCAGTGATTCTCCTTCAGCAATTACTCCCGCTATTAAATAAGAAAATCCGGCTCTCAGATCAGGTACATTTATCTCTGCTGAATGAAAAGGTGTCGGTCCTTTGATTACCGCACTGTGATAGTAATGTGTATTTGCAAAGCGGCACTGAAGTCCGCCGAGACATGTATTATATAATTCTATTTCTGCTCCCATTTTCCGGAGCTCGGATACGTAGCCGAATCTTTCTTCATAAACTGTTTCATGAACTATTGACAGACCGGTTGCCTGAGTCATTAAAATAACGAACGGCTGCTGCCAGTCCGTCATAAATCCCGGATGAACGTTGGTTTCAATGGCAATTGATCTAAGCTCACCGTCATAAAAAAATCTGATGCCGTTCTCCTTTACTTCATATTTACCGCCGACTTTGCGGACTGTATTTAAGAATGTTATAAGGTCATCCTGAATTGCATTCTCAATGAATACATCCCCTCCGGAAGCTATGCCTGCGCAGGCAAATGAAGCCGCCTGATTTCTGTCCGGTATTACAAAATGCTCCGCGCCATCTAATCTGTCAACTCCTTCTATTGTAATTTTTCTGTCTGTGCTTATTTCAATTATGGCACCCATCTTCTGCAGGAATTTTATCAGATCAAGTATCTCCGGCTCAACGGCAGCGTTTGTTATGATGGTTCTTCCTCTTGCCAGTGAACTTGCTATGATTATATTTTCTGTTGCACCGACACTTGGATATTCAAGATGAATATTATTTCCTTTTAGACTATCCGCCTGAAGGACAAAATAATTATCCTTGATGCTCACATTGCATCCGAGTTTTTCAAGTGAATCAATATGAAAATTTACCGGTCTCGAACCTATCTTGCATCCGCCGGGTACAGGGATTTCAGCTTTGCCCGTACGTAAAAGCAACGGACCAGCAAGAAGTATTGCTATTCTTGTCTTGTTACCGAGAACTTCTTCTATGTGACAGCTCGATATTTTTTCAGTCCTTGAAACAAGAAGATCATTATCGATAGATATTTCACTGCCAAGTGACTGGCAAATTTCTTTAGTGAGAATAAGATCACTTATCTTATTGGGGGAATTATGAAGTATGCATTCTTTATCTGTAAGCAATGAAGCAACAAGAAGCTTTGAAGCGGAATTTTTTGCGCCGCTTACTTTGACCTTGCCGTGCAAAGGCTTACCACCGTTGATTAGAAATTTTGAATTATTCTCTGACAATTTTTCAGATTTTAGAATTTGGATTTTAGAATTTGGATTTTGAAAAAACCCGATATCGAAAAATTATAATTTCATTAGACTAAATTTCAAATCTGAATTTCCAAATCGTAAATCCAAAATCTAAAATCATAAATCTTATCAGTCTTTCCAGAATCCCATCTCACTGAATTTTTTTATTCTGTTATCCAGCAGTTTATCTTTTTTGAACTTGCTTACAACATTCAGTTCTTCGAGCAATGCTTTCTTCAGAATATCTGCCGCCAGAATATGATCTCTGTGAGCTCCGCCTGTTGGTTCATCTATTATTCTGTCAATTACTTTTAATCTGAGCATATCCCGGGAAGTCAGTTTAAGAGCATCAGCTGCCTGCTCTTTAAAATCCCAGCTTCTCCACAATATGGACGAACAGGATTCAGGTGAGATCACTGAATACCAGCAGTACTGAAGCATCAGAATTCTGTCTCCAATACCAATACCCAGCGCGCCGCCTGAAGCTCCCTCACCTATTATTGCAACAATGATCGGAACCTGCAGCTTTGACATTTCAAAAAGATTTCTTGCAATTGCTTCCGCCTGCCCTCGCTCTTCGGCTTCTATACCCGGAAAAGCACCCGGAGTATCAATCAGCGTGATCACAGGTTTGTTGAATTTTTCAGCAAGCTTCATAAGTCTCAGAGCTTTTCTGTATCCTTCAGGGTTCGGCATTCCGAAATTTCTGTAAATGTTTGATTTGGTATCCCTGCCTTTCTGCTGACCGATGATCATGACCGTCTGATCATTTATCTTTGCAAATCCTCCTACGATCGCCTTGTCATCTCCGTAATACCTGTCACCGTGAAGTTCAATGAAATTATCGGTCATTAGATATATATAATCAAGAGAGTAAGGTCTTTCAGGATGTCTTGCGAGCTGAACGATCTGCCAGGGAGTAAGGTTTTCGAATATATTTTTTCTCAGTTCATTCACTTTTATCTCAAGTTTATTTATTTCATTCGATATGTCAAGCTGGTCTGACATCTTACGCATCTCAGCGATCTTTTGTTCAAGTTCTATTACCGGTTTTTCGAAGTCAAGAAAATTTTGTACAGCCATAAAGTTTTTTTATTTTTTAAAAAAAGAAATAAATGATTTCAGCAGTATCTCCACATCCAGTATCAATGACTGGTTCTTTGCATAATACAAATTCAGGTTTTCAATTTCCTCTTCAGAGATCATCTCGTTAAAATTCAGCTGAATGAGACCTGTAAGACCTTTCTTGCCGATATACTGTTTCTGTGTTTCAAACCATACGGGATATCCTACAAAGCTGAATCTGCCTTTGAATACTTCAGGCAAAAGAAGAAGTTTGGAAAAATGTTTCGATAATTTTTTGTTAAACATTTTCACATACAATATCAGAAATGGATAAACTGTGATTAACAACAGAAAAGATAATAGTATATCAAATATTCTTTTTAAAAATATATTTAATTTATTATTAATATTATATTCAATTTCAACTAAGTTTATTTCATCGATGCTTCTCATATTAAGTTTTGAAAGTATAAGCTCTTTACCTGTCGGGATAATTTTAAAGCTTACGTTTCTGTTCCTGAAATCCCACATCAGATTGAGTATGTCCTGATTTGCAAAATAATCTCCTGCAAAAACGACTTCATTAATCTTCCTGATCTGTATTATTTCTTCGAGCTCAGCCATATTTCCTTTCGCAGAAAGATCATCAAAGTGAAGTATGTTATATTTTGCATTGAGCTTGTCTTCAGCATTCTGATTCAGCTTTTGCTTGCCTACTATCAGCAGATTCACTTTATTCAGAAGGATGTTCTTTGATACAAAAAATAAATAAGAACTGTATCCGCCCCTTAGTATGATAAGAAATATCAGCGAGAGTATTGTCGATGATAATATAACTCCGCGGGAAAAAGCATATTCATTAAAAAAATATGTGATCGAGGAATTTACAAAAAATCCCGCTATGAGCGCATTGAATGTTTTTCTTATTGATAGAAAATTTCTTCTGGAATAAAGTCCGAACAAAGCAAGAAGCAATACCCAGATCAGAACATACACGGAAATAATGAACATATAATCTTTATTCGGGAATATTCCGAATCTGAATCTCACAGATAAAATCAGAGATGCATAAAGTAATATTATGTCGATAAACGGGAAAAGAAAATTCTTTATGAACCTTTTTATGTAAGAAAATACCGAACGCCAGAATATTCCTATCTGCAAAATCAGTGACAATATCCTCGGAACTCCGGTAAAATTTTTTCTCACGAATATGTTCATTGCTCCGTAGAAATTATTAACATAAGACAGATTTGTCTTCTTGGTGCTTTCCCCTTTGAAATGAATAGTAGTAACTTCCGGGTAATAATAAATTTTATATCCGCATTTCTTTATTCTGAAGCAGAGATCCAGATCCTCTCCGTACATGAAATAATCCTCATCGAATAATCCGGCTTTATCCAGCACAGTTTTCGGAATAAACATAAAAGCACCGCATATTGCATCCACTTCATAAGTTTTGTTTTCATCAAGATATGTGAGATTGTATTTTCCGAACATTCTGCTTTTTGGAAAAAGTTTTGACAGCCCCAGCATTCTGGGTATAGCGACTGATGGCGTGGGAAAGCTTCTCCTGCAGGCTGAATCGAGTTTACCGTTGGCAAGAATAAGCTTGGAAGTAACCGCTCCTGTTTTGCTGTCCTTCTCACAAAATTCGATCATCTTTTCAAATGTGTCTTCTTCCAGAACTGTATCAGGATTCAGAATAAGTATGTATTTACCAGCAGCCTGTCTTAGTGCAAGATTATTTGCTTTGGAAAAGCCGACGTTCCTGTCATTTGTGATGACAGTGACTCCGGGATATTTCTCTTTAATATGTTCAGCACTGAGATCTATTGAATTATTGTCAACAAGAAATATTTCCGTTTCATATCTGTCTTTGTTAGCTTTGTACACTGATGCAATGCAATTGTCCACAAGGTCCCTGACATTGTAATTCACTATCACTACCGAAATATCTTTTAATGGCACTGACATCAGCTGTAATTTATAAGGCAGTTTAATTTTAAATATTTACGTACAGGATGCTGACGGATTATTTCCGGAGTCAAATTTGATTTGTGTTTTCCTGCAGAAAAATTATTTTCTGTAATTATAATTTTCCTACCAGAGACTTGAACTTTAATTTCCATACCATGAAATATGCTTCATATACTACTTTCCTTGACATTTTTGATTCGCCTTCCAGCCGGTCAATGAAAAGGATGGGTATTTCAGTAATCTTAAATCCCTTTTTAAAAAATTTAAACTTCATTTCTATCTGAAAAGAATAACCGTTGGATTTCACTTCATCCAGATTTATCTGTTTGAGAGCAGTCACACGGTAGCACATAAATCCTGCCGTAGTATCCATTACTTTTAGTCCGGTTACCATTCTTGTATATACAGAGGCAAGATAGCTGAGTATCAGTCTTCTTATGGGCCAGTTTAGTACAGAGATCCCGTTTATATATCTGGAACCTATAACCAGATCAAATCCCTGGTTTATTTTTTCAATGAATCCTTTTAAATATTTCGGGTCATGGGAAAAATCCGCATCCATCTCAAATACATAATCGTAATTGTTCCTTATCGCGTAATGAAATCCGGCAACATAAGCAGTGCCAAGTCCTGATTTTTTTTCCCGCTTAAGAATATTAATTTTATCATTATGCAGATCCTCAACAAGCTTTGCCGTTCCGTCAGGTGAATTGTCATCCACTACGAGAATATTAAATTCATTATCAGGAGTAGAATTCTTTAATACCTCCGGAATAATCTTAATAATATTTTCCGCTTCATTGTAAGTCGGAATTATTACTAAAGTTCTTTTCAAATTTAATGACCTTTCATTAATAAAATTACTATTACTGTATTTATCATGATTTTAAAATCAAGTTTCAGACTCATATTCTCGATGTAATAAAAATCATACTGCACTTTTGTCTTTACATCTTCAAGCGATGAATCGTATTTATGTTTTATCTGCGCCCAGCCTGTAATTCCGGGCTTTACTGAAAGACGTTTATAATAATAGGGTATTTCTTTTTTTAGCTGCTCCACAAAATATGGCCGCTCCGGTCTTGGACCTATAAGGCTCATTTCATTTTTCAGTACATTTATCATCTGTGGAATTTCATCTATGTATAGTTTTCTGAGTATCCTGCCTGTCTTTGTTATTCTCGGATCATTCTCCCCTGCCCATTCCGGTCCGTATTCTTCAGAATTCATTACCATTGATCTGTATTTATACATTATGAATTCCTCTCCTTTTCTGCCTACCCTTACCTGCTTATAGAGAACCGGTCCTCGGGAACTTATTTTTATGATTAAAGAAACAAGCAGTAACATTGGTGACAAAATAATTAGCGTAGAAGCAGAAACTGAAACATCTATAATTCTTTTCGTAAGCTTTCCTGCAGGAGACATAATATCCGGCATGACTTCTATCAGCGGAACCCCGTAGATCTGATTTGTCCTTGCCATTCCGCTTACTATCTCATACATATCCGGAAGTATTTTCATATTTACCTTTTCTTCCGTGCAGTATCTGATTATATCAATAAGTTTCTCCTTTTCTTTTGGCTCCAGCGCTATCAGAATCTCAGAGACCGAATTTTTCCTGATGATGCCTGTTATTTCCGCCAGGCTTCCAAGCGTTCCGTCTTTAATACTGCTGCCTTCATCCAGACTGACAAATCCAAGAATCTTATATCCGAGCTGATGATACTTGCTTATCATTTCATTCAGATTGACTGCCTTCTCGCCGTCTCCTACAATGAGAGTATTCCTTAATCCAATACCCTTTTCAAGAAGATTCCTCTGGATGCTTCTGATGATTATTCGTCCCAGACTGACACTTAACACCAGCAGAAGCCAGTAGATAAGTATTAAAAATCTCGATATTATCGGCGCTTTATTAAAAAAGTCATCAATGAATATTATAAAGAACAAAATGAAACACCCGAACGAAACTGTTTTAAATACCGATGAGAACTCATCAAACCTTGACCTTACAAACCAGTGCTGATAAAGTCCTGCAAATGAAAATATGATCAGCCAGTAAATATATATTACAAACAAAGGAACCAGAAATGCCGGAGGATTTGCATATACTATCCATCCCGAATCAATCCTTACATAATAATATACGATCCAGGCAAGATTAATAAATAAAAAATCCGATAAGAACAGGAATATTTTTTCTTTTGTCTTTGACACACTATCAATGATAAATAATTAAAAACTGTAACCCGCGGATGATGCATCATTATAAAACATTTTTACGGTATCTAGTGAAAGTTCCTTCAGATCCTTATTGACCATTTGAAGTTTTTTAATCAGATCATTTGTGACTGTGATAATGTGACATCCGCATTCTTCCGCCTGAAATATGTTCAGCAGTTCGCGCGAACTTGCCCAGAGAAGCTCAGCATTTGCATTACCTTTTAATATCTTTAATGACTCTTTTATATACGGAATCGGATCCCTTCCCGTATCTGCAATTCTCCCTGCAAATAAAGATACTATTGCAGGTGTTTTTTCATTAATGCTCTTTGCTACATTCTCTATCTGCTCAAGTGTAAGTATAGCAGTGACGTTCAGCTTCATTCCGTCATCAGAAAGTTTTTTAATAAGTTCATAGGAAGGCTCGCCTTTCGTATTTGTGACCGGGATCTTTATGAAAACATTATCGCCCCAGCTTCCGATCTCCCTTGCCTGCCTTTCCATTGATTCAAAGTCATCGGTAAAAACTTCAAATGAAATTGGCATTGTTTTGATTTCGGACAGAACATCCTTTGCAAATGCGACATAATCCTTTACTCCGTCTTTCTTCATCAGTGTCGGGTTGGTTGTAAATCCTCTGACAATGCCTTCGGAATAAACTTTTTTCATTTCAGTTACATTCGCACCATCGGCAAATATTTTTATTTTCAGATCCTTTACTGAAAGCATATTCTTTTGTATTTAATTTTTATTTTTTGATAAAATTATTTTTACAGCTTCTTTAAGATCTGAGGCAACGTAGTCAGCATCCTCTTCAGCTTTATATTGATAATAATTGCTCTCAACCCTTATCGTTTTCATTCCTGATCTTTTTCCGCATTCGACATCTTTGTCTCTGTCTCCTATGAACCATGAATTTTCCTTATCAAGATCATATTCCTTTATTGCTTTTAATACAAAATAATTCTTTGGCTTTCTGCATTCACAATCGAAAGAATATTCTTTAACAACTCCTTCGGGATGATGGTAACAGTAATAGTAATCAGCGAAAAAAATATTATTCCTGACAAACAGATAATGTAATTCATCATGAACTTCAGATAAATTTTCCGGACCGGTATTACCTTTTGCAAAGTCAGGCTGATTTGAGATCAGAAATAATTTAAAATCATTTTCCTGAAGCGCTCTTAACGACTCAATAACTCCTTCATATATTTCAAGGTCTTCTTTCCTGAACGGCGGCTGAAATTCTTTTTTTTGTTCATTGAGTATCATTTTGTTAATTACTCCGTCCCTGTCAAGAAATACTGCTTTGTTCATTTTACTTTCGTGTCAACCGATTCCCACTTCATCTCATTTTCCTTTATAGCCGGATGTGTTACAAGCAAATGCCAGATGGTTGCCTGGAATGCTTCCGAATGAGGCGTGATTGTATCCCTATTCACGGTAGGAATGATCACACAGGCATCAGCTACTTTAGCCGTATATCCTCCGTCCTTACCTACTATTCCGATTACAGAGCTTCCGGTCTCTTTTGCATATTTGAGGGAATTTACAATATTCACACTCACATTCTTTTCAAGATTACCTCCGCCTACAGAAAAAATAAAAACGCAGTCTTTCTTATTAAGCCTGCTGCCTTTAAGCCAGTTCACAAATGACGAATCCCATCCGTCATCATTCACGCGTGCAGTTAGTTCGGATACATTGTCTGTCGGAGCATAGCATTCTATTCCTGCAATTTTTCTGAAATCATTAACTGCATGAGAAGCATTTCCGGCACTTCCGCCTACTCCTAACATAAAAATTCTGCCCTGATCTTTTTTTACCTTCAATATTACACTGATCATCTTTTCAATTTCTGCCTTGTCAAGCTTTGATGTGATCTCGCTGACTTCATTCAGATATACATTTATATAATTTTTTAAATCCATTTATTCAGATTTTTAAATTCTAATTTATAAAGTTCTTAAGTACAGGATTTTTTTGATTTAGAAAATTTCCAGTCTCTTCAAGTCCTTTGAAAGATCCTATCTCATAAAATCTTTCATTTACTTCATATCCGAGCAGTTCATCTTTTCTAAGCAGCTTATTAAAAACAGTTTCCAGGTCAAAAACTTTTTCATCTTTAAAATTTTCAAAAGCTTTCTTGGTTAAAATACCAAGCCCGTAATCAATATATTTTAACTTATCATCAATGCTTTTTTTATCATAGCGGATGATTTTCCCGTTATCAAATTCTATGTTGCTCTTATCCCATCTTCCTTCATTTCTCAGCACTGTCATAAGTCCCAGTTTATTATCTGATAAAAAATAATCACCTGCATTTTGAAATCCGGCTGTAAGATATGAATCGCCATACATTACAAAAAAAGTATCCGGAAGCTTTCCAAGCGCCTGCTTTATCGTGCCGCCTGTTCCAAGCAATGTATCACCGTCAAATGAATAATCTATCTTCAAACCGTATCTGCTTCCGTTTCCTGCATACTCTTTTATGACCTCTCCGAGAAAACTTACACAGATCACAACTTCAGTTATATTATTGCTTTTTATTAATTTCAGCTGATGATCAATGAACGGTTTTCCGGCAACTTCAAGCATCGATTTTGGAATTGTTTCCGTTACGGGTCTGAGTCTTGTTGCCATTCCTCCTGCAAGCAATACCAGTGTTGATATCAATCTGTTATATTAATTTATCAGTTATAAAATCCTGTCTTCACGCCTTCCCTTTCAAATGAAAACCATGTCGGTGTCAGTCCGAATTTTTTTAATGCACCGAGAAGTCTTGATTTCTCCAATGGACAGTAGAACAATAAAAATCCTCCGCCGCCTGCGCCTATTACTTTTCCTCCGACAGCGCCGTTCCTTATGGCTGTTTCATAAACTTCATCAATAAAAGGATCGGATATTTTATCTGATATGCCTTTCTTAATAAGCCAGTGCTCGTGAAGCAGTTCACCGAATTCATTTATCTTATTTTTTTCAAAGATCTTTTTTGTATGAAGTCCGATTTCCTTTATTTTATGAAGTCTGTTCAGTACGTCTTTATTGTTTTCCTTTGTTTTTTTATTCTGAACTTTCAGAATGTCTCCTGCCGATCTTTTTTTATTGAGATAAAAAAGAAACATATTGCCCTGTAGTTCCATTAAAGCACCGTCACTGATCTTTACAGGTTCAACCGTTACCGAACCGTCTTTATGAAATGTATAACCGTTGAATCCGCCGAATACCGCAGCATACTGATCCTGCTTGCCTATCGGTTCCTTTAATATGTTTATCTCAATGTTGCATGCGCATTCAGCAAGCTCGTGAAGTGACATATATTCTCTTTTATAAGAGAACAATGCGCTCAACAAAGATACCGTGAATGTCGATGAAGTGCCGAGTCCGCAGTTGGACGGTACATCAGCAACCGAGATTATTTCAACCTGCTTTTTAATTCCGGTATACTTTAAAGTTGACCTGAATATTCCGTGTTTTATATCTTTTATACTATCAACTATTTCAGTCTCGGAATATGAAAGTCTTACGGATTCCTCGAATCTTTTGTTGAGAAGTATATGAACATATTTATTGATGCTTGCAGCCAGAAGAAATCCTTCATGCTTTTCGTAATACGACGGAAGGTCTGTTCCTCCGCCTCCCATTGAGATTCTTACCGGAGCTCTTGAAATTATCATTATACAGCGGTTCCTTTCCATTCAAATTTATTATTCAGAGCATCCTCATAAATGGACTGTATTGATTCCCTGATTGCTTCAGATGTGCTGTATTTATTGTGCCATCCTTTACTCCTTATCTTATCCGTATTAAATCTGACTATCGGAACATCTCCTTTCCAGCCTCTGTCGCCGCCGGAATAAATACGCTTTACATTTTTCAGTTTAAGTACATCTTCAGCAATATCGGCAATTTCCTTCACAGTAATATAGTCTTTTGTCCCGACATTGAAATAGGAATATCCTTTCAGATGTTCTTTTTCAATAAGACGCATTGCATCAAGTACATCATTGACATAAATATAAGATTTACTTTGTGACCCGTCACCAAGTATTTCAAGCTTTGAATTATCATCTAACAGCTTTTTCACGAAATCATATCCGACTCCGTGAGTCTGATTAGGTCCGACTACATTCGCAAATCTGAATGCAGCGGCATTCATATCGAACATATAGCAATAAGAACAGATAAGCACTTCACAGGAAAGTTTGCTTGCTCCATAAGTTGATATAGGAAGCTGAGGAGAGAAATCCTCACCGGCTTCAGTGTATTTTATATCGCCATAAACTCCGCTTCCGGATGCATACAGAAGATTCTTAACGCCGGATCTTCTCATTGCTTCAAGAACATTGTTTGTGAGATAAGTCCCTTCCCAGAAATCTATGTCCGGCTGTGTCATTGCCTTTGCAATATCCGGATTTGAAGCAAAGTGATAGACTATGTCATTTCCTTTCACAGATGATGTCAGAAGTTCAATATCTTTAATATCACCTTCAATGATCTTCAAATTTTTATTGTCAATGACCTCTGCAAGATGCCATTTTTTCCCTGAAGAAAAATTATCATAAATTGTTACCTGAGGATCTTTATTTTCCCTGAAGATCTTCCTGCATAAATGACTTCCTATGAATCCCGCACCTCCTGCTATGAAATATTTTTTTCCCAAATCGGTATTTTAATTAAAAATTTTTTCTCTTGAAATAATACATAAAAGACTGAAGATTCTTCTTTATGAAAACAGGTAAGAAAGAATAGGCATACTGAGTATAGTTCAGCATAAATGCCTTATTGAAATTTGGATAATCATCCTTATGCATTTTTAAAACTTCGAGAACAGTTCTTGAATTTTCTCTCTGATGTGTGAATGATTTATTTTGTCCGGCAGTCATGTATGTTATGAAATATTCTTTCATATTATAAAGCTTGCCGTGCTTTCCCATTCTCAGCCAAAGCTCCATATCTTCAACATGCTTAATGATCTTATAGCCGCCGAGTTTTAAAGCAAGATCTTTCCTGAACATAACAGTCGCATGCGTGAAAGGATTTGAGAACAGCGCAAAGCTTCTGATCTCTTCATCAGTTTCTTTTTTCAGATAACGAAAAAGCTCGTTGCCTTCTCCGTCTACAAGTATTACACCGCCACCGACAACTACATATTCCGGATTCTTTTCCATGAATTCAACCTGAAGCTTCAGCTTATCTTTATGACACCAGAAATCATCATCATCAATTCTTGCAATATATTTACCACGGGCATTTCTGAGACCTATATTAAGATATTCTGATATTCCTTTGTTTTCAATCTTCGGTATCCGCATATAATTTACAGATTCTTCTTTTGAATCAAGTTCTTTCATCCTGTCTTCAGTTTCATCCGTGGATGCATCGTCTATGATGATCAGCTCCCAGTCACTGAAACTCTGTGCGAATACGCTTTCAATAGCTTTTTCCAGCATCCTGATCCTGTTATATGTAGGCATAATAATACTGACTGTCGGAATGTGCGAATCCTTAATATTCATTGACTTGAAAGCTATCTATATAAATTAAAAATTAAAAGTTAGAAATTAGGATAAATTTGATGTATGGATCATGGATTTTTTCTCAGGATAAGTATGCTTGATTTAATGCTAAGCTCTTCGCGAGAATATTTTTTGAAGTAATGATCGGTTAAGTTTATTTTGCTGAGCTGTTCCAGTTCCATATCAGCAGGATAATCGGGTTTTTCCTCCAGAATTTCAAACCCCGCGTCTTTGATAATTTTAATATAATCCGGATGCCTCATTCTGTTCTGATACATAATGGAAGGATTTAATTTATTCCATTCTTTGTCAGAGTATTGAAGATAATTATAAACAGAAATTGAATTGTCAAAAAAAGACCAATGGTCACGGTAATCTATTACATTTGACATAATTCCTCCCGGCTTCATTATCCTGAAGGATTCTTTCATAATGTCGGGAAGATGTTCCTCCGGGATATGCTCCATAGTTGCATTAGACAGTATGAAATCAATCGAATTGCTTTCAATGCCTGTTTTTCTTGCATCCAGCGGGGCAATATATTTTATATTAAAATATTCTTTCAGTATTTCCCTGTAATTATTTCTGTCGACCTGCGGGATATTTTTTAATACTTCAGCCTTCTCACCGAATTTGTCTTTATATTCGTAAAGTCTTTTAATGGAATCATTGATAAGGTCAGGAAAAACAAGCTCTCTGATATCAATGCACGTAAGATTTCCGAATCCCAGCAGGCTAATTCCGATTGGGATCACCATGTCATAACCGGAACCGAATTCATAGTAATT
>DAIPYG010000018.1:25032-47558 GCA_036782875.1 Bacteroidota bacterium | reverse complement strand
AAAAATTTGCAGGAGGTATTTACAATCTTAAAATATTGGGATGCAAATTTTTGGACCACCCACAACGGCGGGAAGACATCACAATAATTTAATCATTCATAACTTCCATATAGTTTTCCATAAACCCAAATTCATCTGCTCCATTGTAATAATTTCCTGCTGAAGGGTATTTTTAATCCTGAGGTTCATCTGCATCCCCTCTTTTAGATGTTTTAATGATTTAAGAACGATTCCCTTTATCAACTCCGGTCACAGCATATCAGGTAAGAATGTCAGAAAATGTATTGTCTGTAATGTTTTGTTATTAGTCGGCAGAAACTGCCGCATCCACCCGCCGCCGCCATGATCAGTGAAATTAAATGCAATGATGAAAACAAGAATGCTGACTGCATATAACACAGATGAGATCTTTTCGGCAATGAGTTTTTTACTTTTCAATATTCCTGCTAATTTTTTTTAAAATGTATTCATTGCAGACTGAAGGATATTGCGAAGATTTAAATTTATCTAAGTCTTTACTATCTATATCTGTCATTGACTGCAGCCATGAATCATGTTTCCCGTTCAGAAGATCTCTTGCCACATTATTTTTAACTTTCACATGATCTATCCACACATCGGTAAATCCATACCAGTAAATGCGGTAATCCGCATTACTTCCGGCAGCAGAAGTCTTTCCTTCAGGAATAAGGTCCTTTCCTGAAAATGATATTAGAGAATCCATGAGCAGCCCGCCGCTAAAGTTTTCGAGATAATCTCCGCTGTAATACATTCTGCCCGGATCATCCGGATCGGTTCCCATGAAATTCCTTGCAGTAATTTCAACTTCCAGAATGACCTTTCCTATCACATTCACGATCTCCAGACGGCAGACGGGAGTCATGATGTTTTGATCGTTATAATTTTCTTTTCTCGGAATTATCAGATCTCTTTTTATCCTCATTCTTGCATTTATATAAAACTGATAAAGTGTGTCATTGAGAAATTTTGAATTCAGCGGATCTGATCTGCTGTTAATGACCGCGCCCTTTAAAACATAGCCCGGCTTATCTTTTTCCGTATTGCAGTACATCACGCTTTCTCCTCTGCCAAACTCTGAATTATCGATGATCACAGTACCTGTCTCACTTTTCTTAAAATCAGATTCACTTTCCAGCTTAATATATTTTGCAGAGTTAAGATAATCAAGTAATTCGATCTGATGCTCTTTACTTATCTTTTTTACTGTAACCGGCTCGGAGATCAATTCAACTTTCGCCGAAGTGAATACATCTCTAAATAAAAATGCCAGGGACACTGTGACGAGTATGGCCGTTATTAGGATTTTAAATTTCATTTTGTAAACTATTTATCTTATCCTCATCATTTTTTTTGTATCTTTTATCTGTCCATCTATAAATAACTATAAGAATAAACTCCGCTTGGAAAGTCTTTAGCATTATATTTTACTTGATATTCTCAATGAAAATATTTAGAAGAGTACTACTCTTTAAACATACTAATTATTAATTGATAACTGATAATTGACAATTGACAATTAACTAAACCATTCATTGAATGTTTCATATAGCAAATATGCATTAAAGCCAATTATTATTAAGCTTATCAGATAAACCGTTATCTTCAGCCATGGCTTATTTACAAACTTTCCCATCTTTTCTTTCTCGCTTGTAAACTGAACCAGCGGCACAACCGCAAAGCTTAACTGCATGGATAAAATCACCTGGCTTAAGATCAATAAGCTTGTTGTTCCTTTTTCTCCGTAAATGTAAGTTACTATAAAAGCTGGAATGATGGCTATCAGTCTAGTTATTAGTCTTCTCAGCCATGGTTTTAATCTGATGTTCAGAAATCCTTCCATTACGATCTGGCCTGCCAGGGTTCCTGTCAGCGTGGAATTCTGTCCGGAAGCCAGCAGTGCAATTGCAAATACAGTGCTGGCTAAGCCTGCTCCCAGCAAAGGCGTGAGCAATTTATATGCATCGTTAATATCTGCTACATCCTGATAGCCGGTTGTATGAAACGTAGCTGCAGCAAGAATTAATATTGCAGCATTTATAAAGAAAGCAAGAAACAATGATACTGTAGAATCTATTGTTGCAAATTTTACAGCAAGCTTTTTTCCTTCATTATTTCTGTCAAAGTTTCTTGTCTGTACTATGCTGGAATGCAGATATAAATTATGCGGCATTACAGTGGCTCCTAGAATTCCGATCGCTATATAAAGCATTTCAGGATTGTAAACTATTTGCGCGCTTGGAATAAGACCCTGCAATATTGGAAATAAGTCAGGATTAGAAACAATGATCTCATAAGTAAAACATGAAAGTATGACTGCGATCAGGCCGGCGACAATACTTTCAAGATATCTGAAACCTTTATATTGAAACAGCAATATCACAAGCACATCCACTACCGTTATAAGAACTCCAGCTAACAAAGGAATTCCAAAGAGTAAATTTAATGCGATTGCCGAACCTATAACTTCCGCAAGATCACACGCAGCGATTGCAATTTCACAAAGCACCCATAATGTGATCGCTACAGGTTTTGAATAATGATCACGGCAAGCCTGAGCAAGATCTCTTCCTGTAACAATTCCAAGCTTCAATGAAAGGTGCTGAAGGAATATTGCAAATATGTTTGATATTAAAATTACACTGATCAAAGTATATCCGAATTTTGCGCCGCCTGCAAGATCTGTAGCCCAGTTGCCCGGATCCATATAACCAACTGCAACCATTAATCCCGGTCCGGCAAATGCCAGCATCTTTTTCATGAAACTTCCGTTAGCCGGTACTTCTATGGATCTGAATGCTTCCGGGAGCGAATCCGATATTCTTTCATTGCGCCAGCCGTTTTTCAATGCTTTGTTCTCTATTGTTTTTGTTTTTGAATTTAATTTTGTATCTGGATCTTCCATTGTAAGAATTTATTATTTTTTTATTATTACAAAAATATTGTTAGCCAGTTTTTCACTTAAAAATATATTACCTGATCTGAAATGGATCTGTATCGAATTATCAAAATTAATTTTATCAATTACTTTTATCTCGTCATTGAGTTTTAATCCGACCTTTGTAAGATAAAGCAAAACTTCTGAGCTCTCATCTGAAACCTGTTTAAGAATGGCAGAATCACCAATATTCAGATCTGCCGCAGGTATTGATTTATCCAGATGAATTTTACCTTCCTTATCCGGTATCGGATGCCCGTGCGGATCACATTTTGGAAATTCAAGAAATTTTTCGAGGCGTGAAATGAGCTCGTCAGATGATGCATGCTCTAAGTTTTCAGCTTCACTGTGAACTTTTTCCCATGGATACTTAAGCTGCTCTACAAGAAATACTTCCCAGATCCTGTGCTTCCTGATAAGATTCAGTGCTATCCCCTGTCCCTTTTTTGTAAGCTCAAAACCCTTATAAGGTATGTTTTTAATGTGTCCGGATTTGGATAACTTTGATACCATATCGCTCACTGCTGCCGATGATATGTTCAGCTTTTCTGCTAAAATTGAAGTTGTTACTTTCCCGGATAATTGCTGAATGGAGTATATGTTTTTTAAATAATCTTCAAAGCTTCTGTTCAATTCTGTATTTTTGTTTAAGTTTACCTTATTACAAATTTAAGCAAGCTTAAACTTTTTATCAAGCCCTTTTAAACTCATTCTCTGCTAATTTCATTTAATTTCATTTTAAAGGTAGATTTAAATCAGTAACTTTGAAACGAAATCAAATTCATATCAGTTATCCTAACCATATGACAATCTGGAACAGAATTATTTTTATCTCGGTATTTATACTTATCTTCTTCGGTCTTCAGTTTTTGGTTTTTAAAACTTTTCGTAAGTTTATTAGTGTAAAATTTCCCGCATCTAAATTTCTTAAAATTATCTCCGTCTATCCGTTTATTATTTTCAACCTTCCTTATATATACATCATAGCAAATGGCTTCAGCTCTGCAGATATACCTGATGTTATATACAATTTCGTTTTTCTCCCTTTCTATATTTTTCAGGGTGCTGTCATTTTTATCGGATTGTACTTACTGATAGGGAAAATAATTAAAGCGCCTTTTTCTCTTTCGCGCCGGATATTAAATAAAGTTGATTATTTCAGGAAGTTTTTCAATAAACCTGAAGTCAAAAAGATCGATAATTCCAGGAGAGCTTTTTTAAGGACTACGACTGCTCTTGTGTCCGGTTATGCATTTACGGGAGCGACTCTTGGAGTTCTCAGCAGCCATGATTATGAAATAGTAAACAAAGATTTAAAAATAGAGAATCTTCCACCCGAGCTTAAAGGCATTACCATTACTTTATTCTGTGATATTCATTCCGGACCATACATGAAGGAAGAAATGATGAGGGAATATACTGATGTAGTGAATGATTTAAAGTCGGACTTTATATTTATTCCGGGTGACTTTACAAATTCAAACAAAATGGAAGTTCATCCTCTTGCAAATGCATTTAAAGATCTTAAAGCATCTAAAGGTATTTACGGAACGCTTGGTAATCATGATTATTTTTCTGATCCGGAATATGTGGCAAATGTAATTTCCAATGAAACTCCTGTCAGACTTCTTAGAAACAGCCCGGAGATTTTAAGCATTAACGGAAAAGACCTGTGTATTATGGGCTGTGATGATACACGTCAGAGCGGCTCTGCTCCTGATAATCTGCTGATGAGCTATTTCAAATCAACTGTTGACAAGACAAGAATTTTATTATCCGAAAAGAATCTGGATTTTGATAATACTCCAAAGCTGGCGTTGATACATAAGCCTTATTTTTTTGAAGATCTGAAGGATATGAATCTTGATCTTATATTCAGCGGCCATACTCATGGCGGTCAGGTAGTCCTAGCAAAATTCGGAGATGTAAATATTTCCTTCGCAGGTGCGGTCAGTAAATATATCAGCGGACTTTACAGAAGCGGAAAATCCGGAATGTATATATCCAGAGGAATAGGAAGCGTTGCTTTGCCAATAAGATTCAACTGCTCTCCTGAGATCACAAAGATCACATTAGTATAGATTTTCTCTTAGCCGGGTTTAAACTTATTGTTTATTTTTCCATTCTTCCTGTAGGATCATATTTCTCAACTTTGTTGTAAACGGGCTTTTGCGTCATCAGAAAATCAAAAACAGATCCCAGGTCTTCATCTGTTGCATTTGCCAGAAAAGTCCAGGGCATAACAGTATTAAACTCTCCGTTGTGTACAGTTACATTCTGAACTTCCGGCTGAGTATATGTTCTGAATTTCTGAATGAACTGTTCTTTGGTCCAGCTGCCGATTCCGGTCTCTTTATCAGGTGTGATGTTTGCTGATCTGATAATACCGCCTTTTGGATTTGGAAATTCCGTGCCTCCTGAAAATAGTTTATCTTCAATAAACTCACCTTTTTCCATTGGACTGTGACATCCCATACAATTACCTGAATAATAATAACCTGTTGCAATTTTATTATCCGGCTCCGGGAATTTATTAAAATCCGGCTTTGAAGGTAAAGTTTTGAAAATCAAACTCACAGGAAAATTAATTTTATGTTCCGGTACCTGATTTTTAATCGGAGGAAGTGTTCTAATATAAGCAATCACTGCTTCTACATCTCCCGCATCAATGTTTCTGTAATAAAGATAAGGCATCATTGGAGCCAGAGCATTTCCGTTTTTATCCACTCCCATGGTAATGGCTCTGAATATTTCTCCGTCAGTCCAGCTGCCTATGCCGGTCTCTTTATCTGAAGTGATATTTCTAGCGGGAATAAATCCTGCACCTTCGCCAAAATCCTCACCTCCCATTCCTTCCGTTCCCGGAATTAAAGGACCACCGAGTTTATCAAAGTCCCTTTTTGAATGACAATCCATGCATGCACCGAAACTGTTTGCCAGATATTTCCCTCTTTCGATTTTTTCCGGTGTGGAAACAATTCTAATATCCGGCGCGGGTCCGACATCAGGAAATTTCAGACTAATGTATGCATACCCTGAAATAAGAAGCACAATGATTAAAGTAAAAAGTACAGCTGTGATTTTTAAAAGTTTTTTCATTTTTGTTTCCTTTATGAATTATTTAATGATTATTAAAATTTGATTATTCAGTGATTTTAAAATTCGTTAAATTTAAAAAATTTTTGTTTAATAAAATATATATTTTAAATAAATTTGAACAAATTATTTATTGCATCCAACAATATTCATAAAATAAGTGAGATCATTGAAATAATGAACCCTGATGAAGAATTTAGGATTTATTCTTCCCGTGATTTTGGAATATGCATTGATGTGGAAGAAAATGGTATTACACTCGAAGAAAATGCTTTCAAAAAAGCATTGAAAAATTATCAGGTATTAAATATGCCTGTTATCTCAGATGACACCGGTTTGTTTGTTGAAGCAATAAACGGAGAACCGGGAGTATTTTCAGCGCGGTATGCAGGTATTGATTCGACCTATTCCGATAACTGCAATAAACTGCTTTCTGTAATGAATAACATCCCTGAATCTAAAAGATCGGCAGGATTTGAATCCGTTATATGTCTGCTTATAAATGAAACAGAATTTTATTTCTTTAAGGGTATTTGCAAAGGATTAATTTTGAATGAGATCAGAGGGAAGAATGGATTTGGCTATGATCCGTTGTTTGTTCCTGACGGGTATGATCAGACTTTTGCTGAACTCAGTAATTCTGTAAAAAACAAAATTTCGCACAGAGCACTTGCTCTCCAAAAATTCAAGAACTTCATTGATTCTTATTCTCAATGAAATCTTTCAGGTTGAATATTCCTGCATATATATCAAAATTTTTATTCCTGCCGTCAGTCCATACACCTATCAGATTTCCACCGCTCATTACACACGAATTATAATCTCCGATATAATTTCCAACCGCAATGGAAAGGGGGTCAAAATTTGCTGTCGTAATTTTTTCATCTGAAAAAGTCTGTCCGTTATCTATAGAGTAAGAAATGTAAGTATCTGTAAAAATATTATTAATATCATTTCTTGAATCCTGATACATTATTATGATAGTTCCAGATTGATCAGTTGTTACAGATGGAAAAAACTGATCGCTATTAGTTTGGTCTGAATTAACTTTTACAGGTACAGTTAAATATGATGAGTTGCTGATCAGTTTTGTAAAATATATATCTGATAAATCATTATTCATCCCGGATGCCGAATATGTTATTAAAAGGTCATTATTGCCGGCAATTTCAATTGAAGGCTCTGAATTAACTCTGATTCCTGATTTACCTTTAATAAAATACTGATTTTGATCAACAATACCTGCCGGAATTATATCAGCAGAAAATGATTCTTTGCTCCAGTTCATTCCCCCGTCATTTGATCTTTTTACCGAAATTTTATTTTCATCTTTCAGAAAGGCAAGATAGATATTTCCGTTATGATCGCCTGTTAAACTGCAGTATTCAACATCATCTTTTTCAACAATTACAGGCTGAGAAAAAGAATTTCCACCGTCAGTACTTCGGGAGAACATAAGTAAAGTATTAAGACCTTTAAGTTCATTCCAGGATACATAAATCGAATTTTTCCTTACAGATGATTTATCAATATAAATTTTTGGTCTGTCAATATGAATATTCTCTTTGCCGTTATAATCCACAAAATTAAAATCTGTTTTCCATGTAGTGCCATTATCGGATGACCTTGCTATGAATATTCCTTCCTTTTCTTTATTTATCAGATCAAACTGAACAGCTGTATAAAATATATTTCCATCGCTGTCAAAATCAAGCCATGGGTCGGAGAAAGCTGATTTTTTAAATTTATATGATAAGGGAACTCGTCTGGTCTTCCAGTTAATTCCGCCATCATCCGATACAAATATGCAACCGCTCTCTGAATTTTCTGAAAAGTCATTTGCAGATACGGCAATAATATTTTGATTCAATGGATTGCATTTTATATTAGGCTCTGAAACTCCTGCTGTATCATTTATTCTGATATTCTTCAGAATACCTGAAGATGATATGTCTTTCGATTTGTAAGATACTGAAGCTTTAAACTTATCTTCATACATGCTTTTTACCGGAGATATCTGTAATCCATTACTCTTTTCATTTGAATTCTTTAATATTACCGTTATAAAAACCGATGAAAATATAATTACAGATAAAAATACTGGTACAATATTTTTAAATTTCCCTTTCAATTTTCCCTTTCTGAGATATTACTTAGTACCCCGTAGAAGATTCGAACTTCTAAGGACAGATTCGTAGTCTGTTGGTTTATCCATTAGCCTAACGGGGCGGTTCGGGTGTAACTTAAGAGTTACAAATTAAAAGTTAAAGGTGAATTATTCTGCGGGAAATATTTAAGCTATCCACTTTGAATTTCCGGAATACAGATTACTACGATTTTTCATTTATCCGCTGATCAGTATTTGGTAAATTTGAAAAATCACATTTTATCAATAAAAGTATAAATAGTTTTATTTTTAAATCTGTTATTTTTCCTTATCAATAGAAGTTATCCTCCTTCAATCTTTCTGGTTTGCTGAAATTATTTTAATCTATTGGAATAAATAAATTTAATTTGCTTTTTAAATTTCAGATATTAATACCGGTTCATTAATTAAAATTAAAAGCTTTGCATATCAGGGAAAAATCGATCTCAGTTAAAAAGACTGCTCGCTATTTTATAAATATTCCGGAATCTAATAGCATTAAATCAATATGGATTGTGATACACGGCTATGCTCAGCTTGCAGAAGAGTTCATAAAAGAGTTTGAATTTCTTCAGGACGGAAGTGCACTTATAATTGCTCCTGAAGGACTTTCAAAATTCTATTTCAGAAATAAGACCGGGGCTTCCTGGATGACAAAAGAAGACCGGATCAATGAAATTAATGATTATGTCGGTTATCTCGATGCGGTTTTCGATGAACTGCATAGTTCATATGATCTTTCTACCACACAGGCTAATATTCTTGGTTTTTCTCAGGGAGTTCATACTGCGGTAAGATGTTTTACTAAAAGTAAATATGATTTTTCGGGACTGATATTATGCTCCTCCGACTTTCCGAAGGATGCAGATTTTAAAGCGCTTAAAAAAAAACTTACCGGTTCGAAATTATATTATCTTTTCGGGAAATATGATGAAATAATATCCGTTGAGAAATTCAATGAAGGTCTGAATGTCTTAAAAACCAATGGCGTTCCTTATGAAGATATTGTATTCGATGGAAAACATAGTGTTGATAAGAAATCAATAACAGATATCATCAATAACAAAAGCCACTTTAAATAAATATTTTAAAAAATATTTTACTATAAAGTGGCTTAACATCAATATAAAACCGGAAATGGTAAATCAAAGATCTAAAATCTGATCACTGTCCTAAATATGCTTTCAATGCCTTGCTTCTTGATGCCTGTCTTAATCTTCTAATCGCTTTTTCCTTTATTTGTCTTACTCTTTCACGTGTAAGCTTGTATTTGTCTCCAATTTCTTCAAGTGTGAGCGGATTTTCTTTTTCCAGTCCGTAATACAGCTTTACTACTTCTTTTTCTCTCTGTGATAATGTATCAAGCGCTCTGTCAATTTCAATTCTTAAAGAGTCTTTTAATAATTCCATGTCAGGCATCTTCTCCTGTTTATCGGGCATAATGTCAATCAGCTTTGTATCTTCACCGTGTATGCTCGGCGCATCCATTGATACGTGCCCGCCTGAATTCTTAAGTGTTTCCTGAACTTCATACACACTCATATCAAGTTTCTCTGCTATCTCAAGTACATTCGGAACTCTTTCATTCTTCTGCTCGAGTTCACTGATTGTCTTGGCAATTTTACTTTTCTGCTGCACAATGTTCAATGGCAGCCTTACAACTCTTGACTGTTCTGCCAATGCCTGAAGAATAGATTGTCTGATCCACCATACTGCATAAGAAATGAATTTAAACCCTCTTGTTTCATCAAATTTCTTTGCTGCCTTGATCAGTCCAAGGTTACCTTCATTTATAAGATCATTCAGCGAAAGTCCCTGATTCTGATACTGTTTGGCTACGCTTACAACGAATCTCAGATTTGCTTTAACGAGCAGGTCCAGTGCCTTTTTATCGCCTTTCTTAATTCTCTTGGCGCAGTCAATCTCCTGTCCTACAGTAAGAGGAGTGGTCTTGCTGATCTCCTTTAAATAAATATCAGTAGATTGATTTTCCCTGCTTGTGTACTGTTTTCCTAATTTCATTTTATAAAATTTTTGCTTTTTTGAATATTAATTCAGGTGATGTATTGTTTCTTACAATCTCTTCACTGATTATTTTTACTTTAAATTTTTTTGCAAGTTCTTTGTACCTGCTTTCATTAGACGTAAGAATAGGCAGCCTTGTTTCCGAACACATTGCCAGAATAACTGCATCCCTTAAGTTATTCCCTGTCCCGTACTTGCCAGTGGCTTTCATCATATCTGCGATACTTAGAGAATATCTGAACGGTATTCCTAATATTCCTACATCGACTAAAGATCTTTTCACTTTTTCGGCTGCTCTTTTCCCTGAACATCCGGAAAACAGCTCAGCTGCATTAATTACAGATGTATAACAATGATCAAAAAGCTTAATAGATCTATGAAATACCGAATCCTCTTTAAAATTTCCTACCGACAGGCTTTGGTTCAGAATATCAGTATCTAAAAATATCTCAAACTTGCTTTTCAATCTGATAAAAGAATTTTTAATTTAAAAGAACTGCCGAAATACAAGAACCCCTTTAATTGTTAAAAGCCCGATGATATTATCATCGGGCTTCTGAAAATACTTTATACATGAAAGAATCTTTTCCTGTTATTCAACATTTCCCAGGAAGTCTATCTTGTCCTCTTTATGAAGAGTAACAATAGCTTTTTTCCTGTCGGATCTGTATCCTTCAAATCTACCCTTTTTTGTCATCTGGGATTTTTTCTTTCCCTTTGCTACAAGCGTTCTGACTTTTGAAACCCTGACATTGAACTTTTTTTCTACAGCACTCTTGATCTCAATCTTATTGCTGTCAATCCCGACTTCAAATGCATACTGATTGAGACTCTCCTGCGTGGAGGTATTCTTTTCTGTAATTAACGGTTTTACTAAAATTATTTTCATAGAAATTAAAACTATTTTAATTTATTAAACTTTTGCATAACACATCAACTGCTGATTTCTGCATAAGTATAAGCTTATTGTTCAGCAGATCATAAGTTGCAGCTTTGTCTGAAATTAATACATTCAGCTTTTCAATGTTCCTTCCGGATTTATATACATTATCATTTTTTTCTGATACCAGCAATAATGTCTTTTTACCGTCAATCTTCAGAGACTTCAGGATATTAAAAAGATCTTTTGTCCTGGGAGACTCAAAGGTAAAATCTTCTATAATCATGATCTCATTTTCCTTTGCCTTCAGACTTAAAGCGCTCTTTCGTGCAAGTCTTGCTGATTTTTTCGGAAGTGTTAACTTATAAGTATGTGGAATCGGACCGAATATATTTCCTCCGCCTACCATTATCGGAGATCTGCTCGTTCCCTGTCTGGCTCTGCCTGTACCTTTTTGTCTGAATGGCTTTTTACCGCCTCCTCTGACTTCGCTTCTGCCTTTGGTCTTATGTGTTCCCTGTCTTTGGTTGGAAAGATAAGTTCTTACAGACTGATATACTAAGTGCTGATTTGGCTCAATTTCAAAAACTTCTTTCGGCAGATTTAAAGTCTGACCTGACTCGGAACCATCGAGTTTATAAATTTTTAATTCCATTATTAGTTTTTATAGATTTCCACTAAACCGGTCTTTGCTCCCGGAATTGCGCCTTTTATTAAGATTAAATTAGAGTCGCTGAATATTTTTATTACTTTAAGATTCCTTACTGTGATCGTATCATTACCCATTCTTCCTGCCATTCTCTGACCTTTAAAAACTCTCGAAGGATACGAACTTCCGCCGATTGAACCCGGGGCTCTTTCCCTGTCGCTTTGTCCGTGAGTTCTTTGTCCGCCGCCGAATCCGTGTCTCTTTACAACTCCCTGAAATCCTTTTCCTTTTGAAATTCCGGTTACTTTTACTGTATCACCTTCATTGAAAAGATCAACCTTTATTGTGTCACCTTCTTTGAGTTCTCCTTTAGGAAAATCTCTTACTTCTTTCAAGTGTCTGAGTACAGGTGTCTTGATCTTTTTGAATTTTCCAATAAGAGGCTTGGTTGTATTTTTCTCTTTCTTTTCTTCAAATCCAAGCTGTACTGCTTCATAACCGTCTTTTTCAGTTGTTCTGATCTGTGTAATATAGCAGGGTCCCGCTTCTATTACCGTACAGGGAACAGCATTACCATCCGGTTGAAAAATGGTTGTCATTCCGATTTTTTTTCCTAAAATACCTATCATGTTTTTTATAATTAAACTTTAATTTCTATGTCCACTCCACCGGGAGGATCCAATTTAGTTAATGCATCAATAGTCTTGTTTGATGAATTCAATATATCTATTAATCTTTTGTGGGCTCTTGTCTCAAACTGCTCCCGTGATTTCTTATCCACATGAGGAGATCTGAGAACTGTATAAACATTTTTCTTTGTCGGTAATGGAATCGGACCGCTTACGATCGCACCTGTTGATTTGATCGTTTTGATTATTCTTTCAGTCCATTTATCCAGTAATGAATGGTCGTAAGACTTAAGTTTGATTCTGATTTTTTGTGATGCCAACTTGAATTATTTTTTTTAGTTCTTATTAAAAATTAATCTACGATTTTTGTTACAACACCTGCACCTACTGTTCTTCCGCCTTCTCTGATAGCAAACTTCAAACCCTCTTCCATTGCAATCGGTGTAATTAATTCGATCAAAAGCTTTTCAACGTTATCACCAGGCATAACCATTTGAATGGTCTCAGGTAAATGAACAACACCTGTTACGTCAGTTGTTCTGAAATAAAACTGAGGTCTGTAGTTTGTGCTGAACGGAGTATGTCTGCCGCCTTCCTCTTTTGCAAGAATATAAACCTGAGCTTCGAATTTCTTATGAGGAGTAATAGATCCTGATTTTGCAAGAACCATTCCTCTTTCAATTTCATTTTTATCAACACCTCTCAATAATAGTCCGCAGTTGAATCCTGCTACTGCTTCCTCGAGTTCTTTATTGAACATTTCAGCACCGGTAACAACTGTCTTTTTCTTTGCGCCTAATCCGATTAATTCTACTTCTTCACCTACTTTTACTTTTCCTCTTTCAATTCTTCCTGTTGCAACTGTTCCTCTTCCTGTGATTGAGAATACGTCTTCAACCGGCATTAAGAATGTTTTATCAATATCTCTTTTTGGCTGCGGAATATAAGAATCCACTGCATCCATAAGATCATAGATAGGTTTTAATCTTTCGTCATCTTCTTTTGCAGCTGGATCAAGTCCGGCTTCCATTGCTTTCAATGCGCTTCCTCTGATAAACGGAATATCATCACCCGGATAATCATATCCGTTCAATATATCTCTTAATTCAGATTCCACAACTTCTAATAAAAGTTCGGCATCTTCAGGAGTTTTTTCCTGCTGATATATTATATCAACTTTATTTAAGAATATTACTAAAGCAGGAACACCTACCTGTCTTGCAAGAAGTATATGCTCTTTAGTCTGAGGCATTGCTCCGTCTGTTGCTGCAACTACTAATATTGCACCATCCATCTGAGCAGCACCTGTGATCATATTTTTGATATAATCCGCGTGACCCGGACAGTCTACGTGAGCATAGTGTCTGTTAGCTGTTTCATATTCAACGTGAGCGGTTGCAATCGTGATTCCTCTTGCTCTTTCTTCCGGAGCTTTATCTATAGAATCAAATGCTCTGACTTTGGAATAACCTTTTTTTCCCAAAGCCATTGTTATTGCCGCTGTCAGTGTTGTCTTTCCGTGATCAACGTGACCGATGGTTCCGATGTTTACGTGTGGTTTACTAGCACTATATTTCTCTTTAGCCATTTCTTATTTCTCCTTAAAGCTATTTATTTTTTAATTAATTTTAATTTAAATGAATACTTTATTACTGTTCTATTTAATCTTAATTTGTTTCGGATTATATTGGATTCAAAATTTACAATTCTATAAACCCAGATTTAAAAATCAGTGGGTCAGGGAGGAATTGAACCTCCCACCTCGTGCTTATAAGGCACGCGCTCTAACCATCTGAGCTACTGACCCGGGATGGAAAATCCTTCTTATAATGTTGAAAATCTTGTATAAGAATTTTTTTTATAGAGCGACTAATGTGTCTGATCTACGAGTTGAATTCTGCAATTGCAGAACTGACCCTACTATATTTTTAAAGAACTGAAACTATTATGCTACTTTTTCTTTTCCTTTTATCTTTTCAATGATCTGATCCGAAACGCTTCTCGGTGTCTCGTCATAATGCGAAAACTGCATCGTATAAATCGCTCTTCCCTGTGTCATGGATCTCATTGTTGTTGCATATCCGAACATCTCTGACAATGGTACCAAAGCTTTTATTACCTGAGCGTCACTTCTCTGTGACATTCCTTCGATTCTGCCCCTTCTTGAACTAAGATCTCCCATTACATCACCCATATATTCTTCCGGAGTTACAACTTCAACTTCCATTATCGGCTCAAGCAAAACCGGACTTGCTTTTCTTGCGCCTTCCTTGAATGCCATCGATCCGGCTATCTTAAATGCCATTTCAGACGAGTCAACATCATGGAAAGAACCGTCAAATAATTTTACTTTTATGTCTTCTACAGGGTATCCTGCTAATACACCGTTCTTCATTGCTTCTTCAATTCCCTGTGATACGGGATTAATGTATTCCTTAGGAATCGATCCTCCAACTATTCCATTCTCAAAAATATATCCTTTTCCTTTTTCATTCGGCTCCAGCTCGATCCAAACATGACCAAACTGTCCTTTACCACCTGATTGTCTTATGAATTTACCTTCCTGAATAACTTTCTTCTTAATTGTTTCTTTGTATGCAACCTGAGGATTACCTACATTTGCATCAACTTTAAATTCTCTTTTCAGCCTGTCAACGATTATATCCAAGTGAAGCTCGCCCATTCCGGAAATAAGTGTCTGACCTGTTTCCTCATCAGTCTTAACTCTGAATGTCGGATCTTCGTCAGAAAGTTTGGCAAGTGATTCACCAAGCTTATCCTGATCAGCCTTTGTTTTCGGCTCGATTGCAATTGCAATAACCGGCTCTGGAAATGTTATTTTTTCAAGTACAATAGGATCGCTTTCATCGCACAATGTGTCTCCTGTTCTTGTATTCTTCAAACCAACTGCTGCTGCAATATCACCGCAGTAAACTTCTTTAAGATCTTCCCTGCTGTTAGCATGCATCTGAAGCAATCTGCTGAATCTTTCCTTTTTACCTGAAATAGAATTGTAAACATAACTTCCCGCTGTAGCTTTTCCTGCATACACTCGGAAGAATGTCAGCTTTCCTACAAAAGGATCTGTCATGATCTTAAATGCAAGAGCAGTAAATTTCTCATCATCAGATACTTTCCTAGTTACATGATCATCAGTATGATAATGGTGACCTTCCACATCTCCAACGTCTGAAGGAGACGGCAGCAGATCAATAACCTTATCAAGCAAATTCTGAACACCTTTGTTTTTAAAAGAAGAACCGCATAATACCGGAATGATCTTGACTTCCAGTGTCGCCTGTCTGAGAACATCAAGTATTTCTTTTTCGCTGATTTCCTTTCCGTCTAAAAATTTTACAAGTAATGAATCATCAACATCAGCAACTGCTTCGAGCAGCTTATGTCTGTATTCATTTGCCTGATCTTTTAAAGAATCGGGAATATCAACATCTTCATAAGTTGCACCAAGTGTCTCATCATTGAACATTCTTGCTTTCATTGTTATCAGATCAATAATACCTGTAAATAAAGTACCCTGACCAATAGGAAGATGTATAGGTACTGCATTCGCCTTAAGCCTGTCTTTCATCATATCAATTGCATGGAAAAAATCTGCTCCGGTTCTGTCCATCTTATTAACGAAAGCTATTCTTGGCACTTTGTACTTATCTGCCTGTCTCCATACTGTTTCGGACTGAGGCTCAACACCACCGACTGAACAGAACAGAGCTACTGCACCGTCCAAAACTCTTAACGATCTTTCTACTTCCGCAGTAAAATCAACGTGACCAGGTGTATCAATAATGTTTATTCTGTGATCTTTCCAGGAACATGTCGTCGCTGCCGATGTAATTGTAATTCCTCTTTCTTTCTCCTGCTCCATCCAGTCCATTGTTGCTGCACCTTCATGAACTTCTCCTATTCTGTGAAGTCTTCCTGTATAATATAAGATTCTCTCTGTTGTAGTGGTTTTTCCGGCATCAATGTGAGCCATAATACCGATATTTCTCGTTTTTTCTAATGATACTTGTCTTGGCATTTTATTATTTAACTGTCTTTCTGATTAATTTTGGGTTTTTAAAAAAAATAACTTTTACCATTTAAAGTGAGCAAAAGCCTTATTCGCTTCCGCCATCTTATGAACATCTTCTTTCTTTTTCACAGAACTGCCTTCACCTACAGCCGCTGCCATAAGTTCATTTGCAAGTTTCAACGACATTGACTTCTCGTTTCTTCCCCTTGTATAAGTTAAGATCCATTTTATAGCCAGAGCAATTCTTCTGTCAGGTCTTACTTCAGTAGGAACCTGATAATTGGATCCACCGACTCTTCTTGATCTTACTTCGATCGCCGGCTGTACATTGTTAATGGCTTTTCTGAATACATCTACAGCTTCACCTTTTGTTTTATCTGCTATGATTTTAAATGCATCATACATTATTCTCTGAGCTACCTGCTTCTGCCCGTCCAGCATAATGCTGTTTATAAATCTTCCGATTAATATATCATTGAATTTCGGATCCGGTCTTCTGATCCTTTTTTCGGCTCTTTTTCTTCTCATGTAAAGTTAGATCTAGATTATTTTATTTTGAAATTTTAAAATTAACTTGCTGCACCTGTTTTTGCTTTCTTTGCACCGTATTTTGAACGTCCTTTTTTCCTGTTAGCAACTCCGGCTGTATCCAAAGCTCCCCTGATTATATGATATCTTACCCCAGGAAGATCTTTTACCCTTCCGCCTCTTATTAATACTATAGAGTGTTCCTGCAGATTATGACCTTCACCCGGAATATATGCTGTAACTTCAATTCCATTTGTAAGTCTTACCCTTGCAACTTTTCTTAAAGCTGAATTTGGTTTCTTCGGAGTGGATGTATATACTCTTGTGCATACCCCGCGTTTCTGCGGACATGAATCCATCGCAGGCGCTTTACTCTTCGAAATGATCTTCTTGCGACCTTTTCTGATTAATTGATTTATTGTTGGCAAATTTCTTTATCTGATTATTATGGAAACATACAAAATACTAAAATTAATGTTTTTAGTCAATTGATTTTCTGATAAATTTAAGCAAATCTTTTGTGTTTCCTGTCAGGTTAATCAAACCTTTAAAATTCATCAAAAATACAGCTTTGGGTTTTATAGAATAATATCAATGACAATAAATATATTATATAAATTCTTCCTTTATTAAACACTTTAATATCTGTTAATAACCCAGATTAAATCTTACATAAGCATAACTCTGATCTGTATTGCTGTCATAAGTTATATTTTTACTAATGTTATATACATAATTAAAATCAAATGTATAATTCAGAAGAGGTTCATAAATAAAATTAAATCTGACATTATAATCATTTACTCTCACTCCATCTAAAAAATAAGCCTGGTCATCATCTCTATCCCCGACATATGAATCATAAACGCTTCCTCCGACATTTCTTACAAGTTCGCCCTTAGAATTATACACATTTTCACCTTTTCTTATCTGTTGTAATTCTAAATTAAAACTGATCCTGTCTGAAAGATTATACTGCAGTCTTGTAAAAAGCTGATCTGCATTCGGACCGATCGGATGTCCCAGTATCACACCGAAGCCCGTATAAATATTTTTAGGATCAAAATGCGTGTATACATAAGGTCTTATTTTTGTGTATTCAAAAATCAAAGCAAGATTCTGAATTCCGGCCGGTTCATACCAGTAAAAGCCAAGCTGATATGCAGTCTTGTTTGACTGTTTAGAAAAATCAGATAGATTTCCTAGAATATCCTCATCCAGAAAAAATGTTCCCTGAAGTTCCAGATTTTTCATAAAATGAGTCTGTAAATCAAAGAACAATGTGCCGTTGTCCCTGTCCTGTAAAGACATTTCAAGAAACTTATAAAAAATCAGCGGATTCAGATATCCGAGTTCAATGCCCCTTGATGAAATAATGGCTTCCCCGATCCCTACATCAAACAGATCTTCAAATGCAAGCTTCACCCTGTTTGCTGAAAAATATTTCGTATATCTCAGATCTCTTACAGGGCTGTATTCGCCGACAGTAGAAGCAAATATTGAAGAGTAATTTATTATTCCGTATTTAAAATTAAATTTAAGGAAATTCATATTCGGCGCATCTCCGGAAAGTGAAAGTCTTTTACTGTATCCGAGTCCGTATTTCAGCTGTTCCCTGCCGATCTGAAATGACAGATCCATTCCATCGGTTGGGTTTGTAAAATATTTCAGATAACCATTTGTGAAATCATAATTCACTATGTTCTCAATATCTTCAACATACTTAAAATTTGCTTTGATCGGCGGAAATGCTGATTCTATAAGAACTGAATCTCCTGCCGCTCCTCCTTTTGATGCAGAAAAATTATATCCCAGTCTGTCAAACAAACTTCCTCTTACATCCAGTCCTCCGTCAAATAAAAATGCATTTGACTTTATAGTCGGCTTTATTCCGTTCACATAATACAGATTTCCGATAACGTTTATGAAAATATTGTTTTTATCTTTCTGATAAGCGAACATATACTTCTGTTTGTCAGAGATCAGTCCTTTTAATCCGTCTGAAGCTCCGGTATTTCCGCCGAACAATGAAGTAGTGGTTTTACTGTTTAATTCTTCGGGAAGAAATTCGATCATGTACTTATTGAGAATTTTGTTTTCAGTTCGGCTGAGCTGAGTACGTTTCCTGTACATAAGTCTCAGCTGATCTGCAACCTGAAACCTTGACATATTAGGATCATCATCATTATAATCTGTAATTATTCTTTTCACTCTCATCTCTTTCAGAAAATTATATACCGGATCAGTCAGAGGCACATTCTCGATCTGCGCATTTATATCTCCAGCTGCAATTGCAAATACTATAAGTATGAATATTAAAATTTTCGTTGTCATTTAAAAAATATATTTTACAATAAATTTCTTTGCATAATATAATTTTTAGATTTTAATTAATGTATAAAAATAAATTCGATATTTGTTTTATCCTTCTTACATAAAGCTTCATCAATCAGGCGAACTTTCAGTCAGGGCAAATAAGCTTAAAGCAATGCTTGCTGACTGTGACATTTGTCCCAAAGACTGCAGAGTAAACCGCATCAATAACGAGATCGCTGCATGCTATTCAGGTTATAATCCCGTAGTATCTTCTTATTGTGTTCACTTCGGAGAGGAGCCCGTGCTTGTCGGTTCGAAAGAATTTAATAATGAGAACGGAGTCGGAAATATTTTCTTCGGCAACTGCAATCTGCGCTGCGTCTATTGTCAGAATTATGAGATATCTCAGAATCATAGAACCGAAATTAAAAATGAAGTCACCATTGCCCGTCTTGCTCAAATCATGCTCGAACTTCAGAGTAAAAATGTAAATGCCATCGGACTTGTTTCGCCTACACATTTTGTTCCTCAGATTATTCTTGCATTAGATATTGCTGTTTCTAAAGGTCTGTGCCTTCCATTGGTTTACAATACAAATTCTTACGACTCTTTTGAAGTAATAAAATTACTCGAAGGAATCATTGATGTCTATTTGCCTGACTTAAAATATTCCGAAAATGAATACGGTTATAAATATTCAAAGATAAAAAATTATGTTAAGCATTCGAGAGAAGCAATTGCTGAGATGCACAGACAGGTGGGCAGCGAAGTCATTCTGGAAAATAATATTATGAAAAGAGGTCTGATCATAAGGCATCTTATACTTCCGAATGATATCGCCGGAAGCTATGAAACTCTGAAGTTCATTTCAGAACTTGATAATAATATTAACCTCTCGGTTATGTCGCAATATTATCCTATTCATAAAGCATTATCAACAGATCTTCTTTCAAGAAACATCCGCGAAAGAGAGTATGTAAAAGTTCTCGATATGCTCGATGAGTTATGTCTTGAAAACGGTTTCCTGCAGGAGTTTGAATCGG
The DNA here is from genome assembly GCA_036782875.1 of Bacteroidota bacterium. Classification (GTDB taxonomy): domain Bacteria; phylum Bacteroidota; class Ignavibacteria; order Tepidaquicellales; family Tepidaquicellaceae; genus JAGPCH01. The sequence continues at coordinate 27,257 of DAIPYG010000018.1, read as the reverse complement.
AAAGTTATTACAGACCTGATTTTAAAAACAGGGAAGAGCCGTTTAAAAAATGACTTAATCTTCTTTGCAGTTTGCCGCTGGTTTAAACCAACGGCAATGAATATCATTTGTTATTTTATCAGCAGCATTTTCTTTGTTGTAATAAAATTTCCGGTTTCTATCTTATAAAAATAAATTCCGCTCGGCAGGTTACTTCCGTCAAATTCAATTTTATATTTACCTGCTTTCAAATTTTCATTTACTAATGTCTTCACCTCTTTACCAAGCATATCATATACTTTCAATAAAACAAATCCCAAATCCGGAATTCCAAATTCCAAATTTGTAACCGGATTGAACGGATTCGGATAGTTCTGATAAAGTACAAAACCTTCAGGTATTGAGCTGGTATTATCATAGATCCCTATCACAATATTTGAGAAGCAATCATTATAATAATCCTTCGCTGTCTGCGCAGACTCTCTTAGCTTTGTAATACTATTGATATTGCTTGAACCTCTTGCAATTACCTGAGCAATTACAATGATCTGAGTATCACCGGGATTCATATTTAAAGGACCAAAGCCCTGGTAATATTTATTATCAGTGGATCCTGGAAAAATCCATCCGGTATTTAAAACAGGATCGCCTGAATAAGTAAATTTTGTGGAGAGATTTGAAACAGGATTTATATATGATTCACCGTTATTTTTTAATCCTCTGATTGCATTATAATTTTGGATGTAACTTCCTGGTTCGTTTATATCTTCCCTTATAACTACAGACGAACCGAGATTCATTTCCTTATATCCTACTTTAAATTTTTTTCTTTTCCCTTCATAATAATAAACTGTGTCACTGATATTTCCGCTGAAGACTATCGGAGATCTTATTACTGCAAAACCAACCGCGGGGGGTGCAATGCCATACACACCGTCTTCATTACTTCCATTATACATATACGTCAGGCTTAGATTTGTATCAACACCTCCTTTGTCATCTGTAGAAATTCCAACATCATCATCACTGTATAAATTTAAGTAAGCATTAGTCCATACACTGCTGCTTCTGTTAATGATCCTGAATTCCTGATAAATGATATTCTTCATTTCTTCCGGCTGATTGAATGACCAGTTGATCTGTTTTACATCTGCTTTCAGCGGAGACGTCATTCCGGAATATTGATTATGAGATTCAGGATAGCTGTCTGTATAAGAGCAGAACATTGTCTGATTTCCATAATCAACGGGCTTCCATTGCATTGATGCTGAATCATAATATACCGGAGCTCCCTGATCAGAATTTCCAAGTAAACTATTCGGCCATTTAATTCTGTCAGAATCATTTTGACTATATGTCATTTTATAAATTCTGTAATCAGTGTTTCCGTTACCCTGCGGTAAACCCGAATTATCAGTGTAACCGGGATAATATTCGGAGCCGTATTTACAAACAGTTACCAAAGTATCACCGTTAACAATCGCACCTATGACAGAACCCGAAGTATATCTTGCAAATCTTCCCTCACCTTTAGGCCATTCAAACCCTGAGCTTCCCGCAGGGTTATGATTAAATAATCCATTGTTTATAAACCAGGTACTGATGTTGTTTGAATTTAATTGTTTTGCATTTGGAGTAATGTTTAATGTATTAGAATATAAAATCACACCGTTGTCGCCTGTCACAAAACAATTATCAACATTAGTCTGAATAACGGAATTTAATTTTTGATTTGAATTTGTATTTAAATGCTGCCAGTTTCTGTAAACAAATCCGTTAGCTCCGCATATTATGGAAGAATTATTATACGAATAAAGTCCGTATAAATTGTTTGTTGTTCCTGTAATTATACTATTAATTACAGAGCCGTTAATTTGTAAAGCGGTACCGCTATTTCCAATAATCAAATTGTAGTTTGATACCTTGTTCAGGTCTGAAGTTGTATAACTGTTCATACGTATCCAGTTCGCTCCGCTGTTAGTTGATCTTAGTATAGTTCCGTAATTCCCGACAGCTATAATTCTGTTTGAATTGAAAACATCGTAAGAGACGCAATTAAGATCAGTTGTATCGATCTGTGTAACTGACCAAACATTATTTTCTAGTTTCATAAATGTCCCGTTTTCACCGACAGCTATTGCTTTAATATTACCGAACATAAACTTAATATCTCTGATTGAATTTGGTGTATTGCTCGACATTCCTGTCCAGCTGTTTCCGCCATTTGTAGTTAAAATAATAGTACC
>DAIPYG010000018.1:0-24932 GCA_036782875.1 Bacteroidota bacterium | reverse complement strand
GTTGTTTGGTGTGCCGCTGTTTTGATAAATCCAGACCGGCTGAGATAATGACTGATCATAAGTGAAAATAATTAAGAATAACATAATCAGATTTTTCATAATTATTTAATTTAAAAATTTAAAAAAAAAATTTTTAAATTAGTGTAACTACTGAGGGTTCACTGTAAAAAATTTATTTCACAGAGATTAATATTTTAAAACCGGAAGTTGAATAATTACGAGGGTATTCTTGATCTGTTTCTCTTTATCTGAAAATTCTGATGCTTCCGTTGGTCAGACCCGTCAGCTCATTTTTCAGCTTTTCAATCTTAGTTAATCTCACATCCAAAATCAATTTACATTTCTCATCTGAATTATTTTCCAGCAGTTTTATTTTTTCCGCCCCGAGCAGATTCATGATCACGTTCATATAAGTATAATCAAACTCCAGTTTCATTTTCTCAGTGATCAGTTTTTCAATAATAACTGCATTGCTCAGACAAAGTTCGGCTGCTTCAGATATCGCTCTCCTCAGACCGCCCACACCGAGCTTCGTTCCTCCGAAGTATCTCGATACAATCAAAAGCACATCGGTAATATTGTTCTTGTCTATAGTCTCAAGTATCGGTTTGCCTGCACTGCCTGAAGGCTCTCCGTCATCGGAGAATTTAAAATCATTCTTATCAATACCTGTTCTGTATGCATAGGGATGATGAGATGCATCATAATATTTTTTCCGCACTTCATTAATAAAATCCTGTATCTCTGACTTTGAACTTACAGGAAAAGCCTGTGCAATGAATCCGGACTTTGTGATCTTTATTTCTGCAATGGAAGGATTTTGTATGGTAAGAAAAGAATCAGTCATTGAATTTGGGAATTGGGATTTCGAATTTGGAATTTTGGTTTCGCTTTTTGTTAATCGATATTTGTAACTCGTAACTCGTAACTCGTAACTCGTATCTCGTATCTCGTATCTCGTAATTTGTAATTCCTAATTAATAATTGACCAGCCCTCTTCCCCTATCAGCGGTACGAATTTAAAATCCTCGAGTGTCTTGTATTTATATTTTGGTTCATTATCATTCTTATCTTCAGATTCTGACTTTTTTACGAGAAGAAGTTTTTGCGATTCTTCATCACCTACTGGAATTACCATTTTACCTCCGATGCAAAGCTGCTCCAGCAGTTGTCTCGGAATTCTTGGACTTCCTGCAGTCACAATAATTTTATCAAACGGGGCATATTCGATCCATCCTTTTGTACCGTCATCGTTTTTTAATCTGACTTTATATCCTGTTCTGTATAATTTTTCCTTAGCAGATTCGTGCAATGCTTTGATTCGTTCTATTGAGTAAACTTCTGCGCCGAGTTCAAATAATACAGCAGACTGATAGCCGGATCCTGTTCCAATTTCAAGAACCTTGTCCCCGGGTTTTATACCTAACAGCTCTGTCATATAAGCAACTGTATATGGCTGAGAAATGGTCTGATTTGAATCTAAAGGCAGCGCAATATTTTCATAAGAATATTTTTTGAATTCTTCTTTGACAAACAGCTCTCTTCTTACTTGTCCAATTGCTCTCAGAACATCTTTATCTTTTATCCCGGATGTAACAAGCTTTTCTATCAGCTCTTTTCTATGTAAAGAATTTAAATCCATTATTCTTTCTTTTTATCCTCTTTCTTAATCTCTTCTGTTTCCGGGTCAGACCTGGATTTTTTTTCATCATAGCCTTCGGTTTCGGTTTCCTCAAATATATTTTTCATTGAACCAACAACAGAAGTTTTGCCCATTGATTTTACAAGTCTTTCCTTGAGCTCATTGATGTCACTGTAAAAGGTAAGCTCTCCGTCTTCAGCTACAGAAATAATCTTTCTTTCCTCTGAAACGATAATTGCAACTGCATCAGACATCTCAGTGATCCCGATCCCGGCTCTGTGTCTGGTTCCAAGATTCTTATTTTTTATTTTTTCGGGTTCTGATAAAGGAAGCAGACAACGCGCAGCTTCTATTCTTTCATCTTTAAATATCACTGCACCGTCATGAAGCGGAGACTTCGGATTAAATATTGAAATAAGTATCTCAGCTTTTATCCTTGATTGAATTATCTCTCCGTTCTCTATCACGTTCTTTAATCCCGTAGTTCTTTCTATTACCATCAATGCGCCCCAGCCCCTGTTCTTCAGATCAAAGCAGGCTTCAGTGATCTCGTTTACATTTTCATCTACATTTGCCTTAGTAAAAATCCTTGCTACCTTGGTCTTGCCTATGAATAACAGAAGTCTCCTTATTTCCGGCTGAAACAGAATTATAAAAGCTATCACCCATATATCTGTAACTTTACTGAGCAGCCATCCCGTCGCCTGCATATTAAGCAGTTGCGCAACAAATGAAAAAGCTATGATAAGCACAAGCGCAAGAAATATCTGGGAAGCGATCGTTCCTTTCATAATTGTGTACAGCTTGTAAAAAACATACGCTACTATCAGTATGTCAAGAATATCCACAAGCTTTATCGATAAGAATCCGATCTTGAATAATTCCATTTCCTAACTGTAAATAATAAAAGATTTATTTAATAAAAAATATTTTTCAGTATAAATTTTCCCACCGGGAAATATTTCCTTTAATTCGCTTTTCTTCAGCAGCCTCACCGAATCAGCAAGCTCACGGGCTTTGTCTTCGTCTTTGTGTTTTTTATACCAGCCCAGATCATATTTCTTTATGAGCATTGTTTTCCAGGTTACCGGCAGAAACTGAAAGAACGGAATCAGGAAATGCGGCTCGACCGGGAAATAATAGTTCGGGGTCTGAATAAAATAATGCCTGCCGATCCGTCTTATTTCCCCGGCAAGTTTTTTCTGTTCATCATAATTATTAATATGTTCAAACAGACTGTTAGAATAAACCAGATCAAACTCCTTGTCATCAAAATAATTCAGATCCTTTACGTCTTTCTTTATAAAACTTAAATTTCTCAGATCCTTAATATTCTGCTGTTCAGTGTTTACAATGGTTATATGAAAATTCTTATTATCCCTGAATCTGGAATTTCTCCAGTGATAATCACTGCCTCCGAGATCTAATATGTTAACAGGCTTTTTCAGCTTGCTGCAGAACTCCGAAAAGAACTCAAATCTCTTTTTTCTTAACCTGTATGAAACAGAATCCTTATGGTTCTGATTTGCATTATACAGTAAATATGATCTGAGCTTTCCAAACATATATAAATTTACAGATCGATTCCAAAAGTTGCAAAGTAATAAGAATCTTTATACTTTAGGTCATCGGTGATATTATTTATTATCCTGTACTGAAATTTTCCTTTAAAGTAAAACTGCTTTAGCGGCTGCCATACCGCTTCGGCGGTTATTATCTCCCTGTTTATTCTTGTTCCGTCTAAGAATCTGTTTGTTCTTAAGTAAGCATCACCCAGTCCGAAATTAATATTGCCACCGTAATTAGCTTTAAGAATTCCAAGCGAATCGACAACTATTCCTTCGCCCGATCTCTGATGCTGATAAAGAAATACTAATTTTAACTTGTTGCTTACATCATAATCTAATTTAAAAGCGATCTCATCGGAATTCGGCGGAAGTGCATGCCCCATTGACAGCAGATGATTTGTATATGTACTCTTGTTGGATCTGTGAGAGTATACGAACGGATCGAGATGAGTATACTCGATTGAAAGATTCATATTAAATTCATTTGTCCATAAAGCCCCGAACTGCCAGCCGAACTTATTTTCATTCAGAGAATCTGTCTTCCATAGTTCGCCAAGTGTCAGATCATCTATCAGCAATGTTCCCTGAAATGAAAGACTTCTGAAAGGTATGATCTCAGTTTCAATTCCTAAAAGAGCATTATTCTCTTCCGTCTTCTCCTTGCCTGAGCTCAGATCCGCAGATGTCAGAAAACTTATTGGATTAAAGTATGTAAAACTGAACGGCTGATTGCTTATGATTATTGATTCCCATAATCCGAAATTGAAAGCATCTGAGAAGCTGATATTTAAATTATGAGTGGCAATATTCTTTGAAGATAAAGGACGCGCAGAATAATACGGATAAACTCCGACTGAGTCACCGTCTATACTTCCATAAGTAAAAGAATAATTTATTGCTTTATATTTAATGTTAAGATTTCCGAAACTGAACGGCACGGAATTGTTTGACATAAACATTTTATCAATATAACCGAACCCGAAATTAAGAGGAGTCTTTCCAAATGTAAGCGCCAGCCAGTCACCTTTTGTCTGATATCTTAAGTAACCCTCGAACGAATTAAAATTTTTCTTATCATTTGCAAAGCTGTAATTTCCTTTCAATGAAGGATCAGTATCCGCAGCAAATATAATATCGCTGTCATCTGCATTTGAAAAATATCCTTTGGAAACGGCAATGAAATATGCGACGCTGTTGTAGAATGTTCCCCTTGCCTGAAATCCGGGAGCTCCGAGAAAGATTGAATTATCACCAATTGAATCACCGGAAGAACCTCTTATTGAAACAGCTCCGATAAGTTCACTGAAAAATGTTTTAGTAGAATCCGTATAGAAGTAAAGATGCTTTTGCTTATTCCGGCTGAACAAATTATTCATTCCCGACTTTGTAAATAAATTAATCTGATCATTCGTTTTTCCATACATATCATACTCAAATTCAACTTCATAATCTTTAAGCAATGCTTTGTCAGTTAAAGTGATCCTGCTGATATTATTTTTTATAGTAATGAGATACTTTCCTATCTGTCCTCTGGAAACCGGGATAGCCGAAGAATTGTAATCCGGAATTATTTCCTTCAGCTGCATTCTTTTTAAGAAACCATAAACTGGATTTCTGACATCCACAAGCTCAACCTGACTGAAGGAATAATGAGTAATCAATAATGAATAAAGAATAGTAAATACTGAAAAATAATAACAGAATTTTTTTTTCAACCGGTCGAATAAATTTTTGTCAAAGTAATTAATTTATTTAAGGATTTAAATGTAGATACCTTTCAAATCTATTCATTTAATTTCAAAACTCAATTAGGTATATTAAACAAATGAACAATTCAGAAGACAAGACAGTAAACTCCGATATTTCAGAAGATATCAATCTGTATAAATCAAAAGAGTATCAGGCAAGACTTACCGAGTTCGAAGGTCCGCTGGATATACTTCTTCATTTCGTGAAGGTTGACGAGCTGGATATTTATAATATTCCTATCTCAAAGATCACTAAGGACTTTCTGAATTACATTAACTATATGCAGCTCCTTGATATTGAGCTTGCAGGCGAATTCCTTGTGATGGCATCCGAACTGATGAAGATCAAAGCAAGAATGATGATACCGCAGATCGACATTGAAGGAAATGTAATTGAGGAAGATCCGCGCCTTACACTTGTGAGAAAACTTCTTGAATATAAAAGATTTAAGGATGTATCGTTGCAGATATCTGAGTTTGAAGAAGAGCAGCGCAAGAGAATATTCCGCAGAAATTTTGATAATGATCCTAAAGAGACTGAAAGAGAAATTGAAGATGATCCGAGTCTGAAGAACGTCACTATATTTAATCTTATCAAAGCATACAAAAGAGCCATCTCCAGTATTAGGAAAGAGGTTGTACATCCGATAGAACTACTGGACATCACACCGGAAAATCAGAGAGAATATATTTTTCAGACAATTGATGAAAAAGGACAGGTGGATTTTTTAGAACTGATAGCAGCTGTTGATATGAGACTCAGAGTGATCTGTATTTTTCTTGCAATACTGCAGCTTGCACTTGACGGTGAGATTGAGATCGTTGTCGATAATTCTGATATGACAAAATTCTTTATAAGAAGAAGAGTGAACGGATTTACTGAAGTTGTTCATGATAATTAATTCTAACCGGTATCATTAAATGATTAATGTTACGATATAACGAAAAATATAAATTTTTCGAATTTAAATAAAAGATACTTTTAATTGGTAAGTACGGAATTAAAAAATATAGTTGAGTCCATAATTTTTGCATCCGAAGAAGAAATTACTTCGAAACAGATCAAGGATATTATTGACAAAAGCGGACTTCGTATAAGCCTTGCGGAAGTCGAAGAATCAGTCAGTTCGCTTAACGATGAATACCAAACAGGAAACAAATCATTTGAGATTCTGAAAATAGCCGGAGGTTTTTCATTTGCAACCAAGAAGGAATACGGAAGATTTATAGGCAGGCTTTTTGAAGACAAGCAGAGGAAAAAGCTTTCACCTTCAGCTCTTGAGACTTTAGCCATCATTGCATACAAGCAGCCGATCACGCGGTCGGAGATGGAATTCATCAGAGGAGTCAATGTAGATTATATTGTTAATTCTCTTCTCGAGAAAGAAATGATCACAATACACGGAAGAGCTGATGCTCCCGGAAGACCGATTCTTTACGGAACGACAAAGAACTTTCTTAAAGTGCTCGGATTAAATTCACTTGAAGATCTTCCGAAGCTGAAAGAAATCAATGAGATATTAAAGAATCAGGAAATAGAAGGAATCACGGAAGCTGATATTGAATTATTTAATTCCGTGAATAATCCGGATCTGAACAAAGAAGCCGAATCAGGACAGCTTGAACTTGTTTCAAGCGAAGATTCCAATGATAGTTTTATTTCGGAAAATGATCTGGATACAGTTTCAATTACTGAAGGAAATATTTCAGATGACATTGAATTTAATATTTCAAATTCAGCCGAAACGGTTAATGCTGAAGCAGAAACGGAACCGGATATAAACATCAATGAAAATTCAGAAGAAAAAAATAGTGATACTGAAGAATTTACTGGATTAAAAGAGGAAACACTTCCTGAATCTGATATTACAGAAAACAACGAGGTTGAAATTTTTTTAAAAGAGAATGAGACTGATAAAAACGAAAGTGAGAGTAAAGAATAATTGGATAATTTAATAAGGTTAAATAAATTCATTGCATCTAACGGCGTATCTTCAAGAAGGAAGATCGATGAGCTGATACAGCAGGGACGCGTAACCGTCAACGGAAATACAGTTGCAGAACTGGGTTATAAGATAAATCCGGAGACAGATAAGATTCAGCTCGACGGTGAAAACATCAGGGCATCTACAAAAAAAATATATATCATTCTTAATAAACCTGCCGGTGTGATCACTTCAGTTTCAGATGAAAAGAAGAGAACAACTGTAATAGATCTTTTACACCTGAATGAAAAAGTTTTTCCGGTTGGAAGACTTGACTATAATACAACCGGTCTTCTGCTTCTGACAAATGACGGAGAGCTTGCTCACAAGCTTATGCATCCAAAAGGTGAAGTTTACAAAACATACTTTGTAAAGCTTTCCAAACCTCTTGAGGAGAAGCACAGATTAAAACTGACAGAAGGAATAAAATTAGAAGGCAAAGATACGGCACCGAGCAGGATCCGCTATCCAAAGAAGAATAATAATTATCAGGATCTATATATCTCAATCTACGAAGGCCGAAACAGGCAGGTAAGAAATATGTTCGAGCATTACGGTTACTTTGTAAGAGAGCTTGAGCGGGTTGAATATGCAGGATTAAAGATCGACAGCTTAAGATCTGGTGAATGGAGAAAGCTGACTGCTGAAGAAGTGACAAAGCTGCAGGAACTTGTAAAAGACACTCCTACAGGTACGACTAAAAGAGTTCATTATGCAAGACGTGAAGAGAGAAAAGACTTTAAGAAATATACGGCAAGAGAAGATAAGAAAGATTTTAAAAAAGAATTTAAAAAACCCGAACGAAAGTTTACCAAGAAAGATTCAAAGTACGGATTTAAAGAAAGGCAGATCGCTGCCAGAGATGAGAAGCTGGGATTTAAGAAAATTGACACACGTGAAGATAATAAAGCGGATAGTAAGAAATTTGAAAAAAGGGATTATAAGAAATCCGGAAAGAGTTTCGGGAAGTATGAAGATAGAAAATACGGGAAGAAAAGTTATGGCAAATCTGAGGATAAGAAATTTGTAAAAAGCGATTTTAAGAAAAGGTTTGATAAATCTGATGAAAAGAAATTCGAAAAGAAAAGTTATGGCAAAAGTTATGACAGGGCTGACGATAAGAAATTCGAGAAGAAAAGTTATGGCAAATCTGACGATAAGAAATTTGTGAAAAGCGATTTCAAGAAAAGGTTTGACAAGTCTGATGATAAGAAATATGAAAAGAAAAGTTCAGGAAGCTTTGGGAAATCGGATGATAAGAAATACGGAAAAAGGGAATTTAAATCATCCGGTAAAAGAGAAGATAAGAAGTTTGATAAAAGTGATTCAAAAAACAGGTTTAAGAAAAAGTACTAAACTAATGTACGTTTGGTAAATTGTAAAAAAATATTCAAGTAAACTGAAAGGAAATATTTGTCAGAGCAAAACGAGCTAATCAAAAGAAGATTAGAAGAACTGGAAGAGATAAAGAACCACGGCATCAATCCTTATCCGCACCGCTATGATGTTACTCATAATTCAAAAGAGATCATAGAAAGTTTTAAGGATTTTGAAACCGATGAAGAGAAGGAAAAGAATAAAGAGAATCTTGTATCTGTTGCAGGAAGGATAATGGCTATACGGAAGATGGGCAAAGCAACATTCTGTCATATTAAAGACGGCGAAGGAAAGATACAGCTTTACATTAAGAAAGATGATGTAGGTGAGGAAGCATACAGTATTTTCAAACTTCTTGATATAGGTGATATAATAGGAGCAACCGGTTATGTATTCAGAACGAAGACAGGGGAAGTATCTGTTCATGCAGTTTCTTACACACTGCTTACAAAATCAATTCAGCCGCTTCCTGTTGTTAAAGAAGAAGTTACGGAATCCGGTGAGAAAATTATTTACGATGCATTTTCAGACGTTGAACTCCGGTACAGGCAGAGGTACATTGATCTGATCGTTAATGACAATGTGAAGGATACATTTGTTAAGCGAACAAAGATCATACAGTCAATCAAAAGAACTTTAGAGGATAATAAATTTTTTGAAGTTGAAACTCCTACACTACAGGCAATATACGGCGGAGCCAATGCACAGCCTTTTGTAACTCATCATAACGCTCTCGATATTGATCTTTATTTAAGGATCTCCAACGAACTTTATTTAAAGAGATTAATCGTCGGCGGATTCAACCGTGTGTATGAATTCGTAAGAGACTTCCGCAATGAAGGCATTGACCGAACTCACAATCCTGAATTCACACAGGTTGAATGGTATCAGGCATACGGAGATTATTTTGACAGCATGAATCTATTCGAAGAAGTCGTAGAGAAAGCGTGCATGGATATTCACGGAACGACCAGAGTAACATACGGAGACATCGAACTAGATTTCGCCCGTCCGTGGAAAAGGATCAGAATGACCGAAGCGATTCAGCAGAAAGCTGATCTTGATGTAATGAATATGACAAAAGAAGAAATTATAAATTATATGAAGTCGAATGAAATTGAATTCGATCCTAAGATCTCACACAGCAAAGGTCTGCTTATTGCTAATTTATTTGAAGAAGTTTGCGAAGAAGATCTTATACAGCCTGCTTTTGTATATGACTTCCCTATTGATACGACACCATTATGCAAACCTTTAAGAGAATATTCTTTAAAACAGTTAGATGAAATGAAAACGGATCCTGAAAGAGTTATATTCGCCGAAAGGTTTGAACCCTATGCAAATAAATGGGAGCTGGGAAATTCATATACAGAGCTCAATGATCCTGTACTTCAGCGAAAACTTTTAGAAGAGCAGGTCGAAAGAGGCAGAGGCGGTGAAAAGGAAACGCATCCGCTGGATGAAGATTTTATAAATGCAATTGAAGTAGGAATGCCACCGACAACCGGTGTGGGAATGGGTGTTGACAGGCTGGTGATGCTGCTGACGAATTCGCAGTCGATCAGAGACGTCATATTTTTTCCGCTGATGAGACCTAATTAAGTTTGTAGTTAGTGGTTAATATTTTTTAAAAAATCTAAAGTATATTTTCTGAATCGTTATAATTAATAATATGAAATATTACAACAGCGTACTTGAATTAATCGGGAATACACCAATGGTTAAGCTGAATAAGCTTACAAAAGGAATGAAAGCTACAGTGTTTGCTAAAATAGAATCTCTGAATCCGGGCGGAAGCGTGAAAGACAGGATCGGTTTGAATATGATAGAAGCAGCCGAGCGTGACGGAAAGCTGAAACCGGGCGGAACCATTATCGAAGCTACCAGCGGTAATACAGGAATAGGACTTGCACTTGTTGCATCCTTAAAGGGATATAAAACTATTTTTGTCATAACAGACAAAGCATCAAAGGAAAAGGGAAATTATCTCAGAGCTCTGGGAGCTGAAGTTGTGATTCAGCCTGTCGCCGCAAAGTTCGGTGAACCTGATCATTATGTCAGTGTTGCTATGAGATTAGCCGAAGAGATCCCGAATTCATTTTTTTCATATCAGTATTCAAATTCCGGTAATCCAGAAGCACATTATCTCACAACAGGTCCTGAAATATGGAATGATACGGACGGGAAGGTCACACATTTCTTTGCAGGCATAGGTACAGGCGGAACTATCTCCGGGACAGGAAAATATCTGAAGGAGAAAAATCCGGATATTAAAATTATAGGTGCGGATCCGTACGGTTCTATATTCAAACTTGTGAAAGAGACTGGTATTGCGCCGGAACCGATTCCATATTTAATAGAAGGAATCGGACAGGACGTAATGCCTGAAAATGTAAAGCTTGAATATATTGATGAGATCATAAATGTAAACGATAAGGATGCGGTTGAAATGTGCAGGCTGTTAACCAAAGAAGAAGGAATCTTTTGCGGAGGATCTACAGGAACGATTGCTTATGCTGCATTACAGTTTGCCAAAGATCTTGATAAAAATGCAGTAGTGGTTTTCATTGTATGTGATACAGGTGAAAGATATTTATCAAAGTATCACTCGGATGAATGGCTGCGTGAGAAGAGATTAATGAAGGCTGATAATTTAAATGTCGGACAGGTATTTATGACAAAACGCGATAAAGGTGTTCCGGGATTATTATCTGTGAAAAGTTCAGATAAAGTATTTGAAGCGCTTGAGATGATGGACCAGTATAATCTTTCTACAATACCGGTAATTGACGGAGAAAAATGTGTCGGTTCTATCAGTGAATCTGAAATCCTGGAAAAGATCATAACTGACAGGAATGTATCCGGTAAAGACGTTAAGCACGTAATGGAAAAGAAGCTGACTATACTTGACTTTGATACTGTTTTTCCAAAAGCGCAGGAGATACTTCAGAAAGATCATACTGTTCTGGTTTCTCAGCACGGGATAATTAAAGGAATACTTACAAGATATGATGTTCTGGACTTTGCATAAAAAATAATTTTTAATCAAAAAAAATATTCTCAATGACTAAAGGTCTTATGGGGAAAAACATTATGAAATTCGCAACCAAACAAATTCATGCCGGACAGCATCCGGAAGAAACTACCGGCGCGGTTATAACTCCTATTTTTCAGACTTCGACTTATTCAAATAAAAAGTTAGGAGAGTCGAAAGGATTTGATTACGGAAGAACGATCAATCCAACCCGCACAGCACTTGAACAAAACCTTGCAGCTCTTGAAAACGGAAAATACGGATTCTGTTTTTCATCAGGTATGGCGGCAGTACAGACTGTTATCAGTCTGTTCAAGCCGGGAGATCATATTATCTGTACAAATAATGTTTATGGCGGAACATACAGATTATTCGAGCAGATAATAAAAAATTACGGACTCGAATTTACATATATAGATACATCTGACATTGAAGAATTAAAAAAATCAATTAAGAAAAACACTAAATTTATATATGTAGAGACACCTACCAACCCGATGCTCAATATCACTGATCTGAAAAAACTCAGTGAACTTGGCAGGTCTAAAAATATCATAACCTGTGTGGACAATACATTCATGAGTCCATATTTCCAGAACCCATTGGATTTTGGAATAGATGTAGTTCTTCACAGCTCTACCAAATACATTAACGGTCACAGCGACGTCATAGGCGGATGTTTAATAACAAGTGATGATAAAATTGCAGAGAAATTTAAGTTTCTGCAGAACAGCATCGGTGCTGTTCCTTCGCCTTTTGACTGCTGGCTGATCTTACGCTCTACAAAAACACTTGCACAAAGAATGAGAGCGCATAATGAAAATGCGATGGCAATATGTGAAAAAATCTCTATGGATAAAAAAATTGAAAAATTATTTTATCCAGGACTTGAATCTCATCCTCAGTTCGAACTTGCAAAGTCACAGATGAGAGGTTTCGGAGGGATAATATCGCTTGAACTCGGCTCCTATGATAAGGCCGTGGAATTCTGTAATGCACTCGAAATTTTTCAGATTGCTGAATCTCTTGGAGGCGTTGAATCTCTTGTCTGCCATCCTGTATCTATGACACACGGAGTAGTTCCGATAGAAGTAAGAAAGAAAATCGGTTTATCGGACGGTCTTGTAAGATTATCCGTTGGTATTGAAGATAAAGAAGATCTCATTGAAGATATTAGCAAAGCATTAAATACTTTATAAATAAGATTCGTCCAAAGAGAAATAATTATTTTAAGAGAGTTCATTTGCTTTTTCAACTTAAATCAAATACGGTTATACATATTTAAAAATATTATTAGCAATTCCGGAGCAGTCGAAATTTAGATACCATATATAAAATCTAATTTTCTCTGCTCCAATTTTTTTTACAAAAAAAATTTACTGAATCTGCTTTATGGAGTAAAAGAAACTTTAATTTCTTTACATTATTTTTTTAAACCTGATTCAAACTGAAGAAATTGTAATTGAAATTTTAAAATCAAACTCAGTTGCAGAAGGAAATTTTAATTTTAACTGAAGAATATCGGATTTTTTTAATTTACAGTTTAAATAGTAATTTATTTTTCAACGAATTTCATATATTCTCACGAACTATGCCTTTCAATCCCATCCGCCTGAAGTCCCTCTTGTGTATTATATAACATTTGAAGATTAAAGTTTTACTTTAAATATTACTTGTATTTATTAATTATATATTGTAGTTTAATGCTAAATCTTTTATAGTATTAAAATCAAAAATTTTCTCTCAGTATATTGGAAATAAACGGGAAAAGTTATCTTATTTCTTTCAAGTTAATTACTGCAATCTGCTGCGTTAAAATATGATTGATGTTACACAAAAAAATACTCCCCATATTTTTTGATATTTAAATAAAATTAAAAAAGGAGTAATAATGAAAACTCTATTTTGTATACTAATCCTCTCTTTATTTTCACCAGCAGGAAACGCCCAGTTTATTGAGCAATGGACTCAGAGTTATAACGGAACAGGAAATTATAATGATGCTGCAACTTCAATTATCATTGATGAAGCAAAAAATGTTTATGTAACCGGATACAGCTATGGTATCGGGACTTTAAACGATTACGCGCTTATCAAGTATAATCCCAATGGCGTACAGCAATGGGTAAGCAGATATAACGGTCCGGGAAATGACAATGATATTATAAATGCAGTTGCAATATTTAATAATGATATATATGTGACAGGGCAGAGCGTCGGTAGCGGAACTGCATATGATTATTCCACAGTTAAATACAACTCTTCGGGAGTTCAGCAATGGGCTGTGAGATATAACGGACCCAGTAACAGTAATGACGGGGCGACTGCCATAGCTTTAGATGCCCTGGGTAATGTTTACGTCACGGGACAATGCTATGGAGGATCATCCACATCTTATGACTTTGTTACCATAAAATATAATAATGCTGGAATTCTGCAATGGGATGTAAGATATAACGGTCCGGGAAATGGAAATGACGGGGCTAATTCGATTACGGTAGATCAGTATAATAATGTATATGTTACCGGCTACAGTGTCGGAACAGGAACTAATCTTGATTATACAACGATCAAATACAATTCATCCGGAGTTCAGCAATGGATTGTAAGATATAACGGGACTGCAAATGATCTGGATATTGGTAAATCGATCTTTGTAAGCAATTCAGGTGAAATTTATGTAATGGGATACAGCAGAGGAACCGGCACATCACTGGATTATGTAACTATTAAATATGATACTCTCGGAACAGAGCTCTGGGTTGCCAGATATAACGGAACTGCTAACGGAAGTGATATACCCAATGCTCTTATAGTAACAAACTCGGGTGACGTGGTAGTGACAGGAGTTACAAATACCGATGTATCAGGCGCACTTGCCAACTATGCAACTGTAAAATATAATACTGCGGGCCAGCTTCAGTGGATAGGGATTTACAACGGCACAGGAAATAATAATGATTCTGCCACATCCATTTCAACAGATGATTCAGGAAACGTTTTTGTAACAGGTAAAAGCATCGGCAGCGGTACTTCTTTTGACTTTGCTACTGTAAAGTACAGCCCTTCAGGTATTCCGATGTATGTTTCCCGTTATAATTATTCTGCAGGTTCAAAGGAAGTAGCAAATGCTATTAAAGTAGATAACTTCGGAAATACTTATGTGACCGGATCAAGTACATTATCCGGATCCAATGATGATTTTCTAACAGTTAAATATTCCAAGATATCCGGAATTAATACATTGAGCAATGTTATGCCGGATAGATTCGAATTGCTTCAGAATTATCCTAATCCGTTTAATCCTGTAACAAAAATAAATTACTCAATTATGTCAGGAGGAATTTCAAAGCTGAAGATTTATGATATTCTCGGAAATGAAGTTTTAAAATTAGTAAATGAATATCAGAATCCCGGAACCTATTCTGTTCAGTGGAATGCTGAAAATCATCCAAGCGGAATTTATTACTATTCTCTTGAAAACGGAAAATTTTCAGATACAAGAAAAATGATTCTGATTAAATAAAAATTCTTTATTTAAAACCATAGGTCTTGAAGACTGAAAAAGTTTAATTTATTATTAAGTTTTATTTTAAAATAAATCCCGTACTTCAGTTATCAATAGTATTTTTAATATTGATAACTGCTGAATGTTTTCCGCAATACAGATTTAAAACAGTTCGTGATCCTTACAAATACAATGAAAACAGTATAGATGTAAAAATTTTCCGTTCCTTTAATAATATCAACAGCAGGTTTGTAAATACTTTGGTAAATATTACAAACGAATCCATAGCACCTGTATCAATTGCCGCCCCTGTTGGACTTTATGTTTTTTCACAGATAGATGATAATTATTATGATCAAAGCTCTGCCGTTCTGCTTGCGTTATCAGAAATTACAAATGGTATCGCAACTTACGGAATAAAAATTGCTGCCAAACGAAACCGCCCTTTCAGAACTCTGAACAGTGTTTACCTTACCGATACTAACTCCGTTTCGGGAAGTTACTCTTTCCCGTCAGGACACACCTCATCCTCTTTTGCAATTGCTACATCATTGACGCTAAGATATCCGGATAATGCATGGCTGATTGCGGGCACGTATACTTATGCAGTCATTGTTTCACTGGGCAGGATATACTGGGGTGTTCATTATCCCTCTGATGTTCTCTCCGGAATGCTGATTGGTGCCGGTAGTGCAGCTTTGATTTATTCTCTGAGGGTTCCGATTATAAACGCTAAGAACAAATTGTTCAATCAGGATGAAAGACAGGATAATATCAGATCAGGGAATATTAACACAAGCGCATTTCTGTTAACACTTGCCGCCACTGACTTTATAAATTACTACTTCACAAAATCCAAAAGCAAAATTTTAAAACAATCAAAAATTAATTTATCCTCATCCAAAACAATTCAAAACTTAAATTACACCTTCAGCTTTTAAATGTAATGTTAACCGCTAAACTGCTAAGTTCCTCTCTTATTCCCCCACACCAGCAAATGTAACCTGTCTGTATAATTAAAATTATATTTTTTACAAACCTCTATTGTTTCCATTCTCCTGCTCTTTAAATCTTTTTCCGTAACTCCTTCAGGCATCAGATAAATATCCCTGGTCTCAAAACCTGTCAGGGTTTGCAGTTCCATGATTTCGTCAATATCTTTTTCATCAGTATATACAAACTTCCATTGTATGTCAATCTTTCCCTCTGATTTCAGGAAATTGTATTTTTTAAATGTTTCAGTGTTTATTCTGTTCTTCTCATGCATATTTTCATATTCAGTATTATAAGGAACAGAAGATCTTAACTTGGGACTTATACTTATCAGATCGGCAAATTCTGCAAAATCTCCGAAATATGTTCCGTTGGTTTCAATGGTTATAAAAATATCTCTGCTTATTTTTTTCAGTTCCCTGCACAATATTAAAAGTTCTTCGGAATACATAGTCGGCTCTCCTCCCGTTATTACAATATCACGGCAGTTAATCTTTAAGTACTCTTTTAGTATTTTATCAATTTCAATCTCCCCTATATTTTTATCATTATCAGGAAACCAGCTGGTGTAAGATGTATCGCAAAGATTTCCACCTTTGAATTTACATCTTAGGTTGCAATGATTTGTCCTTATAAAAAAAGAAGGCGAACCGGTTCTTTTACCTTCGCCTTGTATTGAATAAAATAATTCTGATATTTTCAACTAAAATTTAAAGATTGAATATTTGCTATGAATTTTAACTATGATTTAATTATTGCTATGAAAACTAATGCTTTAACTTTACTGCTTTAACGAAAAGATCTATTTTAATTTTAAAACTTATTATATAATACGAACTCTACGAACTCTATAAAACTACTTCTTCGAATTCAGCGGTCCTGCAAGTCCCGAGTATTCACTCAGATCAGCATCTATCGAACCGATCACGACCTTTGTCTTTACTTTTACAGGCATCTTTCTTTCATCATCTGTCATCCATACTATTATTGAACCTTCGCTTTTGAATAGTCCGCCTTCCTGCACAAGCGGTTCAACTTTCACGCATCTGAATTCACCGGCAGGAACCTCTATCGTTTCCTTACCGAGATATTTCACCTGTAAAGGATATGTTTTGTCTTTGTAAAAATTCTGCACTGTAGTAATGTCACCGACTTTCATCTTGCTGTAATCAAATGTCCTGTAAAAATAAAACGCACTCATAGCATCCTGTGTATATTCAGGAATGTCAAATTCACCTTCGAATTTTTTAGGTTCTTTTTCTCCGGTGTACGTCTTTGCTTTCAGATTCTGCTGATCAAATATTGCTTCAAAGTCTCTCTGATAAGTGCCTTCCTTAATGTGTTGCTCAAATCTCCATGGAAACAGACCTTCGACATCCACATAAGTCCTGTAAAAATCCTTCACTTTGTAAACCCAGTCAAAGCTTGAAGTAGAGTTTACGGTAAATCTTATATCATAGCATTTTCTGCCGTTCATTGTTTGGTATACAGGATCAACTTCCATTACTGCTTCACCGGCTGTGACGAAACCGTAATTGATCTCAAATGTGAGTTTCTCACCCGGCTTAAACGCATTCTGGTTTATTTTTCTGAACTCTTTCTTGTTAGCTGAAGTATCCTGCGCAATGTTTAAGTTAAAGCTGGAAGTAATTAATAGGATGGTTAATGCTAATTTGATTTTCATTTGGCTTATTGTTTTTAAATGTATTGTTACTACTCTTAAAATGTAAAACAAGTTCCCGGAATTATTTCAATAATTGTTTGGCAGCTTTTAAAATATCTTCTGATCTGATGCTGTTCATATCATCAGAATTATCTACGGGTTTTATTATAATGCTTTTATCTCCCAGTGGTCCCCATCTTAATTCACTCATATGTTTTTCGTTAGGATAGAAGCCTATAATCTTTTTATTCAGAGCACCGGCGATATGAATTGGACCTGTAGAATTTGAAACAAACAGATCCGAATGATCAGTAAGTATCATTAATTCTTTAAGTGATAATTTACCTGTCAGATCAGTGATTCTTCCTCTGCTTTTACCGGCTGAATTATTTAATATTTCATTTGCCAGTGCTGACTCATTTTCAAGTCCTGTCATTACTATCCCGTGATCAATGAATTCTTCAGAAAAAATATTAATGAATTCCGAAAATTTTTCTCCGGGAAGATCTTTTGCCGACCCTCCGCTTCCGGGATGTAAGATAATAAACTTATCTTCCGTGCTAAGGTTAAACGTTTTTAATTTTTTATTTAATTCAATTTCCTCTTCCCCTGTATAATGAAAATAAAATTTTTTATCTGCGCTTGCTCCGTCAGAAATATTACTTATCAGGTTCAGATTGAGATCCGATTCGTGCTTATCTGAGGTCTTTCTGTGCTGATACACTTTGCAGTTATATAAAAAAGAAAACCATCTGTATCCCGTGCCAATCCTGTATTTTGTTCCCAGCAGAAAAAAAATCAATGCAAGATCAAACTCCGGCTTCACGTTAATTACAAGATCAGGAGCCTTCTCTTTGAAGAGATTATATTTATCTGAAAAACCAACTGCATCTTCTACTGTTAATATTTCATCTATCCCCGCATATCCGCTCAGGAGTTCCTTTGTATAATTTTTCACAAAAAACATTACCCTGGCATTCTTAAAAATTTTTTTGACCTCTGTTATCAGAGGCAGAGTAAGTATTACATCTCCCAGCCTGTCTGTTCTTGTAATTATAATTCTCTGTACGTCTTCTTTATTGATCAAAATAATATTAGCTTACTGCTGAATATATCCGTCGCTTTTTATAATGTTTGATATCTTATCTGCTTCCTTTATCTTCGGCATTATGCTTTCGAAATATTTAAGCATATAATCCAGACGCTCGTCTTCTTTATCAGTTTCCAGCAGGCTCTGTCTTTCTGCAAGACTAAGACCGCTCTTCTCAGCCATAGTAAATGCCACAGATCTGTTACCTTCAAACCAATGGACTTCACTCAGGTCTATTTTCTTAACTGAGCCTTTATACACTATTTCCACAAGATCATTATATATCTTTACAGCCTTCTCCATTTTTACTTTATCATATTCACCGATTTCATCATCAAGATATTCTATTTTTCCTGTGTAATAACCGGATAAAGTTAGCTCGTAGTTTATGATTTTATATCTTTGAACACCATTGACTATAATATTCATCCCGCCATTCTCTAACCGCTCCGTAATTTCCGAAACTTCGGCACTGCATCCGGTAATATGTATGTTCTTTTCAGAATAAAAATTAATCCCGAAAACTGTACCGCCGCTGATGCATTCACCTATCATTTTTTTATATCTTTCCTCAAAAATATAAAGCGGAATTTTTGAATGTGGATACATCACTACATTCAACGGGAACAAAGGAATTTCAATCTCTTCAGACATATTTTACATTGTTCAAAAAAAACTTCCGGAAGAAATATGTCTAACGGAAGCTGATTATGTTTATTCTGAAATATTTTTATTTATACGTGATGACAAGCGAACTAAGGTTTTTATCTTTATCATATCCAATGACCAGCTGAACATCCTTTGAACCTTTCTTCCAGTTGATCAGTCCGCCTTTGTCCGGAGTTATAAGCTCTCCGTCTTCAGAAACTGCATAACCGTTTTTTGTCATCTCCTCTTTGTAGTAGTTTATTATTTCCTGAACTTTATCGTTTGATTCAAAAGTTACCATAGTGCCTTCGGTGGATGTAAGAGATCCTATGACTTTTGAATTTTTTGGCTGCGGAATGTCAGTCGGAAAATTTGCCGGCATTCCCGGAGTCATTCCAAGTTCATTTGATTTGTCTGTCCCCTGTTTCGAAGGATCAGTATTGGGATCCTCTGACTTGTTCGATTCCTCCTGCTTAGTTATATCCGGCGGAACTTTCGTTTCCTGATTATTTTGCTTGGAAGTGGTTTCGGATTTATTCTGAGATACTTCCTCCTTGTCACCGCAACCGTTCAGTGTAATTACAAATGCAAAAACAAACAGTAAAATAAATTCTTTCATTAATATTTTTTTAAATTTATGATTTTGATTAATTATTACATCTGATAGCTTCGAAACTGCCTGCTATCCAGCTCTTCTTATCGTCTTTAAAACAAATGGCGATTTTTCCTTTGATCGTTTTTTCATCCATAGAGGTAATTACCAGAGCGCAGTTCCATGGCACTGATGTTTTGCCTGTTTGCTCTTCATCGGTTTTGTTAAAATATGCAACATAACCGTCAATGCTCTGATCAAAACTTGCTTTAAGAAGTTCACCCTGAATGATTTCTCCTGCCTTGTGTATGAGATGAAATGAATTGTCACTTTCAATATAGCCGCAGTTATTTTTCGGTTTCACGTCCCCAAAATTCAGAACGTTATCCCCGCTTCCTCTCCATTGCTCAAAATTGATATAATCAGGTTTGATTTCTTTTCCTTCAATGAATCCTCTTACAGGTGCATCGGGAATGTCCGTAATTTTTAATTCGGACTTCCATGTAAAGTCTTTTATATTATTATTTCCCTGTGTCTGTTCCTCTTTTTTGCTGCAGGAAATAAAAACAATCATCAAGATTAAAACCGTATACTTTATGACCTTTGAACTGATCTCTCTCACATCTATATATTATAAATATAAAAAGAGCTGCACTGCCTGCAGCTCTTTTATGAAATTATCCGATTGATTATTTTACATATTTTTTATATCTGTCATTGATCCTTCCCCAGTTGAGATTCTTGAAGAAGTTGTCAATGTATCCGGCTCTTGCAGGACCATCCTTGTGATAATATGCGTGCTCGAATACATCACAGCTTATCAAAGGAATACCTCCCCATATAGCTCCGTAATGATGCTCATCCACGAGTACATTTAATAATCTCTGACTGTACAGCATGTCATAAGTGAGAACAGCCCAGCCGGAAAGCTTTGCTGAAATTGCTGTCGCCTTGAAATCGGCTTTCCAGTTATCAATAGAACCGAATTCTTTTTCAATTGCTGCAACTACTTCAGGTCCTTTTGAAGTATCTCCGTCTCCTCCGAGCACTTCCCAGTAAACGTCGTGAAGCAAAGCGCCTCCATGATTCCAGGTCTGTCTTCTTTTTAATTCACCGATCTGGCTGTAGTTGCCGTTGGCTTTAGACCTGTCTGCTGTTTCAAGTTCTTTTTCAATGTTGTTTAAAAAGGTTACATAACCTTTGTGATGTGTATTGTAATGCCAGTCTGTTGTTTCTGCATCTATTACAGCTTTTAATAATTCCTTTGCCTCTTCATCTGTATAAGGTCTTTTATTAAAGATCCATTCGTATGCCATTTTTTTATTGTCTCCTTTTTTATTTATATTATTTTTATTAAAATAAATTGAATTTATATTTTTGTCAACTGAAAATAAACCAATACCAAGAAGTGTATTTCTTATGAACTCTCTTCTCGAAGATTTATTTTCAATTTTCATACATCTGTTTATTATAGCAACGTAAAAAATAAAAACTTCAAAAAATGATTTCTGTAATTTTTCTTTTATATAATCAAAAAAAATTCCTTAAGAGTATTTCTTTCAGATATCTACTGCTGCTCCGTAGATTCGCTTAGATCAGTTAATTCGGATCACACACCGAAAGAACTACCACAGCCGCAGGTCTTTACTGCCTGCGGATTGTTAAATACAAATCCTTTTCCTGTTAACCCGTCAGTAAAATCTATCTCGGTTCCGGATAAGTAAAGATAGCTTTTCATATCCACGAACAGTTTTACGCCGTCTTTCTCCAGCACTGTATCCCCTGTTCTTTCTTCAGGATCGAATCCCAGAGTGTATGTCAGTCCGGAACAGCCTCCGCCTTTTACACCTACGCGCAGCCCGTAACCTTCAGGGATCTTGTTCTCTTCCATGAGCTTCTTTATCTCCTTTACCGCTTTGTCTGTTACATTAATATCTTCACTTACTCCTGCTATGAATTCTGTTGTTTCCGTTGTTTCTGCCATTTTAGTAATACCTCTTTTTAATTTATTATTTTATTTTTTTAAAGAATAAATTTTATATAATTCCTTCTTTTGACATCTTATAAACAGGTGACTCGTTTCTTATCTTATTTATTGTTGCAACTAATTTATTTATTACATAATCAATTTCTTCCTCTTCTGTAAATCTTCCGAGACTTATTCTCAGTGAACATCTTCCGAGCTCATCACTTCTGCCAATTGCAGTCAGTACGTGCGAAGGAGCCATGGAAGCCGATGTGCAGGCGCTGCCTGTAGAAATAGCTATATCTTTCATTTCACCTAACAATGCATCAATGTCAGTAAATCCCAGACTCACGTTTATGTTATTCGGAAGACGCTTTGTCCTGTGACCATTAAGATAAATGTTTTCAAGACCTAAAAGCGCTTCAATGATCTTATCCCTGTATTTTGTCTGCTTCTCAATTTCCTTTTCCATTTCATTCTTGCTTATCTCACTTGCCTTTCCGAAACCTACTATACCAGGAACATTGAGAGTTCCTCCCCTCTTACCTTTTTCCTGACTTCCGCCGTGTATCTGCTTCGCAAATTTCACAGCAGGATTCTTACTCCTTACATATAAAGCGCCTACTCCCTTTGGTCCGTAAAATTTATGAGCGGAAATGCTCATCAGGTCAATGTTCATTTTTTCAACATCCAAAGGTATCTTTCCTGCAGCCTGTGTCGCATCTGTATGAAACAGAACTCCTCTTTCCCTGCATATCCTGCCTATTTCCTCAACCGGCTGTATAGTTCCTATTTCATTATTCCCTGTCATAATGCTGACAAGTATTGTCCTGTCAGTAATAGAATTCTTTAGTTCTTCCAGATCTATCAGTCCGTCTTCATCGACTTTCAGATAAGTTGTCTCCATACCTTTCTCTTCAAGACATTGAAAAGTTTCAAGAACCGCCTTGTGCTCCGTAGTACAGGTAATTATATGATTTCCTTTTTCTGAATAGACCTCAGCGACTCCTTTGATGGCAATATTTATTGATTCAGTTGATCCGGCCGTAAAAATAATTTCCAGTGGTTTTGCTCCTATCATCTCTGCAACACTTCTTCTTCCCTTTGAAACAGCTTCCTCAGCTTCCCAGCCGTATTTATGATTTGCGCTCGATGCATTTCCGAATATCTCGCAGAAGTAAGGTTTCATTTCATCAAAAACCCTGGGATCGACAGGAGTAGTAGCATTATAATCCATATATACCGGAAACTTCATATTACTTGTGTATTAAATTTATTAAACAAAATCTGAAATAGTTTTTCTTTTAAAAAGCTCCTCCACTTCTTTCTGAAGCTTTGAAACAGGTGACTTTATTGAACAGTTATCAAGCATGCAGCAATCCTTATCGGCACTTTCATTAAGACATTCGGCAATTGAAAGATCTCCGTCCACCGCAGACATCAGATTGAATAATGGTATTTCATCCGGTTTTTTGGAAAGGAAATATCCTCCGTTTGTTCCCTGGCTGGAGGATAATATGTTTTCGTGCTTAAGCTTTTGTAATATCTTTGAAAGCAGATCGTAAGGAATATTCTTTGTGTCAGAGATCTCCCGGGCTGTAACTAATTTATGATCGGAATTCGAAATGAATTTCAGTGCCATTAATGCATATTCAACTTTTTTGGAGATCCTGATCATTTTTAATTTTATAGTGGACTAACATAGTCCTATTTGTAAATAAAAAAAAGGAAAAAATAATTTTCCCTTTTAGTTTTATCTCAGAGTTCCCTGCGGGATTTGAACCCGTGTTTTCACTTGAAAGTGTGTTCCGATATACTATAAACAGCTTATAGAATAAAATATAAACTCATTTGCTCTCTTTGCCCGGAATGTTTAATTTATTTTTTCTAATCAGACTGATTACAAATAAGAATATCATAAGTGTATATGCTGCAAAAATAATAAAGACAATATTCAACTTCTTAAATAAAAAACCTGAATATATTTCCGGTTTTTTATTTATATTTTTGTATTATCAGTATCATAAAACGCGAAGTCTTCCGTCAGTTATTTATCTTATTGCCATTACTAAAATCGTCATCCCTTCGGGTGTAGTTTCCCAAAGTTTCTGGATTCAGATAGACGGGTTCTGATAATATAAATCTATTTTGAATTTATATTAAATCCAGATTCTGAAATCATTTGATTCCCAAATCACTTTACGGAATCAATCTCCCGACAAAAATAACCGAGTTATTATACACCAAAGTAACATCAGCCAGATCCACCGTATTATCACCAGTTACATCAGTCACGACATAACCGGTTAAGAATGAAATTGAGTTGTTATAGACTGAAGTGACATCCGCCAGGTCAATGCTGCCGTCCTGATTTACATCTCCGCTGTAGTCGGCAAATCTTACAGGAGATGCATCCACCTGTGTAATATTATTTCCATAAGCCTGCGAGGCGGATGTTGTGAAATCAAATGTCTGATTTGACAATGTAAATACGCTTCCGTTGTTCCATGTTTCGAGCGAATTTCTGTGAGACAGCTGTATATAATAGAGTGTATTATTTAAAACTGATGCATTTGAAGTCTGGTAATTTATCTGCCCTGTTGGAGATACAACGTATTTCTTCGAATCTATTAATGCATACGGAGATGTATAATTTCGAATATTAACCGTAACGGTATCACTAATTAATGTATTCGTCGAAGAATTATAAAATCCCTGAATCAACATTGTCAAAGCCAGTGTCTTTTCCGCCGGCGAAGTGTTTTGTGCCCTGAAGTTACCGAAAGGTTGCGGAATATAGCTGTTGTAATATTTCCATGGTCCGAATTTCTGATATGGATTATTCACAAGATTATACTGAACTCTTGCTCTCCATTTATAAACCTTATTCGTTAGAAGACCTGAAACATCAGCGTTAAGCGGAGTGCCTCCGATTAAAAGGTCAGTATTAGCACCCG
The DNA here is from genome assembly GCA_036782875.1 of Bacteroidota bacterium. Lineage (GTDB taxonomy): Bacteria > Bacteroidota > Ignavibacteria > Tepidaquicellales > Tepidaquicellaceae > JAGPCH01. Next base: position 161 of record DAIPYG010000018.1, on the reverse strand, counting down.
ATCCGGATGATGAAACACTATTTGTAATTGTTGATCCGCTGAACGGGACACCATTAGCTTTATATTCGTAAACAATTTTCCCGTCTGCTCTTCCGAAAGGATTTTTTACGAAAGTATTTAATCTTACCTGACCATTTGTTCCCGATAGTCCGCCGGATGTT
>DAIPYG010000017.1:0-51332 GCA_036782875.1 Bacteroidota bacterium | reverse complement strand
TCCGAATTAATTTATTAGAAAAAAGCTGTTTCCCAAAACGTTTTGGACGGATATGATAAAAGATAATGATATTTTAAGCTGTTTGCATTAATTTGTAAATAATAATTTAGTAAATTGCATCTACCTAAAAACTAAACCCACAAAAATGAAAAAATTATTTTCTGTGTTCAATGTAATTACGGCACTTTTCCTTTTCAGCTCAGGACTTTTCTCTCAGACCATTTCGGTTCAAACATACAACAAACCCGAACCGCCGCAAGGTGAATATGACGGCAGAACACCGGTGACGGCTTATGAAATAACAGACGGTTCTAACCCGGTAGTATACATAAATTATGAACTCAGTGGAAACGGCGCCTGGGAAACTCATCCTCTTCTTCTGCTCATTAGTAAAGATGACGGAACAGTGGCTTACAGTTATCCTTTCGATCCGGGCGGAGCCAGTGGAATATACTATGCAACTTCAACACCAATCCCGGAAGGAAATTATACTTTAAAGATAGTTGAAGGCAGTGATGAAAATTCTGTATGGTGCAAAAAAGACATTACCGTTGCTGCTGCAATGACGAAGGTTGCGGGTTCCAATAATGTAATATTTTGTGATTACGTGGATGACAACTGGAATCCGATCGGAACAGTAACAAAAATAAAAGCAGGTCAGTGTGTTAATTTTATGGTAGAGCTTCCTAGCGCTCAAAAGCTTTCTACAGTGGGCTGGGCAATTTACAAAATTAAGAAAGACGGAACAGACGGTGAATTCATTTCTGAATTAATGATGGGTGCACAGAATGACGGAGGTACGAAGCATTTTGCAACGACAGAGAAACTCTGCAAATTTGAAACAAAAGGTAAATACCGTGTATATGCGATCGACTGGTATGAGCGTCAGATCAACAGCACTGTAGGTAATTATACGAAATATTATGCCAAGGGTGAAATCATAGTGGAGTAAAAAATAATCTGTTCAGGATAAAAAAGACATCTCCGTTTAGTAAAATAGAAATTTCAAGAATGCTGTTGTCATATCCTGCTATATCAATATCACCGTCTTTGTCGAAATCTCCGGATGTAAGTGTATAGAACTTACCATCATTACTTGTGAATTGAGTGAAATTACCATTTCCGTCATTTATGTTTGTCCACAAAGGGACAATAGAATAATAATTAAAACCCGATACCAGATCCATTGATCCGTCTCCGTTAAAATCATTGGATTGTGAAACTGAAAACGGCGAAAATCCTGAAATATATGAAAATGTTTCATTGCCGTTATTTCTCAGCTTTATTCCCGGGCAGACTATATCAATAAATTTATCGCTATCATAATCGAAAGAATTTGAACCATTAAAATACAAAAGTACACTCGCTCCTTCTATCTGTTCGGAATAAATCTGATTTATTGAATATGCTCCTTCACCTATATTTTTTAACATTTTAAAAGTCCGGCACAAAATAAACGGTATCGGGCCGATTCCTCCAGCATCAAAACCATGAATTCCGACTGCATCTGTTTTTCCATCGTTGTTAAAATCATCTACCAATAAATGGGCTTTTCTTCCGCCATCACAGCCGCCTGTGACGTGAATTAACGAATCATCTGAAAATATTCCGTTATTGTTCATTGAAATGCTGAAATTATTATACTCCGAGAAAGCTATAATATCCAGAAACCCATCTCCGTTTAAATCTCCGTATGATTCCAGTAAACCATTAAAGAAATAAGTATTAGTAAAAGATCCGGATCCGTTGTTCTCATAAAAAAATATGCTGTCATTTTTTTAAATTAGTATGTCAAGATCTCCGTCACTGTCAAAATCTGCAAGCTCGGGAAAACCATTGATCCCTAATTCAGTCAGAAAAGAAAATACAGCATTCCCATTATTTTTATAAATTTTATTATTTATAAGAAGATCTGTTTTTCCATCTTTGTCAATGTCACCAGACTCTATATAGCGGTCAGAAATTGCAATAGATGAGGTTTTGTAAAATATCCATTTCCTCCTGTTGCCAGGACAATAAAAGAAAAAACAAATGGCGTAATATTCTCATTTGAAACTGTCTTTAATCCCTCAGTAAGAGTAATGGAGATTTTCTCTCCGGGTTTTAAATCCTGATTAGGATTTATGTTCGCAGTTTTAGTTGACGAATTATAATCAATAGTTACGGGAAGCAGTCCGGTCTGATATCCGAAAACTTTTATACCCGCCCCGTTGACGGTTGAAGCATTCATATCCTGTGCAAAAAATATTGTGATATTAGATGATCTGATTACGCTGACTGCATTCATCCGCGGGGAAACACTATTGATGAATTCATTTATCTGAATTGCCGGCAGTTGATTTTGAAATGCAGTGATATAAATAATTACTGCGAAGAATATTGAAAATTTTTTCATATTGACTCCTTTTGTTTTTCAACTATTTTAAATAAAATATAATTTTAAAAATTAGCGGTAAAAATAAGAACAATTAATTTAAACAGTTTCAAACTTCATTCACTGTCATAGAAACTTTTTCGTATTTATTCGGATTCTGCAATATTTGATTTAACTTCATTGCAACATCAGACGGGTCAGAAAGTTTTTTATCTTTATGATAATCAATAAAAGTCCCGACCATGCTGAAATCTTCAGGAGAAACTTTCCTTAAATTTGCCTGCATCTGAGTATCTACAACTCCCGGTCCAAAGTTGAAGACACGAACGGGATTTTCCGGATGCTTTATTTTCTGCTCGACCTCCATTACCTCGCTTACCATTGCTAGACCTGCTTTTCCGGCACAGTAAGATGACCATGCTTCGATTGGTCTGAATGCCGCTCCTGAACTTATGTTCATTATTATCCTTCTGCAATTTTCATTTTGATATTTTTTAAGGAAACTGTTAATGAGAAGCGTTGGGCTGATAAGGTTCACATTGAAATTCTCAATGATATCCGAAGGAGTTCTTTTACCCAGATGAAGCACTTCAGCAGTAGATGCTGAATTATTTACAAGCACGATCGAATCTGCATTTTTAATAACCGGAAATTCGTAATTCTTAACCGACTCCAGATCATTCAGATCAGATTTGATGTGAGTAAAATTGTTTCCTGTAATTTCATTAGAACGTGACATTCCGAAAACGAAATTATCTTTGTTCTGTAATAAGAGTTCAGCTAGTGCTCTCCCGATGCCGCGGCTCGTGCCGGTGATGAAGTAATAGTTCATTTTTGATTCGTAAGATTTATAATATTCGTAAGATTTTTAAGATTGATTTATAAGGTTCATAAGATTTGTAAAATTCATAAGATTTGTAAGATTTGTTTAATCATATAAATTTGAAGTATTATCAGGAAATAATATTAAATAATACATTCAAATATTTAATCTTAAATAATCTTAAATAATCTTAAATAATTTTTTAAAATTATATGATTTCTTAAAATTTTTTAAATAAGTAACTTATTTTAAAATCTTACGAATCTTATAAATCTTATAAATCTTATAAATCTTATAAATCTTATAAATCTTATAAATCACATGAATCTAACAGACCGTTTTCTCCGCTACGTTAAAATTGACACACAATCCGATCATGACTCAATGACACATCCTTCAACCGAAAAGCAAAAAAATCTGGGAAAAATATTAGTTGAAGAACTTAAGGCAATGGGGATCAAAGATGCTGAAATGGATGAACACTGCTATGTCTATGCAACTATCCCTTCCAATACAAACAAGCTCGTTCCTGTACTTTGCTTCTGCTCACATATGGATACTTCACCCGATGTAACAGGTAAAGATGTTGATCCTGTTATTCATAAAAATTATCAGGGAGGTGACATTGTTTTACCAAAAGATAGAACTCAGATAATTAAATTCGAAGAACATCCTCAGCTCAAAGATCAGATTGGAAATGATATTATCACAACTGACGGTACGACACTTCTCGGCGCAGATAATAAAGCAGGCATTGCAGAAATCATGGATGCTGCAAACTTTCTTATGACACATCCGGAGATCAAACATGGTAAAATAAGAATTCTTTTTACTCCCGATGAAGAAGTCGGCAGGGGGGTAGATAAAGTCGATATGAAGAAACTCGGAGCTGAAGTAGGTTACACAATTGACGGCGCAGATCTCGGCAGTGTTGAGAATGAAACATTTTCAGCTGATGCTCTGACAATAAAAATTCAGGGCTTCAATATTCATCCGGGTTTTGCAAAGGATAAGATGGAAAGCGCCATAAAGATCTGCAGCGAGATAATTTCAAAGCTTCCTAAAGAATCTCATTCTCCGGAAACAACAGAAGGTGAGGAAGGATTTGTTCATCCTGTATCTGTGAAAGCGGAAGTTGATTCTGCTGTAATGAAATTTATCATCAGGGATTTTGATACTAACGGATTGAAAGAAAGCGAGGACATGATAAGAGGCATTACTGAATCAGTCATGAGCAAATATGACAGATCAAAGTATGAGATAATTATTGAAGAATCATACAGGAACATGAAAGAAGTGCTCGATGAGAAACCTGAAATAATTCAGTATGCAATGGAAGCAATTAAAAGAGCCGGTATTGAACCAAAGCTTGATTCCATCCGGGGCGGAACAGACGGATCAAGGCTATCCTTTATGGGGCTTCCATGTCCGAATATTTTTGCAGGCGAACATGCGTTTCATTCAACTCTCGAATGGGTTTCAGTTCAGGATATGCAGAAGGCTGTTGAGACTATAGTTAATCTTTGTATGATATGGGAAGAGAAGAGCTGAGCCTGGATTCGTAAGATTCATATGATTCATATGATTCGTAAGATTAATAAAATTTGTAAAATTAGTGATATTTAAATTTCATTGTCGTTGACTTTAATCAACGGCACTTCAGTCAACGGCACAAAAAGCATAATCTATCTATTATGTTCGACATCAATGAAGACATTTCCGAAGCTAAAACTCTTCCGTCAGAATTTTATACTGATGAAAAATACTTTCAGCTTTCAAAAGAAAAAATATTTTCAAGAACATGGCAGTATGCCGGTGATACTGAATCCGTGAAAGTTCCTGGTCAGATACATCCTTTCTTTCTTCTTGAAAATTATCTTGATGAACCACTTATTCTGTCACGTGACAGAAATGACCGTCTGCATTGTCTTTCAAATGTATGCACACACCGAGGCAATATACTCATAGAAGGTAACTGCATCGAAAAAAATATTACATGCAGATATCACGGAAGAAGATTTTATCTTGACGGAAAATTTCTTTCCATGCCGGAGTTCAGTGAAGTGAAAAACTTTCCTTCAAAAAAAGATAACTTGCCTGAAATACCATTCAATACATGGGAAAAGTTTTTGTTTGTTTCTCTTAATCCGGTTTCACCCATACAGAACTTCATCGGAGATATGTGTTCCAGAATGTCATGGCTTCCTCTGGAAGAATTTGTATTCGATTCATCGCGCTCAAGAGATTATCTGGTGAAGGCTCACTGGGCTTTATACTGCGAGAATTATCTTGAAGGATTTCATATTCCTTATGTTCATAACAGTCTGAATGCAGCGCTTGATTACGGAAATTACAGAACAGAGCTTTTCCGCTATTCAAATCTACAGATAGGAATTGCAAAGAGCGGTGAAGATTGTTTTGACCTACCGAAGAGTTCGCCTGATTACGGACAGAATATTTCAGCTTATTATTTCTGGATATTTCCGAATATGATGTTTAATTTTTATCCGTGGGGTTTATCAATAAATATTGTGCGGCCATTAAAACTTGATCTTACAAAAGTATCTTTTCTGTCATATGTCCGGGATGAATCACGACTTAATAAAGGTGCCGGAGCAGGTTTGGATAAAGTGGAGAGGGAAGACGAATCGATTGTTGAGAATGTTCAGAGAGGAATCAGATCTAAAAATTATGACAGGGGAAGGTATTCAGTAACAAGGGAAACCGGAACTCATCATTTTCACAGGCTCATTTCTGAATTCATTTAATAGTTAATAATTAGTAGTAATTTCTTTTGTAAAAGATTTTGGGATGGATTATGAAATTGTAAGAAATTTATAAAACATCAAAGGTACATAAAATATAAAAGCCGGGAAAACATTTTCCGGCTTTTATATTTTATATCTATTTTTTAAAATTAATTAACAGTTATCTGCATAATTGCTTATCTGCTAAATGCTAACTGCTAACTGCTTAACTGTTATTGTATCTTTCTTCCAGTTTTGCAAGCTCTTCATTCAATTCCTTCGGAAGTCTGTCACCGAATATCTTATAATAATCTTTCATTTCTTCGACTTCTGCCAGTCCTTCTTCTTTTGAAATTGCAAACAGCTTCTCTTCTTTTCCATTCATATTCAAACCTGCAAAATCCAGCGCTCCTTTTTTAGGAATTCTACCGAATGGTCTTTCTTCAAAAACATCTTTGCCTTCGAGTCTTTCAAATACCCATTTTAATACGCGGATATTGTCTCCGTATCCCGGCCAGACAAATTTTCCGTTCTCATCTTTCCTGAACCAGTTGACATAGAATATTTTCGGAAGTTTTGAAGCGTCTGCTTTCTTACCTATGCTGAGCCAGTGATTGAAATAATCTCCCATGTTATATCCGCAGAAGGGCAGCATAGCAAACGGATCGTGTCTTACTTTACCGACTGTACCTGCAGCAGCAGCTGTCATTTCGGAAGATACTGAAGATCCGAGGAAAGTACCGTGCTGCCAGTCGAATGCTTCATTTACAAGAGGAACAATTGATGCTCTTCTTCCTCCGAAAAGAATAGCAGAGATAGGCACTCCTTTTGGGTTTTCCCAATCCTTGTCAATCACAGGACACTGAGAAGCTGGTGCAGTGAATCTTGAATTTGGATGTGATGAAGGTGTTCCCGTTTCAGGAGTCCATTCATTTCCGTGCCAGTCAATCAGATGTTTTGGCTTTTCATCTGTCATTCCTTCCCACCATACATCGCCGTCATCTGTAAACGCAACGTTAGTGAATATGGAATTCTTCTCCATTGATTTCATTGCATTATCATTGGTGTTTATTGAAGTGCCGGGAGCAACTCCGAAGAAACCATATTCAGGATTGATGGCATAGAGCCTTCCGTCATCACCGAATTTCATCCAGGCGATATCGTCACCGACTGTTTCAACTTTCCATCCGGGCAGAGTCGGGGTAAGCATAGCGAGATTGGTTTTTCCGCAGGCGCTCGGGAAAGCAGCGGCGATGTATTTCTTTACGCCTTCAGGTGATGTAATGCCGACTATCAGCATATGTTCCGCCATCCATCCTTCTTCTCTTGCCATTGACGAGGCTATTCTGAGTGCAAAACATTTCTTACCGAGCAGTGCATTTCCGCCGTATCCGCTGCCGTATGACCAGATGCTTCTTTCTTCCGGGAAGTGTACAATATATTTCTCCGTATTACAGGGCCATGCAACATCTTTCTTTCCGTCTGTTAGTGGATGACCCACAGAGTGCAGACAAGGAACAAAATCACCGTCGCCAAGCACTTCAAGAACTTTCTCACCGATTCTCGTCATAATTCTCATATTCATAACTACATAAGGAGAGTCAGTGATCTCAATTCCAATATGAGCAATCTTAGAACCAAGCGGACCCATGCTGTAAGGGATCACATACATCGTTCTTCCTTTCATGCATCCGTCAAATATCCCCTTCAGTTTCTTTTTCATTTCAGATGGGTCCATCCAGTTGTTTGTTGGACCTGCATCTATTTCATTTTTTGAGCAGATATAAGTTCTGTCTTCGACTCTTGCCACATCAGACGGATCTGAAACAGCATAGTAGCTGTTAGGTCTTTTCTTATCATTTAATTTTTTTACTGAACCTTTTTCTATAAGCATATTTGCCAGCTTGTCAAATTCTTCCTGTGAACCGGTACACCAGTGCACGTTATCAGGTTTACAAAGCTTCTCGCATTCGTCAACCCAGTCCTGTAGTTTTTTACTTATCTTCATGGTTGGTTTTATTTTTAAATTGTAAAATAGTTAATAGTTAATAGTTAATAGTTAATAGTTAATAGTTAATAGTTAATGGTTAATGGTTAATAGTTGTAAATAATATCTTCATTATTCATTATTTAGGCGCGCTGTTGCTAATAAGTATCGCAATTGGTTTTGTCGCCGGTATATTCATAAAAATTATCTTTATCATGCTCATTATAGGGACAGATAATATCATGCCAACAATTCCCCAGATATAACCCCAGAATATCAATGAAAAGAAAAGCACAAGAGGGCTTAGATCAAGTCTGTGTCCGAAAAATCTTGGTTCAATAATATTTCCTTTTAGATTCTGAATAAGTATAAGCACAGCAAGAATGATCAGAGGATACAGTAAAGAATTGAACTGCAGCAGCATTACGATCATGACCAGGACTGAAACAATCAGAGAGCCAATGTTAGGAATAAAATCTGAAATGAAAAACATGAATCCCCATACAAGATAGAAATCTACTCCGCAGATCCAGAGAAACGTTCCTATAACCACAGCCTGTATAAAGCTCAGCAGTGTCTTTCCTGCAATGTAATCCTTAACACCTCCGAAGATATCTGTTATTTTCTTATTCATACTGCGCTCGTCTTTATCCGGGAATGCAGCGCTCAGGCGTTCCTTGATATTTTCAGTTTCAGAAAGAATAAAAATAATATAAAAAAGTATTACCAGATAATTACCCATAATTCCTGTTATGCTTGTAAGAATTCCGGTAATAGTGTTAGTTAGTTTTCCATCGGTGACCATATTCTTGATATTCAGAGAATTATTCATGCTTGCGATCTCTTCCGGTGATAAATCCAGTTTAGCAATTATACTGTTATATGCATCCAGAAACTTCATTTCATATTTAGGGAATTCAGATGAGAAAGAATTGACACTGGTTATGATTATAACGCTTGCAATATTTGAAATAAGAATTATAGTCAATACAACAATGATGATCGCTATAGCAGCAGGAAATTTTTTCCTGATCATCAGATTATAAAAAGGTAGAAATATAAATGAAATGATGATAGCTATGAACAGGGGAAGAAGAATAGACTGAAGTTCTTTCAGTACAAATACAATAAATCCCATCAGAAATATTCCAGCTACAATATTCAGAAATTTATTCGGATTATTATCTGTCATAGTCTTTTTAAAAAATTAAAAAATTTCATCTTTGTGATTATAACTCATTAATATTGCTACAGGTCTTGTTGCATCAAAATTCATAAGTACAATTTTAAGCATACTTACTATAGGAACTGATAATACCATTCCTACTATTCCCCATACATATTCTCCGGCGAACAAAGACAATAGCAGAATGAGGGGACTAAGATTAAGCTTATCTCCAAGGATCCTGGGCTCCATAATGTTCCCTATGATATTGTCGCATGCAACAAGTAGCAGGCCGACAAATACAGGTGTAAATAGATTATCAAACTGAAGGAACATAATAATTATTGGAAGAGATATTCCGAACAACGCCCCGATATTCGGAATATAGTGTGTGATAAATATCAGGAAACCCCAGATAAAATAAAAATCCACACCGAATATCCAGAGTATAAAACCGCATACAAATCCAAGTATAAGGCTGATGATCGTCTTTCCGAAAATATATGTTCGGATATCAATAAAGATCCTGTCAAGAGTGTTTGATATGCTGTCTGCCTTTTCGTCTTTGAATGCAAATCTGACTCTTTCCTTCATACTTCCCATTTCTGAAAGAATAAAAATAACATACAGCAGAATTAAAATGAAATCCCCGAATATCTGCGCAAACCCGGATATGATACCTGTTATAAATGAAGTAATGCCTCCCTGACTGAGAAGATTACTGAGCCTTAGAGATTCATTCAGACTTTCCATTTCTGAGGAAGAAAGTTTCAATGATTCTATCAGTGAATGAAAATGCATCAGGAATTTATCCTCGTATTTTATAAAATTAGCTGCAAAGGAATCAGCGCTTGCCAATACAAAAACACTTACAACATTTGCGATTATTATAATGACTATCAGTATAACTATAATAGCGAGCCACTGAGGAATTTTCTTTGACTTCATCCAGCTGAAGAAAGGTTCAAACAGGAAAGAAATAATTATTGCTAAGACTAAAGGAATTAGAATTGAACTGAGCTCTTTTACTACATAAACGGAAAATCCGGCGAGGAATAAACCGGCAACAATATTAAGAAATTTATTATTGTCCTTTTGAACCAATTCAGTTATAATTAATCAATTTTTTATATCTAACAGGATCCACTATGCCTGCTTTCCGAAAACCTCTTAATCTCAAAGCACAGCTGTCACAAATTCCACAAGCAGTTATGTTTTCCTTATAGCATGACCATGAAAGATGTAGAGGCGCATTGAGCATAACAGATCTTAAAACTATTTCTTTCTTTGATAATGAAATTATCGGAGTTTCAACTTTTATTTTAAAATCCGGCTTTGTTCCTTTTAAAATCATTTTATTAAATGCATCAAAAAATTCTTTTCTGCAGTCAGGGTACCCGCTTGAATCCTCTTCCACAGCACCGATGAAAATACTTTCTGCCTTTATCACTTCAGCCCAGCTGACAGCAATGGAAAGGATATTCGCATTTCTGAAAGGAACATAACTGGAAGGAATCTTTTTGCTTCTTAGATCAGCTTTAGTAATTTTTACTTTTTCATCCGTCAGTGACGAACCGCCAATATCCTTCAAATGACTTATATCAACAATCAGTTTCTGTTTTACTTTATAAAATTCAGCAATTTCATTGAATGCCTTAAGTTCCCTCTTCTGAGTCTTCTGTCCGTAATTCACATGCAGAAAAAACAAACGGTGTTTTTGCGCTGCAATACCGGCTGTAAGAGCACTGTCCATTCCACCGCTTACAAGTACTATAGCATTACCGTATTTTTTCATTTGAATAATTTACTCATTTGATTTTCAATTTTGAAGTCATTATTGAAAAAGTATTTGGGATTTGGAATTTCGAAACAGGAAATGAAAACTGTGACTTAATTGGGTGTGAGAAAAATTTATATAGTGTAAGGATGTGAAGTGTGAAGTTGAATTTAAGAGTTTATATTAATAGGTTTGTCAAACAAAATTTAAAACATTTAAAATGAAGCCGGTGTGTTTATTATTAACTGAAGTTACGCAAATGTAATAATTTAAAATTTTAGATTTTTCAATTCCTATATTTTATGAGAAATAAGCAATCATTTCGAGACCTCCCCCTGCCCCCTCCTTTGCAAGGAGGGGGTTTGGAGGTGGTAATAGAATTAATAACATACTCTTGCGTAACTTCAGTTATTAATTTACACAGAGAAATCCTGAAACAGAAAACAATATACTTTAATTGAATATCAATTTTATTTTATCTATGTTTGTAAAACTTAATTCTATTTAACATTCCCCAAAATTGAAAATAGATAAACCCACATACAAAGAACTAAAGGAATATTATTTCAGAAATAAAAATTACTTTGACAAGCTCTCCTCCTATTATCTTCTTAACGATCCTGAATATTACAATAATAATTTTCGTAAAATAGAGGATAAATATAAGTTCAGTACAAAACACTCCGGGAAATGGATCATACATTCAGCTTATATTACTTTAGCAACAATATTAGTTATATTCTATTTACTACCGTTTCATTTTTACACTGATTACAGGGAATATGATATCCGGGAATACAGTCTTGTACTTATCAGCACAGACCTGCCGGATTATGAGATCGGAATGAATAAATTCAAAAAAAAACAGTATCTTATTGCAAGGGAATATTTCCTGAAAGTTACCGAAATTGATATGAATTATTCAAATGCCCGCCATATGATAGAACTATGTGACGGGAATCTGGATAAAGATGGAATATCGGTTAATCGTTAATCGTTAAAAAAATATCCGGTAATTGTTATTCGTTATTCTTTATTCATTACTAATTATTCATTACTCAAAGCAATTACTGATATTTCAAAACTTCCCTTGCATACTTCCCGAGATCATCCCTGAAATTCGGGTGAGCAATTCCTATTAAGCTTGTAATTCTCTCACGTATGGATTTTCCGTAAAGATCTGCAATACCGAATTCTGTTATTATGTAATGCACATCGGCTCTTGTAGTAGTTACTCCTGCTGCCTGTTTCAGAAATGGCGCTATCCTGGAGATCGTTCCGTTCTTTGCAGTTGAAGTAAAAGCGATGATAGGTTTACCGCCGTTGCTTCTTGTTGCTCCTCTGATAAAGTCAAGCTGACCGCCGAATCCCGAATAATTTTTCGGACCGATTGAATCTGCACAGACCTGACCGGTAAGATCCACTTCAAGTGCAGAATTAATAGAGACCATTTTATCATTTCTGGAAATTGTAAACGGATCATTCACAAACATTGTTGGACGGAATTCAATAACAGGATTATCGTGCATATAGTCGAATACTTTCCTTGATCCTAAAACGAAAGAAGATACTACCTTTCCGGGAAGAAGAGTTTTTTTCTCACCGTTAATGACACCGGATTCTACCAGGTCGATCAGATGATCAGAAAACATTTCCGTATGTATTCCAAGATCTTTTTTATCCGTAAGATACTGCAGTACCACATCAGGAATAAGTCCGATGCCCATCTGAAGCGTGGAACCGTCTTCAATAAGTCCGGCTATGTGCTGTCCAATCTTTTCGTAAACAGCCATGTCCTCGCCTGCATCTTTTGAATGAACAAATTCCGGAATAGGTTCATTAATTTCAACTGCATAGTCAATTTTATCGATATGTATAAAATTATCTCCGAGCACTCTCGGCATTCTCGGGTTGATCTGCGCAATAATAGTCTTGGAATGTTCTGATGCAGTCTTTGAACATTCATTACTGATTCCGAAAGAACAGTATCCGTGTTCATCCGGTGGTGATAAATGAAGCAGGCACACATCGATAGGTAATTTTTTTGTTTCTATTAATAAAGGCACTTCAGAAAGAAACACAGGAATGAAATCGGCTTTACCTTCATTCACGGCTTTTCTTACATTTCCACCTGTGAATAAAGATATTAACCTGAAATGTCCTTCCATTTCAGGAGCTACATATGGCGCGTGAAGGAAGGATAAAAGATGAATTATCTTAACGTTCTGGAGTTCCTTATATCTTCTGCAGATACTGTCAATCAGTGTTTTCGGATATGAACAATTAGCATGAACATATATGCTGTCACCCGATCTTATTACTTTAGCAGCCTCATCAGCAGTAACGAATTTAGTCTTTGAAATTTTGGTTTTCATATTGGTTTTTTTATTGTTAGGGATTTATTGCTGTATAATACAAATTACAATTATTAGTTCTGATATTAAAGTTAAATTACTAATCATACATTAAAAAACCGGACTGTTTCTCTTAATAATAATACCTAGTAATTTAAGCATAATGCTTAAGCTACGAACGGGAATATGATCTTTATATCAGCTTAATCCTTTTATGTAAATATTGAGACATCAGAGAAATTTAATTTTGGATGATTCCGGAAAACCTTTCAAAGATTTTTTCATATCCGTTCAAATCAAAATAACAGAAGTAAAATATTTTATTGTGGTTTACAAGGATTCTTTGAAACAGACTCCCACGGTGAGGTGCTTGTGCAGGTAGGTTTTGAAATGAAAATTTATTTTTCAAATTATTAAATATATTCAGCAATATAAGACGTTGATAAAAGGTTTTGGACAGATGTTAGAATTTATTCTTTCAACAATTTAATCAACAAATTAATCTGACTTTATAAACTCAATTACATTTATAAAATTAAAAACCATATATGATCCAAATATTTTCATTAAATGACAGATAAATTTCTTAAAGATGTAAAGCTTTCTCAATATACGACCATAGGTCTCGGCGGTCCTGCCGATTTATTTATTTCGTGTAAGAATACAGATGACATAGTCTCCGCATTAAAGTATGCAAAGCAAAATGTAATTCCTGTGCAGGTCTTTTCAGGAGGAAGCAATATTATATTTCCTGATTCAGGATATAAGGGTATGGTAATAAAAGCAGACCAGAAGGGAATTGAATTCAGTGAAAATGAAAACTTAATTTTTGTAAAAACAAAAGCGGGCGAGATATGGGATGACGTTGTAAAATTCTGCATAGAAAAAGGACTTTCAGGAATTGAATCTCTGTCGGGAATCCCGGGAAGCGCAGGTGCTGTGCCTGTTCAGAATGTCGGTGCGTACGGACAGGAAATAAAAGATATGCTTGTTTCACTCAAAGCAATTGACAGGGAAACATTAAAAGAATGTATATTTAATAATGAAGATTGTGATTTTGGATACAGGCAGAGCCGGTTTAAAAATAAAGATAAGGACAGGTATATAATCACAGAGGTATTATTCGGTTTTACAAAAGATGCAGATCCGGAAATAAAGTATCCCGAGCTTGAGAATTACATTAAAACTAATCATAGTTTCAGTCCTGAAGATCCTGTAAATGAGAAACTCATATTTATCAGAAAGGCAGTTCTTGAACTCAGGAAAAAAAAGTCTATGATTATCGACATTAATGATCCGGATTCCAGATCCTGCGGATCATTTTTTATGAATCCCGTAATCAACAGGGAAGAGCTGGACAATTTTTGTAATTTATTAAATGACGTTAATAAGGAACAGATCCCCGTTTTCAAAACAGGAGATAAGTTTAAAATACCCGCAGCCTGGCTTATAGAAAGAGCCGGATTTAAAAAAGGTTATATTAAAGGAGGAGCCGGTATTTCAAAAAATCATTCTCTTGCATTGATAAATATAAATGGAACTGCAGCAGAGCTGCTCGGACTTGCCTCGGAAATAAAAAACAAGGTCTATGAAATATCCGGAATAAGCTTGAGCATCGAACCCGTAATAGTATGATCTCTCCAACTATAGCACTAAATCTATCCTGCCTTTTGAAGATGTAATCCCGCAAGATGTTCAATCTTTTCCTTTACCCTCATAAGTCAGTATAAAATAATCATCCGGTTAAACCGGAAAATCTTCCAGTGCATAATTTGAAATTAATTTAATTAAACATTGATTGACAATTAATGATTTTTAGATTAATTTTGTACTAATATAAATGAAAAGGGGCAGCCAAAAATTGGCGATCCCCTTTTTTATTTTAAAAAAGTTTTTAAAATATTTTTCCACCGATGTAAAGGAAAATGAATCAGAAGAATATATAAGTGTGAATACTTAACAAATAAATGTGTAACTACTTATTGTTAAAATACCACTTGATCTTTAATTTTGTATATGAAATATATAAATAAAGAAATTGAATTTTCGCTTCCACTCAAAACCACTTTTTTATTAATTAAATCAAAAAAAATGAAAACATTTAACAAGCTTTCAAAGTTAGTTTTTGCTTTACTGCTTACTTTGCTGACAGTAAATTTATCCAATGCAGCACTGGACAGTAAGGGTACGGATTTCTGGCTTATGTTCAATGGAAATTTGGGAACACCGACATTAACATTGTTTATAACATCAGATGTTAATACTTCCGGAACTGTTGATGTTCCGGGACTTGCATTTTCTACACCTTTCAATGTAACTGCCAATACGGTTACTTCAGTAGTAATTCCGGGTTCTGTAGCCAATCACACGAGTGATGTAGTAGATAATCTTGGAATACACGTTACTTCACTTCAGGAAGTAACTGTTTACGGGTTAAATTATATTGCATTCACGACTGATGCATATCTTGGACTTCCTACAGATATATTAGGTACCAGTTATGTAGTGCTTACTTATCCTAATTCAAACGTTGTTAACGGAGTTGAATTTGGAATTGTAGGAACAGTAAACGGAACAACAGTAACAATTACACCTTCTGTAACTACAGGAATAAGAACAGCAGGTGTTCCGTACAATATTAACCTCAATCAGGGAGAGACTTATGAATTAAGGAATACTACCGGTACCGGAGATCTATCAGGTACAACAATTACTTCAACACAGCCTGTTGGTGTAATGGGAGCTTCTCAATGTTCTAATATTCCTTCAGGTTTTACATACTGTGATCACATTTGTGAAATGATACCTCCTTCTTCGACATGGGGAAAAAATTTCGTTACAGTACCTCTAAGATCCAGAATAAACGGCGATACCTGGAGAATAATGGCTTCTCAGAATGCAACAAATGTTGTAATTAACGGAGTACCGCAGGCTCCGATAAATGCCGGCGATAAAATCGAAGTTGTTTTAACTGCTCAGTCAATAATTACATCAGACAAACCTGTACTGGTTGCTCAGTATTCCAACGGTTCAAGTTTCTCAGGAAATCCGGGTGATCCTTTTATGATGATCATTCCGCCGTATGAACAATATCTTGCAGGTTATACACTTACAACAGTTACAGGATATGTTGCTCACTACATTAATATAGTTGCACCGAATGCAGTTGTAGGTTCACTTATACTGGATGGTGTACCTGTACCGGTTGTAGAATTCACACCAATAGGTGTCAGCGGATTCTCCGGAGCACAGGTTTCCGTAAGCCCGGGTTCACATACACTTGCTGCTACATTGCCGTTCGGAGCATTCCAGTACGGATTTAATGATGATGACTCTTACGGATATCCGGGTGGATTGTCTTTAGCACCTATCGCAACTGTTTCAAGTCTTGATGTAACACCTGAAGATGCAACTAACCCGGTTAATACAATTCATTGTGTTGACGGACTGGTACTTGACAATTTCGGAGCGCCTGTTGTAGGTGTAAGAGTTGACTTCTTAAGATCAGGTGCAAACCCCGGCGCCGGCTTTGCATTCACTAACGGTAGCGGAATTGCCCAGTATTGCTATACAGGAACAGTGATCGGAAGAGATACAATTATCGGTTCGACTGGATCATTAGCAGATACAGTATTTAAGACATGGGAAGCTGTATCACCTGTTGAATTAAGCGCTTTTGTATCAAATGTATCCGGAAGAAATGTAAATCTTGCCTGGACAACATCTGAAGAAGTTAATAATTCAGGCTTTGATATTGAAAGATCTTCTTTGAATAACGAATGGACAAAGATAGGATTTGTTCAGGGTAATGGAACAACGAATGAAACAAGGAATTATTCTTATGCTGATAAAAATTTAAATTCAGGAAATTATAATTACAGACTGAAACAAATAGACTTCAACGGTAACTTTGTATATTACAACTTAGGAAATGAAGTTGTAGTAAATGTACCTGCGAAATTCAGTCTGTATCAGAACTATCCTAACCCGTTCAATCCGACAACCAAGATTGATTTTGAAATACCGACAGACGGAAATGTAAAAATTTCAGTTTATGATAACAGCGGTAAATTAGTCTCAACGATTACAAACGGATTCAGGGCAGCTGGTTATTATACAGTTAATTTTAATGCTTCAAACCTGTCAAGCGGAGTTTATTTCTATAAACTTGAATCAAACAATCTGAGCAAGGTCATGAAGATGAGCGTTATTAAGTAAAACAAAAATCAGGAAACATTACTGTAAACATAGGGCAGACAGAAATGTCTGCCTTATTTTTATGAATCAGATTTATAATAATTGTATACAATGAATAATATTGACCTGAATAAATAAAAAGTTAAAATTAATTCACTATCTTGACATTACAAGTTAATTTTAATAGTTTTGTTAAAATAAAAAAATAAAACTATACGATAATATTTACACACACCGAAAATCATTCCAATATTATATAAAGATGAAAATTTTTCATTATAAAAATAATTTATAATCTAATAACATTTTCAATAGTTCTGTAACTTTAAAAATTAACAAACGGAAGGAGGCATTACCCAATGGCAGTTTACTTTCAGCATCCACCATAAATAATTTTTAATTCCTTTATATAGTTAAAAATAATTTTAGTTCTACAAAAAACAGCATAACCACATTAATCACATTTTTTAAAAATTAAAACAAAGGAAAAAGTCATGAAAAAGATTTTCGCTCTATTTTTGATTTTGTTCACATCAATGAGTTTACAGACGTCATTCGGACAGTTGAATTTAGCTCCGGATAACAAATCTGTTCTGATACTGGATCCAACGGTTTCAGGCGGAGCAGGAAGTGCAGAAGCATCAGCAGCAGCAGCAGCCGGTGTTGATAACTACGGCACTCCTTATACAGTTGTAGTAGTTCCAAGCTGGGCAGGATATACAGCAATAGACTTTGCAAGTTACAGAGCAATTGTCGTTGGTGATCCTTTCTGTCAGTTCACGGGTCCAGAAGCAAGCGCTATTGCAACAGCTAATATCTGGGGACCTGTAGTAAATGCAACAGGCGGTAAAGTAATAAT
Source organism: Bacteroidota bacterium (assembly GCA_036782875.1). Taxonomy (GTDB): domain Bacteria; phylum Bacteroidota; class Ignavibacteria; order Tepidaquicellales; family Tepidaquicellaceae; genus JAGPCH01. The sequence continues at coordinate 33,049 of DAIPYG010000017.1, read as the reverse complement.
AATCGGAACTGACCCGAGATTCCATTACGGTCAGGGTGGCGATTCACTTATCTACGGCGGAATGAGATTTGTCCTTGCTGACGATCCGGGCAGAACCAAAACAGGAGCTTACATGTGCTTAAGCTGTTACTACAATAACTATTGTCAGGATACAGTTAAGTTACTCAGCGGTTTAGCTCTTCCGGGACAGGCATTTACAATGGACGGCGGATCAGGTGCTTGCCCGATCGGTTGTTTTGATAATATTCATAAAACAGCTAATGCACCTCAGCTTGCAAATGTTAATGACGGAAACCTCGGACCATGGGGCTGTTCTGTTCACGAAATATTCTCTCAATGGGATGAATTACAATACGATGTATTTGCAATTGGTTTAGGTCTTTTAGGTAATTATACTGCTCCGGACGGAACTGTAGGATCGCCTTATATACTAACCAGAGGTGCTGCAGTAATCAGCGCAATACAACTCGGACCACAAATAGATACAAATGTTATAGGTGATCCTCATACTTTAACAGCTACTGTTACATTAGGCGGTTCTCCTGTTGCGGGAATTCCTGTAACATTTAATGGTATCGGCGGTCCTTGTCCGGGTGTTATTGGAGTTGCCAATACTGATAATGCAGGAATGGCTTCCGTAACATATACCTGTAATACAGTCGGAACTCAGTTTATCACAGCTTCAGCTTCAGTCGGCGGAGTTATTCAAACTTCCAACACTGTAATTAAAGTATGGATTGACAGTCCTCTTCCTGTTGAGCTTTCTGCTTTCACAGCTACATCTACCGGCAGAGAAGTAACATTGAACTGGACAACAACAATGGAACTTAACAATGCAGGATTTGACATTGAAAGAGCATTGGTAACAGGTCAGAATTTAAACTGGACAAGAATCAGTAATGTAGCCGGAAACGGAACAACAAACGAAATTAAGAACTATTCTTTTGTTGACAGAAACATAAATCCGGGAAGATATACTTACAGATTAAAACAAATAGATTTCAACGGTAATTTTGCATATCACAACCTGTCAAGTGAAATTGAGATCGGTATTCCAAATACATTCGCTTTATCACAAAATTATCCTAATCCTTTCAATCCTACCACCAAGATCGGATTCCAGATCCCGACAGACGGTAATGTAGTATTGTCAGTATTTGATAACAGCGGTAAATTAGTTTCAACTATCTTAAACGGATTTAAACCTGCAGGTTATTATACTGTTGATTTCAATGCAAGCGGTATTTCCAGCGGAATTTATTTCTATAAGATCCAGTACAGTGCTAACGGACAGGATCTGTTGAAGGTAATGAAGATGGCAGTTATTAAATAAGCTTTTTATTCAGATTTAAAATCAAAGGCAGGTTGCATAAACCTGCCTTTTTATTTTTTGATTTAAAGGAAAACAGATATTAAAGATGATCACTGTTCAGTCAACTTCTTCATTTTACAAAGAGATTCATTATGAAGTTTACTTTAATTTATATGAAAAGTATCTTTCATAAATAAGAAATTTTATTCTTACCCAAAAAGTTTATTAAATAAATTTCAAATTTTTTCTATGCGAAGAACTCTTTTAATATTCCTTGGACTTTTTCTCCTGACAAATATTTCCCGGTCACAAAATTATAACTGGATCACTCCGAACAAAGTATATCTGAAAATGTCCGTTGCTGATGACGGGATCTACAGGATTAACAGAACCGATTTTACAAATGCAGGAATAAACACAGCAGCAATTGATCCCAGAACTGTTAAAGTTTATAACAAGGGAAGTCAGATGCCGATTTTCTTTCAGGGTGAATCTGATGGAACTTTCGATGTGAATGATTATTTTGACTTTTACGGGATAAGGAATTACGGAGGTCTGACAAAGACATATACCGAAGATAATAACCTCGCATATACAACTAACGAATATTTTAGTCCCTACTCTGATACAAATGCCTACTGGATAGAATGGGATGGAGCAAATGGTCAGAGAATGATAAATTCTACTTACACATCTCCTGTATTGTATCCTTTGCCTTACTTTTATGATATTGTTCATCTTGAAAAAGACAGGATGTATTCTATTGGAGAAAATTTCAACGGAAGTGATTACCGGAATTTTACTAATGAAAAATTTAAAGGTGAAAACTGGTTCTGGAGTCTGATAGGATCGGGTCAGTCAACATCCGATACTTTTTCATTGCCCCTTTTATATACAGTCCCTGAGAATTCCACTTTCAGGATATTCGCTTACCCGCTGAATATTTCGACAGGAATATTTAATGAACATACAATAACATTAAAAATAAACGGTAATACAGTTTCTACAATTACTGTTAATGATTTTAAAAAAATAGATTCAACCATTACTTTCTCCAGTTCATTGCTCTCAAATGTCTCTGTCAATACGGCATCTGTTACATATACTTCCAACGGTGGATTTCAGGGATATATGTATATTGATTTAATGGAAGTGAGTTATCCGAAATTATTCAGGTTCAGAAATAATCAGGCCTTGTTACCTTTTACAGGAACTGATACAACGTCAAACCTTTTCAGAGTTTCAGCTTTTGTTCCTGCAAATCCTGTAAACATATATGATGTAAAAAACGGATTGAAAATAAATTCGTTTACTAACAATGCGGATACTCTGAAGTTTACCGGAAGTATAAGCGGTAAGTTTGAAATAGTAAACAAAAACATTACCAAAAAACCGTTAAGAATTGTGCAAAGGCAGGTACCTGATCTTGTCTCAGCATCTAACGGGACGGATTATCTTCTGATCTATAATACACTTTTCAGTTCTCAGGCAGCTCAGTTAAAAAATTACAGACAGACCAAGGATAATTTCAGAGTGACAACTGCAGAGATATCAGATCTGTATGATATCTTTAATTACGGTCTGGAAGATCCTGTCGCAATACGTAATTTTGTCAGGCATGTATATTACAACTGGCAGACCCCAAAAGTAAAATATCTCTGTTTGTTTGGAAGAGGTTCTCTTGATCCGAAGAAAAATTCAAGTTCAACTTTATATAATAAAAATTACATTCCTGTATTTGGAAATCCAACCTCCGACAATTATTATGCAAATATTAATAATGGCGGCTTTACTTATTATACGAATATTTCAATAGGAAGACTTCCTGCTTATACAGTCACCGAAGCACAGTATATGGTAGATAATATCATTACCTATGAATCTCAAAGTCCCGCTTCCTGGGATAAAAATTTTACCTTTATTGCAGGCGGGGTTGATGCCAGTGAACAGTCTACATTCCTTCCTTTAAATGATTCACTTATCATTCCTTATGTTATTCCGCCTCCTGTTTCGGGAAATCCCGTTCGTATTCTGAGAAATGACTTATATGGTAATGAAACTTATAATTATTCTGACTCAATAAAGAATCAGATCAACAGGGGAACACTCACTGTTAATTTTATGGGGCATGCAGGCAGTCAGGACTGGGAAATCGGTATGACAGATCCGAATGTGCTTTCCAATGCAAATGGTAAATTTCCATATATATTCAGTATGACCTGTTATACAGGGAAATCCGGGGAACCTAACTTCAGGGTTTTTGGAGAAAGATTTATGACCATGAATAATAAAGGAGCAATTGGATATGTCGGAACTTCGGGCTGGGGTTTTGTTTTTGCGGGAAGCCAGCTCAACAATGTTTTATACAAAGCGATTGCCAGGGATTCTCTCAGAAGGATCGGGGATATTTTTTCCAGTGCAATTTATAACATAAGGTCAGATTCAGGTATATTTTCCTCAAGACATACTATCAACTGTTATACGCTACTGGGTGACCCGGCTGCAAAACTGCTGCTGCCGAGAACTCCCGAATATTCTATTTCTCAGAGTGATTACAAGCTGACATCTGCTTCACCCGCTATTAATGAACCTGTTACTTTCACTGCTTATCCGAAAAATTTCGGATTGTATTCTGATTCCTGTAACATCAGATTTCAGATACTCTTTGATAATTCATTGTATATGTCAAAAGATACCACTGTTAAAAATTTCAAATTCTCGGATTCTGTGAAATTCAGTTTTGTTTTCAGTAAGTCAGGATTTTATACTTTAAAACTTTCACTGGATAATTTTAATCTTAATCCAAATGAGAACAAAAGTGACAATGAGCTTTCTGTTCAGATCAATACAAGGAATATCTCTTTTATCCCTTTTAAGCCCGTAAACAATTCAGTCATAAAGTCGGACAGTGTAGAACTGGTCGGATTAAATCCTTTTATTAAAAAAGGAAACAAGTCAATGAATCTGCAGATTGAGCTCGACACAACTCTGAATTTTAATTCACCTGTAAAAAAATTCTTTGTCAATAAAAACATTACCGGTGTAACCAGTAAATTCAAAACTCTTCTTCCTGTACTGGACACAAATGTAATTTATTACTGGAGGACTAATTCGATCATTGAAAATGATACTTCAGGATGGTCTATGTATCAGGTCTTCAGATATAATCCCGTAGTAACTGATTCAAAAGATTTTTTAACTCTGGATACTTCAGTGCTGATTTATAAAAATAAATCTCAGCAGTTCAGTGAACTTGATTTTTCTAATTCAAATTTCAGCGCAGGCGGGGTCAGACTTTCGGATTACACAGGAAAAATCCTGTCAAGATCTTACGGAAGTATTGGTACAGAAGCATCTTATTTCAACGTGCTTTCCCGAAGCATTCATATTGATGCAGGCAGTAATACAGGTTTAAATCTACTGAAGATCAGAAAGACAGACGGCGCCATAATTCAGATGAAAAATATAAAAATGAATTATGCAAATTCTTCGGATACTGTAGTAAGTTTTCTGAATACGTTTGATTCTACACATTATTTACTCGGACTGAATGCCTCATATGTTGGCGGCGGAATGCCTTTTACTCCAGCTGCAAGAAATAAATTTTTTCAGTTCAGCGCTACTAAAGTTGATTCATTTACTGCAGGATTTTTTGATACCTGGAGTTTTATAGGATATTTAAATGCTCCTCTTTCAGATGTTGCAGAGGAATCACATAAGTACAATAATGCCTGGATAGAGTCACTCCGTTCGATGGACAGAATATTTACCCGGACAAGTGGTACGGTTTCGAATATCATCGGTCCGGCTAACAGCTGGAAAAATTTTTCCTGGCAGAATACTGTTCCTAATGGTTCATCACTGAAATTCGATGTATATGGAATAGACAGAAACGAACAGCAGGTTCTTCTGTTCTCAAATCTCACAACTAACAGCAATGTGGATCTCAGCAGCATAAATTCCTATCAGTATCCAAAGCTTAATCTTAAAGCTAAGCTTAATATAGATACACTTTCCGGGTTAAGGACATCAGTATTAAATTCTGTAAAAGCTAACTATACTCTTCCGTCTGAAATTATTCCGGATCCGAATTCATTTATACAATTCGACTCATCACTGATTGTTGGCGATGAGCTGAAGTATAAATTCCGATACTATAATGTCGGAAATACAGGTGTTCCCGGAGTTGTTGTAAATACATACAAGACCTCTGTTTCAGCTCAGAATTTCATAAGTTCAGATACAGTTTATAAGCAGCTTGATCCTGACAGTTCAGGATATTACAGCGGAAAAGTAATTGTCCCGAATATCCGGATGTTAACTAATACTGCACTGATAGTTGTTGAAATTCTGCCTGCGAGTCAGTTAAATGAATTTTACACTTTTAATAATTACAGTTATCTTGATGTAAAATTATTCCCTGCTCCGTCTGCTGATATTATTGAATTGTTCAGTGACGGTCAGCTGGTAAGAAGCGGAGATTATGTAAGCCTGAAGCCTGAATTCAAAATAAATTTGAACAGCTTTGAAAACATCTCAAAATCTTCTGATTCGACCCAATACTCACTGATCCTTAATAATAAATATATCCCGCATTTTGTAAATGGAAATCCAAATTCAGTTTTAAGGGAACTTGATAATAATCCGGAGAACCTGTCTAAGAACTCTAAGAAGACTCTGGTGTTTTTCCCTGAACTGACATCCGGAGAAAATAATTTAAAGATTATTTACCGAAACGGAAACGGAAGCTATGACTCTACTGATTATAGCGTTTTAGTAAGCAATGAACTTCAGATAAAGGACTTTTATAATTATCCTAATCCTATGAAAGGGGAGACGAGTTTCATATTCAATCTTCTTGGTTCTGAAACTCCGCCTGAATGCAGAATTAAAATTTATACGGTAGGAGGAAGGCTTATCAAAGAAATTAATTATAATCCTGTAATAGGACTTAATAAGATTCCCTGGGATGGAAAAGACAGCGACGGAGATATTATTGCAAACGGTACTTATCTTTATAAGTTGTATACAGAAGACACATCAGGAAAAGAAACTGCTGTTCAGAAACTGGTGATCCTTAGATAAATTTATTCATGCAGGTCTGAATAAGATTACGGTCTTTCCAGGGAAATAAAATCTGCCGCATTATTATATGTAAAGATCAGATCAGTCAGATCTACAATCTCATCACCGTTAATGTCACCGATGGTATATCCGGAAGTAAACTTTGAAGCCCTGTTGTAAATGAATATCAGGTCTGTTAAATCTATAATACCGTCCTTGTTTACATCACCGCTGTAAATACAGAATTTACTTCCTTTGAGTTTCAGATTATTTCCGTAAGCCTGGGATGCTGAAACAGTAAAATCATAATACAGACTGTTTGCATTAAAAGAATTTCCCGCAGCACTCCACGTTTCTATTGAATTCCTGTGATCTGCTACTAAGTAATAGTTAATACCGTTCTGAACATTCGAAAATCCGAAAATACAATTACCTGTTGAATCAGAAACAGACCTGGAAGAGTCAATAATATTGTATGGAGGAGAAGCACTCCGGATTATCATCTTTACTGTATCCGGGATCATCTTTCCTGAAATTGTATTATATCTCGCTTCAGTCAGAATCTTTGCTGAAAGGGTTTTTGGCTGAGTATATTTGACTGTAAAAAAATCTCTTTTACTGTCAGCGCTTGTACTGAATCCTGTCACAAAAACATTTCCAAGTGTATCTATAGCCATCATAGATGCTTTGTCAGTATCGTTGTCTATGTAATTATATTTTTTCTCCCATACTTTTAATCCGTCTCTGTTTAATTTAAATGTACAGAAGTTAATTCCGGAAATCAGATCCTTTGTATAACCGGTGATATATGAATTTCCTCCCTGATCCAGTAAAAGTGTACTTGTTTTGTCGTCATTGCCGGCAGTCCCATATTGAGTAGAATTCCAGAGTATATCTCCGGAAGAATTATATTTGACAGTTAAAATATCATATCCTGAATTTAGATTAAAAATGTTTCCCGATGCGATAACGTTGCTGCTGTTATCAGCTGATATTGAGATAAATTCATCTTTACTGTTTAATCCGCTTCCGGAAACAGTCCTGACCCATTGCTGATTTCCGGATGCATTGTATTTTATAATTATGCAGTCAAAATCAGCGGATGATGTTTTGGTTTTACCTCCTATTAAAACATTTCCGGATAGATCCAAAGCTATGCAATTTGCTTCATCAGAATCATTTGCAGTTCCGTTATAGAAAGCTGCCCATTGCAGAACACCGGCCGAGTTGTATTTTATTGTATAAATATCCTGATATGAAACTATTCCGGTTGATTTGCCAGTAATATAGGAATTGCCTGATGCATCCGTACAGATGGCACTGGCATAGTCATTTGAGTTTCCGGGACCGTTAAATCTTGATGCCCATTGCTGAACTCCTGATGCTGAATATTTAATTGTCACATAATCTTTTCCTGATCCCGATCCATCACTAAATCCAGTAACAAAAGAGTTGCCTGAAGCATCCACAGAAAATCCTGTCGCCTGATCATCCCCGTTTGCCGGTCCGTTGTATCTGGCTTCCCATTGATAAGTACCTGAAGAATTGTATTTAACTGTAGTTATGTCATTATTTCCGGAGCTGCCTATGCTTGTTCCCGTTACATATACATTACCATTCAGATCGACTCCAATTGAAACAGGCTTGTCTATCCCGTTATATCCTCCGTCATATCGGACAGCCCAGAGCGGGGCACCAGCAGAATTATATTTAAGAGTTGCATAATCATAATTTGAATTATCATCAAAACTGAATCCCGTAATATAGGAATTGCCTTTATTATCTGTGCATATTGCCACAGATTCATCATCTCCAAGACCAGAGCCGTCGTATCTTGTTTCAATTTCCAGATTACCTCCGGGACTGTATTGAAGAGCAAGATAATCGCTGGATCCGCATAAGATCGAAAAAAAATAACTGTAGCTGCTTGCTGTAACTACAGGTTCCTGAGAGATATTTAAAACAAGTTTTACCGGGATATCATCAAGATTACCGGGTCCGTCATAAGATTTTGTCCAAATCAGAGTTCCTGCATTATTGTATTTCAGAATCACTACATCATTAGATCCTGTGGCAGAATTTATACTGCTGCCGGTGACATATATATTCCCTGCGATATCAGTCTTAAGATCTGCAGCTTTGTCGTATAAGTTCTCGCCATTATAAAACCTTATCCACTGCTGAACTCCAGCTGAATTATACTTGATAGTAGTGAAATCAAACTGAGTTCCGGGCTGATAAGAAAAACCTCCTACTATTACATTACCATCTGCATCGGTATCTACTGAACGGGCTTCATCATTATTCGAGCCGGGGCTGTCATATCTCTGCGACCACTGTTCCACACCTGCAGAATTATATTTTACGACTGCAAAATCATAACCAAGACCGGAGCCTCTGCTTATTCCGCATACATATACGTTTTTCTGATTATCAACTTTCAGGTTTGTCACCTGGTCATCATTATTAAATGTACTGTTATACTGGCTTACCCACAGCAGATCTCCTGAAGTATTATATTTAACAGTTGTAAAATCATTAGATGTAATGCTCTTAAAACTATATCCTGATGCGACAACGTCACCATTGGATGATACTGAAATCTTTTTCAGATAATCAGAATTATTCGTAACGCCATTCCATCGGCGTGTCCATTGATTTAAACCGCCTGAATTATATTTTAATAATACAAAATCATAGCTTGTGCCTGTTCCGAAACTGTAACCTCCAGCATAAACATTTCCTGCCGAGTCAACATCCACGCTTATTCCGAAGTCATCAAAATTTCCGGGTCCGTTATACTGCTGCAGCCATTGCTGAATACCATTTGAATTGTATTTAATAAGCAGAAGATCGATCTGTCCCGAACCGATGCGTGTATAACCTGTTACATAAACGTTACCGGAATTATCCACCTGTATTGAATTTCCGACACTGTTGCTGAAAGGGGGTCCGTTGAATTTTGCCACCCATTGCCTGACACCTGAAGAATTGAATTTTACTGTTATAAAATTATAGAAATCACCGCCTACAAGACTTCTGCCTGTGATATAAATATTTCCGCTATTATCAACTGCTAAATCTGAAGGTTCATCTGCACTGGCTTTAGGTCCGGTATATCTGTGTGACCATTCTTCTGATACCTGGGCTGCCGAGATATTTGCGAACATAATACTAAAAAAAAGAATCTTAATTACATATATGACTGATGATTTTGAGATCATAAAGGAAATTATTTAAAAATCTGTTAAAGAATTTAGCAGTTCTGAATTTAATATCAAATTTATTTTTTTTTCATAAAGCTATTACCTGTGTTAGAGATAAAATGGGAATACGGATAGCGTTGAAATTCCGGGAACAGGCTGATCGGATTATGAAAAATTCAAAACTCTCTTTATTATAATTATAAAATAAAATGATTTCATTTTGAAAATTCATTAAAGCAAATGAATCCGTAATATTCCATACTGTGTACGACATCCGCGTTCATTTTTATCTATACAAAGATTCTGCTCTGACTTTCATAATTACATTGAATTGTAATATAAAAAAAATGAAATTTAGATAACTTATTTAAATTCAGTTTTGTTGAAGTAGAATCCGAAAAATATTTTATTTATTTTTTCTAAAAACAATAAATGTTAAAGTACTTCTGTTTATTAATATTTTTTATATCCGTCGGATCTGCTTATTCGCAGCTTCCGAATAAAAACACATATCTCATAGCTCAGGTTAACAATTATCCGGGTTATGCAGGATTATGGGGATATCTTTCTCCTGATAATCGTGAATATGCAATTCTGGGATGTATTAACGGAACTTCCATAGTGGATATTACAGATTCTGCAAACATACATGAAATAAATTTTATTCCGGGTTTTAACAGTGTTTACCGTGAAATCAAAACATATTCACATTATGCTTACGTTGTATCAGAAGCAACAAACAGTAAACTTCAGATCCTCGACCTGCAGTATCTTCCTGATTCTGTTTCACTTGTTGCGACGTTTGCCTATCCCGGGTTTTCACGAGCTCATAATATTTCTCAGTCCGGACCTTATTTATATCTGAGCGGCGGAAATGTCTGTCCAAACGGCGGAGTACAGATACTAGAGCTTTTAAATCCAGTTTCACCTTCTGTGAGAGGATTTAATTCAATTAGATATGTTCACGACAGCCGGATCATCAATGACACAATATGGGCTGCGAATATTCTGAATCAGAGGGTCTCTCTGATAAATGCGACCGATAAGGATAATCTGCCTGAAATACGTAGTTTTGTATCTCTTGAACCGATGCCTCATAACACTGCTTTATCAACTGACGGGAAATATCTTTTTCTTACACATGAAAATCAGGATCCTCCGGGTAGTCTGGAGATCTGGAATGTTGAAGATCTTGAAAATATTACATATGTGAAAAACTGGCTTCCTAGTGGTATTACAACTTCAGTCACACATAACATTGAGGTATTTGGAAACATGGCAATCATAGCGCATTATACTGCTGGCGTCAGGATAATTAACATTTCAAATCCGGAGGTCCCGGTCGAAGTTGCATGGTATGATACAAGACCTCAGGATAATGATAATTTATTTCAGGGATGCTGGGGAGTTTACAGATTTCCTTCAGGTAAGATCATCGCGTCTGATATATCTAACGGATTATTTGTAATCAGAGCCGATATTCCTACGGAAATCAATATCATAAATCAATCAGCTGATAATTTTGTATTAAATCAGAATTATCCAAACCCGTTCAACCCTTATACAAAAATAAGTTATTCATTGAACAAACTGAGTAATGTAAAATTAATTATTTATGATGTACTTGGAAATAAAGTATCAGAATTGATAAATAAAAAGCAAAACAAAGGTAGTTATTCAGTCGAATGGAATGCAGAAAATTACCCAAGCGGAATATATTATTACAGAATTGAAGCTGACGGATTTACTGAAAGTAAGAAGATGACTCTGCTGAAATGAAATATTACCGGATCATTATTCATATTTTTTATTTCTTATCTTAATAAAGTTATCTCTTAGAATTTTTGCCGCATCCGGAACTCGGGGTCCGGGACGAAACATTATATTTTCATCTATTAAAATGATTCTCTCATTTTTCACTGCATTGGTTTTCTTCAGCTGTCTTTTGATCTCGTCTGAAAACTTTTGAGTCCTTTCTGTATCAGAAGTATCAGTAGGAAATAAAATAAAATCGGGATTTCTTACTATTACATCTTCGTAATTTATGTTTGGATAGTCAAGAATTTGATCTTTGTACAAGTTGGTAATTCCTGCCAGATCCAAAATCTCATTTATAAACGTACTGCCGTTAGTTGTCATCAGGGGATTAACTGAAATCAGAACCAGCACCGGTTCAGATGATATTTTATCGCCTGTTGAATTTATTTGATTTATATCATTTTCAAATCTCATCAGCAAAGAATCTGCTTCATTCTCCTTTCCAGTTATCTTTCCGAATTCTGAAAACATTTTCTTTATCCCTGAAATATTCTTTGCGTTGCTCACAAATATTTTTAACCCTAAATTTTTTAATGCCTGATATGTCGGATTGGATACATTCTCAACATTCATAATTATTAAATCAGGGTTTAATGAAGAAATTGTCTCATAGTCAGGGCTGAAATAGCTTCCGGTTTTAACTTTATGCTTTGCCTCAGGAGGAAAATCACACAGATCCGTAACGCCTGCCAATAACGAATCTGCACCTATTGCGAAAATCACTTCGGTAATATTAGGTGCAAGTGAAATGATCCTTTTGGGTAAAGAATCAAAACTTACTTCCACTCCGGCATCATCTATAATGCGGAATTTTGGATTTTGGATTTTGGGTTTATCCGAACAGGATGAGATTAAAATAAATGAAAAGAAGCAAATTGAGTATTTAATAAAGCCAGGAAATTCTGTGAAAATATTACGGGCTCGAAATTCGCTATTCGTAGTTCGAAAATATCTCAAGTTTTCAGTTTCTTCTTTTTAGCTGCCGGGAACAGCACATTGTTTAAAATAAGACGATAACCGGGTGAATGAGGAAAATTTTCAAGGTCAGTTTTCTGATCACCGACCGCATGCTGATAATCTTCAGGATCATGTCCGCCGTAAAATGTGAATGTACCTTTGCCGTAATTGCCGTGAATGTATCTGACAGCGTCTGTTCCTTCGTTCATAGCTAAAATAGTTACGTCTTTTTTGATCAGATCTTTTCTGAAACCTGTAGTCTGACCCAGGAAGCCGCTTATGAGAGAAGTATGATCCTGTGTCAGCATTGAAGGAACAGGATCGAACTTTGCGGAAAAATCCACAAGTTTAAAATTATCATTGAACTGTCCGAACTGGAGCAGTTCATTTGTTACATCTATGTTAGAATATTCATATACATAAGGATTGAGATCCACCGTAAAATTTTCAAATGCAATGCATTCGGAGAAATCAAGTTTGCTGTTTGCATCAGGATCTGCAGGATCACCGTCATACATTGATTCGCATATATCAGTATTGTGAGCTGCAAGTGCAATATCATACGTGTCTGTAGCCGAGCACATAGTAAATAAAAAACCTCCGTTGGATATGTATTCTTTGAGCTTCTGAACGGTAGCTAGCTTCAGCTGTGATACTTTTTTGTAACCCAGCTTTGAAGCAGTAGCTTCATTGATGGATTTCTGCGCAAGATACCAGGGGGAAGAACCGTATGTTGCAAAGAATTTTCCGTACTGTCCGGTAAAATCCTCATGATGCAGATGAAGCCAGTCATAGCCTTTGAGCTTTCCGGTGAGAACTTCTTCATCCCACAGTTTATCATAAGGTATCTCAGCGTATTCCAGTACCAGCTGTACTGCATCATCCCAGGGCAATGCATTGGGAGGAACGTATACTGCCACTTTTGCAACTTTTTCAAGTCTGACCACATCCATATTGTTTTTTTCATCTTTAACCTCTGCATATACCTGTGCGGTTTGTGTGCCGTCGAGAAGTTCATATGAAACTCCTTTCTGCCTGCATTCATCTTCAAGCTTGGAAGAATAATTAAACATAAACGAACCTCCTCTGAAATTTAAAAGCCAGTCAAGCTCTTTACTATTCAATAAATGCCTGTATGCAATTCCGTAAGCTTTTAAATGATTGGTCTGTGAAGGTTCCATTGGAATAAGCAGCTTTACCTGAGAATACGAACTGTTAAGAAAGAGGAAGGAAATTAAGAGTATATTAAAAATTATTATTCTGCTATTATTCACAATTCAAAATTAGTTTTAATAAGAAGATAAGTCAATATAATTGATTTTAGTATTTAGTATAATACAATTCACATTATTAAAGTTTATAAAACACTCAATTGATCACACTTGCAGTAGAAACATCCTGCGATGAAACTTCCGCAGCTGTTCTTAATGACGACAAGGTAATGTCAAACATAATTTCATCCCAGCTTTTTCATACAAAGTACGGAGGAGTTGTTCCGGAGGTTGCTTCCCGTGAGCATTTAAAAAAAATAGTTGAAATAACTGAAGCAGCTCTGGAAAAAGCTGATGTAACTGTAAATGATATCGGATTATTGTGCGCAACATCCGAGCCGGGTCTGATAGGCGCATTACTTGTTGGTTCCAATTTTACAAAATCTATGGCTATAGCTCTTGACATTCCTTTTATAAATGTGAATCATATACAGGCGCATTTATATTCAAATTTTCTTGCGGATCAGAGAATAGAATTTCCGTTTTTAGGATTAATAGTTTCCGGAGGTCATACACTGCTTATACTTGTTGAGGATTTTTTCAGACACAAAATACTGGGAAGTACGATTGATGATGCTGCAGGGGAGGCATTTGATAAGACTGCCAAGCTGATGGGCATCGAATATCCTGGCGGTAAAACTATTGATGAGAATTCCAGAAAGGGGAACAAGTACTTTCATAAATTTCCCGATGCGCATTTAAGGGGTAATGAATTTGATTTTTCTTTCTCAGGAATCAAGACATCGGCTATGTATTATTTAAAAAAAATTGAGTTTGAGAAAATTAGAAATGAAGAGCTTGTAAATAATATCTGCGCGTCATTTCAGGAAGCTATTGTAAATTCTCTTTTCAGTAAAGCGCTTAAAGCATCTAAAATATATAAAGTTAAAATCATTTCTGTCTCGGGAGGAGTATCTGCAAATTCGGGACTGAGAGAAAGATTCAACACACTAAAAACAAATGGTTACAGTATTTATTTCCCTCCAATTGAATATTCAACTGATAATGCAGCAATGATAGGACTGACCGGATTTTATAAATATAAATACGTTTATAATAATAAAAATAATAACTTTGATTCATTAAAGCAAAATGCAAAACCAAGGCTTGATTATGAAAATTTCTAAAGCCATAAGTATTATAAGCTTTTTAATTCTGATTACAGTATTTGACCTTTCAGGCTGCAGTGAAATAAGTCAGGGGGTTCAGCGTCAGAAATTTGAGTACCTTTATAAAATGAATAACTATTCATCGCTATTCCGTGAGTATACAGGCGCAATTACATATCCCGGCGATCTGGACCTGTATCAAAACAGGATGAAGAAAATGTATGAAAATGTTAATGGTATGAAAGTAATATCCGGATATGAAGCTTCAACAAATCTTAAAGAAAATTTTCTTACAGCTATTGAAGAAAACATGAAAGCCGCTGAGAAATTAAAACAGGAAAAAAATACAGAAAAGGAGAACATTAGAAATGACTATATTATAATGGAAATGAATGACAGAACTGATAATTTCATAAAGGATCTTAATGCTGAGATCTCCAGAGTAGGTAAAGAATAATTCAGTCAACGATCTTCTGAATAAAAAAAAATTAGAGCAGGTCTTTCAACCCGCTCTAATTTTTTGAAATGGTAAAACAGTTTTATTTTATCAGGGTCATTTTCTTTACCTGACTGAAATTCGGAGATTCCAGCCTGTAAAAATAAACACCGCTTGATAAATCAGATGCATTGAAAATTACAGTATAATACCCCGCAGCTTTAAATCCGTCTGTCAGAGTAGATACTAGCTTTCCGCTGTTATCATAAATTGAAATGTTAACATTTCCTTCTTTTGGTACCTCAAAATTTATCTGAGTTGAAGGATTGAACGGATTGGGATAATTCTGAGACAAATCAAACCTGACTGGCGTTCCGATATTCACTTCATTGTTCAAATTGTGATATTCGAAGTGTCCGTTAAGGTCTATCTGTTTTAGCCGGTAATTGTAAGTTCCGGAATTCAAACCTCTGTCATTGTAAGTATATGATTTCGGCACAGTTGAATTTCCGAATCCTTCCACTGTTCCTACTTTGCTCCAGCCGGAATGCTGACCATTGCTCACAGTAGTTCTTTCAATCTCAAATCTTGCATTGTTGGTTTCGGAAGATGTCGTCCAGTTGAGTGATACATCATTGCGGAATACATTCGAAGAAAAAGTTGCAATCTCAACCGGTTCAGCCCAGTCAATGCCGAGATCACAGTATGAATAATCAACTTCGTCATTGGCGATGAATCTTATAAAGCCATAGTAAAGGTCATTATAATCAAACACCATTAATGTCTGAACAAAGCTTCCCGGTACACAGGAGAGGGGAAGCGGATCATAAAAATGCACTCCCGGATTGGAAGGAGAGATAATGTAATTCAGGTGTACAGGTCTTGTAGGATCTGAACTGTATGCCCTGACATAAACTCTGTAAACGTCCTCTACAGAGAAACTTACTAATCCGCCGCAGCCGATATCGTAAGGTATGGTATCTCCATTTACAGTCTGACCTAAAAGTTCAATAGTTACAAAAGCTTTTGCATCCTTTTGTGAACTTAGAGCCATGAAACAAAAAACAATAAGACAAAATAAAAACGAAGTAATTTTTTTTGGGGTCTTCATTTTTTTTCCTTTTCTTTATGGTTTGTTAAATTCCCTGTCAGCCTTTCACTGACAGGGAGGTTGATTTAGGTATAACTTAAAATATTATTTTATAAGCATCATCTTTTTGACCTGACTGAAATTATCTGACTTCAGTCGGTAATAATATACTCCGCTAGATAGATCAGATGCATTAAACAGCGCTTTATAGTAGCCGGCAGGTTTGAATCCGTCTGTAAGTACTGAAACAAGTTTACCGCTGTTATCATATATTGATAAATTCACGATACCGGCATCCGGGATCTGAAAATCTATCTGTGTCACGGGGTTAAACGGATTAGGATAATTCTGCGAAAGATCAAAATTACCGGGAATTCCGATTACTACTTCAGCATTCAGATTATGGAATTCAGAATTTCCGTTGAAATCAATCTGCTTTAATCTGTAATTGTAATTTCCCGCATTCAATCCATTATCATTAAATGAATATGAAACCGGTGTTGATGAATTACCAAATCCCTGAACAGTTCCGACTTTATTCCACTGCTGAGAATTTCCTGAAGATCTTTCTATTTCAAATCTTTCGTTATTGGTTTCAGATACAGTTATCCATTTAAGAGTGACATCATTCTTATTAATCACAGATACAAAGGATGTCAGCTCGACAGGCAACACCCAGTCAAAGTCAAGATAGCAGTAAGAAGTATCGTGACAGTCACGCGCTCTGAGTTTTAATGTAAAATGTGTCTCAGTATTGCTTGCGAATATCAAATGTGTTTTCAATGTAGCTCCGGGTGAACCCGTCATTGGAAGAGGGGGATCAAACAATACAGAAGCTGTCGGCGGATTTAGAAAGTAATCCAGTGTAATCGGGCATGTATAATCATCATTGGTGACATCAATGTAAATTTCAAAAACATCTTCAATTGCAAAACTTACAGTGCTGCCGCATGGATAATCAAATGGCCAGGGATCTCCGTTTACAACGGGACCGAGCAATTGTATATTAGGGTTATCTGCTTTGACGCTTTCTGTAACTGTTACTAAGTTAATGAATAGTAATGAAAACAGAAGGCATGAAAATTTGTAAAATTGTCTCATTTTGTTTACTCCTTTTAATTAAAAAAATACATTAAGAAAAAAATTGAAATTAAATGACTGTAGCTGAGACTTTTACGGGGGATATGATATAGTATATATCATTATTTTCTCCTTTCATTTAAAGTTAGGGAATCAGATTTATGGGATAACTTTAGTGAAATATAATATCTTATGCTAAAAGTCGGATAAATTAAAAAACAAAATTTAATTTAACTGATTAAAAGCGGCAAATAATGATGGGGAAACCCAGGAGTATTTGTCCTTCGGTGACAAGCTAATAATTTTAATCTAATTAATCAAGATTTATTTAGAGATTTATTAATATTTTTTATTTCTGCATGCCGTTCATAAATGCATGATGGGTTTCCCATATATTCTCATTCATCCGTCCTGAGTACATCTCAATACATCTTAGTAAAACACCGGACGCGAATTCATTATTAAAAAATTTTTAGACAATTTATCTTATCAGTATCATTTTTTTTGTCTCTGAATTGCTGCCTGACCTAAGCCTGTAGAAATATACACCTCCTGAAAGGGATTCAGGATCAAATTTCACATTATAATTTCCGGGCTTTTGCTTCTCATTAATTAATTCAGAAACTTCCTTTCCCTGAATATCAAAAATAATTAAAGAAACGAAATTCTCTGACTTAATTGTGTAAGAAATATAAGTATTAGGATTGAATGGATTCGGATAATTCTGTTTAAGAATAAAATTATCGGATATGAGACTTTCAGCTTTTGTAAAGTTCGTTAAAACTCCTGCTGAAGTAGTTTTGAGAATAACTCCTGAATTTCCGACGCACCAGCCTGTATAAGGATCACTGAAAAATATTGAATTCAAATGTTCGGATATTCCGCTTGATTGATTTGCCCATGACACACCTCCGTCTGTCGAATGATTGATCTGCCCGTAATATCCCGATGACCAGCCTTTAATATCACTCGTGAAATAAACTGATATTGAATAGGAATTATTCATTGAATAATTTATCCAGCTAAGACCGCCTGAAGTGGTGAGCACATTTTCAGGACCGAATGTAATATTATCATAATAAGCAGACCAGCCATGCAGTGAATCCGTAAAGTAAATTGAATTCAGTACAAGACTTCCGTCTATGAACTGCGGCAGCCAGCTTAATCCGCCGTCAGTTGTATTAAAAATTCCTCCGTATCCTGCTGACCATCCTTTAAAAGGTGAAGTAAAGAAAACTGAGTTCAGCTGAATATCTGTACCCGAACTGAGCTGTTCCCAGTTGTCGCCGCCATTTACGGTTTTTATTATTATACCATTAAATCCGGCTGCGAACCCAGTGAGAGAATTTACAAATATCACTGAGTTTAATCTTACATTTACACTGCTGTTTAAAATGTTCCAGATGATTCCTGCGTCTGTAGATTTAATGATAATACCGTTTTCACCAGCTGCATATATAATTGAATCAGCAATAACAGAAATTGCATACAGATCTCCTGATATTCCGGTATTAAGGGAATTCCAGGTAACACCGCTGTCAGTGGTTTTTAAAATTATGCCGTTGGTACCAGCGGTCCAACCGGTTTGCGAATTAATGAATTTTACGGAACGTAAAGAATCATCTGTCCCGCTTGACTGCTGAATCCAGCCTGACTGCCCATAACAAACCGGAAAAGCATAAAATGTTATTAAAAATATTATTTTATATTTTATAGCCGTCATATAAATGAAATTTCATTAATTAAATTTTATGGTTAAATGTAATTTTTAACACTTATTTTAAAATCTCAATTATGTAAATTCAAGCCATGATTTCATTAAACAATATATCAATGCGTTACGGTGCGAAAGTTTTATTTGATGAAGTTTCGCTCCGCATATCAGGAAAAGACAGGGTTTCGCTTGTAGGCTCTAACGGCGCAGGCAAATCAACAATGCTGAAAGTAATTGCCGGACTTATAAGATCTGATGAAGGCGAAGTCGCAATATCAAAGCATACTACTGTAGGATATCTTCCTCAGGAAGGTATTCAGTACACAGGTAAGACATTATATGAGGAAATATACAGTTCAGCCGGCGACATTAATAAAATTCAGGATGAAATGCGTCAAATAGAAATTGAAATGGGAGAAAGCGAAGATACAGCTACTGATGAATTTATGGACCTTGTAAATGAATACGGTGAACTTCAGGAGAGATTTCAGATGCTCGACGGATTCAAATTAAAATCCAAAATAGAGAAGATCCTGATTGGTCTCGGATTTTTTGAAAAGGATTTTGAAAGAATGACAGGTGAATTCAGCGGCGGCTGGCAGATGAGAATTGCTCTTGCCAAGCTTTTACTCTCAAATCCATCAATTCTTTTACTTGATGAACCTACAAATCACCTGGATATAGAATCCCTCATCTGGGTTGAGAATTATCTTAAAGCTTATCAGGGAGCGATTGTTATGGTTTCGCACGACAGAAGCTTTCTTGATAATATTACTGACAGGACGGTTGAAATTTCTCTTGGTAATGTAACTGAATACTCGGGTAATTATTCTTTTTATGTTAAAGAAAAAGAAATTAGAAAACAGCTTCTGGAAAATCAGTACGATAATCAGCAAAGTTATTTAAGACAACAGGAAAGATTCATCGAAAGATTCAGATATAAAGCGACTAAGTCCAGACAGGTTCAGAGCAGAATCAAACTGCTGGATAAACTGGATCTGGTCGAACTTGAAGATGAAGAATCTGCAGTAAATTTCAGATTCCCGCCTGCTACGCATTCCGGAAAAATTGCGATTGAAATTACCGGTCTTACCAAAAGCTATGACGGTAAAATAAATGTTCTCGAAGATATAGACCTTCTGATATCTAAAGGTGAAAAGATCGTTCTTTTCGGTGTCAACGGTGCCGGAAAATCAACTTTGACAAGGATCATTGCCGGGTTTGAAACATTTAATAAAGGAGATGTAAAAGAAGGACATCTTGTAGAAAGAAAGTTTTATGCACAGAATCAGGCGGAAGCTCTTAATCCGGAGCTGACGGTGCTTCAGACAATGGAGCAGTCGGCAACAGGTGAAGTTTTAAAAAATCTCAGAACAATCCTCGGAAGCTTTTTATTCAGAGGAGATGATGTATTTAAAAAAGTATCGGTATTATCCGGAGGGGAAAAATCCCGGCTTGCTCTGGCAAAGATGCTAATTGAACCATCAAATTTTCTGATTCTTGACGAACCTACAAATCACCTTGATATGCGTTCAAAGGAAGTGCTGATGAATGCACTGCAGAAATATAACGGAACTGTACTGATAGTATCGCATGACAGGGAGTTCATAGATGGTATCGTTGATAAAGTAATTGAAGTAAAAAATAAAAAGATCAGAACTTATATCGGAAATGCGACAGATTATATTAAAGCAAAAGAGCAGGAAGCAAAACTATTAAATCCCAAAAATAAGAAGCCGGAACAGGACAATAAAAAAGCCGAAGTAAAAGCAGTCAATGGATCTGCAGCTTCATCTGAAGAAATAAAGAAAAAAAAAGAAATTAATAAGCAGATACAACCTTTAAAAAAAAGAATTACCGATCTTGAAAAGCAAACGGGAATTAAGGAGAAGAGATTAAAAGAGCTTGAAGATCAGATGGGGAAAGATGAATTTTATAAAGGAGGATTTGATATCGTAAAGATCACAAATGAATATAACAGTTTAAAAGAGATTCTGAAAACAGTATATTCTCAATGGGAACAGGAAACAGAAAAATTAAACAGACTTGAAGAGCAATTAAATTAAACCCAAAAATTATATTTATGAAAAAATCATTTTATTCTGTACTTTTAATCTTAAGTATTCTTCTCTTATCTGTAACGGTATCCCGTGCGGATGAGAGATTTGATCCGAAATTAAAATTAAACAGCAAACGTAATTTCTCAGCTGAAATCAAAAAGAAAGATTACGATAAGGCACTGAGAATACAAAAGAAAATTGCAGGAAGCGCTTTTGGAATCTCCGTTGATTTTCAGTTAGGTTACAATTCTACAAATGCAAATGCAGATGCAACATCTGATCAGCAGCAGGTTACAACAACTTCTAAAGGCGGATTTGCTTTCGGAGCATTACTTAATATAAACTTACTGGGCTTTGGTTTCTCTACAGGACTGGACTTTACGAAAAAGAATTTCGGAATTCAGATACCTTATTATAATTCTGTAAGTTCAGTTGATTCTATCTCTACAAATCTGTCAAACAGTTATATGAATATTCCTCTGAATATAAATTTCGGTGGCATGATCTCAGATGATGTAGGATTAAGCTTCAGCGGTGGTCCTTATTTCGGAATATTATTGAATCCTGAAAATGCCGTGAGCGGATTTAAGGATTTTGATTTCGGCGTGAATGGTATTCTTACTGGCAGATATTATCTGAATCCATTTATGGCTATTATTCTCGGAACGCAGGGTCAGTACGGAGGTTTGAATAATCTGTTAAGTTCAAGTTCTGTCGAAACTCTTCATACATTTAACTGGGGATTGTTTACCGGTTTGAATGTTGGGTTCTGATATTAATCTTTATTATTTCGGAATTTAATTAAAAAAGGAGCAATTGCTCCTTTTTTAATTTAGAATTATTTTAGAAGAACCATTTTTCTTACCTGAGAAAACGATCCGGAACTTAATTTATAATAATATACACCGCTTGGATAATTTTCCCCTGAAAATCTGAATGAATATTTCCCTGACTTCTGATAATCGTTAATTAAAGTCAATATCTCTTTACCTGCAATATCAAATATTTTCAGAGTAACAAATTCGTCCGTACGCAGAACATAATTTATAACTGTAGCAGGATTAAATGGATTAGGGTAATTCTGATATAAGATAAAGCTTTCAGGGAAATGAGTTTCATAATTGCTGTTTATACTGACAAGTGAAGGATTATATTTTAAAATACATCCAGAATATCCGACTGCCCATCCTTGAATAGAATCAGTAAAATCAACATCAAACACCGGCATGCTGTCCGGTGTAAAAATATTTGTCCAGCTTCTTCCGGTATCTTTTGTATATGCAAATTTCTGAGCAATGCCGAGAGTGATCCATCCTTCATACGCTGTCCTGAAATCAATTCCGCTTGCAACTCCGAAAGTTCCTAAGGTATCGTAAAGCCAGTTATTCCCAAGGTTTGTAGTTCTGACTGTACTTGAACCGTATTCAAAATCTCCGCCTGAAGCAATAGCATTGGAGTTATTGAAAATATAAAGATCATTTAAAGGTTCGGGTCCGACAACTGAAGCTCTCCAGTTATACCCGCCGTTTGTTGACACCCACATTGAACCGGCAATGTCCCTGAATCCACCGCAGGCGTATCCGGTCTGAGAATCTACGAATTTTATGTTTTCAACAGGAAATCCAATAATCAAAGAGGTGTCAGTATCTGCAAAATTCCATCTCATTCCCGCATCCGTTGTATATAAGATAGACAGTGGAGCGCCGGCAAAAAAACCATTGGCTGAGTCCAAAAAGTATATGGATTTTATGAATCTGTTTTCTTCCGGATACATATATGTGATCCATTCATCACCTCCGTTAGTTGTTTTCAGAATTCTTGTTCCGAGAAAAGATGTGGAGTCAGGAAAAATTTCCCACGTGACAGCCCATCCGAGTCTTTCATTAATAAAAAACAATGCCTGTATATCGTTAATAACATTAGTATTCTGTATTGTCCAGTTGTTTCCAGAATCATTTGTCCTTGCAATAAATCCGGAATCACCTGAGATCCATCCTGTGCTGCTGTTAATGAAAAATACATTCTTTAAATTTTGGGAGGTCGGACTTTGCTGTCTTAGCCAGTAAGTCTGTGAATGCAGTTCTGTCAGTATCAGAAATGTTAAAATAATATATAATGGAAACTTCAAAATATGTGTGCTTAAATTAATTCTGCCGGGGTGATGTGCAGGTTTAAGTATTTTAAAATGGCTAGTATGAGATTTAATCTAAATTAATAAAATAATTTTTCAAATGATAATTCATTTCATTTAAATATTCATATAAATATATTTGCACACAGTGGCTAAAAAAATTCAGACTAAAAAAATTCCTTCAGTAAAATCTACTTCAGTTGATTTAGATTTATATTTCGATAAATATTTCTGGCTCGTGATTCCGGTATTTGCCGTTATTTATTATTTAAGCAGCAAATATTCTCCCGGATTCTATCAGGATGACGAAATAGGGCATTATGTAAATATGAAAGATTTCTGGGCAGATCCTTTTGTAATATTAGGAAACTGGCCAAAACCCGGATACAAATTATTCATGGTGATACCGTCTCTGTTCGGATATCAGGCTGTAATATTCTTTAACTCGCTTATTGCTTCATCGACGGTCTATCTGACTTATCTGCTTCTTAAAGTGTATAAAATCCGGTATACTTTTTTCGGAGCTTTGCTTCTGGCATTTCAGCCTTTGTTTTTTGATCTTTCTTTCAGGTCTTATGCAGAAATATTCACCTCGCTGCTTTTTGTAGTTTTGATACTATTTTACAAAAAGGAAATGTACTTCATTAGCGGATTGATCTGCGGTTACATTTTTACTGTCAGGCAGGAAGCCGCGCTTATAGGAATATTTCTCGCATACATTTATTTCAAAAAGCAGGACTATAAATCCATATTAGCCATAGCTGTTTTCCCGGTATTATTTAACTTACTGGGTTACATAAAATCCGGAGATATTTTTTATGTCATTACTGAAATGAATACGCTGGGAGCGATGGATTTTGGCGGAGCCGAAAGAGGATTCTTTCATTATTTCAAAGTTTATATTTTCATTATTGGACCGGTCTGCCTTACTTTATTTCTATTAGGATATTTCGGCTTTATCTCAGATACAAAAAAAATAAAAGAATATATATACAGATACGACCTTGTCTATGTAGTATTTACAGTGGCTTTTATGGTTCAGGTAATGATTATGTTAAAAGGAACCAATCCGGGCACGTGGCGGTATATGCTTCAGATCTCACCTCTTGCGGCTTTCTTCGCGGCAGTGGGACTAAATAATCTCGCATCGCCGGATTTCAAAAAGGCAAATTATACAATTACCGGAATTTTTCTTTTTATCGTCCTGATTTTTATTTCTAAGACATCCAACGGTCTTGATCTTCTGCCTTATTCTGAATTCGGAAAGTTTGCCGTTGTTTCATTAATATTGATATTATCTATGGTTTTGTTTTCAAACGATTCCAGAGCTTATCTGAATAAACTTTCGGTTACACTTATCCTGATATCAGTAATTTACTTTTTCATGAGCTTTGAGCCAAGATTGCTTTCATCCGAAAATCTGACAGTTAAGCAGGTAGGGGAATATCTTGACAAACCGGAATTAAGCGATAAGAAAATTTATATTACAACCCAGCTTACAAGCCCAATTGTTTTATTCGGGGATATTTCATCTGAAAGAAAAAAGAAATTTGTTCATCTTACTTCAGAGAATTTATCTAAAGCTGAGAAAGGTGATCTGGTGATATGGGACAGCCATTACGGTTACAGACCGGAATATAAGAATGATGTGAAGCTGGAATCTGTTGAGAATAATCCTGACTTCAAAAAACTCAAACAATTTAATTCAAACGACAATATTTTTAAAACATACATTTTTGAAAAAATAAATTAATCCGGAAAATCAGGCATGAAACCTACTAAAGAAACATTTGAAAAATGGAATGAAGAGCTTGCGGCGAAGCATGATCTTGATAAATTCTATAACCATCCGAATTTTGCATTCAGATATATTGAACAGAAAAGAATAGAAAAATTAATAGAAGCGGCAGAAATAAAATCTACGGATAAAATACTCGAAGTGGGCTGCGGTGCAGGTCATATACTGGAAAAGATCAAAGAAGGAAAACTTTTTGGGATAGATATTTCAGAGATTCAGATAGAAAGAACAAAAAAAAGAATGGGTGAAAAAGTAGAGCTTAAGAAAGCTCCCGGCGAGAAGATTCCTTATGAGGATAAATATTTTGATAAAGTCCTCTGCTCTGAAGTAATTGAGCATGTTCTTGATCCGAGGGAAGTCCTTAAAGAAATTTCAAGAGTGATGAAAGATGACGGAATATTATCTTTGTCCATTCCAAATGAAGATGTGATTAATTCCACAAAGAAATTCCTGAAAAAGACAGGATTGATAAAAGTGCTTGATAACTCTAAAGATACCGAAGGCTGGGAGCTCGCATCAAAGGATAATTTAGACGAATGGCATCTCCATAGTTTTTCATTATCTCTTGCTGAAAAATTTTCCAAAGATGTATTTAAAATGACAAAGGTTGTCAAAATTCCGAACGCTATTTTTCCTGCCCGATTTGTAATCCAATTTAAGAAAGTCTGATCAATGCTTAAAAAAGAAAGATGTCTGATCTACGGAGGCGGAGGTTTCATAGGCTCACATCTGGCTGAAAGACTTCTTGATATTGGATATAATGTAACTGTCTTTGATAAACTGAATTTCTCGGGAAAAAATATTTCTGATTTTGCAGACAGATTGCAGGTGATCGAAGGTGATTTTAATAATGAAATAGACCTGAAGAATTCTTTAAAAGGAATTGATTACGTATTCCATCTTGTAAGTTCCACGTTGCCTGCATCATCCAACGATAATCCTGTATATGATGCTGAGACAAATCTTATTTCTTCACTTAAACTGATCAGGGAATGTATTGAGAAGGGAATTAAAAAAATTGTCTTTCTTTCTTCAGGAGGAACAGTGTACGGAATTCCGGAATCAACCCCGATAAAAGAAGATGACAGGGCAAATCCGATCTGCTCTTACGGAATAATAAAAAAGACAATTGAAGAATATCTGTATATGTATGGAATAATAAGCGGTCTGGATTATTTTGTGTTCCGCCTTTCAAATCCGTACGGTGAAAGGCAGAATCCACACGCTGCTCAGGGAGTGATCCCTGTCTTTGTGAATAATGCCATTACCGGGGAGACCATAAGCATCTGGGGAAACGGTGAAGTTGTCAGGGATTATATTTATATAAAAGATGCAGTAAAAGTTCTTGCTGAGAGCATAAGAATAAAAAGCGAAAGTAAAATATTCAATCTCAGCTCCGGCAAAGGTCATTCGCTGAATCAGATAATAGAACTGATAAAAGATATTTCGTGCAGGGACATAAAAGTTGAATACAAAAAAGGCAGGAATGTGGATGTCCCGGTAAATATTCTGGATAATACTCTAGCACAGAAAACATTCAGCTGGAAACCCGAAACGGATATAAAAGAAGGAATTGAACTTACATATAAATACTTAGAAAAATTAAATGTCAGATAATTCAAAAATATCCCTCTCTGTTTTCTTCCCGGCATATTATGACGAAAAGAATATTGAGAAAGTAGTCGTTGCTGCTATTAATGTTCTGGAAGAATTAAAGCTGAAAGATTATGAAGTAATAATTATAGAAGACGGAAGCCCGGATAAGACAGGTGAAGTGGCGGATATGCTGGCTGAAAAATTTTCCAAAGTGAGGGTCATCCACCACGAAAAGAACATGGGATACGGTGCAACACTTAAGGACGGATTTCTGAATGCAAAGCTTGACTATGTATTTTATTCGGACGGGGACAATCAGTTTGACCTTAAAGAGCTGAAGAAATTTGTAGCGCTTATTCCTTATTCGGATATGGTGATCGGATACAGGAAGAAAAAACAATACTCGACTTACAGAAAAGTGACATCACTCGCCTATAATTTTCTACTGAGGTTTTTATTTGATATTGATTACGTGGATGTTGACTGCGCTTTTAAGGTAATAAAAACGGACCTGTTTAAGAAAATAAATATCAACTCCGTTGATGCTTTTATAGATGCGGAGATCCTGCTTAAAGCAAGACTGCTGGGATACACGACTACTGAAGTAGGGGTTAAGCATTTGCCAAGAGTGGACGGTATTTCCACCGGTGCCAGACCTTCTGTAATATTCAGAACCATTAAGGAGATCCGGGAATTCAGGAAAGAATACAAGGACGAAATTAAGAAACTTAAAAACTAATCTTCTATCTTCATATACTTAAGTCTTGAAGAATTACCTATTACAGTAATAACATCGCTGAAAGCCATCAGCATAGCAGCCATTACAGGACTTATGATCAGCCCGAAAGGAGCAAAAACCCCTGCCGCAAAAGGAATAGCAACCGCATTATAAAAAAATGCCCAGAAGAAATTCTGCTTGATTATGG
This sequence comes from Bacteroidota bacterium, assembly GCA_036782875.1. GTDB lineage: Bacteria > Bacteroidota > Ignavibacteria > Tepidaquicellales > Tepidaquicellaceae > JAGPCH01. The sequence continues at coordinate 5,481 of DAIPYG010000017.1, read as the reverse complement.
TTACTGTCTTTCTTGATATTTTTATTGCCTTTATAATATTTTTCAGATCATCTTTTACAAGTATCACATCCGCTGAATCTATTGCTATATCCTGTCCGGTACCGATGGCTATACCTACATTTGCCTTGGCGAGAGAAGGCGCGTCATTTATGCCGTCTCCGATCATTGCAACTGTCTTGTTCTCAGACTGAAGTTTTGTTATTATTTTTTCTTTCTCATCCGGCAGTGTCTTGTGAGAATAATTCTTAATCTTCAGTTCATTAGCGGTTCTCTTAGCGGCATTTTCATTATCTCCCGTGATCATGAATATCTCCAGATTCATATCCTTTAATTTCTGTATTATCTCACCTGCGTTATCTTTTACATTATCCTCAAGCTCAATAACTCCTTCTATCTCTTTATTGATGCATACAAACAGATAGTTCCTGCTGGTCTGAAATAAAATATTTGAGAATTTAATGTCATTGTTAAGCATAAAATTTTCATTGCCAATCAGAATATGGTTTTCATTAATATCTGCGCTGATCCCTAATCCAGATTCATTTCTGAATTCTTTTACATTCTTATCATAAGCAATGTTGTGATCAATGCCGTAATTAACTATAGATTTTGCGATGGGATGATTAGAAAATTTTTCGACAGACAGTACATACTTCATCAGCTCATTTTTAGAATATTTATTGATCACATAAATATTCTTTACCTTCATCTCACCTGTGGTAAGTGTACCTGTCTTGTCAAAACATACAGTATCAATCTTCATTAAATTCTCTATCGCATCTACATTATTAAAAAGTATCCCGTTTTCCGCAGCTCTGCCTACGCCTATAATTATGGCAATAGGGGACGCAAGACCCAGCGCGCAGGGACAGGCGATGATAAGTACAGAAACAGCAAATAATAATGATCTGTCAAATCTTTCGTTTAATATGAAAAACCATGTAAGGAATGTTGCTACGGAAATTAAAATTACGACAGGTACAAACACTCCGGATATCCTGTCAGCAAGTTTCTGAATTTTCGGCTTTGTATTTGATGCGTCTTTTACAAGAGCAATGATCTTTGAAAGCATTGTATCAGGTCCGACTTTATCTGCATTGAGCTTTACGAATCCGTTTTTCAAAACAGTACCGCTGAGAAGTTCATCACCGGTTTTCTTCTCTACCGGCAGGGATTCACCGGTCATTGCGCTTTCATCCACAACACAGTATCCTTCAATGATCTTACCGTCAACCGGGATCTTGTCACCTGTCTTGACAAGAACTATATCATTCAGCCTGACTTTTTTAAATGGAATGAAAAGCTCACTCCCGTCTCTTATCACGTTGACAACCTTTGCCTGTAGTTCTTTCAGTTTCTTTATTGAGGATTGTGTCCTGGATTTCATTACGGATTCAAGATAATTACCTATTAAAATAAAAGTAATAATCATTGCTGCTGTTTCAAAATATACGTCCTTTGAATCTGCAAGCGCTTTAAGATTCAATCCCAGAACAATGTTTATAGCGATGAAAAAACTGTAGAAATATGATGAAAGACTTCCGATTGTGATCAGAGTATTCATGTCGGAAGTTTTATGCTTTAAGGCAGTATAAGCTCCTTTAATGAACTTATCCCCGCACCAGAAAACAACTACAGTAGTGAAAATAAAAAGCAGGATAAGAGTTAGATTCAGAGAAACGGGAATCATATTAATTACAGGAAGATGATCTCTCATGCTTATTGCCATGATGATCAGGGAAAGGATGACAGATATTTTAATTTTATCTTTTTGTTTCCTGAGACTTGCGAGTTTATACTGCTCTGCTTCATATTCTTCATCCTCGCTTGACACATTATATCCAAGGTTTGAGATCTCCTTTTTGATGAGCTCTCTGGAAATAAGTTTCGGATTATGAACAACATCACCGCTTTCCGAAGCATAGTTTATATCTACGGATGCAACTCCATTAAGCTTTTCCAGATATGTCTTAATGTTTTTTGCGCACATTGTGCAGCTCATTCCTGAAATGTCAAACTCAAAATGCTCAACATCACTGATCAGCTCTGAACCGGCTTTCTTAGTTAAAATATTTTCTGAAGTGTTCCCTGTATTTCTCATATACTATTTAAATAAAATTCTGTCTGCTACTTTTACTGCTTTTATATTTTCCCGGATATCATGAACCCTTAAAATATTTGCCCCGTTCATTATACCGATGACATTTGCTGCAATTGTTCCTTCAAGCCTGCCGCTCAAATCCGAAGAATAGATCTTATCAATAAAACTTTTTCTTGAAGCTCCTATCAGTACCGGAAAGCCCAATTTTGTGAACTCTTTTAAATTTCTTATCAGTTCAAGATTGTGTTCAAGGGATTTACCGAATCCAATACCAACATCTGTAATAATTTGTTTAATCCCGTGTTTTTTTGCAATGGAAATTGAAAACTTAAGATAATCGTAAACTTCACGTACTGCATTCTCATATACAGGATTTTTCTGCATGTCTTTCGGAGTTCCTTTGATATGCATTAATATGCAGCCTGCTTTATACTTTGCAGTGACCTCTGCTGTTTTATCATCAAATCTGAATCCGCTTATATCATTTACAATGCAGGCTCCGGATTTCAATGCTTCTTCTGCCACACGGCTTTTATAAGTATCTATTGAAATCGGGATATTTATTTTTTTCTTTATGCTTTCAATTACGGGAATCACTCTTTCAAGTTCTTCATCAATGGAAATATTCTCTGATCCCGGCCGGGTTGATTCACCGCCGACATCTATAAAATCTGCTCCGTCCTTTTCCATTAATACCGCATCCTCTACAGCTTTTTCCAATATCACTTTCCCGTCAAAATATTTCCCCCCGTCTGAAAATGAATCAGGAGTAATATTCAGAATTCCCATTACAAAAGTCCTGGAAGTCAGATCATATTTTTTGTTTCCAAAATCGTATATCAAGAAACTTCCGCTCCCGGCTCTATCTCACCGTCAATAGTAATAATCCTTAATGTCCCGTTCTGCTTTGCCGCCAGAAGCATTCCATGTGAGTCAATACCCATGAGTTTTGAAGGTTTAAGATTGTCTACCACTACTATCAGCTTACCGATGAGGTCTTCAGGTTTATAATGTTCTGAAATTCCCGAAACGATCTGCTTTTCAGTGTCTCCGACTTTTAGTCTTAATTTCAGAAGTTTTTTACTTTTTGGAACCGCCTCGCATTCGAGTACTTTTGCAACTTTCAGAGTTACTTTTTTGAAATCATCTATGCTTATAAAGCTGATTAAATTATCTTCCTGCAGTTGACTGCTTACATCCTGACCGGCTTCTTCAACGGATTCATTCTCAATCTGTTTATCTTCTATCTGAGGGAATAATATTTCATTCCCGCCTAGTTCAGTTCTTGCTTTTAAAATCATTTCTCCGATATTATCCCATTTAAAATTTGATTTATCCTGATTAAGTATTTTTAAAATTTTTGATGAAGTGTATGGAAGAAAAGGATAAATTAATATTGAAATTGAATAACAGATCTGCAGGCAGTTATTAATTACTTCAGCGCATTTTTCCTTATCCTCCTTTATGAGCTTCCAGGGTTCTGTATCATTAAAATATTTATTAGCAGATCTCACGATGTTCATAGTTTCGGTAAGAGCTTCTCTTAATTTAAAGCCTTCAAAATAATCAGCAACAATTGCTGACTGAGCTTTAATAATGCTTAGGATTCCCGACTCCTGATTTAAATCTGATCTTTCAGGTATTTTATTTTCAAATTTAGTCTTAGCAAAAACAACTGTCCGGTTGATGAAGTTACCCAGTATCGCCGCAAGTTCATTATTATTTTTTGCCTGAAGATCTTTCCAGGTAAATTCCGAATCTTTATTTTCAGGTAGATTGGAAGCTATCGTGTATCTAACAATATCGGGATTAAATTTCTGAACAATGTCTTTCACTAAAATGCCGTTCCCTCTGCTTTTGGAAAATTTTTCCCCTCCGATGTTCAGGAATTCATTTGCGGGAATATTATCGGGAAGAACATATCCTCCGTGAGCCATAAGCATAGCCGGGAAGATTATTGAATGAAACACAATGTTATCTTTTCCAATAAAATGAATAAGCCTGGTATCTTCATTCTGCCAGTAATCTTTCCATTTATCAGGTTCATTTCTTTCATTGAATAATTCCTTGGTCGCAGATATGTAGCCTATCGGCGCTTCGAACCAGACATATATTACCTTGCCGTCATATCCTTCAACAGGTAGCTTTACGCCCCAGTCAAGATCGCGTGTAATTGCCCGGTCCTTTAAGCCGGCTTTAAACCATCCCTTACAATAATTTATTACATTCTGCTTCCATTCTTTTTTAGATAATATCCAGTTGCTTAATTTTTCCTGGTAAGTTCCGAGAGGTATGTAAAAATTGACTGCGTCTTTCACGACGGGTGTATCACCAGTTATCTTTGAACGCGGATTTATCAGCTCGAGAGGAGAAAGATTGCTTCCGCAGTTTTCACATTCATCGCCTCTTGCATCCGGGTTACCGCATACAGGACAGGTTCCTACTACAAACCTGTCAGCTAAAAATCTTTTTTCCTTATTTGAATAAAGCTGTTTCTCGGTTTTCTTTACCAGTATATTTTTATTGTATAAATTCAGAAAAAACTCTTTAGCTGTTTCATGATGCATCTCATTTGATGTCCTTGAAAAAATATCAAATTCAATTCCAATATCTTCCAGAGCTTTCTTGTTGGAAAAATGATATCTGTCTATGATTTCCTTTGGCGAAACGTTTTCCAGAATAGCAGCCATGTCTATTGCAGTTCCGTGTTCGTCAGATCCGCTAATGTATATAACGTCATCTCCTTTCAGTTTTCTGAAACGCACATAAATATCTGAAGGAAGATAAGCTCCGGCAAGATGTCCTATATGAAGATAATTATTTGCGTAAGGTAAAGCCGCAGTGACCAGGTATTTTGTTTTATTTTGCATTTATAAATATACTTATTCTAATTTTCTATATAAATCTAAATATAATGTAACAGCTTTGCAAATATCCACATCCGTCCAAAACGTTTTGTTCTTAAACAGCAGTATTTATCTCTAAGTAAGTCCGCATTTCTTTTGAAAGAGTAAAAGAAAACTCTGGCAAATGATAACTCTACCGCTGGTGAAAAATGTTTTGGACAGCACTTTGCAAATATATTTTTGTCAAAGACAGATGGAACGCAGATAAGAGGGTTTAGGCGTATTATCGCGGAAATGGTTTAATTCATTATTATTCCGGCAAGTTATATAACAAAATAGGAAATCTGTAATATATCATTTTATCCCATCATAATTTGTGTACAATTTTGCCGTGTACGTAAGTCATCCCAATGCTGTCCAAAACATTTTGATGAGCAGATTAATTTTGTTAAATTAAACCTGAATCGAAGCAATTATATTTTTTTAAAAATAAACCCGCCTGTGAAAAATTGCCGTAAGAAATTCAGAGTATTG
>DAIPYG010000016.1:0-52707 GCA_036782875.1 Bacteroidota bacterium | reverse complement strand
TGGCGTTTAGCAGTTAAGTTTTTAATTAAAGGAATTGTTATTGTGGTAAAATTTGAATAAATTTGCATCAATTAAAATTATAAGTTTAAAAGTATTAATGAAAAAAACAGCAAAAAGTTTTAAAGAAGCAAATTATAAATTAACACAGCAGATCACTGCAAAGAAAAATCAGGCAAAAAAGAGAGATCCGTTTAAGGAAAGAGGAGTAAAGGATTATATAGATATATTCGATGCAAGGCTTTTGACCAGATTTTTAAATGAGCAGGGCAAATTGCTTCCTGCAAGAATCACCGGTGCTTCGGCTAAGATGCAGAGAAAACTAACAACTGCAATAAAGAGAGCAAGACATCTTGCGATCATTCCTTTTGTAAGCGAAGGCACGAGATATTAGGATATAATAAAATAAATTTTTTAAATTAAACTCTTATGTTATTTTAACATAAGAGTTTTTTGTATTTAATAACGTGCCGGGAAATTAATTCTCAGCATTAAATCTAAATTATTAAAATGACCGGAATAAATTTGAGATCTTTTAAGGCAGTGATACTTAATGCAATACTTGTGGTACTATTCAGCAGTTATGTTTGTTTCTCCCAGACCGACAGTTCGCTTATCATAGGTGAATTTAAGATAAGCAAAGTTACAGACGGAGATACATTCAGATTTGAAAATCTTGACAAGCCGACAAGGCTGCTCGGGATAGATACAGAAGAGACATTTAAGACAGATGATGCCGAACAAAAGACAAATGAGATAGCAGCTAACTGGGAAGCATTTTATATTTCCGAAAAAGGTGACAGTAAAATGCCTGTCAAGACAGATTCACCGCTTGGCTTCGAAGCCTGGAAATGGGCTGAAGAGTTCTTTAAAAATGTTGATTATGTAAGGCTTGAAAAGGAAGATGACGAAAGAAGCGTGGATATTTTCGGAAGATATCTTGTGTATTTGATCGCGGTAATGAAAGACGGGACAGAGATCAATTACAACATTGAATGCGTAAAGCAGGGATATTCGCCATACTTCAATAAATACGGAAACAGCAAAAGATTCAATAAGGAATTCATCGAAGCGCAGAACTATGCCAGAGATAAAAGTCTCGGAATATGGGATCCAAATAAAAAGCATTATCCTGATTACGATAAAAGACTTGAGTGGTGGAATCTAAGAGCAAAACAAATAGATGATTTTGAAACAAAATATTCCGGCAATGAATTATATTTCAATCTTGCCAGTGATAAAGACTATGCAAGACTTGAGAATTATCTTGATCAGGAAATTACAGTCTTCGGAAATATAAGCGACATACTTACAAAGAAGTATCCTTATCTGATGAGAATCCCTCATACAAAAAATGAAACTTTTGAAATTGTAATTCATGAAGAAAACGCCGGAATGCTCGCTGATCTGGATATGGATACAAAAAAAGAATTCAGCACTTATATAAAAGGTAAGCTCGAAAAATATAACGGCAAATATCAGATCGTATTGAGAAATAAAGAAGATCTTTGGGTGGAATATTGAAAAGGTTTATCAGAGCCTTAGTTCATTTGAGATTTTTGAATTAAATATTCAGACTTTTTTCAGAACGATAAGAGTAATATCATCATACTGGGCAGTATCCCTTGAGAAATTAACAATAGAATTTTTTATTTCCTCAAGTATCTCAGAAGAGGAAGAGTCTTTATATTCCTTCATAAGTCCGGTAAGTCTTTTATCGCCGAATTCATCTCCGGCTGTGTTCATTGCTTCGGTTACGCCGTCCGTATAAAATGCAAGAACATCATTTTTTTCAATTTCAACTTTCCCGACTTCATAAGTAACTCCGAAATCAAGAATACCAATCATAAATCCGCCTTCAGTGAGCTGAAGAATTTCTCCACCATTTTTCAGTAGATAGGGAGGATTGTGACCTGCATTAATATATTCGAAAGTGTTTTTTTCCGAATCCAGAATTCCCCAGAAGAAAGTAATGAATTTATCTGATGAAGTATTTTCGTAAATGAGTTCGTTTATTTTTTCCGTGACTTTTGCGAGATCGAAAGAGATTTCAAGATAGAGCTTAAGATATGAGTGAACTGCCGACTGGATATTCGCCATAAGAAGAGATGCCGGAGTTCCTTTGCCGGATACATCAGCAATCACAAGTGCAGTTTTTGTGTCGGTCAGTTTTATCATATCATAATAATCACCGCCAACCTGCAGAGCGGGGAGGTTTACACCTGAAATATCATAGCCGGTAATTTCCGGCAGTTCTCCCGGAAGTAGAGCAAGCTGGATTTCCCTGGCAATTTTCAATTCATTTTCTATTTTCTGCTTCTCAAGATATTCCCTGAAAAGTTCAGTATTCTGAATGGATATGAGAGAAAGATTTACAATTGATTCAAGAAATTCGACATCTTCATTCGTATAGCAGGTATTGTTCAGCTTCTTTCCAATGCAGATAAGATTATTTATTTCATTCTTTATGACAGTGGGAATCATAAGTTCGTATCCTTTATTAAAAAGATATTTGACAAAAGGTTCGGATGAATCACTCTTTATTATCATAGCAGATCTGAATTCAGCAGGAATGTTATTATCAACAAAAATTTCATTCAGCTTAAGTTCGGTAATATCAAAATCCTTCTTATCCCGGTGTAGATGAAAATCTCCGTCCTTTTCACGCGAAATAATAACGAAGTCTTTGATGCCGAAATTTCCAAGAAGAGTATATCCAAGCAGCTTTATAATATTTTCCTTATTTGTAAAATTTGAATTAAATTCCTTTCCAAGTTCGAAGAGGGAATTAAGCTGTCTGATCTTATTATTCAGATTTATGTTCATACTGCTTAGCTGATTGAACTTAATAGTATTCTCAATTGCTGATGAAGAAATATTCAGCATAGTCTCAATGAATATTATTTCATTCTTTGCAAGATCAGTATTGTTGAGCTTTTTACCGAGGCACAGGAGTCCCATGAATTTATTCTGAAAATAGATTTTAAAAAAATAATTCAATCCTGATATATTTATAAACTCTGATTTATTTTCTATTTCGTCAAAATTAAAAACCGGCATTTTGGGAAACTCGGCCTCTACAAGAGTATTTATCAGCTTGGTATCAATACCTTTAGCGGCTTCTATAGTAAAAATATTTTCTCCTCCCGATTCTGAATTCAAAAGTATAATGCCTTTAGAGATAAGCATTTTTCCCATAATGCTCAGAAGGATGTTATTCAGTATATATTTGAGATCAAGTTTGCTGGAAATCAGCTGGGAGAATTCGATAAGGGAATTAAGTTCTAACTGTTTCTGTGCGGGATTATGGTTGTCCATATTATTAAGGAAAGTTACTGACTGTGTAATGACTTTATCAGGGTCAAATAATTGTCTTCAGAGTTATTATGAACATATTCAATTTTATTCATAAATCTTTTCATAATCGGAACGCCCAGTCCTCCGACCTTGAATTTATTGAAATAATCTTCCATGTTAGGGTTATGAATATTATTCGGGTCAAATCCTGTTCCTTTGTATTTCATAATTATCTTAAACTGACCGTTCTCGAACTTTATTTCGACTTCAATTTTTTCCTTTTCATTATATTTATGAGCATGCTTAATAATATTAGTACATGCTTCATCTACAGAGAGAACTATCTGATTTATGGAGCTTTCATCAAATCCGGAATCTGAAGCTTTACCTTCAATAAAATCCCTCAGCAAAGCCAGATTCTTTGTGGAACTCGCGAATAATATTTTATTTGAACTGCTCATAAGATTCACAATTAACTGAATTTTTCTATTGCAGATTTTTCTTCTTTATATATCTCGAATAAAATTGGAAATCCAAGCATATCAAAGATATTGTATATTTTATCACTCATTCCGCAAAGCTTAATATCACCGGAGCTGTTTCGCGCAGTTTCAATAAATGCCATAAAGACACCAAGACCGGCACTGCTTATATAAGACAGCTTATCGAAATTTACAATTATCCTGAATTTATTTTCCGAAAGTATTTCTTCAAAACACTTTTCCAGTTCAACAGAAGTATGAGCATCCAGGAATCCATTTAAATTAAGAATTGTAATGTTGTCCTGTTGTTTTTTAATAATCGAAAATTCTTCCATTATACATTATTTAAGTTTTGAAGCAAAATCCTAAAAATTATTTTCAAAATAAATGGTATTATTTAAATTATTTTAATAAAGAGTATACAATGTAAAATGCCCGCACGTGTAATTTCATAGATTATAATTCGTATTTAAATTATATTTGTTACGTTAATGAAAAAAATTCTTTCTTTATCCGGCAAAAAAAGCAGGATTGTTATAGGCGCTTTATCGGGAACTTCCGTGGATGCAGTGGATGTAGTCCTCTTAAACGTAAAGGGTAAAGGGAAGGATACAGTGATTAAAGTACTGGATTTTGAATCGTATCCGATTAAAAAAGATTTAAAAGAGTTCATTTTAAAGTGTTCTTCCGGGCTGACGGGTAATGTTGAAGATATTTGTAAGCTGAATTTTCTTATCGGCCGGTTGTTTGCAGGGTCAATTAATAAACTAATTTTAAGAAACAAACTAATAAAAGAAGACATCGATTTGATTGGTTCACACGGACAGACAATATATCATTATCCCTTTAATCACAGACTTTTCTCATTCAGCTCCAAATCAACGCTTCAGTTGGGAGATATTTCGGTAATATCTAATTTAACCGGAATCACAACCGTAGGAGATTTCAGAACAGCAGATATATCAGTTAATGGTGAAGGCGCGCCGCTTGTACCTTATCTTGATTATATTTTATTTTCCAGTAATACAAAAGACCGTGTATTTGTAAATATCGGAGGAATTTCAAATGTTACATATCTGAAAAGATCAGGAAAACAGGAAGAGGTAATTGCTTTTGACTGCGGTCCGGGAAACATGATTATAGATTATCTGATGAGAAAATTTTATGATAAGAAATATGATAACAACGGAAGAACTGCACTTAAAGGTAAAGCTGATGCAAATCTTTTGAAAATGATCTGTGCAAAAGATAAATTTTACAAAAAGAGGCCGCCGAAATCAACAGGCAGGGAATATTATTCTGCAGAATTCATTGAAGATATTCTTAAAGAATGCAAAGGAAAGAGTATTGAAGATATTATAGCAACGTTCACTGAATTTACAGCTTATACGCTCTATCATAATTTAAGAAAGTATAAAACAGATGAATTGATCATAAGCGGAGGCGGGGCGGAAAATAGAGCGATTATGAGATTCCTCAGAGAATATTTCCGGAATACGGAAGTAAAGATACTGAATGAGAACGGAATAAACCCGGATAATAAGGAAGCCGTTCTTTTTGCTGTACTTGCAAATGAGCTGATAAACGGGAATAAAACTAATATGCCTTCCGTTACGGGATCGGAAAAGAAAGTCTTTTTGGGAAAAATAAGCATTCAATAGAAATCAAGTTATATGAGCAACAGAATCGCAATAGTAACAGGCGGAACAGGAGCGCTGGGAAGATATATAGTAAATAAACTTTCCGACGAAGGTATAAAAGTATATGTTCCCTGTCAGTCAACAGAACAGTTTAATAAAATATTCGATAATTCACAGGACAGGGATTCAGAATATTTTAAACTCCGGAAAATATTCTGCATTACCTGTGATGCTACAAATGAAAATTCCGTTAAGGAATTCGTTGAGAGTGTATCTGCTCAGGAAAACGGAAAGATAGATTATCTCATAAATACTGTAGGAGGAATAAGTCCTGCTGCAAATGTAGAAGATCTTACAACTGAAACTCTCGAAAAAATGTTCAGGCTGAATTTATTATCTGCATTTTATTTTACAAGGGAAGTAATAAAAGTCATGAAGAAGAATAATTACGGAAGAATTATTTCTGTAGGAGCAATAGCAGGACTGGAAGCATCTCCGGGAAGATTTGCATATTCATTCACAAAAGCAGGAGTAATTAACCTAATGGAAACTGTGAACGAAGAGATGAAAGAGTACAATATAAGATGCAACACAATAATCCCCGGAATCATTGATACACCTGCAAACAGAGAATGGGGAACACCTGAAGAAATAAAAAAATGGGTTAAGCCAAAAGAGATTTCCGAAATAATATATAATCTGATTTCAGAAGTATTTTCATCAGTAAGAGGCAGTCATATAAAAGTATATGGCGCTTATTAATTAATATAACATTTAATAAAAATGAAAATAGTTGTAACCGGCGGAGCCGGATTTTTAGGATATCATATATCACAGAAGGTCAACAGAATAACGAATTTCAGTGAATGTGTTTTTTTTGATATTGCAGAGTTTGAAGCAGGTGAATATAATAAGGACATCAAATGCATTTACGGTGATGTCCGGGACAAAAAACAGATGGATGAGATGATGAAAGGGGTTGATGTAGTAATTCACTGCGCTGCTGCGCTGCCTTTATGGAAAAAGGAAGATATTTTTGAAACGAATATTGAAGGAACGAGAAATGTTCTTGAGAGTTCGCTGAAGAATAAAGTTAACAGGGTAATCCACATTTCTTCAACAGCAGTCTACGGAGTTCCGGATGTACATCCTTTATATGAAACACATCCCCGTCACGGAGTCGGACCATACGGAATCAGCAAAGTAAAAGCCGAAGAGATATGCGAAGAATACAGAAAAAAAGGTCTTCCAGTCTGTATTCTAAGACCCAAGAGTTTTATCGGAACAGCCAGACTCGGAGTATTTCAGATATTGTATGACTGGGTGGAATCAGGAGTAAAAATTCCTATAATAGGAAATGGCAAGAACAGGTATCAGCTGTTTGAAGTTGAAGATCTTGTGGAAGCAATTCTACTTGCATCAACTTTACCGCTTGAAAATATAAATGATACATTTAATGTCGGTGCAAAAGAATTCAAAACTGTGAATGAGGATGTCGGAGCAATGTGCGAATATGCAGGTACCGGAGCAAGAGTAATGTCAACTCCTGCAAGCCTGATCAAGCCGATGCTAAGATTCTTTGAAATTCTGAATGTCTCACCATTATATAAATGGATCTACGGAACTGCAGATACCGATTCTTTTGTATCTATAGAAAAAGCTCAGAAACAGCTCGGCTGGGATCCGAAATATTCAAATTCACAGGCATTAATAAGATCCTATCAGTGGTATCTTGATAACAAGCATACAATTCAACAGGGGACAGGTGTTACTCACAGGATCGCATGGAAACAGGGGATCCTCTCTTTTTTTAAAAAGTTTTTATAAAATTTAATTTTCATTCAAATTATCATGAGAAAATTTATATTAGACATAAATCCGGCCACTGGAGAACTAATAGAAAAAATAAAGTGCTCTTCTCCGGGTGAAGTTGCTTCAGGCGTAAAGCTTGCAAGAAAAGCGTTCAAGATCTGGAGCAAGACACCATTGAAGAAAAGGATTGCCCTGTTTAAAAACATTGCAAGGGATCTTCATAAAGAAAAGAAAGAAATTGGACAATTGATCACGAAGGAAATGGGTAAGGTTTACAGGTCGGCAGTAGGAGAGTGTGAAGGTTCTGCATATGCTATTGAAGAGAACATTAAAATGGCCGAGATTGCAGCTTCAACAGAAATTCTGCGTGAGGACAAGTTAGTAACAGAATTATACAGAGTTCCGCTTGGAGCCGTAGCAGTAATCACTCCCTGGAATTTTCCTGTCGGGATGCCTGAGTCATTACTGACACCGGCGATACTGATGGGAAATACTGTAGTATTCAAACCCTCAGAGAATACGCCGATGACTGGAAAAGCTATTTATGAAATTTATAACAGGTATCTTCCTAAAGGTGTAATAAATCTGCTTCAGGGAGCTGAAGAAGTCGGTGAGTTGGTAATTAATTCAGATATAGATATGGTTGCATTTGTGGGATCCCAGGCAGTCGGTAAAAAGATAATGGAAGCCTGTTCCAGGAAACTGAATCGTCTTGTTCTTGAATTAGGAGGTAAAGATCCAATGATTATTTTAAAAGATGCAGATCTGAAAAAGGCAGTGCCTTATGCTGTTCACGGGTCATTAAGAAATTCCGGACAGGTATGTGTGTCTGTCGAAAGAATATATGTTGAAGATAAGATAGCAGCTCAGTTTGAAAAGCTAATACTGGAAGAAGTAAAGAAATACAGAGTAGGGAATGGATTTGATGATGTAGATATGGGACCAATGGTAAGCGAATCACAAAGGAATCACGTGATGGGTCAGATAGATGAAGCAAAGAGAAAAGGTGCAAAAATTCTGATAGGCGGCGAGAAGATTGACAGGGATGGTTTCTTTATTGAGCCGACTGTAATTACAAATTTATCCGAAAAACATGATATAATGGTGACTGAAACATTCGGTCCTGTGATCTGCATACAGAAAGTAAAGAATGCAGAAGAAGCTATAGATAAAGCAAACAATACCACTTTCGGACTCGGAGCTACAATATGGACAAAGAATTCTGAAAAAGGAAAACTGCTTGCACAGAAAATAGAATCGGGAATGATTGGTGTAAATCAGGGTATCGGAGGTGTATCCGGAACTCCATGGGTTGGCATTAAGCAAAGCGGATTCGGATATATAGGATCTGTAGATGGAATGAGACAATTTACTGTTCCGAAGAAAATATCTTATAAGAAGTAGTTAATAGATATTAGTATTGGTTAATCGTTATTTGTTATTCGTTGATTTTTTATTCGATAAAATTTAATAGGATATTTGAAATCTTATGAATCTTGTGTATCTTATGAATCCAAAATCGCCTCAGCTATTGTAGTTGAGGCATTTTCTTTTAAATTATTAACTTCATTAAACTCTGTTTTTAATTCATCCCATTTTTTTCCTATCAATGTTTGATTAGGAATCAGTGCATTATCAATAATTTCTTCACCGTTGCTGAAATTAAGTTCACAGGCAAATAATTTATCCGGATGTTTATAGTCATAAACAGGGGGTCCGAATCTTCTGCATACAACAGGTCTACCTTCATAGATCATACATGCACCGTTTTCATCGAGAGCAGGGCAGGGGAATTTTATGTCTGAATTGTAATCGTCAGTTCCCTGAAAATTACCGGTTAAGTTTAATTTGTATTCTGAAGCCTTTTCCTTTAAATGTTCCTTTATTTCTTCCTTTAATCCATCCAAATGAAACTTGATGACAGCAGCATCTGTCTCAGTAATTCTGAATATCTGTGAGCAGCATTGCGAACAGCCTTTTCTGCATTTGATCTTATCACCGTATTTTTGAATATTTCTCTCGAATTCATTTTGGATCAGATCTGAAATATCAATAAATTTTCGTATAAAATATTCTTTAAGCAAATTATTTTTAAAATTTGTATTAAAATAAATATATGCTTCAGTATAAAAAACTCAATACTGAAGCATATATATATATATATATGATAATTATTCTGAACAAGGGTAAAGCTGAAGTTGCGGAAGTACTCAGATTTTAATAAGAGAAAATGAATAGCCTCGCCTCAAGCAGCAAGAAATTTAACCTTTAGCGATTAAAACTAATTAAAAATATATCTGGTGATAGAAGATAGTTAAATTATCATTTTCTCATATCTCTTAATCTTATGTATCCGGACTTAATGTAATCATAAGTAAATCAGTTTCAGAACTGAAACGGAACTGTAAATTTAAGATTAAAGCTTCTTGCCGGTGCCATTGCATAGTATCTGTAACGACTCAGATGATCAGTGTATTTTATATCAGCAATATTTGAAACAGAGAGATCCACTGAAGCAATTGCTTTGGACAATACAAAATCAAATCCTAAACCTGCGCTCATCAGAGTATACCCTTCTGAAGTTCCTTCCAGAGGGTCGACATCATTCTGAGCTGAAACAATTTTCACCGAGTAGTTAATGTAAGGATTATAAATTGAGCCAAGTCTTGTTTCCTGAATTTTCAGTGATATAATATTTTTAGCAGGTGGTGTAAACGGTAATGGTTCTGATGTTGCTTTGTTCTTTGTTTTTACATAATCACCAAGGAACGATACAACTGCCCATTCAACAGGCTGAATTTGTATATTATATTCGTACCCGATAAAAGAGCTTGATGCCTGTGTGATGAAATATACAGGAAGACCGCTTTCAGGATCTGTCTTACCTTCAGGAGCCGGATAAATAAAATTATTAACCTGATTCCTGTAAAAAGATAATTCAGCATTTACATATTCCGATCTTATTCTTGTGCCTAAATCAAGATTAAAAGAACGTTCCGGATCAGGGTTTAATGCAGAATCCTGAGTAATGAGACCGATATCATATCTGCCTGTACCTTCGTGTACCCCGTCAGCATACAGATCAAATTCTGAAGGCGGTCTCCAGCCGCTTCCTGCATTAGTAAATATATCAAGACCGGAAGATGGTTTAAACACAATACCTGCAGAGCCGGAGAATGAATTAAAGTTAAGTTCATTCGGAGAAACAACTTTCAGCGGTATCCCATTTTTATCTGTTTCAAAAACAGTTTCCTTTATATTTTCACCTTTCGTATCAAATCGTCCTCCCAGGGATACAGTATATAATTTCTTTTCTATTTTTTCCATAATATAGACACCGAAATTCCCGGCTGAATAGTTAGGAATTAATTTTTCAGATCCAAGCGTCTGATTATTCTGAGTTTCAAAAGACAATCCAACAGCCCCATTAATATCTTTGGTTACATTATGGTCGAGCTTCACATCGGCTATAAAAGATTTTAAAAATAAATTCAGAGCTGCATTATCATATGCTTTATCTTCGGCTGATTCGAATTCTTTTCTGCTTTGTATTTCATAGGAAAATACCGGTTCAAGCTGAAGATTTTTATTAAAATAAATATTACCTGAAGCTTCGAAATGATCTGTTACCAGTTTTTGATTTGGAGTTGCATTAGGCTCTTCGGAAGGATCTTCATGAAGCTGAAGTTCTCTGTTAAAATTCTGGTATTCAGCATTAATGATCCCGAATTTTCCTTTATAGCCAAGTTTTAAACCACCTTCAAATTCCTTGTTATTGCTGTTAAACAGCTGCCCTCCCTGAATTGTTGTTTCACCATCAGGCGTATTTATCATAAGTTGACCTTCCGGAGTTTTAATATTTCCGCCTTTTCTGTAACCTGCAAATCCCTTTATACCGAATTTTTGTGTTCCAATCCCAAGCATAAGATTTCCCGCACCTTCACTATTCATTGAATATCCATTAAGATCCAGATTACCGTACGTAACAGGTTTATAATTTGAGGAAAACTGAATTGGCTTAGAAATGATATTTATTACACCTCCGATACCGTCTGCACCATACATTAAACTTGCAGGTCCCCGGAGGATTTCTATTCTGTCAAGATCGAACAGACTTATTTCCGGCGCATGCTCGTCTCCCCATTGCTGGGACTCATGCTTTACACCATCCTGGACAACCAATACACTTTGTGAGGTAAGACCTCTGATAACCGGTTTACCTATAGAATTTCCGGATGAAAAGTTATTTATTCCGGGAATATTCTGAATAGTAGAAGCAATATTTTCGCCGCGAATTCTGCTTAATGTCCTTGCAGAAATTGAAGTTACTGAAAATGTAGAATTTGAAATATCTACCGGAGTAAATGAACCGGTAACATCTATAGTAGGAGTTTCGAACAGGCTTTTTATCAGGACAATGTCATATTTTACTTCTTTTGTAACCAGGGAAATGCTTATTGTTTTATTTGTATATCCGTCTCGTGAGATTGTAATATGGTATTCACCAAATGGGACAGAATTAAAACTGTATTTACCGTTAGCATCACTGGTAGTCTGTATTGATAATTCCTGTAAAGTCAGATTTACATAAGGAATAGTTTTTTCTTCAACGGTATAAACAGTTCCTGACAAAGAAGTAGTCTGTGAATATGTTATTTCTGAAATCATATTGATCAAAATCAATAATAATACGCTTAAACTTTTCATTTTTTATTGGAATTTTATTTTGATTAATTTAAAAATGCCAATGCATTTTTAAATTGTGAATTATTTATATCAGCTAATAAATATTATGATATAAAGCTATAATAGAATAATTTTATAGAGATAAATGAAAATGTATATTTGAAGATATAAAGAAATAATTAAGCGTAAAGCGGGGGAGCTCTTCCGGAATTCGAGCTTAAAGAATGAAATAAATGTAATTTGAGATGTGAATCTATAAGTAAAAGTTCAAATGAATCATTTTTAATGTATATACTTTTAGATTCAATAATAGAATTGGAAAGCGTGGAAGAAATTGCGCAAACTTTGCAATTATCAGTGCTTATATGATCAGAATGATGATGAATGAATTCCATTCCGTTGAAAACAAGGAATAGAAATACTGTAAGTATGAGTATTGCCGGTTTATATATTGGTTTTATATTTATCAATTTAGTAAATTGAAATTAACTCACAGTTTGCTTTTCAGTTGAAACTTTATGTCCGGTTGTTTTTACTGTATGTTCCTGTTCACAGCAGGTTTTGGGAGTTTTTGATAACCTTCTGTTAACAAGATGTGAAATTGCAATTATAAATGCTCCTATAGGAGCAATCATGAGAAATAGTAAATCGTCATTAACTGCATGATCGTGATCAGTTATTGCTTCATGCGAATGATTATGGAAAAAGAAATGTCCTGTAAGAATAATTATAAAGCCGGAAAGAAAGATCATGAAAGGGTAGATCTTATTATGATGATTATAGTAACCATGTTTAAAAGTAAATGATCCTATTATTAAGCTTGCTGCAATAAAAAAGTATTCTACAGCCGGATTTGCTATAAACTGCAGACCCAACATCGGCAGAAAAACAATTATAAAAGGCATTAATGCGCAATGAACTGCGCAGATAGTAGAAGCAGAAAATCCCAACAGGTCAAGTTTTAAAGCGAGATTATGTTTTATTGTTTTAATCATAATTGTATTGCGAATCGTTTGCATAATATATATTTCGGTTTCATTAAACAAGACAATATATAATGTTTACGAATTCTGTTTGTCTGTATTTTATATCAAACATTACTTCTGGAATTTTTCATTGATTAACGAATTTTAAATAATTGAATAAGTTTAAAATATATAATAGAATTCTTTAATCTTAATTATACAGAAGTAACCTTTTCAGAAATATACAATGAAAAACTTCAAAAAACTAAAATTATAAATTGAAACTGCGGAAAGAATTGATTAAATTAAATTTTAAACGCGGAAGTGGTGGAACTGGCAGACACACCATCTTGAGGGGGTGGCGCTCACAAGGCGTGCGGGTTCAAGTCCCGCTTTCCGCACAGTATTAATAAAAGAATAAACTCAAAAAGAGTTACAAATTATATTGATTATTACCTTCAAACGTAATATATTTGTATCTTTACTAAAAAATTAATTAAACAGGATTAAATTTGTCAAAAAAGCTTTACGAATCTTATATTATCATTGATGGTAATTTAGAAGAAAACGCGATAGAAGAAGAGGTCAAAAAAAATGAAGCTCTTCTAAAAAAGTACGAAATTGAAATAGTTAATATTGAAAAGATCGGAAGAAAGAGATTAGCATACCCGATTAAGAAAAAGCAAAACGGTTATTATGTCTGCTTTGAAATCCTCGCCCCGGCTAACGTAATTACTAAACTTGAACGGTCTTATATACTGGATGAAAATATTCTCAGGTATTTAACAATTTATATTTCTTCTATCACAAAGAGAGAAAAGGAAGAGCACTTTAAGAACAAAGCTATCCTTCAGTCAAAATATGAAGAAGAAAAATTAAAACTTGAGAATGCGAAAGAGGAAACTCCGGTTGATACTATAACTGAACCTGCTTAAAATTTAAAGTAATTATCTTAATTATAATTCAATAATTTAAAAAATATATATAATCTTGGAGGAAAAACATGGCTGATTACAAGATGCCCGAACTAAATTCAGTAGTTATAGCAGGAAACCTGACTAAAGACCCAATTTTCAGACAAACAACATCAGGAACTCCTGTTGTAAATTTTTCTATTGCCAGTAATAGAAGATTTAAGGACAAAAATGAAGAATGGAAAGAAGATGTTTGTTATGTGGGTATTGTTGCCTGGAATAGATTAGCAGACAGTTGTAAGGACAGACTGAAAAAAGGAAATGCTGTTTTAGTTGATGGTGAGCTGCAAAGCAGAACTTTTAAAACTGAAGACGGAACAAACAGAACTATAGTTGAGATAAAAGCCAGAAGAATTCAATTCTTGAACAAAAGAGGAACTGTGAGTGATAAAGAAGATGATATTACTACTTTCACTGATGATTCGTTTGATGCTTTATTATCTCCTGAAGACTCTGATTTAATTAAGAAATAAATCCGGAAATAATTATATAGAAATTAACATAATACCAGGGTGGTATAATATATATTGTTCCACCCTTTTTTTTATCTAAAAATATACAGGAATGAAAATCATATTAAAAAAAGAGCACGAAATACTAGGTGACGAAGGTCAGATAGTAAATGTTAAAAACGGATATGCGCGGAATTATCTGATTCCCAAAGGATATGCTACTATTGCCAATGATTCTAATTTGAAAAGCTTTGAAGAGATCAAAAAGCAAAGAGCTAAAAAAGTTCAGAAATTGATAGATGAAGCAAATAAAATTGCTTCGGATCTGTCTTCTCATTCCATCACAATTGCTATGAAAACGGGAGAAGATGACAGGATTTTTGGTTCTGTGACATCCCAAATGATTTATGACAAATTGAAAGAAAAAGGTTTTGAAGATATAGACAGAAAGAAAATAATTCTTAAGGAGCAGATAAAATCATTAGGTGAACATGAGTTAGAAATAAAACTTCAACAGTCCGTTGTTGCAAAGATTAAAATAAATGTAGTGAAGGAAATCCTTGAGGAAATAAGGGAAACAGTTTCTGAAGAACCTTCTTCTGAACAGGTTATATCAGAACCTAAAGAATAAAATACATACATATTTTGAATTTAAAAAAGAACCCGTAAATAAATTTACGGGTTCTTTTTTTATTGGAAGTATAAATCTTAGATATTAAAAATCATATCCTAAAGAAATATAATATTTAGGGCTTGAGAATTTATTCAAATTGTAATTCCACGCGACATCAAATTTAAATGGAAATCCCAGCAAATTAGCTCTCGCGCCTAATCCTGTACCCATAAGTAAATCTTCAGTCTGTGTACTTCCGTTAACGTTTTTAAACAATGATATCTGATCATTCCATGCCGTTCCTGCATCCAAAAATGCAACGCCTTCAATATTTGCAAAACCCAATGGTAAAGCACCGAATATAAGATATCTAAATAATGGAAATCTGAGTTCCATATTCAATATATAGTATTTTGATCCTGCTTGTTGATCATAATCGTATCCTCTCAATGGTAATCCGGGTGATAAGAATGCGTAATCTTCTATGGTAGCCACCGGCAGATTATAATTAGCATACTGATAATTAATCCAGTTATCTGTACCCCCTATGAAAAACTGCATTGGATTAGGACCAAAACTCGCACCTCCGGATAATCTTGTAGCAAAAGTATAATCATCACTAATTTTAATATAATTTCTGATATCTGCCAGAAATGAAGTAAAACCAATCCCTTCTGTCCCGAATTTAGGAGATCCCATTACTGTAAGATTATACCTGGTTCCTGAGATGGGTGAAGTATATCCGAACAATGTATTATCATGAATAAAACTCAAAGAAGGAATCAATAAAGTTTTTCTTGTAAGAGGTTCAGTAGAAATATCAAGATTTTCTCTGGAAATATTCTGTATTGCCATAGTACCGTCAAATCTCTTAAATCTTGAAATAGGGTAAGCTCCTGTTACACTTCCGCCAATGGTTCTGTATCTGTACAGAAAATCATAAAATCCATTCCCATAAGTCACAAATCTTGCAGTATGATACAATTGAAATCCATAATCTATTCTGTGTGCAAGATTATAATATGCGACAGCATAGTCACTGTTCTTCAGATCTATAACTAGAGATGTCTGGATATATATTCGGTGGTCTCCAAGCATATCACTTAAAGCAATCTGGGCAACTCCCTGAACTCCATAAAAAGTAGCATAACTTGCATTTCCATAAACAAGATCTGGTGTGAATTTAATTTTGTATTTTTTAATTTTAAAGCTTCCGTCAGGATTAATATTATCGGCAACTCTGAAATTTAAATTATCTATATAAGAACTGTCCTTATTGATCCCTGCTGGCATAGAATTCTTTGGATTCTCATCAAAACTTATTTTAACATCATCTCCGTAAAATTTGGAAGAATCCTTTTTTATCTCCACTAATTTACTGATTGTTAAAACCGAATCTGTATTTTCAGTAACGAGTAGAGAATCAGAAGTATTTTCTTTGACTGCAAATGAAGAATCAATCACAGTTGTGGATAAACTGTCTGCCATTGTCATTGAAATACTGTCTTTCTTATGAAGAGTATCAATAACAACTAAACTCAAAGAGTCAGTTACTGAAGACTTGTTGTTTCTTCCAAATTTATCCGCGTATTCATTCATCTTTAATACAAAATCCGTGGGTACAAGTTCATCTATACCAAGGTTTCTTTCAAGCGGATTATCTATAGAGAAAATATCATATCCTCCTTTATTAAGCGAAACGAACAATAATTTTTTTCCATCTCTGGACATTGAAATCTGATCTACAGGGCTTAATGAATTTGTAATTGGCCTGTCAATAATTTTTCCTGAAGAATCTGCTTCTCTAAGGTAAATATTACTTATTCCATTTTTATCGGAAACATATAGAATCTTTTTACCATCGGGGCTGATTTGTCCATAACCTTCTTTAGTATCCTTAGTGCTGCTGAGGCGGGTGATTTCTTTTGTTGAAATATCGATTCTGTAATAATCCGTATTTGAATAGTCATATTCCCACATTTTAAAATCTTTCGGGATCTTCTCGCCTTCAATATAATCACCTCTGTCTGAAGTAAAAAAAATGCTTTTTCCGTCTAAAGCCCATGTAGGATTTGCATCAGAAAAAATGTCATTAGTCAGAGCTTCGATTTTCTTTGAATTCATATCATAAAGGAATAGATTTGATTTCTCTCCTATATTTCCAATAAATGCAAGCTTATTTCCTACAGGAGACCAGCTGACATAGAATATACCGTCAAATTTCAGTGGCAAAGCTTTTTTATCTCCGGATTTCACATCCACGATATAAATTACGTCACTTGCCCCTGCTTTAACACTAATTGCTAATTTCTTTCCATCCGGTGACCAGGATAATCCAGGAGTAAGAATATGAAGCTCTTCAAAATCTGTAGAACTGTTTCCTGATATTACTTTATCTATTATTTCACCGTTTTTTGTTTTTGCAATAAAGACATCAAACAGATCATCCTGATTTGAAATAAAAGCAAATTTCTGACCATCAGGTGATATTACAGGTGCTACATTATAAGATCCTCCATCCCGTTCGTGATTTGTCAGCTGTTTTGCAAAGTCTTTAACTTCATCTCGTATTTTAATATCTGGCCAATATGTCTTTTTCAGATATGCCTGCCATTTCTCATCCAGCTGTTCCAGTGAAAGTTTGAATGTTTCCCGGAATCCCATATCCACATCTCCGAAAGATTTTATATTGTTCATCAGAATTCCAAGTTTGTCTTCCCCGTAAGTATCAGCAAGGAAAGAAAAAAAACTCTGACCTCCTCTGTATGAAAAGTATCCATTAATATATTCAAGCGGAGGAACGTAGTTGTTAATGGTAGCATCTCTCATAAACATATCAGTTGCTTTATCGAGCCCGTACAGACTCTGCACTTCTGCCATTCCTTCATTGAACCAAATAGGAAAATTGAGTGAAATATTCTTTGAAATGATATTCTGCAGTGAACCACCGTAAAACATATCATTCATAAAAGCATGTAGTAGTTCATGATGAATTACATGTCTGAATTTTTCATAATCACCTTCAAAAGGAATGTTAATACGGTTTTTAAATAATTCAGTAACTCCCCCTACACCTTCAGGAAGGTATTCATCAACTACATTATTCTGCTGAAAATCATTATGAGAATTATAAATTATGACGGGTATCCTGTTGCTGATATTGTAATCAATGTTTTCTGTAAGATTTGCCAGAGAACTTTCCATTACGTGTGCTGCAAATTCTGCTAATTCCTTACCTCCCTGACTGAAGTATACATCGAAATGTTTAGTCTTTATATACTTCCAGTCAAAATCTTTATACTGGACTTTATTCTGGCCGAAAACTGCAGCAGACTGTGAATATGCTAAATTATAAGATGAGCAGATAAGAAGTATTGCGAAAAGGGTAACGAGAAAGATTTTGATAATGTTCATGCAGCCGTTTTATTTTTGTGTAATTTTAATAACACTGTATAGTATATTTTCGTTCTATAAATATTTAATTTGAGGGTTAATGAAATTAATTAAAAATAGTTAAATTATTTTTTAAAATCTATATTAGAGATACAACAGATAGTAAAATTTATTTATGTTTGAAACTATTCCTTCAATGAACATCTGATTATATATACGTTATATTTTCAGAAACAGATTCAAGCAGAAAATAAAAAAGCCCCGGATTTTTAATGCGGGGCTTAGAAAATATTTAATAAAATTTTTGATCTTATTTTATTAAAATCATTCTCTTTGTTTCCATAAATCCTGCAGATAATATTTTATAAAAATAAATACCACTGCTTAAACCGCTTCCGTCAAAAGTGATTTTATAAGAACCTGCAGTCTGAAAATCATTAACCAGTGTAATTACTTCTCTTCCAAGCGCATCAAAAACAATAAGTGATACATTGTTGGATTTTGGAATTGAATAATTAATAACTGTCTTAGGGTTAAACGGATTAGGATAGTTCTGTTCAAGTAAATAACCTTCCGGTACTTCAGAAGAAATCTGCTCTACACTTATATTTCCTCCGGCAAGTGTATATCTTTTTGCAAAATCCTGCAGATAAAGATTAGCAACTAATGAATCATGGATCATTAACATATTTTCATCATTGCCGGTCGTGGCAGCTGTAGAATAATTATATGATCCTGTTTGAACAATTGGGTCGCTTGAAGGCATATCTGAATCAATAAGCATATATTTACTATGCAATAGCCCCGGCTGACCGTCGACAAATACAGGAGCAGGCGGATTCCAGGGAGTGGTTCCTCCAATGCCTTTCATTTCAGGATATACACTAGCTGGATCGGTCGCATTTCCATCATCGAAAACACCTCTTACCATTTTTACGGGCGGCTGAAACTGTGTTTTCATTTTGTTTGCAATGTTAAATCTTGTAAAAGCAAATGCACAAAAATATATTGATTTGTTTGTATTCAGTGAAATCATATCCTCGACCTGTGTAGAAGGATTATCAGATGGCGAGAAATAACAATCAACTCTTCTGCCTTTAACTATAAACTTATGAGGAGTATTGTCGAGTTTTGAAGCGCCGAACTTAGCATTTGACGGATTGTTGATCTCATTATGAGATCCCCACATTTCCTCGAATTCTCTTGTGTAAGTATTACAAAGTGCCTGATCCTGTATTATAATTACATTCTGTGCATCTGAATAAAACTGCTCATTTGTTATGTTTGCTGAACCTCCCCATAGCCAGTCGTCTGATGCAGAAGTGTTATCTCTGGCATCAAAAATAAAAAACTTGTTATGCATTATGTTGGAACCAACCGGTCTTTGCTGAACTCTAATACCGGAATTGATCAAATCCTGTACAAGAGCCTGTATATTCCCGTCTCTGTGATCATAAACCATTCGGATCTTTACACCTCTTATCAAGGCTCCTATCAGTTTATCTTTTATCTGAGTAATTTCATTGAATGAATACATTGCAATATCAATAGATTTGGTAGCTGAATCTATTCTCTGACCAAGTCTGATTTTCAGATCTTCATCACCAACAGCATTGTTTCCAGGCATTGCATAGGAAATATCTACAGACTTATTGAAATACACTTCAATTTTTCCTGTTGATGAAGGATCAGAAGAGGTTGAAAAATACTTCGGAGTACTAACACTTGTTCCGGAAATATTTGTTGAATAAGCTAATGCATAATAGATTTTTCCAGGCTGTAATCCGGTCAAATTAAAGCTGTGATTTGTAGTAGCTGCTGCATTATATACGGAATCGGTGAACACGACCGGCTGTCCTAAAGAATCTGATCTGAAATATTTCAGCTTTGAATCTCCTGCACTTTGTGTTGTCCAGGTCAGAGTTACACCGTTAGGACTAATATTGGATTCTGTCGGAGGAACAAGAATTATAGGTCCACCGCTTTGAAATAGATCAGCCACATATCTGGGAAGAAACTGATATCCTGAACTGAAGGGTACTGAAGCATCAAACTGGGAAGCTTCGGCTATACAGTCAAAAGTACCTGTCGGAATTAATGTACCGACAAGATTTGTGTTATTATCAATTCTAAGCTGACTTGTACCCGATGCATCAGTTACTGTATAATTTGTATTTGCCTGGAAAGTACCTGTACCTGTTATTGTTAATCCGTTAATTCTGATAAGTTTACCCTCATATTCTTCATGTCCGTTCCAGGTCTGTGTATTGAACTGCTGAATCGTGCATACTTCAGGAGCGGGAACAGGGTTTCCGCTGCTTACAATAGTAAATGAAGGAGTGCCGCCGAATGTCGAATAAACAAGCTCTGTCAGACCATTGAACTGACTTAATTTTGCAGTTACAATGACACTGTCGCCTATAGAAATAGCTGTTGAGAATTCAGTATAAAAAACTGCGATACCTCCGGTTATATCCTGCATATATGCAGGTCCGCCGAATTCATTTGCTGCTGTAACAATTCCTGTAACAGTTTTAAAAGCTCCGGTATCGATAGGAATTCCGCTGGAGTTATTCTGACAAATTGATGCTATTGAAACTATCTGTGCCTGTGAAATACTGCAGATGAACAATAGGCATAATGTGAAAATTATTTTTTTCATGGTTATATGTTTGGTTTTTTTATTTAGATAATCTGATATAATAGGTATTGTTAATGGAATTTATTATTAAACCGTTAGGATCCTGAGCTGTTTTTCTTTTAAGTTCAGATCTTAATTGCTCAGGGTCATCGGTTACTGCTTTTTCAAGAACAGGTTTTTGATATAAAAAATTATAAGGAGCAGCGTATTTGTATTCGAATTTATCAATTATCTCTTTGAACTTAGGCAAGTTTTTAACAAATAGAAATGACTTATCATCCCAGAATACAAGCTTCCATTCTTCAGGATGTCTGCTC
Organism: Bacteroidota bacterium; assembly: GCA_036782875.1. Taxonomy (GTDB): domain Bacteria; phylum Bacteroidota; class Ignavibacteria; order Tepidaquicellales; family Tepidaquicellaceae; genus JAGPCH01. The sequence continues at coordinate 31,438 of DAIPYG010000016.1, read as the reverse complement.
ATATATGAAATTATAGTTTGCTCCATTTCATTCGGAGCTCGTACCAGATCAGGTGCAAGATAAATGAAATAATCAAAGTCATAATCTTTCAGTTTCTTTTCGAATCCGGGCTTCTTAGCCATAAGAGTATTATATTCGCTGAATATTTCGTCATTGAGATTTCTGCTGTCAATAAAATTTTTACTCTCCGGAAAATTCCAGATCAGAAATCCGCCGCTTCCAAAATGATTTAAAGGTCTCTGACCTGTTACAGGAATATTATTCTCTTTCATAAAATCAAACATCTGAGTAGGTATAAAATCAGAATTTATTCCGAATCCTGATACTCTGTAATACTTCAGATATTCGAGATAAAGCTTATCGTTCGGGATGTTGACTATGCAGAATAATAATACAACTTCAATTATAACTTTTGGAATGGTATTAACAGTAAAGAAATTCTTTAACCATTCATTTTTCGAATTAACAATTATATAATTGACTGATATTGCAAGAAAGATAGTTATTATAATAAGGTAATCAACCGTAAATCTAACAGCTCTTACAGAATAAACTGCAAAGCCAATAAAAACCATTGCTGCAAAAAGATCTTTTCTTTTATAAGCATAAAATAGTATCAGAACACCACCGAAAAGAAATAGCTTATAAATATTTGTAACGAAACCTCCGCCGAACATTTCATCGAAAGGAGATCTCCATTCGTTTATGGTTTCAAGCAGCTTCATTTTTGTATGTTCATAAGCATAAACATATGTCGAAAAAGAATTCGGATTGACGAGCATTACTAGAAGGGAAATTATAAAAATAATTATAAGCCTGTATAATTCCTGTTTAGCAAGAGACGGAATTTCTTTTGAAGAAAATTTATCGGGCTTTAAGTAAATAATTATTTCTGATAATGTGTAGATGCCAAGTAAAAAAATTCCGGCAATAATTCCCATATGCATATTTGCCCAGATCAGAAAGATCAGCGGTATGAAATAAAGTATTTTGAAATTCTTTCGGCTGAAATATCTGTATTCTGTAATTATATAAAGCAGTAAGGTAAAAAATAAAAAGGACATAATGTGCGGACGGGGACTAAGCCTGTCCATTATACCAAAGGAAAGAAGTGTAAAGAACAAAAAGATAATAGTGTAACTTACCCGGAACTTTCTAAGAATAAGAAATAGAATTAAAAAAATTAAAAGAAAAATAATACTCCTGAATACAGATAGGGCAGTGTATCCGCCTATATTATAGACACCGTATGTAAGTACATCCCAGCCCCATTCAAAAGGCATCCATGTCTGTCCCTGTGTTACAAATCCGAATACATCGGCTGAAGGTACATGATGATTTTCAACAATATATCTTCCTGTAGCCAGATGCCAGAAGACATCATCGTCTCCGGTGATCTTGAAACTTGAAAGAAAAAAAATAAAAACAGTAAAAAAAAGTATTAATCCGTAGTTGTAAAGTGGATTTTCTTTGAATTCATTTTTTAAGGAAACAGGTCCGTGAACAGTTTTTTTTTGCTTCTTTGCCAAATCAATAAATATCTGTTGATAATTTATATCTTACAATTCGGTTGTTTCCGGTATCTGAGATATACAGTACTTTGTTGAAAAATGAAACACCGCCAGGATTATTAAGCTGGTTGGTTCCGGATCCAGCGCCGCCGAAAGATTCAGTCTTCAGCCTGCCGTCATTTGCGAATTTATATAAGGAGTCTCGTTCATTATCGACAACATATACATTGTTATTATTGTCAACTGTGACTCCGTCGGGGGTTCCCAGCTGAATGTTTAATATATCAACATTGTCTTCAGGAACGAACTTAGGATTGTATGTACCATTTTCAATATCATAAATAAACCATTCAACTTTAAATCCATATTCTGTGGTATTTCTGGTAATAATAAAATCAGTATAGTTTCCATTGAAAGTAGTAATAGCAGACATCATATCTATGGAATAAACTCCGTTACCTGTTGTCTGAAATCCGCTAAGAGATACTACTGATGTTACGCTGTTTATTCCTATTATTTTCAACAATGCATTGTCCGGATCAAGTGAACTTGCATTATCAGGTCCTGTTCTTGTAACGATATAACTATTATCCGGAAATACACCGACTCCTGTAAATTTTCTCTTTCTGCTGGTAAGAGGAGTAGGGTAATCACTTCCGAGTAATGGAAGCAAAGTTGCCTGAGAAAGGAATCCCTGGACCGGAGAAAGTTTAATTCTGTAAAGAACACTGATCGTGTCAAAAGTAATATTTAATACAGAGTCACCGATAGCAAGCAGATCATAATTATAATCCTGTGCAATAGCTGTGGGATTTTTTATTGCAAGACTTCCTATTTCAGCTCCGGAAAGATCAAGCTGCACCAGTCTGTTGTTCTTGGTATCTGCAATATACACCAAAGGTTCTCTGCCTACTAAAACGGCTTTCGGGCTGTTAAACTGATTCCAGGTAGGTGTCTGCTGTACGTAAGTTACATCAGTAATTGTAGGAACGTTTCCTCCGCCTGTTAATGGAAATTCGGATAAGCTTGTTTTGTCAGTACAGGATGAAATCACAATGACTGATAAAGAAAAGAATAGTATTAAATATTTCATATCAGAAAAATTAAAATTTTATTTAGATGGAAATAAAACATTTAAAGATAATCTTTGTGCAAGTCCGAGCTGTTCATAATTTGAAATTGAATAATCAAAATTTGTATATGCAAAAGAAATCGGAACTTTCACTCCTACTCCGCCTGAGAAATTCTCATCATCAACATTCACTTTAAATCCGCCCCTGAAATATAAAAAATCCTTGTAAGCATATTCAGCTCCAAAGCAAAGATTCTCTGCATTGTCGGTTGGGCTGTTAAGCTGAATTGAAGTTGTCAGCCTGTTATTTTTATTCATCCAGGGCTCAATCGCAAAACCCAGCTGAAAGTTTGTCGGCGGTGGAAATCTCTGAAAAGTATTAGTAGTCCCGCCGTTTGCCAAAGGTGCATCACCGGTTGGAGTTACCTGTCCCCCGAAATTAGAGATCATGATTGCAAACCTGGATGTACCCAGACCTGTTCTGTAAAAAGTTGCAAGATCACCAAGTACGCCCTGCATTTTCAATGCTCCAAGATCTTCCACAACATATTTTACTGTAGCTCCGAAAGAAAACTGTTCAGTCATTTGTCTGGCATAAGATAAACCTATAGAAAGATCAGAGAATCTGAAATATTCTCCTGTGCCGTTTGGCTGATATTCCGTTGTTACTTTCATATCTTCTGTGCTTAAAGAAACAACGTTGAATCCTATGGCATTACTTCCGCCGAAGTGATATACACCTCCAAAATTGCTCAGCCGTGTATCTACAAACCACTGTGTATAAGAAGCAGTAATTCCGTTTTCTTTAAAAGAAACCAGTCCTGCAGGATTCCACTGAAGCGAGGTTATATCATTCGATACTGCAACAAACGATTCCGCCATGCCTGTCGCCCGTGCACCTACTCCGATCTTCAGAAACTGCAATGAAGTAGTTCCGGTTCTTTGTCCTCCCAGGTTAGGAAAGAGCTGAGCGTATGAAACATCAGTCAGAGCAAATCCGGAAATAAGCATGATCAGACAAAATTTTCTGAACAAAATAAATTCTGATGACCGGTTATTTTTCATTAAACTTTCTTTTAATAAAATCTTCAAAAATTTTGATAGTATATTTAAATTATAAACTTTCATCCGATGATTGTGAACATAATTAATTAAAATTAACTTAAAACTTCATTGAAATTCCAAACTGTATATTCGTCGGTGTCAGATATCTTGACGGATTATAAGGATATGGAGTTATTGGTGCCTGTACATCAGGATATAACGGATTATTGACAAAGTTTTGAGTCTCCTGACCATACTCATAAGCGGTTCCTGTAACAGGATTTATAATTGTGGAATTAAGTGTATTGAATAAGTTTGTAATTCCAATGCTTACATCAAACTGCAGTGAATTAACATAGAAATACTTATCAATATTGAGATCAACCCAGAACCAGTTTGAACCAACTTCTCCATTTATATTATTAAGATCAGGTTCATATTCAGGTCGCCCGTCATCAAGATATCCGACAAGCAGCTGCTGAGTATATCTCTTACCTGACTGATAAAATATTCTTGCCTTAAGTGAAATGTCATCAAGTACATTCTTTCCAATTCCGAATAATCCCTGACCTTTTTCAGCATTAAAATACAGATTTGCACTAAGCTGAAACGGCTTATCCCAGGAAAGAAATATTTCATTCAAATTTTCTCCTGCGCCTGTTGTTGCAACAAGATATCCGTTATCTGAAGTCGAGCTTTTTCCTGTTGCTATTGCATATGTAAAATTGAATTTACCGTTGAACCAGCTACCGATTCTTTTCTGATATTCTACTTCAACTCCTCTGAGTCTTGCATAGTCCTGATTGAAATATGTAATAAAAGACTTGCCAATAAGCCTACCGCTGTTTATCAGAATACTCTTTGTTGCGACATAATCATAAATATTTTTATAGTAAGCGGTTACAGTAAATACATCATCATTCGTGAACTGGTTTCTGATACCGAGTTCATAAGCTACTGTAGTTTCAGGATTGAGATTCGGGTTACCGAACTTCTGGAATGTTGACTGAGCAGCCTGTGGGTTAAGTTTGGCATAAACAAACTGAGGCTTTGGTCTTTTTGAAAAATGCCCGTATGAAAAGAATAGAGTCTGATTATTTGTAATCGGATGTGATATACCTAATCTCGGTGAAAAATTTAATTTTACACGTCTGCCCCATAAATTATAGGTATCTTCATAATATGCCTGACGCGTCTGCTCCGGGATCGTAGATACGTCCGGATTAGCTACAGCATCATCTACATATTTACCGGGAAGCCAGTAATCCAGTCTCAGACCGTAATTTAAGATCATACCCTTGAAAGTAAGACTTTGCTGTGCATATATATCACCGAAAGCAGGATATACCGAGTATATATCATTATTCAGACCAAGCGGCTGAATCCAGGGCTGATAAATATCAACTAACTGCATCTGCTGAAAACTCATTTCCACACCGGCTTTTATTTTGCTGTTGGGGCTGTAACTGTGAACGTAATCAAATCTCCCGGATATTTCATCTACAAAATGGTCATGCCAGGTAAATGGATTTCCGACATCATAAAATCCGTCTCCCGGAATTAAACCTGTATGTGTGCTGTCAATATAATAATATTGAAACGGAGGTCTTGTAACATCAAGAGGTTCAGAATATTGATCCCAGTTTTTTCCGTTTGCATCTACGCGTAATTGTGTATAGAATTTATTTAGTTTCACTTCATAAAAAGTACTCGGGCTTGTCGTCTGACTCCAGTTAACGGTATTGAAATTACTGTTTTGTGTATAGGTCAGTGCACTGTCTAATATATACTGGAACTCATACTGATATCCCGGTGAAGGTTCCTGATATTCTAAATTTGTCTGAAGAGTGGATGAGTTTTGATTTATAGAAACTGACTGGTTGTAGGAATAAGCAAGTTTCATTGTTTCATTAAGCCGGTATGTTGCTTTTCCCAGCCAGTACCAGTTGTTATCCTGACGAGGCGCATATTTAGATCCGCCGAAAGTAGAGGAATATACCTGGTTAGCTTTCTGACCGCCGTTATTTACAAAAAATCCGTCTGACAATCCCATGAAGAAACTTCCGAACAATGTGATCTCTCCGGGAGTCCTGATATTCAGAGCTTTAAATAAAAATTTCGAAATTGGCTCCGGACCGCTCAGATTCATTTCAAGAATATCCGTATTAAAGCTCGTTCCGGAATTTTTATTTACTCCGAAATTATCCCTTTTATATGATACATAAAAATTGAGGTCATTATATTTACCTTCCTTTGTTCTTACATTTACAACACCACTGGTAGCCTGTCCGTATTCTGCATTATATCCGCCGGTGATAACCTCTACTTCTTCAAGAGAATTTGATGACATCTGAAGTCCGTAACCTGTACCTGAGAGGGGATCCTGAACTGATACTCCGTCAACTAAAAACGAGTTCTCATAATTTCTTCCTCCTCTGATATGAATCTCGTTGTCTTCTTTTATAACCCCTGCCTGCTGTGTAATAATATCAGTTACGTTAGATACAATGGATTTATTTATTTCATCACTTGAAACAATATGACTGCTGCTTGTCTGTTCTATATCAAGAAGAGGTCTGTCTCCGACAACTTCTATTTCCTGATCCACCGTAAATGAAGTTGATTTAAGTACTACATTAAATTCTTTATTTTCATCACCGTTTATTTTTAAATCAGTAAATTCAACTGTTCTAAAACCTTCAACTTCGACACGAAGAGTATATGTGCCGGGAGAAATATTCTCAATCTTGAATTTACCTTCATAGTCGGATTGTCCTCCCAAATATGTACCTACAAGTTTGAGGATCACACCATCGAGAGGAATATTTCCTGAATCAGTGACAACACCGGATATTGATCCAAATTTCTCCTGAGAAAATACCTGGGAAGAAAATATTATCAGAAATAAAATTAATAAATATTTTTTCATATATTAAATTCTTTAACTTTCAGCATTTTACTTTAAACTTTTTAAATTCAACTTTTAACTTTTAAATTAGTGATATCCAAATTCCTCAATAAATATTCTTCTGAAAAGATCTTTTGAAGCAACCGGATCTCTGTTCAAAAAATAAACAGGTAATCCCATATATATTATTTTAGGATTCACAGTTACATCTTTTATAGTAACATTTATAGTATCGAAGCAGCCTGCAGGTACAAAGAGTCTGTAAATTATATTTGTAGGGCTTGTAACTTTTAATCCCTTTACACCAAAAATAAAGGAGCTGGATCCTATCACCGGATAAGAAGCATCGTTTACAGTTAAATTCGGATTGGAAGGCTGGTAAAAAGGAATTGAACATGCCGTTACACTGTCAATAGGAGCAAAGTTAATATAATTAGGCGGTATTTCAGCCAGTACTCCCTGAAATCCGGAAGCGAAAAAGACTTTACCGCCGCTTTGAATATAAAAAGGAAGCGTAGCCCGTGCAAGATCAAAGTTGGCTGCATTGGATACGGAATTATTTCCTGCAGTCCAGAATACAATATCAAATAATTTCAAAGTACTGATGAACATTGGGTTTACAATTGTCGGTATAAGTGCTCCGTCATTGGATTTAATGTCAAGCATATCGTAATGTATCGTATCAAAAGCATTTGAAAAATAAGGCATTGCAAAAGTAAGATCTGAAGACGGAATATCTCTTATCATAAGAATTTTTGAAGTAACAGGCTTAACATGCCAGACTGAACTTGTATCCGGCATTCGTATTATTGGACTTAAAGCGCCTGCATTATCTTCTGCTCTTAAATAAAATACATTATCCGAATTTGGAACGATTCCGCTGTCAATGTTGATCGTTAGTAAATTAATGCTTCCCGAAACTCTTCTGAAATGGTTTGTATCATTTAAAGAATACTGAAAGTATCTTATTGTTTCTACGCCATCGGGATCAGAGCCTGTCCATTTAAATGATGCTACAGGAAATGTTGTATCAGGAATATCTGTCCCAACATCAAAAGAAACTACAGGCGGTGTATTAATAACGGGATACAGATTTGTTGCAGGTGTCGGATCTATAAAACCTTTATCATCAACAGCTGCTACCCAGAATCTGAATGTACTGTCATTTCCGTTTATTGATAACAGAAAGGAACTGTCATTCTTGGTTGTATATCCCCAGTTTACAGAATCAAATGAAATCCTGAATCCCTGGACAATGCCGTCAGGATCATCACCCCACCAGTTTATTTTTTTTAGAGTAGAACCGGGTGCAATAATACTGTCAGGAAAAATAGAGAGGTAACTGTCCGGCGGAAGATTATCTATTGTACCGCTAGTCGGATCACTGCATGAAAAAGTCATCACAAATATTCCGGCGGTGATTAAAAATAAAAGCGCTTTTATCATTTAAAGTAATTTGAAATGCAGCCGGAAAATTTCTGTCCGGCTGCAGTTAATTTTTATTTAATTAAAACCATTCTTTTAGTGCTTACAAACTTTTGACCTGAGAATCCTTCTGCTTCAAGTTTATAAAAATATATACCGCTGGACAAATTGCTTCCGTCGAAATTTACAGAATAGCTACCTGAAGTTACAAAATTATTTACAAGGCTTCTTACTTCTCTGCCAAGCATATCGAATACTTTCAGAGAAACATTCCCTGATACAGGTATATTATAATTTATTACAGTAACCGGATTAAACGGATTAGGATAATTCTGCATCAGCGAATAAGTATTTGCTGTCTCGGTATTGTTTGAAATTCCAACAGGTGTCACTGTTCCGAAATCAGGATTCTTTCTTGGTGTAAGTTTATAATTGCTGAATGAAAAATATAAAATACCTTCTACATATGAGATTATATCATTTTTTGTAAGTAAGATATTAGGGGCAATGTTTCCTCTGCCGTCCCAGTTGTTTGAATAGTCATGATTGCCGTCCTGAAGCTCCAGTCTTGCATCAATGTTTGATCCGTCAGAAATAAGCGGTTCTCCGAAATTTCTTCTGAAAGTAGTATCGATCAATGGCTCAGAAGTAGTACATGCAATTCCAACTGCAGCATTTATACAATCTATTTTTACCGGAGTATTATATCTGATATATACACTTTCCCACTTTTCAACATTGATTTCCCCATCCTGTGCTGAGTTCGGTATCTGTGCAGTTGAAAGTATTTCCGGTGTCGGCTGTGTATTACCTGTAGAAAGCACTGTTATGCTTGATGGTGTTGATATATTAATTCTTGTAACGCTGAAATTTTCTTCAACTGTTCCCTTTACTCTGACTCTGTCTCCTTTATGTAATGCATCTGTCGGTCCCCCGGCTAACCATATACCGCTGTAAGCTCCCTGACCGTTTTGAATATAAACTCTTCTTGGAGCTGACTGTGTTCCGGCTGCACTGGTATAACTGAAAAGAGGTATGTCTGATGTATCAGCAGTAACAATTCCTTCAATTCCTCTTACATCATATCCTTCATAAGCTGACCGTCCGCCGTTGTTCGGACAAAACTGAACATCCTGAACTGTCATAGAATCATTTGTTCTTACAATATAAAATAATTTTGATTTTGCAGTATCAGAAGGTAAAAGTTTTATTCCACCCTGATTATCTTCTGCTCTTATATAATATTCCACCAGTGTTCCGAGCGGAGCAGGAGGCATTTTTGCCGAATAAATATTTCCTGTAATGAGCGGCATATTTTTTGACGTAAAAGATCCGCCGTTGTTTCTGAAATATACTTGCATTGATGTGAGAGTCAATGGTGATAATCCCGGATCAGTTGCTGTAGCACTTACCTGAACACTGTCAGAAGGAGTCGGAACACCCGGACTTCTTAACGGACTTGATATTACCGGAGGTGCATTTCCAAGAACAAGATCATTAGGATATATAGGGACAATCACATAAGGCAGCTGATTTCCAAAAGCTCCTTCATTATTTGCATTAATTATAACTCCTCTGATTGAATTAACAAATGTTCCAATGGAAGGCGCAGTCCATGGTCTTAAAGTATCTCCTGAAGGAGAGGTTGAAAACCAGTTTGAGAAATCTCTCATATACATCTTGTTACCGTTTTCATCAACTATACTGAAAGGCTGTCTGTTACCGATACCTGATGATGTTGTGACATTTCGTATTTCTACATACATTCCTTCATACTTTTCACCCTGAATATAATTTATTGTACCACCGTTAGGATAATCTCCGTTTGCAAAATCTGTAATGCTGACTTGTTTAGGATCAGGTCTTTTCGGTGAGTTTCCTAATATTGATATTGTATAACCTATTGCAGTATCAAGAGCAAGCTGAGTAAGGCAATTTGCAAAATTACTGCTTGCAGTGGATCCGAATTCCTGTACAGTACCCTGAACTCTTATCAAAGCTCCTGTATCGATCAGATCTATCGCGGTCTGTGGTCCTCTTGTTCCCTGACGGATCACAATTCCGCCGAATAAACCGTTTGCAGTATCCTGTGCATAACAAGTCCAGCTGTTTGTTCCTCTCATCATAGTTCTGAAATCTCCTGTTGAAGGTGATACTCTCGGCGGTGCTACGACTCTTGCTACAAAAGATACCGAATCTCCTTCCAGCAGTGATTTATCTCTTCCTAAAGCAAGAGAGTCATCTGTTTTAAACTGGATCTGCTGAAGTGTGACATTTGTAAAATCCAGACCCATTATGTTGAATCCAAGCGCATAAACAATGTATGCAGTAATAAGTAGAATTGGTAAATGTTTTAGTTTTTTCATAATTTATTAATTGATTTATATTATGTATTTGTTATTTATGATTATATTTTTCTAAAAAAATATTAATTTCATATCTGAAAAAATTTACCTTTCGCCATAAAAAATATTTTAGAACAGTCAGCTAATAACTGATAATAAAATTATTTTATAATTACAAATTTCCCTTTCTTTATTTGCCCTGTATTCGAATCCTTAACAGTAAAAAGATAGAGACCTGTGGCTATTGCCTGCTCACTGTCAGTTATCAGATCCCATGCATGTTCACCTCCGGCAAAGACCTGCGTTCCGTCTGAATATGTATTAAACCAGTTAAGATCATTTCCGTTGTATGTCTTTGCATCATGGTCAAACTGATCAACAAGATCACCAGAGAGAGACCATACTGAAATTACACATTTAGACGGAAGATTATAAAAATATATTTTCCTTTGAGTCTCTTTACTCTTACCTTGCCCGTCCCACACTGCACTTCCGTAATAAGGATTAGGATAGACTCCAACTTCGGCATTTTCATCATTGTTTGCAGGAGTGCCGACAATTATTCTTTTGGTATTTCCCAGTATTGAGCTCTCCAGAGAACCAAGATTCTGAGTTATATCGCCTTTATCAAATGCTGTAACAGAATATACATACTGAAATCCGTTTAGCTGATTAGGAAATTCAAATTTATAATAGTATGGTGTAGTATCTCCATCAAAATATTTAGGAGCATCCATTTTTATAAAATTAAACCCCGTATTATTTCCTACATTGTTATGTGTGCTGTCAAAAGTACCTACCAGATTTAAAAGTGAAGTCAGATCCTGATTTAAAGTAAGATCAGCTCCCGGATTAGTTCTGTAAATATTATACCCTTCGAAGTCTTCTAAATTTGAAATCGGGTCAACTGATCTTTCTGCATTTGCAGCCCAGTAAAGAGTTACCTTTTTATCTCCTATTTCAGTTTTGACAGTTGGAATATCGGGAGGAGATGGCAGCTTATATCCGTTATCATATGCACTTTGAGCCCAGCCTGCTGAAACATTCAGATTGTTCCTCATATAAGATGAATCCCAGGTTGTCGGATCTGTAGTTGACTTCTTTGCGCATACAACAGCAAATACGGCATTAATAGTATCTAATCCATATCTTAAAGAGAATTTTTCATTATTTGCATTTCTTACCGGACCATATGAAACAAGTGTTGACCTGTTGCTCGGAGTATGTCTTAATACATCTAATCTTGAAGGAACAACTGAAGGATTGTTAATGGAGTCATTAGGATTTGTTTTTAAATATCCCTGCAGCTTCTGATATTTTCCGGCTTTATCCGGCAATGTGTTATTATCTTCAGTAGGAGAGAAATATAACGGATCCGTAGTATTTCTGAACTGCCAGATTGTGAAGTGAGTTTTAGAACTTACATTTTCAGAAGGAGGCTTAGGGTTTATTCCAAGAAACTTGAATGCAACATAAGTATCAGTAAATCCCGGATCTCCGTTATAATCATATTCATAAGCCATTCTGTAAGTGCTGTCATATCCGTCTGCACCTTTACTGTAAAATGCTGATCCTCCCGGCGGCGTTACGTTCGTATTTCTTACGACACCATCACACCATAGCCCGACATATATGCTGTCTATCGGAGAATTATTTCCCCTGTAGCCAATATTAACGATCTTATAATTTAGAATTACCCAGTTATTTGCAAAATTAAAATTATAGCAGTATGATTCCATTAAAACTTTAAATCCAAGCGGAACATGGTTTTGAATAACCGTACCGTTATATACAATATTTGTATCGAAATATTCAGAAACAAAATCCTGATGAGAAACAGCATCTGGTCTGTAGTTAGGTGATGTCTGAAGAGAAGATTTTTCAGTGATCCCTGCTCCGGGTGCATTAGTAAATTCAAACCCTTCTGTCCTGTTGGCTGCTGATACATCAATTGCTGCAGTTGATACTCTGATATCACCGTCTTTTACTCCGCCGATCCAAATACCGCCGACAAATAAATTCTCTATACCTGATCCAAGAGGATACTGGCAAGAGGGCTGATTAGGATAAGATACAAAGCCATTCCCGATAGTGCCGTAGTTTGTAACGGTCAATCCGATATTTCCCACGTTAGTATATTTATTATTAACGTCGTCTGCTATTCCAAGTGGAGAAAGAAATGCTGCATAAAGTAAAGATAATGCTGAAATTGAAAGGAAAAAACAAAATTTAGAAGCCGATTTATACTTGTCCGAGTTTATAAAACTTTTAATATTTGGGATCATTAATTTAAATTGAGAATAATTTTTATATACAGAAATTAAGACATTTAATGGTAAAAATAAAGATAAAGAAATTAAATATGTTTAATAAATAATTATATAATTGGCAGTATAATATTATGGAATTCCGGTGTTTACAAAATATCCGACTTTTACTTTTGAAGGAATCAGATAAAATGATTTTTCAGATTTTTTTTCATATCCAAGCTTATTCATATTCTCTGTAAGTGAATCATAATCATCTTTTCCGAGAGAACTGTAATCAAGAATAAACCAGATATTTTTCATGTCTTTTCTTTTGCTTAATGAATCGAGTTGCATTTTCAGATCCCAGCCAAGTATTACTGGCGAATTTATTACAGTATTACTGTGAGTCTTATAATAGCTCAGACTCCATCCCATAAAATGAGGTTCCGCAATAATATTATCATCCTGATGGAAATCTTTTTCAATATAAGATATTATCTTTCTGTAATCATTATTCTTAAAATCGTTACTGTAATTTATGCTGGTTCCGTAACAGCTGATTAATATCAGAAAAACAATAAAAGCAGTTGCTGTCCTTTTGCTGAAATATAAATAAGAATAATAAACCAGAATAATATAAAGATAAGGAATGATTATACTTAGATACCTTGATAATACAATGCTCTGTCTCAGTGATATTATTGTTGCTGTAATTAAGGGAACAAAGAAAAATAATAATAATGAATTTTGATTTTTGGGTGTAAGTTGTTTCGGGTTTAGTGTTCTGAACAGAACGTAAATTAAAAAAGTTACAATCAGAATGGAAATAAAATCAGAAAAATAAAGTGCAGCGCTGCTCTCAAAATTTAAATACGGACTGAAGAAAATATCTTTGATATAATCAAGTAAATTGTATCCGGTTTTAATTACTGACTGAGCGGTTCTCCATGGTTGACCTTTTGAAGCCTGTGCAAAGAATACTGGAAACCACGGGAGGTACAGAAGATTAATTAATGCAAAAAGTAATATAAATCTTATGAAATATTTTTTACTGATAATTTTTTTGAAATAATAAATCAAAGCAGTTATCAGTTCAGTAAAAAAAATCAGAAATGCAAAATAGTGTGTGTAGACAGCAAGAACTGTAAAAGAAATATAAAGCAAAGAGACTGACAATAAACTATTGTTTCTGCTTTTATCATTTCCCATCAAAGCCAGAAAGTAATAAACAGATCCAAGGCATAGAAATAAATTCAGATTAAGCATTCTTACTTCCTGCGAGTAGTAAATGTTAAGAGGTGAGACAGCATATAAGAGAAGTACAAGAATAGTCCGGAAATCATTTTCAAGAAATAATTTCGAAATTCTGTAAATGAAGTACATGCTTAGCAGACTTAAGATTGTGCTGAGCAGTCTCATCGAAAAAACACTGTCTGAAAATATTTCCATCCAGTATTTTAAAACTATATAGTAGAAAGGCGGGTGAATGTCGCCTGATGTTTCACTCACTATTCCTGTAATTGTACCCTGTGAAATTTTCCATGAAAAGACCTCATCAAACCAAAGGTTCTTCTGTTCGGTATCATACAGCCTTAATGCAGCGGCTGCAACAAAGACTGCTATAATTATTATTCGTGTTTTCAATTTATTCACCGGTAAGCTGAACGGCTATTCTCCGTGTTCTTTTTTTGTTGTCAAAATCTATCAATACTATCTGCTGCCACGTTCCTAAAATCAGTTCAGATTTTATGAAAGGAATGTTTAAAGAAGTGCCGATTATTGCTGATCTTAAGTGTGAATGCCCATTGTTATCTCCCCAGGTATCGTTATGATAATATTTAGAATATGCCGGTATAAGTTTTTCGAGAATTTTAGGTATATCCTTTAACAATCCGGGTTCATATTCCAGTGTAGTTATTGAAGCAGTGGATCCGATTGAGAAAACACAGCAGCTTCCTTCCTTCATTTTGCTTTCTTTTAAATACTTTCTGACTTCTTCAGAAATATTTCTGATGTCACAGTTTCCTTCTGTTTCAACTATAATTTCTTTTGTAATTATTTTCATTGGGAAATTATAATGTTAATTCCTTTTAAAGCCAAATATCTGTCTGTTATATTTATCAGACCGGTCTTTCCTGATATAAGTTTTGAATATCCACCTGTTGCAATCACAAACAATCCCTTGTACTTCTTTCCTGTTTCCCTGATAATTCTTTCTGCAGAGAACAGTGACTGATATAAAACTCCGGCTCTTATGTTATCAATTGTATTATTGTTAATTAAAGATCTTGGAAAAGTTAAATTTACTTCCGGAAGGGAAGTCATTCCTGTAAGAGATAACAGGGAAGTTTTTATTCCGGGAAGTATCATACCTCCTGTAAGTATATTATCTGACATAAGAGTAAAAGTAGTTGCCGTCCCGAAATCAATGATAAGAGTATTCTTCTTATTATATATTACTGAAGCCGCAGCACCGTTACAGATCCTGTCATTTCCAAGGCTCTTAGAATATTTTACAGATACAGGAAGTTTCAATTTTCTGTTAATGAAAACGGGTTCGATTTTAAATTTAATGTGAATGTATTTCTCAATAAAATCCGTATAGTCATCATTCAGGACTGAGATCCCTGCATTATCAAAATTATTATTCAAAAACAGATCATTTAAAATATTTCTGAATTCATTTTTAAAATCAGATTTAGAATAGGGGAAGCGCTTAATATTTCTGATATTGAATGTTCCTGAATTTCCTACCCCGGTTTTTATATCTGAATTTCCGATATCAATTAATAAATTTCTAATGATTATTTATTTGAAGTTTTATGAAATAAAAAAAGCGTAAAAGAAATATCCTTTACGCTGATTAATTTTTCAGATCAGAATTATTTGAAAGGAAACTTCATGCCTGCTGTAAAAATGAAACAGGATAAATTTCCCAGTCCTCCGGAATCATTTATAATAAGTTTATATTTCCCGTCGAAAATTAAATTAAATGATGTGCCCAGGTTGGTAAGTTCGATTCCACCTCCGATTAGAATACTCAATTTAGTAAAATCATCTTTATCGGAATTATAAAAATTGACACCAAGCCCTCCGTCTAGATAAGGTATCAGATTTTTTTTAGATAAATAAAATCTTGCAAGTCCGGCAAGCTCAAAGTTAGACTGGTTTGAACCGTTCCAGTAATTAGCCTGCGGTACAAATGCAAAATCGCTTGCTTTCAGTTCTGCAAAAGCTCCAATAGCAAATGCAGCCTGGCTTTCAATTATCCCTAACCCGAGATTGAATCCGACACTGGCGCCTGAAGAAGGCAGACCTTTATCTTTTAACGGTGATTTTTTTTCTGAAAGTCGTTGATTTGTTTCCGGTAATAACTGAGAATAGGATATCCCTGAAAAAGAGATGAACATAAAAAATACAATAATAAATTTTTTTTCCAATTAAAATTATTTTAGTTTTTAAAAGTAACTAACGGTTATTTTCAGTTATTTGCTAATTGAGATTTGAGATTTCCATCTTTTTTATTTCATCTCTGAGCTGTGCAGCTTTTTCGTAATCTTCTTTTGTGATTGCTTCTTCAAGATCATTTCTAAGCTGAACCAGTTTTTTCTCTTTGTTGGAAAGGTTTTTTGTTTCAACAGGTTTTGATTTTATCTGTTCAGGATTTGATCCGGTGTCTGCCTCGTCAAATTCGCCTTCCTGCTTAGGCAGCACCTGTTCATCATACTCTGGAACAAATCCCACTTCATCCATAATATCAGAATTTACATATATAGGCGATGAAAATTTAAGCGCTATTGCAATTGCGTCAGATGGTCTTGCATCCATTTCTTCAACGCTTGTAGAATCAAATTTGATCTTAGCATAGAAAGTAGAATCACGAAGCTCATTTATTACAATGTAATTAACTGAATATCCGAATGTTTCTATAACTTCTTTTAAAAGATCATGTGTAAGTGGTCTGGGAGGTTTTATTCCTTCAAGCTCCAGGGCTATTGACTGTGCTTCATATTGCCCGATAATTATCGGAAGCCTTCTGTTCCCGGATATTTCTTTAAGTATTATCGCATAACCTCCGCCGCTAATGGAGGGTGTAAGAGAAAGTCCGAAAATATCTACCTGTATTGTATCCTGTGAATTATCCATTTATTATTGAAAACTTTTATTTTTATTTACAGTTAAGCTAAATTAAAAGTTTCATATTTACAATATAATTTAATTACGCTTAAGAATATTATTTTGAAAGAACTTTACTGAATTCTTCAGTCAAAGCAGGCAGCACTTCAAATACATCACCGACAATACCGTAATTGGCAATCTGGAAAATCGGAGCATCTTTATCTTTGTTGATTGCTACAATGCATTTTGATGAGGACATACCGGCCAGATGCTGAATAGCGCCGCTTATACCGCAGGCAATATATAAACTTGGTGAAACTGTCTTTCCTGTCTGACCAACCTGCTCAGAGTGAGGTCTCCATCCTGCATCTACAACTGCTCTTGAAGCGCCTGTCGCTCCGCCGATCACGGCTGCCAGATTTTCAATAAGTTTGAAGTTCTCAGGTTCTCTGAGCCCTCTTCCGCCTGATACAATTCTGTCAGCTTCGGCAACATCCAGCTTCTCACTGCTTAAGACCGTGTCTTTTACAACTGAAGAAAAATCCGTATCGGATAAATTAAAAGTATCGGTATCTGCTTTAACAGTTTCAACTGATGCATTATCTGACTTTAACGGTTTGAATACATTTGGTCTGATCGTAATTACAATTTTATCAGTTTTAGATTTGATTTTAATAATACTCTTACCCGCATACACCGGTCTTGCAGCGATTATTTTTCCGTCTTCATATTTGAGATCAATACAGTCGTTGTAAACTGCAGAATCTGTTTTTACAGCAATTCTGCCTGCGAGATCTTTACCTAAAGAAGTTGCTGATAATAATACTATATCTGCACTCAGTGCTTTTGCAACTTCACTAATTACTTTTGCAAATGCAGACGGAGAATATTTAAAATCTGTTTTTGAACTCTTTCCGTTGAGCTCTGTCAGATCAGCAAATATAAGTCTTTTCGCGCCGAAGGGAGCGAGATTCTGAGCTTCCTGCTCTATGCCTGTTCCGATTGTAAGGACAATTAATTCTGAAGAGGATTCGAGTGCAATTTTATTTGCTTCAGCCACAACTTCAAATGCTGAGTTTTTAAACTTACCGTCTTTTGATTCTATAAATGCTAAAATTTTATTTGACATAAATTAAGATTAATCTGTAATTAAATTAAAAAAAAATTATATTACTTTTGCTTCTTCTCTCAGCAGTTTTACAAGCTCTGCCACATCATCTTTACCGTTACTGAATATTTTTCCGCTTGATTTAGCTGGCGGCAGATTCATTTCAATAATTTCAATCTTATTTTCATCTGATACAGCCGGAATTTCTTCAATTGGTTTTGACTTTGCAGCCATTATGCTCTTTAAGTTCGGGTATCTTGGTTCATTTATACCTTTCTGGGCTCCAATGATGACCGGCAGATTTGATTCTATAATTTCCTTTCCGCCTTCTATTTCTCTTTCGGCAGTTACCTTTCCGTTTTCAATTTCCAGTTTAACGACTACATTAATGCACGGGACCCCAAGAAATTCGGATACCATAGACGGGATCAGCATTCCGTCAAAATCTATAGATTGTTTTCCAAAAAGAATTATATCAGCATTCTGATCTTTTATATATTCCGAAAGATTTTTAGCGACATTAAAAGAATCAAAAACATCAGAACCGGTTTTTATAAGTATTCCTTTATCGGCTCCCATTTGAAAAGATTTTTTTATAGCTTCCTTAGCTTTATCCTTTCCAAAAGAAACAGCAATAACCTCTCCGCCGTTTTTTTCTTTTAATCTTAATGCTTCCTCAACTGCAAACTCATCATAAGGATTTAAAATATAGCTGACTCCGCTTTCATCTATCGTGGTTTTTGAACCGGCAATTTTCACTTTAGTAGTGCTGTCGGGAACTAATGAAACACAGACAATAATTTTCATTGATTGTTTATAGGTTTGAATTAGTAAGATTTGTAATAATTAGACAAAATTAATTCTATTAATCTCTAAAATCAATTTAATATTTTTTGCAATTATTTCAATTGAAGTAAGATTATATATTCACTATATTTGTAGCATATCGCGGGATGGAGCAGTTGGTAGCTCGTCGGGCTCATAACCCGAAGGTCGAAGGTTCAAGTCCTTCTCCCGCTACAAATAAAAGCCCCCTTTTTATAAGGGGCTTTTTAGTTTTATTAAAATTCTTCCCTTCAGAAATTCTGACTTTCCTCAAGTTTATTAAATTTATTCTCATTAAGATTAAACTCTTTAAAGGTTCTTATGTCTTACTGCTGAATTATAAAATTAAACAAAATAAAAATGATTAAAAAAAAATCTTTAGCATTAGGACTCCTGCTGATAATTTTCACATTTACTTCAGCAAGTGTTTTCAGCCAGCAAATGGAAAAAGTAAAAAAAACTCCGGAAGAAAGAGCAGCAAAAATGTCTGAAAGAATGAAAAAAAATCTGTCGCTTACAGATGAGCAGTATAAACAGGTTTACAATCTTTTTCTTTCTAAGGCTCAGGATATGAAAAACAATAAAGAGAAATTAATGGGTATGGATAAAGAAGCAAGGAAGCAGATGAAAATGAACAGCAGGGAAGAGTTTAAAAAGCAACTTTCAGGAATCTTAAACCCTGATCAGATGAAAAAATTTGAGGAAAATAAGAAAAAGCACAAAGAAGGAAAAATTAAAAAAAATAAACAGAAAAAAGACAAATCTAAGTATTAGATTCCACTTACCCGGAAAATGACATTTTCCGGGTATTTTTTTTATCTGCTCTTTTACCTAACTCCAGTTTTGACAGTTCCTTTATCTTATCCTGCAGCCATACTTTATCAAAAACCGTTTTTGACTTTTCAATTCTATCTTCGATGTAACTCAGATTAGACTTTTGAGATCCAATCCTGAAATGAATCAACTGATTTGTATGATTAAGAAAATGACTGTGCATTATCCGCCTGTTTTCAGATAACAGAGTATTGTTCTTAAGAAAATGTTTGTATGTATCAATTATAGAAATTGCAGATTCAAAATGTCCGAGTTCATAATTAATTTTCAGCTGAAGATTTTTCATGTCCAGCTTGTAAACAAACTGATCGAACTTGATTTTATTAATGCAGGATAGCGCTTTATTATATAATTTTTTTTCAAAGTAAAGCATTGCATAGCTGTAATTTTCAATACTCTGAATATGATTTGGAAGTAATTTCTTTGAATTATCCTCAATGAATTTTTCCATATAGTCAAGTTTTTTCAAAGAAATACAATTTAACAAAACATTTCTGTAAATATCAAATGCAAGATAGTGGTTAGTATCTGTTTTATAAAGCTCTCTTTTCAAGAATATATCATATATTTCAAACAACTCAGCTTCTACATTAATGTTTGTGCTAATTCCTGAAGTTTTCTTTATAACATTATAGTCCATTAGTCTGGTAAAAAGGAAATAGTTATCATTTATTCCAAGTAATTCTGTGTTAGATAATATTGATCTTTTGTATTCTTCGTAAAATTTTTCGTCTTCAAAATTTGCAAAAGCTTTTAACAGATTATAATAAATTTCAACGACCGGACTACTCTGATTAGAATTTTCCCTTATGTAAGTTATTAATTTTTCAAAATCGAAAATTTCCAGGAAATGAGAAATTATGTCGATATTTTTTTTAATGTTGTAAGTTCTGGAGTAATTCAGCAAGTTATCATAATGCCTGATGGACTCGACAATAAAATAACTGAGAATACAGATTATTCCGTTGATTATTTTTTCGGATTCTATTACAACGTGTTCTTTCTTAAGAATTTTACGGGTTAAAAGATTTATATAAAATGTATCGGTAAGTATACGGTATTTATTGAAAAAATAATCACTGTCAACTTTATGCTCGTTTTCTACAATTTTATCACTTTGCATCATGACATTCCTGAATAAACTGTAGTTGCCGCGTAATATAAGTTCTGATGTAAGATAAAAAGATGACTGGACTTCATTTTTCTCAATCCCCTCCATCTTCAGGAATTGCAGAGCAAGTTTCAACAGATCTGACATTAAATTTCTGAAAGTAGAATCGTTATAAGATGAGCTCCCGTAAATACGTTTAAAAATATTTTCTTTAGTCAGACTCTTAGCATTGAATTCCGGATAGTATCCTTTTAATACTTTAAATAACTCGATAATTCTCTTTCTGCTGTTGAAATAAGGAGAATTTAAAAACTTACCAAACCACATAAGTTCCTTTTCGGTAAAGGTTTTCAGAAGATTTAAAAGCTCATGTGTATACATTATTTGATGTAATAATTATAAGAAACTGCGACGTAGTTTTTGTTTCAGATGTTACAATAATAGCTAATAATTGTCGATTTTGCAACATATATTACTATGTAATTAAATATTAAGCAAAATATCTGCGACATTCGTTGATTAATTTCTTTGTTATATTACTTGGTTATTCTTAATTTTGTTTAAATTTAAAAGTCTGAAAGGAGATTTTCAAAATGAAACAAGTTTTCAAATCAATTTTAATTGCAGTTTGTTTTATCTTAGCATTAAACGTTTTTTCTAATAATGCACAAGCCAGTGTAAACAGTAATAAAACCGATATTTTTATTGTAAGAACTATAGAAAGTGGTGTTGCTTATATTACAATTTATACTGATTCAGGTGTTGTTCTGGCAAAAGTAGCCGAGTTATAATATAAATTTTTTAGAAATCAGAGAAACAGCAGAATTTAAGAAGATTTAAATAAAAGGTTAAAATTTATTTGAGAACTTAGATAAACATCCCTCGTTTCTCCTTTCACCGTTCAAAATTTGGGGTTGAACGGCCTTGAGGGATGTTATCTATATATAAAGAAATGAAGAATTGAACTTTTTGGGATAGTCACAATCTGCCACAAAAATACATAATTTATTTTATATTGTAAAGTATAATATTACTTTACAATGCTCTTTACGATTATTGAAACTGATTTATAATAAAATTGAATTCTCCTTTCAGTTTTTTATTTTATTCTAAAAAAGTCTCATAAGTTTTAGTTTTCCTGATAATCAATAAAATCTCCTTTCAGTTTTTTTTGAAATTTCAGGAACTGCAACGAATATTAATCACGCTCTTCACAATGTTTTTTAAGAATTTAAAATTAACATCCCTTTGTTCTCCTTTCACCGTTCAAAATTTGGGGTTGAACGGCCTTAAGGGATGTTATATTTAATATGTTCCCTTACTCTTTGCTGCTTCAATATATTATATCAATAAATATTCTCCTTGTATAATTTAATTTTCCGCTGTTTCCAGGCTTCCTAATAATTGTCTAAAAAAATATCCGATTCAGTAAATCAATTAATAGCTCTTAATATATAATTCAGTTACACGTTGTTCCTAAATTAAATGGTAATCATTGTATATGCGAAATACCTGATTTTATTACATTAATCCTTAAAATATATTTTTATATTTACTTTATGAATGAAATTAAATCAGAATCCTGGCTCGAAAAGAGAAAAGCAGGTTGGCAACCGCTGCTGGTATTTCTTATTGTCGCTTATTTATTTTCAATTACTACTGATCCGATCCCTGTTCTGAGTATAATAAAAATGTATACCGGATTATCAGAATCAATTATAAAATTATTGTTTAATCTTCCCCTGTATACAGGATTGATTATTTTTTTGATCTTTAATAAAGAAAAGTTCTTAAGACCTTTTATTATTTTTTATGTCCTGGTGGAAATGATACTTCTGTTCTTATATATATATGAACTTGTAAATACAATAGACTACTTCAAAGGAGACGGAGGCGCGATCTCTTTGATGATAGACGTACTTACGATGTGGTTCATTAATATTTTATTGTTTGGATTATTATATTGGATCCTTGATTCCGGGGGACCTTTTGTTAGAAACAGGGGACAGGAAAATAGGGAGTTATTGTTTCCACAGTTTACTATGGACAGCAAAGAAGCGAAGGAATGGAGACCAGATATTATAGATTATATAACACTGGCATTTACTACTGCAACGGCATTCGGACCCACAGATACATACTTCCTGTCAAGAAGATTTAAATTGATAATGATAATACAGGTGTGCACCTCTCTTACTATTTTAACAGTACTTGCATCAAGAGCTGTTTCCATAATCAGATAGATTCTTTCTATACCCTGTAATTATCAGCTTTCCAGTTCTTAATTGCCTTTTTAATTTCATCCGGACCCAGATTCTCTGAAACTGCTTTTTGTACCAACTCAGCAAACTCAGCATCCGGGGAAAATCTCAATGCGAGAATCTGAGCAATTGTGATTTTAGGATCGAAAGGTTTTCCGGTCATTATAAAGTGACGTAAACTTTCTTCAGCCCTGATAGCTCTGTCCTGCGCCTTTAAAGCAAATGCTCTTGCATAAAGGAATAAGAAAAGAAATGAAACTGAAATTAACAAAAACATAACGGGATAAAGTATTTCAGTTTTACCGGTTAATGCCTGATATACAGAGATTACGGATAATATCAGTAGAATAAAAATTACTCCAAATGAAATAAAATGATAACCTGCAACATATTTTTTATGATTTGAATAATTTTGTTCTTTCATGCTTTATATTATTTTTAATTTTAAAATGAATATCCGGCTTATGTTAGATAATGATTTTATTTTCAATAGTAAGAAGGAATCTTTGATGAACAGCAGTCCACAAATTCATGAATGACATAAATGTTTCAAATATGTCTTTCAGATTCAGACAGGTAATTCTGTCCTGTTAATATATATTATTCCAGGTAATGATTTTAAAAGCACCGTATTTCATTAATAGATGCAGCCACAGAGTTTCTGCATGAAAACCCGGATATAATATTATAAAAAAAGTTCAGACTGTTTTATCAGTCTGAACTTCAGAGTTTGTTAAATAAATTATATACTACTTAATCAGCAGCATTTTTTTTGTATTGGTAAATCCGTCAGCTTTAAGACTGTAAAAATAAATTCCGGAAGTCAATTCTTCGGCATTAAAAGTTACTTCATAAGTACCGGCATTCTTAAAAGCGCTTACAAGTGTATTTACTTCCTTTCCAAGCTCATTATATACTTTCAGGATTACATTACCTGATTTGGGCAATGAATAAGTTATCTTTGTAGATGGATTGAAAGGATTAGGATAATTCTGAGACAGAGTAAAATTATCTGCAACAGAAGAAATTGTATTTTCACTGATACCTGTAAGAACAGTGTATTGAATATTCAGCTTATAAACATTGCTTCCGGCCTGACCGATTATATATCCTCTTTCAGGCATTACCATTACACCACCCGAGCCATTCAGCCCCGGGGTTGTGATCCAGTTAATGCCGCCATCTGTAGTAATACTGGTACTATTACCGCTCCAGCTTCCGCTCATGATGACATCAGGATCTTCCTTGCTTATATCAGATCCCCAACCGGAAAAGCTGTTTGTATGATTAAGTTCCCAGGTTTCACCGGATGTAGATGTTTTATAAATCGAGCCGCCCGGCCAGTTTGTAAGCCATGATACTTTTGGCTGAAATACTGTATTGCACATTGTCGGTATTTCTGAACTTGAAGGATTCGAAAATTTCAAAGACCAGTTAACGCCTGCATTTGTTGATTTAAACAGATCTGCCAGCCCGCTTCCGGTTGTCCCGTCAGCAAGAAATATTGTATTGGGATCTTCATAACTTACAAGTATGTCACAGGGGCTTCTGAAAGGATAATTACCGCTGATCTCAGTGAATGTAGCTCCGTTATCTGTTGATTTATAAAAACCTCCGCCATCAGGTCCGAAATAATAAACAGACGGATTATTCTGATCCATTTGAAGCGGTTCGCCATAGTTACTGAACGCTCTTGAAATAATTGTTGTCCAGGTTTGTCCGTAATCTGTAGTTCTTGTTATTCTGTCACCGCCGCTTGCTTCTATAGCGCACAACCAGATATTAGTATCCAGTGGACTTACATAAAAAGAGTGCGGTGTTGTACCTCCGGAAATCTGAACGCCGACCTGAGCCCATGTTTCACCGCGGTCCCTGCTGACATATGTTCTTCCGGAAAAGTTTGTGAAAATAGTATTTCTGTTAAATGGATGCGGACAAAGTTCATCTCCAAGAAATCCGCCGCTCGCTCCTGGCTTTGACTGCCACGTCATAGACATTGTTGCACCCGAAGGAAGATCCCATGTAGTGCCGCCGTTAGTAGTTCTTATAACCGCGTTATTAAGACTGCTGACGGCAAAACCTGTATTGTTGTAATATACAATATCAACGAGGTTAGCCAGCATGGGATTCTTTTCGAAATTATGAAAAGTTAAATTTCCGCCGACATTATTCCTTATAAAACCGCCGCCGCCGCAGATGTGTATGTCGTTCATTGAAGATCCGGAGATTCCTCTTATGTCAGAATTAACTTTTGTGTTGACAGAAGACCAGGAAGATCCATCTGGTTTTAAAAGTAAAGTACCCCATTCTCCGACAACTGCAATTCCGTCGATGAAATATTTTACATCAAGAAGATTTCTTACTGTAGGAGCTGACTCAGGAGTCCAGCTGGCTCCTCCGTTTGCAGTAACAAAAACTTTTCCGCTGTTTCCTACCACTACTCCGTTTGAGGCATCTTTAAAATAAATTGAATTAAGTCTTTCGGATCCGACACCCGTATTTGTTGGAGTCCAGACTGTTCCTCCGTTTACAGATTTCATAATTACACCGTTGTCCCCGCAGATAAAGCCATTATTGCCGTCAATGAAGTATACGGAATTTATTGATGTCGAAACACCGCTGTTGTAAGCGGTTAAAACTGTTGTTGTCTTCGAAGATTTATATATTTTTCCGTTATCAACAGTAAGCCATACATCATTGCCTAATGTATAAACGCTTTTAAAATTTGCTGATGGCTCGGTATAATTTGCCCAGGTATTGCCGCCGTTAACCGAACGGAATATTCTGCCTGCATCTCCCACGGCTATTATATATGAACCGTCGGAAGTATTTACACTGTTGAATCCATCTGCATTACTTTTATTGTTGCTGAGCAGCAGTATCAACAAGGATAATGCAATGAAAGAAAATAATTTTTTCATTAAAAGGTTTTTAATTGTTATTTTGGAATGAATTTTGTTAGGAAACTTAATTAATTAGATTTTCATTATCAATTGTAAATTTTTTAATACAAAATTATTTAGTTTAATTAAATGCATAATTTAATTAAGTTAAATTAAATCTTACATATGACCTACTTTACTATTTTAATTAAGAAACTTTTGTTCCTTATTTTTATTATTTCCTTTTTATTTATACCATATCAGTTAAATTCCCAGCCGGTAAATTCTCCTATAGTCTTTGTTTCAAGAAACCATGAATTGAACGGTAACATTCTTTTTCCCCAATCAGGTCTTCTTCCCGGTATGGGTGCATTTTCCCGGTTTAAAGTAACAGGCGGAAGATTAATGATCAGGGAAACTGACGGAACTCTCAGAACGCTGATAGACAGTACAATGAATTTTGCAGGTGTAACGCTCATTGATGTTCAGCAGCCATGTGTACACTGGTATGGTCACAAGATCATCTTTGCAGGAATAGAGCACAGAGACAGCAGCTGGAGGATCTATGAAATAAACAAAGCAGGAACCAGGCTTACAAAAATAACTTTTACGGACAGGGAAATTGATCTTTCACAATTCGGAAATGCCGCTTATAAATTCGCTAAGTATGACGACATTGATCCCGTTTATCTTCCTGACGGAAAAATAATCTTCGCATCTACAAGGTATCCGTCTCTTTCTATTTTCGGAGGAATGAATACTACAAATTTATACATTACCGATACGTTAACATACATTACGCACAGAGTCACGACTGAAAGAAACAGTGGTGAAAAACCGACTATCGATCCTGTAACCGGAAGAATTGTTTATTCCAGATGGTGGGTGAATATTGACCGTCCAAGTAATGTTTCAGGGACAGGTTATACAAGAATTGATGATCAGGCGCTTACAACTGACATTGGAAATGTGTGGCAGACTAATCTGGTCAATCCTGACGGTGACGCATTAAAACAGTACGGCACGGATGGCAGGACAAGGAAGAGTTTATTTTCTTACAGACCAAGGATAACTGCAGACGGAAAGGTACTAAGTGTTTTTATTCCGCATATGCCGATGTTTACTACAGGAGGAAGTCCGGGAATAAGATATTACAATAAGTTTTTTTCTGAAGCTCATAAAGTGATCGGTGTTGACAGTACAACTCCGCTGTATGTACCTGATCCGCCGAATCCTTCTTACGGAACAATGCAGCCGCCTTATGCTACCGATCCTGTACCACTTCCCGACGGCAGAATTTTGTTTTCATACGCTACTACAGTCGTAGAGCAGGATTACGGAATTTATGTATGTAACCTCAACGGCGGGGGACTTACGCAGATTGTTGATCTTCCGGGAACACTTGAACTGAATGCTGAGATCTTTGCTCCAAGAGCAATACCTCCTGTCGTTGATTATCTTTCTGCTTATGATACTAATATGGTTCCTCCGACTACAGATCCATCAACATTTTATCAGGGCGGATTATTCAGGTTTGACTGTCTGAATGTTTACAGTAATGCACCGGTAGATGAACCTATAGACGATGCTCCACCTATTAAAAAGAATGCTAAGTTCAGATTCTTTTTTAATTTCCAGAGGCAGGATGAGAACGGACAGGATCATCCTATCTTATTCAGGGAAATTCATCTCGACAGGGACGGAAAAATAGCACAGGGTGATATGCCGGCAAATGTTTCCATGTTTGAACAGATAGTTGACAGTTCCGGAAATGTATTAGAAAATAAGAAAGGCGAGTTTGCTCACGTGCTTGGAATGAATTTTGGTAATGACGGTTCCGGTACAAAATGCGTCGGTTGTCACGTTGGTCATACAATGATCACAGTACCGCCGAATGTGACTGAAGGATCTTTTACAAATCTTTCAACTTCAGCTGATGTAAGAGAAAGCAGTTTCCGAAATTCAGGAGGCGCTGGTTACAAAGGTCAAAATGTCGTTGACAGAAAGGCGCGTAATACGGATCTGAATGTCAACTGGATAGCAAACGGCAGTGCTAACGAGTATGTAGTCCTTAAATGGGAAATACCTATTGATGTAAGAAGATTTTTGCTTTATGACATTTTGCCTAACAGCGGAAACGGTACTGATATTCATGTTACGGACTGTGAATTGTTTCTTTACAAAGATAATGCAGTTGCACTTCACATACCATCTACAGGTGAATTAAATACAAACGGTCTGACTGTTCCGGTAAATCCTATTACTACCATTGACAGTGTGAAGATAGTAGTAAAGAGTTATACTGGAAATGTAAACAACGTATCAGCAGCAGGACTGGCTGAAGTCGAGCTGAGCGCAAGAGTAAGCTCTAATGATCTTTCCGGCGTGCACGATCCGGTGTTCACAGCAGCAGATTACAGATTAGAACAGAATTATCCTAATCCATTTAATCCGTCTACGGTCATAAGATTCACACTTCCAAAGGCACAGAGCATCACGCTTGATGTATTTGATATTACCGGAAGGAATGTTGCAACACTTATAAGCGGAAGAGTTGAAGGCGGCATGAATTCAATTCCATTTTACGCTGCAAAACTGCCAAGCGGTATTTATTTTTATAAACTTAATGCCGGGAATTTTACACAGACAAAGAAAATGATCCTGCTGAAATAATTCAGTCAGTTCAGAAATAATTTAAAACCGGAAAATATTTTCCGGCTTTTTTTTGTTCATTAATAAATTACTAAAAACGAAGTCACGAAGAATAATATTTTGAAATTGAAGTTACGAATTTTGTCTTTCTGAACGAATGGATAAGCGCAGTGAAGTGAAGAATATAGAAATAAGCTTGATTTGAAGTAGTTGGATTTCTCCCTTCACTCAGAATAATTATAAAAAGTGTTTTGAGTAGCTTCATTTAGAAATAGTATTATTCAGTACTGTCCAAAATAAAAATGAATAGCTTATAATATGCATAATTTGGTTCAGAATAAAACTTAATTTTCTCTTTTAAAAACAACCCGCATGTGAAAAACTGCCGTTAAGAAATTCTGAGAAATAGCGAAAGCAAAAAAAGCGGATTAAATTTATTGTAAAGTCTTTGAATCACGTTTTGGACGGATGTGATTAATTTTATTTTCTTTGTGTATTATTACCTTTGTTGTTAAAATTTCTTTTATATGGTATGAGGCTGAATTTATGATCTGGGAATTACAATACGGATTTATTTTAGTAAATAAAAAAAAATTATGTGTTTTCATCTTTAAAATTGAAAATGTCTGATTTTTAATCAAAATCACAGAAAATAAATTTTAAAATTATGACTTGTGTCATAGGCGAAAAGTTTTATTTACACTATTTTAGTATAATTAAAATATAAAAATATCATGATCATGAAAAAGATTTTACCGGTAATCATAATTTTATTACTCACTTCATCAAATATCTTTTCACAAATTGAAGACAAAAAAGGTTCGGATGAATGTTCCAGAAAAAAGCTGAGCATGAAAAACCTTCCGCAGCTCTTCGAACAGGATTCGCAGAACTCTCCCAAACATAAGTTTGATGTTCTGAATTATAAAATTAATGTTGATATCAGAAATTGCTTCATAAGTCCTTATCCTAAAAATTTTAACGGAAGTGTTACTGTGACATTCAGGGTAGATTCGGCACTTAACTCAGTGCAGCTTAATGCAGTCAATACTTCCATCGTCGTTAACAGTGTAAGTCTTGCGGGAAATAGTTTTACGCACACTGGAAATATACTGACAGTAAATCTTGACAGAACATATAATGCAGGAGAAACAGTACAAGTTAAAATTGATTATACTCATCAGAATGTTTCAGATCAGGCATTTAATGTTTCCGGAGGTATGGTATTTACAGACTGCGAACCGGAAGGCGCGAGGAAATGGTTTCCTTGCTATGACAAACCTTCTGACAAAGCTACTCTTGATCTGACTGCAAAAGTTCCTGCAAATGTAAGGCTCGGATCCAACGGCAGACTTAATGATTCACTTGTCACAGGAGATACAATTTATTATCACTGGATCAGCAGAGATCCTGTTGCGACTTATTTAACAGTAATGTCTGCAAAGGTAAATTATAATCTTGATATAGTTTACTGGCATAAATTGTCAAATCCTGCGGATAGTATTCCAATCCGTTTTTATTATAATTCCGGTGAGAATGTTACCAGCATCAAGCAGAAGATCATTCCTATGATGACATTTTATTCTCAGAAGTTCGGTGAGCATGCATTTGAAAAGAACGGATTTGCAACACTCAACAGTCAGTTCAGCTGGGGAGGAATGGAAAACCAAACTCTTACAAGCTTATGTCCCAACTGCTGGGGTGAAAATCTTATATCACACGAATTCGGACATCAGTGGTTCGGTGATCTTATTACTTGCGGAACGTGGGCAGATATCTGGCTGAATGAAGGATTTGCAACGTATCTCGAAGCCTTGTGGCTTGAAAATACATCCGGATATACAGCATATAAAAACGATATAAATTCCGATGCAAGCGGATATTTAAGCAGCAATCCCGGCTGGCCTATGTATAATCCTTCCTGGGCGGTTACCACTCCGGGCGTTAATGAATTGTTCAACACGGCGATCACTTACAATAAAGGTGCGTGCGTTCTTCATATGCTTAGATATACATTAGGCGATTCGGTTTTTTTCAATGCAATAAAATCTTACGCTACAGATTCAGCCGGAGGATACAAGTATAACTCTTCAGTAACAGATGATTTTACTTCAAAGATCAGCACAGTTGCAGGTCAGGATATGTCCTGGTTTGTCAATCAGTGGGTAAAAGAACCTAATCATCCGGTTTATCAGAATTATTATAACTTTTTGCAGGCAGCTGGCAGCAACTGGGATGTGAAATTCACGGCAAGGCAGACTCAGACAAATTCGGTTTTTCATAAAATGCCTCTTGTAATAAAAGTAGGTTTCAGTACCGGAAGCGATACACTTATAAGATTTATGAATGATGCAAATAATCAGCTGTTTGTTTTTACCTTTAACAGGCAGCCGACGAGTCTTGTATTTGATCCTAATAATGACATCGTATTAAAGCAGGCTTCATTGATTCTTGGTGTTTCTTCACCTGAAAATGAAATAGCCGGAGAATATTCGCTTTCGCAGAATTATCCTAATCCGTTCAATCCTGCTACTTTTATAAATTATCATCTGAAGGAATTTAGTTCGATGAATCTGGTAATATATGACATTTACGGAAAATCAATTCAGACAATAATCAACGAAGATCAGCCTGCAGGGAACTATGAAGTGCAGTTCGACGGTTCAAATTATCCAAGCGGGGTTTATTATTGCAGAATGAAAGTAAACGGAAATTTAATAGATACAAAAAGAATGGTTTTAATAAAATAAAAGTTTTGGATCAGATGTGAGATGAAATGGATAATGTGGTAATGCTGTAGCCGGAAGTGTGGTGCTTCCGGCTTTTTTATTTGTATTTTAAAATCAATTTGTTCTGTAAAAAATTTTATCAGTATTTGTAACCGCGGGTAACTTAATATTAAGATATCAATTCAGAAATGCAGAACACTCCGGATAATTTACCAGTACTGTCTAAAATAAATATGAATAGCTTATTATATGCATAAATTGGTTCAGAAGAAAACTTAATTTTCTCATTTAAAAACAAACCCGAATGTAAAAATTGCCGTTAAGAAATTCAGAGGAATGGCAAAAGCAAAAATCACCTGTCAA
>DAIPYG010000015.1:19684-53693 GCA_036782875.1 Bacteroidota bacterium | reverse complement strand
TCTGAACCAATTTATGCATATAATAAGCTATTCATATTTATTTTGGACAGTACTGCATTCAACCAGTCCCTTTTCTCATTTCCTAATTCCGATTTTCCATTAATAAAAATGAACAGGAAGACAGGAATGTCTGTCCTGCTTTAGCATTAAAGGTTTGTAAACAAATTCCATTTATTCAGCCGGTCACAATAAAATATTTAACATTGATTCAACTGGTGATTTTTTGAAAAAAAATTCTTTGCTTGTTAAGACTCTGAATTAGTATTTTGCTTAAGATTTAAAAAAACTAATAAACAAAAAGGAGAGTAAGAAAATGAATTTTTCAAAACACCACTTTAAATTCTTAATTATGATCATTTTAATGATCATATTCAGCGATTCCAAGGCTCAGATGTTCTGGAATCAAACGTGTCAGTTTGCAGGTACAAACACCAGTTATATTTCTCTTCCAAGCACTTCAGGTACTGACATTACCGGAAGCTTCACCGCAGAAGCCTGGGTTAACTGTTCAAATGTCTCCGGTTCCGAAAGAGGAATAATTTCCAAAGGGTCAGCGCTTGGAGTTTCTATGAGATATGCAGTCAGAATAAATAATATCGGACGCATAACTGTTTATACAAACGGAGTATTAAGATTGACCAGTGCAACATCAGTCACTGTAAATACCTGGACACACATAGCTGCGACATACAGCAGCTTGAATGACAGCTTTGCAGTTTACATTAACGGTGTTAAGAATATTGCAACTGTAGTCGGAGGAGCTACTCCCTCAACAAATACTGATTCCCTGTACATAGGTATAGCTGGAAGCGGAATAAATTACATAGGTCAGCTTGATGATGTAAGACTATGGAACAGATCACTTTATCCGGGAGAGATTGCGCAAAATTTCAGAACAACTCTCGGAACAAGCGGCGGAATGTATGGCAATCTGGTATTTTCTTTACCGTTTCAGAAGAACCATTCCGGAGGAACAACATTCAGCACAGTTGACTGGACAGGAAACGGAAATAATGGTTCAGGAAGAAATGTTACTGCAGTAAGCCAGACAGGAACACAGTATACCACAATCTCACCCAATGAAAGCCTTAACTGTCTAGGTGTAAAGGAGTATGCAGCAGGTCCGAGCAATTCATTAGTAAGTCCGTCATCACAGATTACACTTGAAGCCTGGATTTATCCAAAATCATATCTGAATAATCCGACAATTATTTCTAAAAATTCTACCACATCATACAGGTTGAATTTAAATACGACCGGAAAAGTAGAATTTTATCCAAAGGACAATCTGTCATTAATTACAAGTAAAGCGATAATCTTTCAGAACAGATGGACGCATATAGCAGCCACATACAACGGAAGCATAACCTCAATTTATATAAACGGAACACTGGATACATCTTTCAGTGCTATATCCGGTGCAATCGGGACAAATTCTGATTCTTTATTTATAGGATGTGATTATACAGGGACTACTAATAAATATTTTACCGGATACATTGATGAAGTAAGAATTGCAAATTATGCAAAAACATCTGATCAGATAAATACTTTTATGTACAGATCAATAGACTCTGTGAATCAGCCAAATGCAGCTTCTGTAAATGTCAGTTATAATCTGGATGGTACTTCCGTAGATAATGCTGACGGAGGACCGAGATTATTTATGAGAAACAATACTCTCTTCACTAATGTAGGAGGGACTGCAAATCAGCCTGTATCACCGATGTTAAGGGATGATTCCAGAAATTTTTCTGAAGGTTACAATATGAGAATTTCAAACAAAAGGGTTCCTTTGGCAACAGGAACCGGTGATGCATTTGATACTCTTGATATACCTTATAATGTAAATATAAATGACATAAACATTTTTCTGGCAATCAATCATACAGATGAAACCAATCTGGATGTTACCTTAATTGCTCCAAACGGTGAATCAGCGATACTTTCTACAGACGGAGTAACAGCCGGAGGAAATGACAATCTTATAACAATATTTGATGATCAGGCAACTAACCTTGTTACTAACACAACATACACTTCCTTTGCACCGACAGTAAAAGCTGAAACTAATTTGTTCAATGTATTCGGAGGAGATTACAGTCAGGGTAAATGGATTCTTAAAGTTACTGATGATGGTGGAACAGCAGATACAGGCAGAATAAATGCCTGGGGTATTCAGTTCAATACTTCTCCTTTTTCAAACAGAATCTCTTCTCTTAATCTCACCTCATTAATTCAGGGATTCTGGAACGGAACATCGATGATTCCGGATACTGTTAGAATTTATTTAAGAAATACAACAGCTCCGTATCTTATCACGGATTCTTCCAAAGTGTATCTGGGATCAACCGGAAATTTAAATGTATCTTTTATTAATACAGGTACAGCTACTAAGTATATAAATTTAAAGCACCGGAATTCAATTGAGACATGGAGCGCATCAGGTGTTGCATTTAAACTTGATTCTTCAGTAACTTACGATTTTACTACAGCTGCAAACAAAGCATACGGAAATAATCAGGTACTGAAAGACGGGAAATACTGTATGTACAACGGAAATGTAAACGGCGACTTGTTTATTGACCTGACAGATGTATTACAGGTTTATAATGCCGGTAATGTTTTTACAGTAGGATATGTTCTTACAGATCTCACCGGGGATAATTTCGTTGACTTAACGGATGTGCTCTTAGCTTATAATAATGCATCAAATTTTGTAACAAGAATAACTCCTCCGTAACCCCATATACGGAATATTAAACACAAAGCTGAATGATTATATTATCATTCAGCTTTTTTTTCTTTTATGAGGGAATCTGAATAGAGGAAAATTTTATTTTCTTTATTAAGATACTGTTAATAATTCTATAATATGGGTAAAGATTGAGATTAATTATTTCAAATAAAATTAAATTCTTCTGAATTTTATAAACATAATTACAGTTGATATTGCCAAGCGTTTAATATATTTTTGTATAAACAATCAATATAAATCAATGCAGGAAAAGTAAATTTATTTGCTTTCGCTTGCATTTATTTTTAAAAATAAAAATTTGAAGCATTTATTTTCTAATTTAAAGAGAGTATTACTCTCTTTGTTCATTTTATTTATATATACTTCCTCAGCATTTTCAGATGCCGGTACATATTATAATTCGTTATCCACTTCTCTGCCTTCATTTATTGCAGACCTGGAAAACCGTATAAGAAGCCCTTATACGCGTATATCCTATGACTCTTTTGACGAAACCAACATAGCAAACTTTGCATCCCGGAATAACGGCAACGGTACACGTTCTGTTTTTTGTGTCTATACAGGATATGAATATATTTATACAGGAACATTTGCCTGGGGTGTCATGAGCAGGGAACATACATTTGCTCACAGCTGGATGCCTACATTTCCTTCCACAAGCAATGATCAGTACTCCGATCAGTATCATTTATTTCCTTCTCATCAGAATAATGCAAACGGCAGAAGAAGCAATCATCCTTTCGGAATTGTTGTAAATATTACATACCAGTTTATGGACGGAAAAGTCGGAACGAATGCTGCCGGACAGACAGTATATGAGCCGCGTGACAGTCATAAAGGAGATGTTGCAAGAGCATTATATTATATGATGGTTAAATATGACGGTACGGCAGGAAATACCTGGAATTTTCAGAATCTGAATACTAATACTCTTCCTTCTCTGAGCGAAGCTCCGCAGGATACAAATATTCTGAAGCAATGGAATTTACAGGACCCGCCCGATAAATGGGAAGTTGACAGAAACAATTACATTCAGTCCATTCAGCAGAACAGGAATCCGTTTGTAGATCATCCTGAATATGTCGCTTACATCAGGTTTTATAATTTATCAAAGTTAAATCCGGTTTATTCAGCCGAACCAACAAATTACCTGACTTCACTTACAACATCTTCAAATGGAACAGGAATTACACTGAACTGGAATGATGCAATAGGAGCGCAGCTTCCATCGGGATATCTGATTGTTGCTTACAGTAAAAACAATTATTTCCTGCCTGTTGACGGTTCTGCATATGCTAATGATTCTATTCTCTCTGACGGATATGCAGTTATGAATATTCCTTTTGCGGATGCAAACAGTTTTTCTTTTAATAACCTCAGTCCGAATACAACATATTATTTTTCTGTTTTTTCTTATAACGGTTCCGGAAGCCTGATCAATTATAAAATTGACGGAACATTTCCTCAGGCAAATGCAGTATCTACAAATGTGTTTGCAGCTGAACCGTCTAATCATGCCACAAATTTTAATGCAGGAAACATTACAACTAACTCCATGCAGCTCAGCTGGACTGACGCTTTACCCGGCACACAGGTTCCATCCGGGTATTTGATCCTTGCAAACAACAGTAATTCGTTTACAGAACCATCAGATGGATTTCAATACTCTAATGATACTAATTTATCCGACGGAAGCGCTGCAGTTAATATCGGATATGCTTCACCTGATAATTTTACTTTCAGCAATCTGTTTACAAATACGAATTATTTCTTCAGGATTTATCCTTTTAACGGAACAGGTTCTATGGTAAATTACAAAACTAATGGTTCGGTCCCTTCCGTTACAGCATCAACTCAAGGGACTTCCCAGGTTGCGGGTTCAGTGCTGCTTGATAATTTTAACAGGGCGAATAATTCTTCTCTTGGCTCGACCTTACCTCCGGAAGTTTTATCCTGGCAGGAAACTGAAACAGTAAGCCCGTCATCTATATTGCTTAGCAGCACACGCTCCAGGCTTGGAAGCACAACAGCCGGACGTGAATTTGCATATGTAAATATAGGAAGTGTTGATGGCTATCCTTCCCAGTACAGCAGCATAACAGGTCAGTTAGTTTGGGCAATTAATTTAAAACAGTCCCGTGCTGATCCATCGGGTTTTGATGCCAACAACTATGGAGTGGCATATATTTTAGGTAAGACGTCAAATGACATTACAACAGGCAACGGTTATGCAGTAGTGCTTGGACAAAGCGGTAGCACTGATGCTGTAAGACTGACAAAGTTTACCGGCGGAATAAATACAAATTCAAAATTTACAAATATCATTTCTAACGGCGATTATGCCAATCAGTATCTGAGTATAAAAGTTGTATATGAATCAGCCGGAAAAATCTGGTCATTGTATGTAGACAGCAGCTCTGCCGGATTTCCGCAGGCAGATCCGAGGAACACAGTTAACCAATTGGGTTCTGCGGCTGACAGCAGCTATACATCTTCAACACTGTCTTATTTTGGAACATTATGGAATCATGCAACTGGAGCAAATGATTCATTAATCTTTGATGATATTTATGTTCCGGCTGTTCTTTCAACTACAATGAATATTACAGCTATAGCAGAAGGTTATTATAATACATCTGCCGACAGATTAAATATCAGAGATACGATGACAGTGTATTTAAGAAATTCAGTTTCACCTTATGCATTAATTGATTCCGCAAAATCTGTAATTGACTCCAGTACTTTTACAGGTGTATTTGATTTCGGCAATACAGTTTCCGGATCTTATTATATAGATATAAAAGGCAGGAATACAATAGAAACCTGGAGCAGAGTCCCGGTAGCGGTGACTTCAGGAAGTGTTAACAGTTATAATTTTACAACATCATTTGATATGGCATACGGAAACAATTTAACTCCGTTAAATGGGAATTTCTGCATTTACAGCGGTGATGTCAATCAGGACGGAATTATTGATCTTACGGATCTGCTGCAGATATATAATGATGCAGGTAATTTTATTTCAGGATATCAGATCACTGATGTGAACGGAGACAGAGTAGTAGATCTTACTGATCTGATTGTCACATATAATAATTCAGCTGGTTTTGTTTCAAAAGCAGTTCCGGATTAAATCAGTGTATATTCATTATTATTTATCCGGTTTAAAGCTCAGTCAAATGATTAAATGTAATAAGACTTGAGTGTTCTAATTTTGTGTTTAAGTAAAATATTAATATCCCGGGATTAAATGAAAAATCTAAATTTATCTTTTCAGCAATGAAATTTGTAATTGTAATATTCTGCAGCATGATTTTCATATCTCATACTTCTGTTGCGCAGCAGCAGGTAAAAATAATGAGTTATAACCTGCTGGGTTATCCTGCTGATTCTTCAATCAGAGTACCTTACTTCAGAACAATAATGAGCGCAGTAAATCCCGATATTCTTGTAGTTTGCGAGATAACTTCCCGACCGGCAGTGAATTCATTTTTAAAAAGCATTATGAATTTCAATTCTGTTACTTATGATTCGGGAAGGTATATTGACGGATATGATACTGACAATGCTATATTTTATAATAAAGAAAAATTTAATTTCATAAGTAATACTCCAATAAATACAAGTCTGAGAGACATAAGTGAATTTAAGATCACAGATAAAATTTATCACGATACATTAAGAATTTTTATGGTCCATCTCAAAGCAAATCTTGCTGATTCATTACTCAGAGCAGCTGAAGTGGACAGTCTCAGGAAATATACAAATAATCTGCCTTCCGGTACTAACTTTATTATAGCAGGTGATTTTAATTTATATTCAGCAAATGAATCAGCATACAAAAAACTTTTAATAAACAATCCTTCGGATGACGGAAATTTCATTGATCCTCTGGCAATGACAGGCGTATGGAATAATGCGGTTTACGCTGTTAATCATACACAGTCAACACGTACAAGATCATTCGGCAACGGAGCAACAGGCGGACTGGACGACAGGTTTGATATGATTTTAAATTCCAATGCCGTTAAAAATCCCGGAGGAATAAAGTTCATTCCCGGAACTTATACAGCCTATGGAAATGACGGAAATCATTATAATGATTCTATTAACAAAATTCCTAATTCAGCAGTGACTCAGACAATTGCAAATGCGCTCCACTATGCATCAGATCATTTGCCGGTATATGCGACCTATGAATTTGGAAATCCAGTAATATTAAATGTTAAGTTAATTCCTGAAGGAATGTATATTCCTGCTTCAGATAAACTAAACAGAAAAGATACTGTGATTGCATTTCTTCGCAATGTAAATGCGCCATATCAGATCGTTGATTCAGCTCTGAGTTTGAATGATACTCTGAATTTTAAAACATCACTGAATTTCAGAAATACACCGACGGGTAATTATTTTCTTACAGTAAAAACATTTAATACTATTGAGACCTGGAGCAGTTCAGGGATTCAGTATAATACCGACAGCATTATGAATTATGATTTTACTATTTCAAATGCTAATGCATACGGAAACAATGAGGTCCTCAGAGCAGCTCGGTACTGTATTTACAGCGGTGATATTAATAATGACGGCTTTGTAAATCTTGAAGATATTTTAATCGCTTCAAATGCAGCAAATAATTTTTCAGCCGGATATTATAAGGAAGATGTAAACGGAAACAACTTAGTAGAGCTGAATGATATACTTACAGTCTACAACAATGCAGGCAAATTTATCAGCAGGGTGACTCCATAATCTGAATGCAGGAAATTGATATTACTATTTAAAGAATTTCAGATCAGTTAAAAATAGAATACATTGAAATTCAATTCCTAAACTTAAAATAATAAAAATGACAAAAAAAAATTACACGCTTATTGTAATATTATTATTACTTTCCCCGATAGTAAGCAATGCGCAATACAAACTCAGACCTGCATTTCCGGGATTGACCGATTTCAACAAACCTATCGAAATGACACACGCAGACGATGGAACCAACAGACTGTTCATTCTTCAGCAGGGTGGTATAATATATGTGATTAATAATACTCCTTCGGTCACAGTAAAAAAAGTTTTTTTAAACCTTACTTCCAAAGTATCACAGGGAGGCGAGGGTTCAGAAATCGGATTGTTAGGTATTGCATTCCACCCGGATTATGAGAACAACAGATATTTCTTCGTTGACTACACATTTGATACAATAGTAGGGGGATCTTCAGTTTACTGGTCCAGAATTTCACGTTACACAGCAAGCTCAGTTAATCCGGATTCTGCAGTTGCATCCACGGAGAAAATTATTTTATCTCAGCCTCAGCCCTACTCCAATCATAACGGAGGTAAAATTGCTTTTGGACCTGAGGGTTACTTATATATTTCTTTCGGTGACGGAGGATCGGGCGGCGATCCGCTCGGAAACGGACAGAACAGAACAACACTCTTAGGAAAGATATTGAGAATAAATATTGATTCGGCCGGAGGAGGAAAGCAGTATTCCATACCTGTTACTAATCCTTATTACGGAAATGTCAGCGGATATAAAGAAGAAATATACTGTTACGGAATGCGCAATGTCTGGAAATTTAGCTTTGATAATATTACAAACAAATTATGGGCAGGTGATGTAGGACAGGGAACATATGAAGAAATTGATATTATAGAAAACGGTAAGAATTACGGCTGGAATAAAATGGAAGGTTTCCATTGCTACGGTACTTGTGATACAACAGGTAAAGGATTTACGCGTCCGGTCTATGAGTATTCTCATTCTTTCGGACTTGCAATAACCGGCGGATATGTATACAGAGGTTCATTATTACCCGGGCTCTATGGAAAATATATATACGGAGACTACAGTGCCGGCACTGTCTGGGCTTTGACATATGACGGAATAAATCCGGCTACCAATGCAATAGTGCAGGATACTAATTTCGCCATATCATCATTTGGAACTGATCAGAACAACGAGATCTATGCCTTGCGTTACAGCTCATCTACAGGAAGGATCTATATAATAGTAAATACAACTTATGCAGCACTCAGCCTTAAGGCATCGATTGAAGGATTTTATAATGAGAATAATAACCGACTCAGAATCCGTGATACCGTAAGTGTATATCTGCGTCAGATGAGTTCACCCTTTGCGCTTGTCGATTCAGCCAAAACGGTCATTGACTCTGTCAATTTTACAGGAGTTTGTTTTTTTAACAATGCAGCTACCGGAAAATATTACATACAGCTGAAACACAGGAATGCGCTTGAAACCTGGAGCAAAACAGGCGGAGACAGCATAAAGAGGGAAAGTTCTGTAACATATGACTTTACTACAGCCAGTTCACAGGCATATGGAAATAATGAAATTTTAAAAGGATCAAAATATTGTATTTACAGCGGAGATATAATCAAAGACGGAGTAATTGAATTGTCAGACGTGCTTTCAGATTATAATGATGCATCTGATTTTATATCAGGATACACTGTAACAGATCTTAACGGTGATTATTTGGTAGATCTGGATGACATACTTATAGGTTATAATAATTCATCTTCATTTGTATCTTTGATCAGACCCTGATTATGTTAAAGAATAAAAAATATATTTAAATCTTTGAATTTTAATCTTATATTATATAAATACTAAATAAACTTAATTAAAAACTAAATTTAATTTAAAATGAATAAAATCATCAAAATTTCAATTGCCATTATCCTGGCATTTGTCAGTTTGAACACGACAATGGCTCAGACTGACTCATTGTTTGGAACACCAACATACACACTCAAAGTAACAAATGTAACTGTTTCAGCAGACGGAACAACATTTGAATGGGACGTATATATGCTCCAGACAAATCCCGATGTTACACCGTTCATATATGGTGCTGCACAGTATTTCTTAAACTTTAACACGGAAATTGCTTTAGCGGGAGATTCATTAAGGTACTCAATAGTTTCTTCAGAACTTCCAGCTCCGTTCAGACCGGTTAATGCATCCATCAGCGGTAACATTCTGAGGTTAGCTTCTAATCTGCCGACATTACCAGAAGATTCACCTATTATAAGCTCTGTTGCTCCCGGAACAAAGGTTCTCAGAATGAGACTGAGAAACTTTACGCGTCCTTTCCAGGCTGTACCTTTAGGATTAGCATGGAGAAGTGAATTACCAAATCCATTTACAAAGATCGCAGCTTTTACGGGTGAAGATAATACAGTTCTAGTTGACATTTCCACACCGGCAACACATACTGTAGATCCATTTACAGGAATTGGTAACGGTTCAACACCAACAGCAGTATTAATTCCAACTGAATATAATTTATCTCAGAATTTCCCGAATCCGTTTAATCCTACTACAAAAATAGATTACTCAATACCTGTTGAAGGTAAAGTAAATATTGCAGTGTATGACATAGCCGGAAGAGAAGTTATGAATCTGGTAAATGCAGTTCAGACTCCTGGTTTTTACTCAGTTAATTTTAACGGAGTGAATTTAGCAAGCGGAATGTATTTCTACAGGATCAACGTAGAAGGAGAATCTGCTAATAATTTTAGAGCAACAAAACGCATGGTACTGATCAAATAAAAAATATTTTCGATTCTTTAACAGACTGCCTTTGGATTAATTTTCAAAGGCAGTTTTTTTTTATAGTAGAAAGTTTATAGTAGAAAGTTAAAAGCAGATTTGCAACAATTTATACTTTTTTAAAATTTATTGAAAAAAACAACTGTATAATTTAAATTATCTTTAAAAAACATACTGGGTATTAATACACTCTTACTACAAATGCTTCACAGCAAACGAGAATAATGAAAATAGATATAATATCAAAGTCAGTCAAAAACTTGCAGTTCGCAATAAAACGCCTGTTCAATTGCTAAATGTTTAATTGCTTTACTCTTTAACAGCTTAACTGCTAACTGCTTAACTGCTAACTGCCTTACTGCTTAACTGTCTTAAAGGCATTAAGTACAATACCTGCAGATACTGATATGTTAAGTGATTCACATTCTGAGAAGTCTCTGATTTTTATCTTATCATAATTTTTATTTTCAAGGATTTCATTTCTTATTCCATTCGCTTCATTTCCAAATACTATCAGATATTTTTTTTCGCTTTCCGGAATTATCTCATCCAGATACTTATTTGCCTTCACATCTGTCAGAATGATAGAATATTCTGCATCATAGAATAATTTAAGCTTATTAATAAGATCAGATTTTTCGCGGATATTAACATGAAATAAAGCGCCCTGAGAAGACCGTATCACTTTCGAATTATATAAGTCAGCCGAATCAGCACCGATCAGAATTTCATCAATTCCAAACCAGTAACACGTTCTGATAATAGTCCCCAGATTCCCGGGATCATTGACAGAATCCAGTGCTACAACAAACTTTTTGCTGTAAGGGGAGTGAGTGAATTCGCTGACTGACTTTTCAACGACACCAATAATTCCCTGAGGGTTAACGGTATCGGATAATTGATTAAAATTTCTCTCTGTGAGTGAAATGATTTCAATGTCTGAACTGCCGCCTTGCAGATTATTCAGCATAGAATCATTAGAATAATCTTCCCTGATAATGATCTTTTTCAGATTAGGTCTGTAAATCTTTGATCTGAAACATTCAGAAATCAGATGTTCACCTTCTATCAGGAATTTGCTTTCCAGCTCACGGTATTTTTTCTGTTTGAGTTTCGAGAAATATTTAAGCTCATTTCCTGTCAATTATTCACCTCTGTATTCTACATAATTTTTTTCAGTTTCATACAGTCTGATAGAATACAGTTTCACATTGCTTCGATTTACTTTCGGCTCAAGAGCAGCCCAGAACTTAATGACCATATTTTCAGTGGTAGGAATCACATCTCGGAACATTTCAAGCTCATTAAGAAATTTGTGATCTACTTTATCAAGAATCTCTTCATGAATTATTATCTTAAGAAGTTTCAGATCCATTACATAACTGCTGTCCTTATCAGGCGTGCCGGCTAGTGTAACTTCTATATAATAGTTATGTCCGTGAAAATTATTACATTTACCAAAAATCTCTTCATTTTTTTCCTTTGAAAGATTTGGATTATCCAGTTGATGTGAAGATGAGAAATGTTCTTTTCGTGTTATATACAGCATTGTATTATTTTGTTTTGTCAAATTAATTCTATTAATCAAATTATGAAATGTAATCTTTTAGTTTCTGTATATTATCATTTTAAAAAAATATTTTTATAGTCTAAAGGTTATTCGTGTTGCAGAAGAAACTCATGATAAATCAAATCAATAATGAAACCTTTTATTAGATTATATGTCTTAAATGATAAAAGCAATTTCATTTATGTATATTACTTGTAATTGAAACTTATTATTTTCACATACGTTAAATTTAACTGATTCTTTAATGAATTTAAACCTTTTGATGAAAAAACTATTTCTCCTTTCATTATTTATCTTTTCCGCTCTAATTAAAACAGAAGCTCAGGAAATCATAGACCTTGATGAAGCAGTCAGCATTGCAATAAAGAACAACACAGATGTGTCCAATCTCGAGAAAAATCTGGATATACAGAAATTGTCAACAAAGACTTCCAAAGGCAATCTTTATCCTTCACTGAGCCTTTCAGCAGGCTGGAGCAGGAACAATACTTATTCGGACGGTACTGTGTCTTTCCAGAACGGGGTTCCGATTGTTATTCCTGAACAGGATA
The DNA here is from genome assembly GCA_036782875.1 of Bacteroidota bacterium. Classification (GTDB taxonomy): domain Bacteria; phylum Bacteroidota; class Ignavibacteria; order Tepidaquicellales; family Tepidaquicellaceae; genus JAGPCH01. The sequence goes on along the minus strand of DAIPYG010000015.1, from coordinate 41,235 downwards.
CATGGATAAATAACTTCGGGCTGGGATTAAATACAAGTGTTACTTTGTTCAATGGATTTTCAAATCTTGAACAGATAGATCTTGCAAAAGAAAATGAAGTATCAGCGCTTATAAGCCTTAATAAACAAAAGTATGACATAGTTTACAATATCAGTACAGTATATTTTGATGTTCTGAAAAAAGAAAAAATTGTTATTGCCAATAGTGAGAATCTGGAAGATTCAAGAAAACAACTTGACAGGGTGAAAGAATTTATGGATGTGGGAAAAAAAACCATGGCTGATGTTTACAGACAGGATGTACAGGTTGCTCAGAATGAACTCGCGGTTGAAAGATCAAAAAATGATCTGAAAAAAAGTAAGGTTGACCTTCTTCTGACAATGAATACGGATATGAACAAAGAGTACTCTGTATCAGACAATAATATCCAGACAAATCTGTCGGATGCAGAACTGAAGATGATATTGCAGAGAAATTCTGAAACTGAAGTTCTCTTAAACAAAGCATTAAGCAACAGATATGATTATAAAGCATCTCAGCAGATCATGAAGATCAGCCAGGTTCAATATAACATTGACAAAAAGAATTTATATTTTCCTACTGTTTCGGGATTTGCAAATTATAATCTTAATGCTTCCAGAGTAGAAAACATTCTCGGTTCGAGAGCATTCAATTTTGGTCTGTCACTTAACTATTCGATCTTTCAGGGATTCAAACTCGATAACAGAGCTCAGACATCTGAAATATCAATCAAGCAGAATCAGGATAATATCAGACAGCTTGAACAGCAGATAAGAAGTGAAATAAAGAAAGCATATATTGATCTGGAAACCCAGTATAAGCAGATCGACATTCTGAACAGGAATATTAAATCAGCCGAACAGGATAAGATTCTTTCTGAAGAGAATTACAGAGTCGGGCTGGGAACTCTGCTTGATGCTCAGACAGCGGCTACAAAATTAAATTTATTGAAGATCGATCTGATCAATTCTTATTATGATTTTCTGCTTGCAGAAAGAAGGATCAAATATTATGTAGGTGATCTTAAATAGATTAAATCCAATTAATCCTAAAATTTAAATTTTACATATATGTCAGAAACTACAATCCCTGTAATACCATCTCCAGTACCAGTCAAAAAAAAGAAAAAGAAAAGCAGAAAAAAACTTCTCTGGATAATCGGATTATTGCTTGTTGCCATTATAGCAATAGCTGTAGTTGTATCAGGTAAGAAAGAGAATCAAATTATAATCCAGACCGAGAAAATAAAGAAGAGAGATATCACTCAGATAGTAACTGCAACAGGCAAGATACAATCTGAAACTGAAGTTAATATCAGTGCAGAAGTAAGCGGTGAGATCATTTCTCTTCCATTTAAAGAAGGTGATGAGGTTAAAAAAAATGATCTGCTTGTAAAAATAAAGCAGGAAGCATATGCTCCTCAGATTCAGCAGCAGAATGCAGCCATTCAGGTCGCCGAAAGCAATATGAAAGTCAATGAAGTTACATTAAAGAAATTTCAGCAGGAACTTGACCGAATAAAACAGCTTCAGACCAAAGGACTTGCTACTGAAAGCGAACTTGATAATGCTCAGAATAATGTTGACCAGGCGCTTGCCCAATTAAATTCCAATGCAGCTATAATTAATCAGCAGAGAACAGGATTGTCTCAGATCAGATATGATATATCCAAGACTACGATATATTCACCTATGGAAGGTACCGTGACTCAGCTGAATAATGAACTTGGTGAAAAAGTATTAGGTACTATTTCTAATCAGGGTTCTGATATAATGACTATTTCTGATCTTTCAAAAATGGAGTGTCAGGTGGAAGTAGGAGAAACAGATGTAACTTCTGTGAATATCGGAGATACAGCTAAGATAGAGATTGATGCATTCCCGGACAAAATCTTTACGGGGTATGTATATGAAATTGCAAATACCGCTAAAACGACCGGTGTAGGTACACAGGATGCTGTAGTTAACTTTATTGTAAAGATAAGAATATTAAATAATGAAGTGGATCTGAGACCGGGCATGAGCTGCACCGTTGACATTGAAGTTGAAAAAAGAAATAATGTTCTGTCTGTTCCGATCCAGTCTGTCACAACCAGGGAAGAGATGAAGAATGACGGAATGGGAAAAGATTCTGAGAACGAGAATATGAAAAGAGAATCCGAAGAAAAAATTAACAGAAAGCAAAAGCCAAAAGAGGTGATCTTTATTGTTGATAATAATACTTCAAAGAAAGAAACGGTAAAAACAGGAATCAGTGATGACGCTTATATTGAGATCATTGAAGGAGCTCAGGAAGATCAGGAAGTTGTGAAAGGTAGCTTTAAAGCAATTAATAAAGAGCTTGAGGACGGATCTAAAGTGAAAGTGGATAATGAGATTAAGAAAAAAAATTTCAATAAGGAAGAATAAAGTTAAATTAAAAAGTTAAGTGTTGAAAGTAAAAAGTTATAAGCTGAAAGTTTAAAAGAAAAATCAGAGCCTGACAAACATTGTTCACTCTTAAAAAAACTAATGGATAATTATTTAATTGAAATAAAAAATATCACCAAGCTTTACATAATGGGTACAGAGGAATTGTATGCATTGAAAGGTGTAACTGTGCATATTAAAAAAAATGAATATGTGGCGATAATGGGACCGTCCGGTTCGGGAAAATCAACGCTTATGAACATACTTGGATGTCTGGACACTCCTTCGAGCGGTGATTATTTTCTTAACGGGAAAAATGTAAGTGAAATGGATGATGATGAACTGGCAGAAATAAGGAACAGGGAGATCGGATTTGTTTTTCAGACATTTAACCTTCTTGCAAGAAGCGATGCTTTGCATAATGTGGAGCTTCCGTTGATTTACAGAGGATTATCAAGAGCTGACAGGATAGAAAAAGCGGAGGAAGCATTATATAATGTTGGACTTGAAGACAGAATGAAGCATAAGCCTAATGAATTATCAGGCGGACAAAGGCAAAGAGTGGCTATAGCAAGGGCTCTTGTCAATGATCCTTCGATTATTCTTGCTGACGAACCGACGGGAAATCTTGATTCAAAGACAGGAGAAGAAATAATGGCATTGCTGGAAGAGCTGAATCAGAAAGGAAACACAATAATAATTGTAACGCATGAAGAGGAAATAGCGCAGCATGCACACAGGATTATAAAGATTCGTGACGGTATGATCGAGAGCGATACATTAAGCAAAAAAGGAATGGCGAATTCTGAAAAAAAAGAAATCTTAATTCAGGAATAAATGAATATTCTATCCGAAATCAGGGAAAACATAATAATTTCCTACAAAGCCATTACAGCTAACAAGCTTCGTTCTTTTCTGGCAACATTGGGCATTGTAATCGGAATCACTTCCGTAACACTAATGCAGACAGCCATTGAAGGCATAAGCAGGGCATTTGAAAAAAGCATTGCTGCTGTTGGTGCGGATGTCCTGTATGTTCAGAAATTCGAATGGTTCGGAAAGGAAGACTGGTCGTTTTACAAAAACAGAAAAGACATCACAATGGCGCAGTATGAATATCTGAACAAAAATGCCCAGACAGCAGCTGTTATGTGTCCATCCGTAGGGGGAACCAGGACTTTAAAATTTAATGATCTTGTACTTGAAAATGTATTCGTGCTGGGAACAACTTTTGAATATCAGTCAACATTCGGATTAAATTTAGAAGACGGTAGATTTTTTACACAAAAAGAATCTGACGGAGGATATCCAGTTTGTGTTATAGGAACGGAGATCAGAAAGGCTTTTTTTGAAAATACAAATCCTATCGGAAAAACCATCAAGATTGGTTCTTATTCATTCAGGGTAATCGGTGTTGTGGAAAAACAGGGGAGTCTTCTTGGATTATTCAGTCTGGATAACCGTGTGATAATTCCTATAGACAGGTTCTTTGGACTCTTTGGAGGTAAAAGAGGCTTAAGCATTAACATAAAAGCAGCGGACATTAACAATATGGAAGACTCAAAAGAAGAGATAATTTCAATCATGAGGAAAGCTAGAAAAGTCCCTTACGGAATGAGAGATGATTTCGGAGTCAATCAGCAGGAAGCATTTAAAACAACATTCGAAAGCCTGACATCGCTTATAAAAATTATCGGTACATTAATAACTTCTTTATCGCTTATAGTAGGATCCGTAGGCATTGCAAATATTATGTTTGTGTCAGTTAAAGAAAGAACCAAAGAAATAGGGATCAGAAAAGCGATCGGCGCAAAGAGAAGGACTATCTTATTTCAGTTTCTAATTGAATCTATTTCTATATGCCTGCTCGGCGGAATCATAGGAATATTGATTTCATTTCCCATAAGTCTTATCATAAATGCATTTATATTACCAACTGCCATGCCATTGTGGGTGATATTCCTGGCGTTATTCGTATCTGTGATCTTTGGAGTACTGGCGGGATTTTTCCCTGCATATAATGCTGCTAAAATGGATCCGGTGGATTCTTTGAGGTATGAATAGTTTGCAGAGTTTGCAGAGTTTGCAGAGTTTGCAGAGTTTGTAGAGCTTGTAAGTATTGTAGAATTGTAAGTATTGTAGAGTTTGTAAAATTTGTAGAGCTTGTAGAGTTTGTTAAAAATATTAATAGCAGTGTTCATCAAAATCATTCATAGTAATCATTAAATCATTTCATCATAGTTAAAATTGCCGATATCAGAATTAATCAGAATAGCTTTCAACACCTTAAAAGCAAATAAGCTAAGAGCAGCGCTTACGTTGTCAGGAATTATAATCGGCGTATTTTCCATAATAGCAATTATGACGCTTTTAAATGCATTACAGGCGGGAATAGAGGGAGGATTAAGTGAGCTCGGGAGCAATACTTTTCAGATCCAGAAATTTCCTGCCATTCAGGTCGGAGGTCCCGGAAGAGACAGAAAGTACAGGAACAGACCTGATATTACTTATGAGCAGGGACTTCGTTTAATGGAGAAAGCAACAACATATAAATTTATCTCGCTTGAAGATTATATTTATGAAAAATCTTTAAAAACCTCTAAAGAATCTACCAATCCGAATTATTATGTCGGCGGTGTTTTACCGACTTATCTTGAATGTAATAACAGATCAGTGCAGTTCGGCAGGTTTATTACTGAAGTTGATCTTATAAATAACAGCAGAGTATGTGTCATAGGTATGGATGCGGTCGATAAGCTTTTTCCGAATGTCAATCCAGTTGGGCAATATATAACCATAGATAACAGTGAATTTCAGGTTATAGGTGTATTCGAAAAAAAAGGCGAAGGTTTCGGTTCCAGCAATGATAATTTCGCACTTCTTCCCATAACCACAATGCAGCAGATTTATGGCAAAAACAACCGATCAATTAACATTGCGATTCAGGCTCCCAGCAAAGAAACATACAATGAAACTGTTGAAAATGTAACCAGTGTAATGAGAACTATCAGAAAAGATAAGCCTGGAGAAGCGGATAGTTTTGAGATATATTCAAATGAATCTCTGATCGGACAGGTGAACAGTTTTACTGTATATTTTAAATACGGAGCAGGTTTTATTTCTTTCATTGCAATGCTTGCAGCTGGAGTTGGTATCATGAATATAATGCTTGTATCAGTCACGGAAAGGACGAAAGAAATTGGAATAAGAAAAGCTATTGGCGCTAAGAATAACAGTGTGCTAATTCAGTTTCTTATTGAAGCGATAATTCTTTGTGAATTTGGCGGAATTATTGGCATAGCACTGGGTGTAATTACAGGTAATCTTATCGGACTATATTTAAGCAGTCCTGTAGTCATTCCTTATGACTGGGTAGTGATCGGCTTAGTTGTATGCTCTGTTGTTGGAATTGTTTTCGGTGTATACCCGGCATACAAAGCTGCAAAGCTCAATCCAATAGATGCATTGAGATATGAATAAACTTAGTCGATAAGTGTATTCAGCTTTACAATATAATTATTGATTTTTCCGTTATCGATTTTATAAATAAGACTATTTAGATTTTTCAATGCCTTAGGTATTTTTTTGAGAACTTCAGAATCATTTTTCTTTACACTTAAATAAGAATAGCTTCCAAGCATCTGCAGTATTCTTAAAAAAGCCAGAAAATAAAAATCACTTATAAATTCTTCCCTTACTACAGAGAAATATTTTTCAAGTTCATAAATATAATGTTCCAGCAATTTTTCTCTCTCAACATCTGATATATTTATACTTCCTGAATAAAGAAATGAAGCAAGATCATACTGAAGAGGTCCTCTTCTTCCGGACTGATAATCTATATAATAAAGAGTTTTATCTTTTACCATTATATTTCTGGGCTGAAAATCCCTGTATAGAAAAAAGTCCTTTCTTAATTTCAACATTACTTCTTCTGAATGAACTAAAACAGCTGATCTAATTGATTCTCCTGATCCGTTTTCAGGAACTATCCTTTTAAAATATTCATCAAACTTTGCAAGATCGGAATCTATGACCTCCAGATCAAATTCCCTGGTCTGATAGCAGTAACTGTAATTTATATTTTCTTTAGCTTTGATCTGAAAATCCAGCAGGTCGGATAAACACTTCTTATAAAGTCCTATATGATTATCATCGGAAGGTTCTGAAGTAAATTTATATAAAGTAACATCACCCAGATCTTCCTCAATATAAAATAAATTATCACCTGAGACGCTGAAGATTTCCGGTACGTTCAATCCCATTTTAATGAATGAGCCTGTAAAATTAATGAATGCCAGATTTTCTTTTTCATTTTCATTGAAAATGCCTATAAAGGTTTTACCATTTGTAAACAGTCTGTATATTTTTCTGTCAGAAGCATCAGCTTTTAAATTCTCAATTTTGTCAATACTATTACCGGTTTGTTTAAAAATAAGCTCCCTCAAAGTATTTATTATATATTCGTTTCTGTAAGACATTAATTTTAAAATAAATTCTGTATGATTTATTATGTTTATTTTTTTCTTATATCTGATAGGTGATCAATAAAAATCCGGTACTTAAAGCCGGATGTGTACTATATATTTGTTTCCTGAATTAACAAGTTTTCCAGAGCTTCTTTCAGCAGCGGAAATTTAAATTTAAATCCGGCATTCATAATTTTCTGAGGACTTACTTTCTGTCCTGTTATAAGATTATTGGCAAATTCACCAACTACTAATTTAAGTATGATTCCGGGTACTGGCAGAATTATATTTTTATTCAGAACCCTGCCTAAGATTTCAGTGAATTCCTTATTTGTTACTGATTCCGGTGAAACACCATTAACAGCACCAAGCATGTTTGAATTTGACATTGCAAAAAGATATAAATCAATGATATCATCAATGTGTATCCATGAAAGCCATTGTCTGCCTGTTCCCTGATAAGCCCCGATGTAAAATTTAAACGGCTTTAAAAATTCTTCTAGAGCTCCTCCTTTATTATCTAATACAATTCCTGTCCTAATAGTAACAACTCTTACATTAAACTGGACTGCCTTCATAGCCTCAGATTCCCAGTCCCTGCATAGTTTAGCCAGAAAATCTTCACCCGGTTCAGAATCTTCAGTTAAAATTTCATCACCGCGAAAACCATAATATCCGACACCCGATGCGTTGATCAAAAATTCTGGTCTTTTACTGCAGATCTTGATTGCTTTTACTAATAATTTTGTTATCTCGATCCGGCTGTTATAAATTTCTTTCTTGTATTCCACCGACCATCTTTTATCCGCGACATTTGCTCCTGCAAGATTGATAATGGCATCGGATTCTTCGATTAAATCACGTAACTTATTCGGGTCATCATATTTTGACCAATCAAATTCCTGAACGGTATATTGCCGTTTGAAAATTTTATCTGCATTAACCGGACTGCGGGAAAGTATTTTCACAAATGCTCCCAGTTCACATAATCTCTTTACCAGCCGGCTGCCTATAACCCCGGTAGCACCAGTAATTAATATAGTTTTATCAATCATAATATTTTTATGATAATAATTTAGGTTTATAAATCCTTTTAAAAAATAAACTTAAAATTACCCAAAAATTTATTATTTTTGAAAAGTTTTCAGATTTAGATTTAAAAAATTAATTTATTAAAAAAACAGAAAGGAATAAACTTGAAACAAAATCATTTTTCAAAGTCATTAAGATCGCTAATTGCATTAAGTCTCTGCATATTAACATTATCCGTTTTTTCAGGATGTAATAATGACGATGATAATCCTATTACGCCATCATTAACATCTTATGTTACCGTAACACATTCATCACCAAATGCTCCAAATGTTGATATATTGTTCGGCAGTACAGTTGTCGCTACAAATGTACCATATTTAGGGACAATGCAATACAAAAGTGTCACGGGAAATTCTGTAGTAAATCTCAAAATAAACGTAACGGGTACCAGCACTACGGTAATTGATACTGCTATTTATTGTCAGGATGGAAAAAGCTATACCGTATTTGCATATGATTCTGTGTCTAAAATAAAACCGCTGGTTCTTACTGACGATCTTACTTCACCGGGAAGTACCAATGCAAAGGTTAGATTCATTCATTTATCTCCGAATGCACCGACTGTTGACGTAGGTGTAACAGGAAAAGCCATATGGTTTCCTTTTTATTCCTTCGGGCAGTATTCGAGTTTCAGGGCAGTCACAGGAGGAACATATACAGATCTTAATGTATTTCTTGCCGGTACGCCTACTTTAGTTTATTCAGTACCCAATGTCACGTTTACAGCAGGAAAAATTTATACAATAGTTGCGGACGGATTTGCAGGTAGCTCATTTGGTTTGACAGTATACCCTAACAACTAAATAAAAAAAAATTATATAAATAAAAAGTCCGCTTAGTGCGGATTTTTTATTTGTAAAAAACTTTCTCAAGGAATAATCCTGACGGAGGCGCGGTAAACATTGCAGGTTCCGATGAGAGATTTTTTAAAAAGTATTCAATTCTGTCAATGGAAAGATTTCCCCTTCCGACTTCCACTAAGTTTCCGGTAATTCTTCTTACCATCTTCCATAAAAAATGAGAAGCTTTAATATTTATCATAATTAATTCTTCGTCTTCAGTGACAGTTATGAATTCGATCAGGACTTTAGTAGATTTATTTTCTTCATCGGGTTCTGAGAAGGAGCGGAAATCTTTCATTCCTGACATCTGCCCGGCAGCACTTTGCATTGCATTCACGTTCAATTCATCTTTTACCCACCAGACATATTTTTTGTCGAATGCCGTTCTTCTTTTTGAGATCCTGTATAAGTATTGCCTTGAAACTGCTGAATGTCTTGCATGAAACTTTGAGTCTGTCTTTTCAATGTTAAGAATATTTATGTCAGAAGGCAGTTCATCATTCAGTTTTATTTTCAAAATATGCGGTGCCAGCGAGGAACTGCATTCAAGGTGAGCTACCTGTTCCATTGCGTGCACGCCGCTGTCTGTGCGTCCTGAGCCCTGAAGATCAATAAATTTGTTATTGCCTCTTGTCTTTTTAAAAGCATTCTCAATGGATTTTATTAAAGTACCCTGAATTGTCTTAGCATTATTCTGTTTCTGCCAGCCTGAGTAATTTGTCCCGTCATATTCAATAAAAAGCTTAAATCTCATTTTTCATTCTTCTTTTTTTTAAAATATTCATCAAAAGAATATTTTCCGGGTCCTGTCAAGAACATAGATATGAATAAAATTATGAGCAGCAGCGGATAAGCTATCTTTCCCCAGGGATCAAGGTTTTTCAGATGAAGTGTGGTTGCAACAATCATATTGAAAGTCAGCAGTAGCGCTGCGGGTCTGAAAAGGAATCCTGCAATTATCAGCATCGGAACAAAAAATTCCGTAGCCGCTGACATGAATCCCCAGAATTCCGGATAGAAATTTATTCCTAAATTAGACATTGATTTTCCGAGTTTGCTCCACATTTCCGGACCGCCTGTTATTTTACTCAAGCCGTGTATAAATATAAAAATTAAACCAACACCGGTCCTTAAAATCAGCATTCCTGAATCAGGATATGATTTCATGCTGAATAAATTCATATAATATTTTATAAGTTAATTAAAAAACTTTCAATTGTTTTATTAAATTCTTCCGGCTTTTCAAGATTGCTCAGATGTCCTGCTTCATTAATTACTTTGAATCTAGAATTCCGGAGTCCTTCTTTTAAATTAAATGAATTAATTACAGGAGTAAGTTCATCTTTTTTGCCGACAATTACAAGAGCAGGTATTTTGATTTCTTTTAACTGATAGAAAATATTTGTTCTCGTTGCAATAGCAATCATATTTGCAGCCATCCCTTTGGCATCCATCCAGCTCATCATAGTTCTTACAAACTCCCTTATTTTTCTGTTTCTGTAACCTTCATCGCTTAAAAGTTTTTTGAGAAATCCATCAAGGAATTCATCTTTACTTTCAGATTTTATTTTCACTACAGCGGCTGCGCGGTTAATTAAACCTGGGTTATCATCATTTTCAGATTTTGTATCGGCTAATATCACAGATGAAAATCTGTTCTGATCTCTTACCAAAGCTCTCAGCAGAATATATCCTCCCATTGAAAGCCCGCATGCATTAATCTTTTCAATATTAAGATGATCAATTATACTGAAGAAATCATTTACATGTTCTTCCATTGTAAACAGGTAATCATCAAGATTATTACTGTATCCCAATCCCCTTATGTCATAGGTAATTACTCTGTATTTATTTCTGAAATAACTGACCTGCTCATCCCACATTCTGTTGCAGAGCGGGTAAGCATGAACAAATATTAACGGCAATCCATTGCCTTCATAGTCTGTAATATTCAGACCGTTGAGCTTGAAATTATTCATAATATTTTTTAATTAACGATATTGACTTAAATAAGAAAAAATATTTTATATTGCCGTAAGTAATTTTTTTCTTTTTACAATTTGAGCAGAATTTTAACGGAAAATCATTTTACAGCATCACTGAGAAATTTATTGAAATCATAAGAACTTTTAATATTATCAATAATAATATCAGTAAGATTTTCATTTAATATAACTTCAGGCTTATAGCTTTTAAAAACATAGAACTGTTTCATTTTCAGAGTATTCAAAAGTATATCATCTGTCTTTTTAATATCAAGATTTTCATAACCTTTAGGTAATTTAGAAATTGCCTCACCTTCGACTTTATTATAAACAGATATAAAATTTTTATTGGAAACTATAATTTTGTATTCCCTGAATTTAGCGTAAATAGCCGCCCTAATTTTTTTTAAGTTATCCGGATCCATACTGTATTGTCCTGATGCAAATATGAACCCCTTCGGATCAAAATGAAAATAGAACTGAGGTATCTCGGAAGTTTTAACCCTGCCGAATGCAAATGCTGCCGAATATAAATTCTTATAAGGCATTTTATTCTTTGAAAATCTGATGTCACGGTTGATTCTGAAAATTGATTTATAATTGACTACAATATCGGGATCTATTTTATTTATTTCGATCGCTAAAGTATCAATCAGATCTCTCATTGGTTTTTTCAAATAGGTCTCGTAGGTTTCTCTGTTTTTATCAAACCATAATTTATTGTTATTTTTATCTTTTGAAAGTTCAGTTAGAAATCCAAGAGCTTCTTTCTGAAATCCGAAAAAGGGTTCTTTGATTAATTCGCCTAACATTTAAATACAGATGCTGAAAAAATAATTTTGAAATGCGGAACTTTTTTTTAATTGCTGCCTATAATTACCGTGATCAGTTTTAGTATTCCAATCTAAGTATTAATTACAACTTTTAAAATTTAAAATTATTTACAAAATTTAATTATTCTGTCATGAATATTCAAAAAAATTATCTAAAGATCTTAGCTGCAGCTTTTCTTTATGTACTAATCATTCAGTCGTTCACATTCAGCCAGGGCAAAAACATCAACTATTCAATTTCCACAAATAATATTTATTTTCCCGGTGATGAAATAAATCTGAATCTTTATTCATATAATTATGATAATAAGAACCGTGACAGAAAATACGGTTTTGAAATTACAGTTCTCAGAATAAAAGATATAAGTACATTCTACTCCAGGCAGTCAACAAAATACAGTCTTGATATTCTCAGCAAGGACAGTATGAATCTTTTGTATCTCACGGAGAAAGTATTTTCTGTTAAAAAAACATTTAATTCAAAGAAAGATTACGGCTACGGTTATCTGAATGAATCTATTCCTCTGAGCATAGAATCAAAAGGAGCTTACATTGTAAAAGTGACTTCATCTAATAAAGTTGCTTACTGCGGATTTATAGTTTCAAATCTTGGACTGATCTCAAAAGCAGGAAACAATTCAATGCTTGCATTTGTAGTTGACAGAAAGTCAGGTAATCCGGTTTCAAATGCTGATCTGAGCTTTTACATGGGAGCAAGACAGATAGGGGAAGGAAAGACAAGCGACGGATTGTTTTATCAGAAGGTAAATGAGGAAGTCAAAGCCCTGAAAGACGAAGATTTGATTCCGATGATTGCAGGGAGGCTTAATGATGATGTTGTTGTATCAGATCCTTATCTTTTCTTTGGATATAATTCCAATAAATACTATGCTTACATATTTACTGAACAGCCGGTATACAGAACAGGCTCATTTGTAAATTTTAAAGGAACAGTTAGGAAAAATGTGTCTTCAAAATTAGAGCCATTATCTGATAAAGAACTTACAGTGATTATCAAAGATCCTAAAGGCGCGGAGGTATTTAAACAGGTTGTAAGAACAAATGGAATGGGAAGCTTTGACGGAATTTTCAATATCGAAGAAGAAGGAGCACTCGGAGATTATAATATTTTTGCAAACATAGATGAAAATAATTCCTACAGCGCTTCATTTAAAGTAGAACAATACAAGAAACCGGAGTATAAAGTGACAGTCAAAACCGACAAGGGTCAGTACTACGGAAAAGATAATTTAAAAGCTGAGATAGAAGCTAAATATTTCTTCGGAAGTCCTGTTTCCGAAGCCGAAGTAGAATATAATATTTATAAGGTCAGATATTTTAAGCCATGGTGGATGTTCTCCGAATATGCATGGTGGTATGCTGATTATTATCAGGATCAGGATGACAATCAGAAATTCAGCGGAGCAGAATTTATTTATTCAGGTACCGGAACTCTGAATACTGAAGGTAAACTGACAATTGAGTATAATATAAAGGAAGAATTCAAGGAAGATGACAATTACTATAATAACTGGTACAGACCATATTATTACAACTCTGATTATAAATACATTGTGCAGGCAAAAGTAACTGACAAATCGCGAAGAGAGATATCGGGAACCGCAACTGCGTTTGTTACACGAGGAGGATTTACTTTATCTGCTAATACCGGTAAATATATCTATAAGCCTGATGAAAATGTTACTATAGAAGTTAATGCTGTCGATTTTTCTGATAAGCCGGTAGAAACGGACTTCGAAGCGACAATTTATAAATCAACTTGGGACAGATACAGTTATGATGAGAAGAAAGATGTTATTACAACAATTAAAGGCAGAACATTAGCAGACGGAAAAGGAATAGTTTCATATAGTTTAGGAAATTCAGATGCTGAAGGCGCATATAATGTGGAAATAAAATCCCGGGATCAGAGAGAAAATGTAATTTCGACAAATACCTATTTCTATGTTTCCAAAGGGGATATGTGGTGGTATTATAATCAGTCAGGAAGCGTTCAGATCATACCTGATAAAGACAGCTATAAGAAAGGTGAGATGTGTCACGCGCTTATAGTAACTACAAATCCGGAAGTTAATGTTTTAGTCACAACAAATACCGATGATATACTTTCTTATAAAGTTGAGAAATTTACAGGAACATCTAAAATGGTCGACATACCAATCAATGATAAATATACATCAGGGTTTGAGATAAGCGTGAATTATGTCAGCAATGGCACATTCTATAATGCAAGTAAGAATATTCTTATAATACCTGAAGAAAAATTTTTAACTGTTCAGATAGAACCATCTGCATTGATCTACAAACCGAAAGAAACCGGTGAACTTAAAGTCAGAATACTGGACAATTTTGGAAATCCCGTAAGAAATGCTGAAGTTTCCCTTGGAGTTGTTGATGAAAGCATTTATTCAATTAAAGAAGACAATACAAAGGACATAAGAAAATTCTTTTATGGACAAAGATCAACCGGTGTTTCTACTGCATACAACAGCAATAACAATAGTAACGGGCAGTCAAGACTTATAACCATTTATGAAAAATTCAATCTCAGATCCACAAGCGATAAAGAACTTGCAACAGTTAAGGGAAGATTATTAAGAAAGAGCGGTGATGCAATTGGAAATGCAGTCATAGTAATAGATGAAGATTATCAGGCAGCTGTTACAGATATTGACGGTAACTTTGAGTTTAAGTTGCCGGCGGGAAATTATTCAATAAGTGCTTATTATAATGGAATTACAAAAGATGATCTTGTGGAATTGAATTTATATAAAGGACAGATCAAAACCATTACATTATACAACGATAAAGAAATGAACGAAGAGAATGCTACTTTGCAGAGCGGAATGATAAGTGAAGAAAGAGATGTATTGTCAGCGCCGGTTGGAAGGGAAGCTCCTAAAATGAAAATGAATAAAGCTACCGATGAATCAAAATCAGAATCTTATATAGCAAAGAAAGACGGTGAAAGCTATAAGGAAGCAGATGTACGCTCTGATTTCAGAGATGCAATTTTCTGGTCACCTTATTCAATGACTGATGCATACGGGTATGCTGTAGTATCTGTAAAATATCCTGATAACCTGACATCTTGGAGAATCACTTCAAGAGTAATTACGGAAGATACAAAAGTAGGACAAATCACTTCTACAGTCATTACAAGGAAAGATCTGCTTATAAGAATGGAGACACCGAGATTCTTACAGGAGAATGATGAAGTAACTATCTCAACTATTGTACATAATTATCTTGAAACAGAAAAGCAGACAAAAGTTAAATTTAGCGGAGAAAATGTATTACTGCCGGATGCAGTAAATGAAAGAACATTAAGCATTGCTCCGAATACAGATGTAAGGATTGACTGGAAAGTAAAAGTTGTGCAGCCTGTTGGTGAAGCTAAGTTATATGCAGAAGCCCTTACCAATGAAGAGTCGGATGCAATGGAAGTCAAAATTCCACTGCAGCCAAATGGATTAAAAATAACAGAGAATACTGTTGCGGATTTTTCAGATGTAAATAAAACTGAAATCAAAACTGTAATAATCCCTGAAGGAACTGATTTAAGAAGTACCGGGATGAAGATTTCAGTTGATCCGTCACTGGCCTCAACTATTCTTTCAGCACTGGATGAGCTTGTAGGTTATCCTTATGGATGCGTCGAGCAGACAATGAGCAGATTTCTGCCTACTGTAGTAGTTGCTAATGCTTTTGTAAAACTGAATGCTCCGATAAGTGAAGCTACAAAAAAAGATCTGCCTCTGATGGTAAATAAAGGACTTCAGAGATTATACAGCTTTCAGCATTATGACGGAGGCTGGGGATGGTGGGAAAATGATAACACTAATCCTTTTATGACTGCTTATGTAGTCTACGGATTGTCACTTGCAAAGCAAGCAGGATACGAGATCACTCAGGGCTCTCTTAATAAAGGAATTGCCTCAATAAAGGAGCAACTGAAAAGATCAGATCTTGATCCGACAACCAGGGCATATATGCTTTATTCCCTTGCAACAGCTGAAGAGAATAACATGGATTATTTTGTTAAAGAGATATCCAGGATTTCATCATCAGATATAAATGATTACGCAAGAAGCCTGATCGCAATGACCTGGAAATTAACTGGAAATGACAGCAAAGCAAATGAATCATTATCCATACTTGAAAAAAATGCAAAGACTTCCGGAGAAGGAGCTGCGTACTGGGAGGGAAAACAGTTTCATTATCAATGGCAGAATGATAAGGTTCAGACAACTGCAATGGCATTAAAAGCTATTGTGAATATTAACGAAAGCTCACAGCTGAAGGATAAAGTTATAAGGTGGCTTATGACGCAGAGGCAGGGGACTGCCTGGAGAAACACTCAGGAAACTGCTATGATAGTTTATGCTATGGTAGATTATCTTAAGACTTCAAATGAACTTGAGCCAGATTATTCAGTAAAAGTGATGGTTAACGGACAAAATGTATTTGAAAAGAAGATGAGTAAGGAAGATGTTTTCAGAAAGAGTGAAGTAATAAGGGTAAATACAGAAATAATAAAAACAGGCAGCAATGATATAAGTATAGAAAAGAGCGGATCGGGAAAAGTTTATTTTTCATCAGACATGACTTATTATAAAACAAACAGTATTATCTCTGCTAACGAAGTAGGTTTCAGAATCGAGAGAGAGTATTTTAAATTAGAAAAGTATAATTCATATTCAGATGATAAAATAATCTACAGAAAAAAATATTTTGACGGAACTATAAACTCAGGAGACGAGATACTTGTAAAGCTTAAAGTACATTCAAAGGATAATGAGTATCAGTACTTTATGCTGGAAGACCCTCTGCCTTCAGGAGTTGAGGTAGTCAAAGATGACTGGGCATATCAGATAGAAGAAGAAACCAGCTATGGCGGGTACAACTATTATTACTGGAGATGGTGGTATGCAGATAAAGAGGTCAGGGATAACAGAGTGACTTTCTTTGCAACATACCTTGGGAAAGGTGAATATGAATTCTCTTATATCCTGCGTGCACAGATACCCGGATATTATGCAGTAAATCCTGCAATAGGAATGCTGATGTATTATCCGGAGATAAACGGAAACTCAGGTAATTTGAAACTACGAATTGCAGAGTAGCGTGAAACCAATTAAATTTAGTATCGTACTGCATATTGTAAAATATTCGGTTAGTATAAATGAATCACGGACTGAATATTAATTAAGCAAAAAAATAAACCAAAACAGAAAGGAAAGTAAAAAAAATGTTCAGGAAAAAAATCATCATAATGATGGTGGTCCTAGTTTCATTATTTGCTCTTAGTTCAAGTTCTTTTTCCCAGAATTTACCGGGAGATAAAGCAGGCAGAACAGCCGACATGCTTTACAGAAAATTAAATCTTTCAGATGATCAGTATTCAAAGGTTTATACCTCACTATTGGGGTATTATACCAATCAGGAATCTCATATGAAAGAATTTAAAGGAAACAAAACTGCCTGCGATGAAGCATGCAGGAAAGACTGGGATAAAGTAAACAACTCTATGTCATCGGTCTTTAACAAAGATCAAATGGCTTTGTACAACGGTATGAATCAGAAAAACATGATGTATGCGGCAAATGTCAGGTATCATAAAAAGGTAGCAAAGACTCCTGAAACAAGTACATCTGATTTGACCAAAGATCCGACAAAGAAAACAGATGATACAAAGAAAACAACTGAAACAAAGAAAACTGAGGATTCAAAGAAAGAAGTAAAGAAGAGTACGGATAAAAAGTAATAATCAAAATTAAAATTTAACACAGGCGGTTGAATGTAGTTTCATCCGCCTTTTCTTTTACATTCTTTCCGGATAGGAAATGCCGATTATGTCAAAACCATTCTTCAATACCTGCCTTACTGACAAACAAATTTGAAGTCTTGAAACAGATAGTACAATATTCTCAGTATCAATTACTCTGCTATTATGATAAAACCTGTGAAAATTTTCCGCCACTTCATTTAAATAGGTAATGATCTTATGAGGCTCGAATGTAGCAGCAGCGCTCTCAACCTCTTCAGGGAACCGGGATAAAGTTTTCAGGAGTTTTATTTCAGCTTCAGATTTGATCACCCCAAGATCAATTTTACCGGGATCGGAATTTTTATAATCAGGCAATTTATCATCAGCATTTCTTAATATCCCGCATATACGGGCGAATGCATACTGAAGATAATACATAGGATTCTTTTCGGACTGTTCTTTTGCAAGCTCAACATCAAAATCAAGATGAGTGTTGATTCCTCTCATTACAAAGAAGAACTGCGTAGCATCAGCACCGATGTCATTTACAAGATCGTCTAGATAAATTGCATTATCACTTCTCTTGCTCATTTTGACAGATTCATCACCCATTTTAAAAGTCACCATCTGATGTATCAGAACTTTGATCCTTGCATAATCTAATCCAAGCATTTTCAGACCATAAAGAACTTCTTTATAAGTATCACCGTGATCCGACCCAAAAATATCAACTATCAGATCATATTTTCTTTTCAGCTTATCTGCATGATAAGCTATGTCAGGCAATCTGTAAGTAGGTTCGCCGCTCTCCTTCACAATCACTTTGTCTTTTTGAAATCCTTCTTCTTCATTCATTTTAAGCCAGACAGCTCCGTCCTTTTCATAAGATAACGATCTGATTCTGAATTCCGAAAGAATATTCTCTATATCCATATTTTCATAAAGAGAAGTCTCATTAAAGAAAATATCATGATGAATACCAAGTAATGTAAGCGTATTTTTTATAGATCTGAAGTTATAATCTTCACCGGCTTTTTTAAAATAACTGAGATCATCAGAGTTTTTAAGGGAATCTTTTATATCATCATAAACCAACTTTGCAATATCCTTAATGTATTCTCCGACATATCCATCTTCGGGAAATGGAAAATCCGGATCCAAGATCTGCATATATCTGGCATGCACAGACATTGCAAGATTATTCATCTGATTTCCTGCATCGTTGTAATAATACTCTCTAGTAACTTTGTAACCTGTCCATTCAAGAAGATTAGCAACAGATTTTCCGAGGCATAAACCTCTTCCGTGCCCCAGATGAAGCGGTCCTGTAGGATTCGCGCTTACCCATTCAAGATTTGCTGTCTTGTTTTTGTTTAAATCAGATCTTCCGAAATTATCCTTCTCTTTAAGAATTCCGGTTATTGTTTTTTTATAATAATCATCCGAAATAAAGAAATTTATAAATCCCGCTCCTGCGATATCAACCTTTGAGATCAGACTTTTATCATATTCCAGTTTACTGATAATATCTCCGGCAATCTTACGTGGTGGTAATTTCAGATCTTTGGCAAGAAGCATTGCGATGTTTGTAGAAAGATCTCCGAACTTCTCATCTTTTGGTTTATCAAAATGAAAATCCTTATCCGGATAACCAAGATCAGTTAAAGCTCTATTGATAATATTCTCTAAGTATAATTTCAATCTGTAATCTATAATAATTATTTTAAAATCTAAAATCTAAAATCTAAAATCTAAAAATCCAAAATCAGGTTCAGATCCATTTCATTTCCTTGTACCAGTCAATTGTTTTCTTAAAACTTTTTTCAAGTGAATATTTCGCTTTAAATCCTAGCTCACGCTTTGCTTTTTCATTTGAACAAACCCATCTGAGCTGTGTAATGTCTTTACATTTTTCAATATTCAGTGTAGCGGGTTTGCTTGAGAAAGTAGAAAATAATTCGGCAAGATAACCTACGGAATAAAGTACTGAATGAGGGAGACGGATCTTCAAAGCTTTTTTCCCGAGAAGTTTAGATGTCAGTGAGCCAATCTCATCCCAGTTATATGCTTTATCAAAACATACAAAATATTTTTGACCGTCTGCTTTATTGTTTTCAGCCGCAAGAATAATTCCATCAACAAGATCTTCAACATAGACGAGACTGAGATATTTTGCATCAAAACCTATAACGCTGTTAAGACCTTTTGAAAATGTTTTAAAGTAAATAAGGATCTCCGTATCTCTCGGACCGAATACTGCCGGAGGACTGATAATGCTGATTGGAAACTTATCTCTGAATTTATATACTTCTTCTTCTGCTTTTAATTTTGATAATCCATAAGTCGTAATAGGATCAGGAACAGTAGATTCATCGACGGGTTTATCTGTCTTAGCAGGACCACAGGCTGCAAGAGATGAAACATAGATAAATTTTTTCAATCCGGGATTTACTTTGTATGTGATCTCAAGTAAATTCTTCGTTGAATCAGAATTACCGTGATAAAATCCTTCCTTAGTTTTGGCTTTTACAACTCCTGCAACATGAAATACATAATCCATGTCTTTTATACACTTCTCAAGCTCTTCATTCGAAAATAAATCTCCTTCAACGTATTTAATGTTTTTTCCATCAAGCCACTTTGTAGATGATGTTTTCCTTTTAAGACAATAAACTTCATAATTTTTTTCAATCAGTTTATCAACTAAATGACTACCTACAAAACCCGTTGCTCCTGTAACTAATGCTTTCAATAATTTATTATTTTGTGAACATATAAAATCTTATGAGCAGAGTGATTGCAGTTCATTCTGTATGGGATGTTATTGTTCATTTTCTTTGAAATTCAATAGAAGTTAAAAATTATAATTCGTATTTTCTATGTTCAAAACTTTAACTATCATTTAAGAAATAAAGTAAATCAGAATATATGGACCTATTTGAAAAATGTTACAATTTTACAAGAGCAGATGATGTAAAAGCTGCAGGTGTATATCCTTATTTCAGGGCAATTGAAGCCAATGAAGGACCAGTAGTCAAGATTGAAGGAAGACAGATCATTATGGCGGGGTCTAATAATTATCTTGGGCTCACTGCGCATCCTAAAGTAAGAGAAGCAGCAATAAAGGCAATAGAGGATTACGGAACCGGCTGTTCGGGTTCCAGATATCTTACCGGAACGCTTGATCTTCATATCAGACTCGAAGAGAAGCTGGCTGACTTTCTTAATAAGGAATCGGTTCTGCTTTTTTCTACAGGTTATCAAACTGCACAGGGAATTATTCCCACACTTGTTTCTAAAGGTGATTATATAATTTCCGATAAGGATAATCACGCTTGCATAGTTGCTGCTAATCTTATGGCAAAAGGCGGATTTGCGGAGTTTAAGAGATATAAGCATAATGATATGGAAGATCTTGAAAGGGTGCTGAGTAAAATTCCTATCGACGCTGCCAAACTCGTTGCATCGGATGGTGTCTTTTCAACTACCGGTGAAATTGTAGAACTTCCAAAGCTCGTTGAGCTGTGTAAAAAATATAATGCAAGAATACTTATAGATGATGCGCATTCTACCGGTGTGATCGGTAAAGGCGGAAGAGGTACGGCATCAGAATTCGGACTTGACAAGGAAGTTGATATGGTAATGGGTACATTCTCCAAAACATTTGCCTCGCTTGGCGGATTTGTAGGAGGGGAAGAAAGAGTCATCAATTATTTAAAACATAATTCGCCGGCACTTATATTTTCCGCATCACCGACTCCAGCTTCTGTTGCAGCAGCTGATGCCGCGCTGGATATTCTTATAGCCGAACCGGAGAGAATAACCAACCTTATCCGCAATGCGCAAAAGATGAGAGAAGGATTTAAGAATCTCGGATTCAGGGTCATTGACAGCAGGACAGCGATAGTTCCTGTAGTTCTTGGAGAGGATGATCTTGTGTTTATGTTCTGGAGAAAATTATTTGATGCCGGGGTATTTGTTAATGCATTTATCTCCCCGGGTGTTCCTCCCGGAATGGCAATGCTAAGAACTTCATTCATGGCTACTCACGAGGATAAGCAACTGGACAGGATTCTGGAATTGTTCGGAGATATAGGTAAAGAAATG
>DAIPYG010000015.1:14867-19584 GCA_036782875.1 Bacteroidota bacterium | reverse complement strand
CTGAAGAATCATTCAGCAGCGCGCTGGTAGAAGATATAATGGGAGAAAATGAAGACGTTGATCTTCAGTATTATCTCGAAGAACAGATTTATCCTTTGATCTCAAAATCAGATAAGGTGACTATTGACCGGATATCTTCATCATTGTATTTATTAAGTTATAATGAAAACGGAGCAATGAAAAATTTTCTGTTGCAAAAATTTTATAATCCCGTTAAGGATGAAATAGTTTTTGAGAAAAGTGAGACGCAGATAAATACTTTGAAGCAGTTTGTAAAATAGTTTTAAAAACTAAGATTGAATGATGAAATGATTACTATAATATCTATTCAGATTATTGTGGTAAATTTATTCGTAAACAACTTCAGCTAAAATCCGGGATCAACTTAGTAAGAAAAATATTTGTAATTCTTATTAATAATCTGTAATTTTGTATAGTTCTTTAAACCATAAAAGTTTTAATCTATCCAAAATAAGTATGAATAAACATTTGATTTAACTTCATAATCATAAAATTTATTCAACTCAATAATCCATAGTTTAAAATTAAGATATTTAGGTTCCTAAGTTATTAGGATTAAAAGGGAATACGGTGAAATACCGTAACTGTCCCCGCAACTGTAAAAAAGAAGACCTGATCAATAGTCCACTGCTCTGTAAATAGAGTGGGAAGGCGATCGGGAAACAGCTTTTAAGTCAGGAGACCTGCCGGAATATTTTTCAAAAATCTTCGTGGGAAAAGATATATGAATAAAATTCAGAGGAACTCCCTGTTTCTTTTTGAACTCATCATATGTATTTCTTATGGAGAGTAAAAAAGAAGCAGGGAGTTTTTTTTGTTTAATTACAAATTACAAAGTTCGAAATACAAATTGAAATTTTTAACAGATAATAAACAGATTTTAAGATAAGAAAATTATTAGACAAAAATATAATTGATATAAGTTGAGATTTAAAAAATACATAATTTTGGTGCTTATATTACTGATCAATTTACAATTATATGATGCATTATCTCAATCAAAAGATACGGTTAAATACAAAACTGATGAGATAAGTATCTACGGAACCAAGATCAAAACGAACATCTATGATTCACCCGAAAAGATTCAGTATATAGACAATCAAAAGATTTTAAATAAGAACGGTGAAAGTCTTTCCGATGTTCTGCAGCTTGGAGCAGGTGTCTATGTGAAATCCTACGGTGGGAATAATTCACTTAACACTATTTCACTCAATGGTCTGGGAGCTGAACATACTCTTGTACTGCTTAACGGATTTAAAATGAATTCTTCACAGAATAATTTAATAGATCTGAACACCATAACCAAAGATAAAATTGAAAGTATAGAGATCCTGAACAGCGGTTCGAGTTCGATATACGGCTCAGAAGCTATGGGAGGAGTTGTAAATATAATTACAAAAAATAATATGTCCTCTGACCTGAGTATTAAAATAAACGGGCAGGCAGGTTCCTATGAACAAAGAAAATTGTTTATTGATATCAGGAAAAAATTTAAAAAACTTAGCTTTGATCTGAATTTCTCAAAAGAAACTTCATTGAATAATTTTGAATATTATTATAATAACGGTTCCGGTACTATTCTTAAGGAAAGAACAAATTCAAATTATGAGCAAAGTATTTACGCGGCAGAATTCAAATACCGGATCAACAAGTCTGCTTATCTGAATTACTTTTCTAACTATTCGGATCAGCAGCGAAGTATTCCGGGGATAGAGACCGGCTCTGCTCCGTCCAACGCAGTTCAGTATGATAAAAACTTTAATAATATTTTATCTTTAGTCAGTACTCTCTCAGAAAATATATCGTTTAATACACAAGTTAATTATCAGATAAATCTCCAGAACTATTCTGATAAAGTTATAACTGACAGTTATTATAAAAATATATATTTATCAAATTCCTCACAGATAAATTATTACGGAAACAACTTTGAGATTGTAAGTGGACTGCAGCTGAATTATTCTGCTTTAAAAAGCAATGAAGTGCAGGATAATATAAAAAGATATCAGCCCGGAATGTTTATAGTTTCTGAAATTAATATTAACGGATTAGTAGCAATTTATCCCTCACTAAGATATGATTTTATTTCCGATATTAACGATAATGTTCTTTCAGGCAAGCTTGGGATAAATATAAAACCTTTAGGAAATACCGGTTTCAACATTAAGGCAAGCGCAGGGAACAGCTATGCAGCACCTACTTTCAATGAGCTGTACTGGAAAGATCTGGGAAATAAACATCTGAAGCCGGAAAGATCACTTAATGCGGAGGCAGGTCTTATATATGGTTTTGATTTATTTTCAGATAATTCTATAGAACTGACTTATACTTATATTGATGCAAAAGATAAAATAGTCTGGTCGCCTAACTCAGCAGGAATGTGGATGCCTGCTAATATTGGTCTCTCTTCTTCCAATGTGATTTTGATTGAAGCAAATCTTAAGAAACAGATCTCAGAATCTTTTAGCGCTGATCTTAACGTAAATTATTCCTACACAAGTTCACTGAAAAAAAGCAGTGAATATGAAGATGATCCCACATACGGCAAGCAAATATTTTATCTTCCGCAGGAACTGGCAAAGTTTAACTTAGGTCTGAAATACAAACAGACAGGAATCAATGTTTTTTATACATTCACAGGGAAGAGATTTACAAATTTTGAAAATACAGGCTACTTAAAAGCAGTCGACCTATTTGAAGGAAATATATATCAGAATATTGAAACAGGAAAAATTCATACACAGGTAAGATTCGAAGTCAACAATATTTTCAATGCCGATTATCAGATGATAGCTGGGTATCCGATGCCGCTTAGAAATTATAAGTTGAGTCTTAGTTTTGAATATTAAGAACAATCGCCGGAGCTGAAGAGTCAATTGTTTTATTTAGTATTTATTAAATAAAAAAAAAATGAATTAAATATTTTTCGATTATGACAAAAATAGAAGATGCAAAAAATGCTGGAGGAAGTAAGTATAAGGAAAAAATTCTCCAGACAATAGAAAGTTATAAGGATCTTTCTGATGAAGACAAACATTGTCTGCATGTTTATTACGGCTATGGAAAAGGAAAGACATCCTGTGTCATGGGGCTGATAATGAGGGCTCTTGGTGCAGGTCTAAAGGTCAGGCTTGTACAGTTTGACAAAGGATATGAAGGAGTTAATGAACATTATGCAGAACTGAATACACTTCGCAAGCTTAAAGAATCCGGCAATGATGTTGAATTTTTTTCGACCGGTTGTGAAAGAATGAATACTGACGGGACATTCCGGTTCAAAAATTCTGATGAAGATTTTAAAGAAGCAAAGAGAGGACTTGAAATAGCGAGAGATCTGATTATAAACGGCAAACAGGATCTCCTGATACTGGACGAAGCGGTTGCAGCAGTTGTATATCACCTTCTTGAAAAAAAAGATATAGAAGATCTCATTGATTTATGGAAAGAGAATAAAAGATTTGAACTGGTAATGACAGGTCATAAAATCTGGGATGAGCTTGAGGAAAAAGCGGATCTTGTTACTGAAATGAGAAAGGTAAAGCATTACTTTGACAAAGGCATTCCGATCAGAAACGGTATAGACTTTTAATCATATTTATTAAACTAAGTTAAAGAGTTGATCCATTTTCGTTAAATACTAAAACATTATACCTGATTAAATGGAAATTAAATATAATATAACAAAGTGCATTTGTTCAGATATGACTTTCGTGCAAATGAAGAAAATAATGAAAGAAGAAAATATCAAGAGCATAGAGGGACTCAGAAAGATAAAGCCTGTGGCAACCAATTGCAAATTGTGTCTGCCATACATTAACAACATGATTGAAACAGGACAAACTGAATTTGATTTAATAACAGAATAAAAAAATTAACCGAAAGGAAAATAATTGAAAAGAAAATTCGTAACTGCAGTACTTTTATTTATGATTACAGTTATGTCAGGATGCAACAGGGACGAAGTAATTACTCCGCCTTTAGCTGTGAATTCTTCTAAAGGAGCTTATGTGCTGTGCGAGGGAGGATTTAACCCGGGAACCAGCAAGCTTTCATTCTATAACAGGACAACGGACAGTTTCTATGTCAGTATTTTTAATCCGGGAAACCTTGGTCTTTCACCTGATGGTATGATACTAAGTCAAAACAATCTGTATATCACAGAACAGGGAAATTTCGGCTCTGCCGGCAAAATTTATAAAACTGATACCAATGGTACAGTTATTTCTTCTTCAGACGTAGGTACAAATCCTTATTCATTAACCATTTCTAATGATAAGATCTACATAACAAACGGACCGGCAAATAATGTATCGGTACTGGATAAAAATTCATTTGCACTTATAACCACTATTGGGACGGGTATATATCCTCAGGAGATAATATCAATCGGCAATAAAGTCTTTGTCTGCAATACAAGCGTGTTCAGCGGAACTACAGATTCTACAGTTACGGTGATAGATGCCTCAATTGATCAGGTAGTTGCTACAATAATTGTAAGAAAGTCACCGTCTGCATTAGCAGTAACAACAGACGGTAAATTACTTGTAGGATGTCCTGGAAATGCTGCAGGAGCTGCAGTATTTAAAATCGATCCGAATACATATAACAAACTGGATTCATTTACAAATTTAGGTTATGGATTTTGTAAAGATATATCGGTCATGGCATCAGATAAGTTCTGCTATATTGGCGG